>NZ_JBXAPO010000013.1:0-192789 GCF_058804065.1 Bradyrhizobium sp. GW821-FHT13H05 | reverse complement strand
GCCTCAAATCTTTCCAAGCAGGCCGAGCAGCTCTCCGGCGAAGTCGGGACGTTCCTGAAGGGCGTGCGCGCGGCGTAGGCAGCGCGGAACGTTTCAGGAGATCGTCATGCCCGGGCTTGTCCCGGCCATGACGCCGGCGGAAAGCAGCGCCGCGCTAGCGCCGCGCGAGGTTGCAACCGCTCGACAGCGGCCTTGCTGATCCGGTCGGGCTGTCGCCGGATTGTGCCGACGGCAGCTGCTCGTCGAACGGCGTGTTCTGCTTGCCGGTGTTGAACTCCATGACTTTCCGAGTCACGCCGGGAAATATCGCCGAGATCGGATTGACGCGCATCACGGGCGCGGCCGGCGTGCCGACGACCTCGTAGGTCACGCCGATTAGTCCCTCGTTATTGCCACCACCCAGGAACAACCCGAGTACCGGAATCTGGCCGAACATGTTGTTCAACCCGTACATCGGCACGAACGTGCCGCTCATGCACACCTGGTTGCTGGGATAGTCGATCGAGCCCTCGATGGTGCCGCCGATCATCGGTCCCTTGACGACGCCGTCACGGATCGTGAGCGCGCCGTTCTGCCGGGTGAACTCCGCGCGCAGCGCCGTGAACGACACGCCGTTCTGCGCGCCATTGGGACCGCCGGCCGCGACGCGATCGAGCTGATCCATCCCCTTGACCGTGAAGTCGCGCACATTGATCAGGCCTTCCCTGCTCGTAGGCTCTGACGTCGGCGGCTCCATCGCCACCACGATCTGTCCGCCGAAGACCTTGTTGGTGGTGTCGGTGAAGCGTAACAGCGCACCGGCATCGTTGGTCTGGAGATAGATCACCTCGCGGGCACCCTGCGCGCGCCCGCCGCGCAAATCGGCTGCCACCGGCGTGTCGCGGCCGATCTTGCCGCTGAGCGTGAAGGCCCTGACGGCGCCGCCGCGCTTCGACATCTTGGCGTCGACGCTGCGCATCGCCTCGCCGTTGAAGCCGGCGACGGCGCCGAGCTTCACGTCGATGTCGAAATCGACGTTCTTCAGCTTGCTCTTGGAATCGTCCTTGGAATTGCCTGAGATCGCCGACTTCAGGAAGCCGCGGCCGTCGAACACGTCGCCGCGCATGGTGCCCCGCACCACGCCGTCCTGGCTGCGCTCGACCTTCAACGACGTCTTGTCGCCGTCGGACGGCGAATAGATCGGGAAGTTCGCGTTCATGAGGTCGCCATTCGGATCGACCTCGAGCGAGCCCTTGATCGAGGCACCGCCGCCTTCGATGACGATGTCCTCGAAACGCGTCGACTGCGCCGTCGGCACCACCTTGAAGCTGGCTTTGCCCGACTTGCCCGGCAGCTTGACCCAGCCGGGAAGGATGTTGTCGAGCTTGACCGAGGTCAGATCGGCCTCGACGCCGAGCTTGGTCGTCTGGTCAGCGCCGCCGGCGATCTTGCCCGACAGCTTGATCGGCAACGAGCCGCTGACGGCGGGGCTGAGGTCGAAGCCGAGACGCGCGCGGCTCGCATCGTCGAGCGTGGCCTGCAATTTGACGTCCGCATCGCCCTCGGTCGGCTTGCGATAGTCGAGCGAGGCGGCCTGCCCGTTGATCTTGACGTCGCCCTTGACCTGATAGCCCTGGTTGTTGGCCGATATCTTGAGGTTGTTGGCCTCCAGCTTCTGGTTCATCACCAGCTTGTCGGCGGCAAAGCCGTTGAGGTCGGCGGTCACGGCGTAGCTGGTGTCGGCCTTGGTCAGCGCGCCCTTGACCGGCAGGCCGAGCTGGATGTTGGCCGAGAACGTCCCCTTGCTGGTGTTGGGATCGACAAAGGTTGCCGACAGATCGCTCAGACGATCGTTGGACAGGATTTCAGCCGCCGCCGCCACCGGTCCGTCGGCGCGGAATTTGCTCCGCGACGGCGAGGGCTTCGGCGCCATGTCCGGCACCTCGAAGGTAAAATCGGAAATCGTGATCTTGCGGCCCGCGGGCGTGTCAGCGATGCCTTGCCCGATTGTCACGGTCGCCGTGCGTCCGGTCACGCGCGCCTTCAGGTCGGCATCGTGCACCACCGGCATCCCATCGACGGGCCGAACCGCAACGCCGCTCGCCACGATGTTCACCGACAGGCCGTCGTCAGGGATCGGCGGGCCCTTGCGCGGCAGGTTCTTGGTCGGCGAATTGACACCGATCTCGATGCGCTGGAGCGTGCCGCGCTCGATCCGCTCGATCACCCATTCGCGCAACTCGGGCACGACGAGCGTCGGCCACATCCGCTTCAGCGCGGAGGCCGACATCGGCGTTCCCGCAAAACCCAGCGTCAGCCTCGGCTCGCCGGAATAGTCGATCGCGCCGGTGCCGGCGACGCCGATCTCGCCATTGGAGATGTCGGCTTGCGTCAGCAGAAGGCGCTTGTGGTCGGTGTCGAAACGGAAGCCGATCGCAATCCGGTTGAAGACCAGTGGCGGCTCGTTGTCGATGCCGCCGAGGAGGATCGATCCACCGCTGAAGCCGAGCTGCCAGTCGTTGATGCTGCCGTTCGGCGGCTCGAGATGCGCCAGCAGCGTCAGGCGGTTGGCGCCCGAGAGAATCTTGAACGGGGCGACCAGCACGCGCCGATTGGCGTCCCACTCGACATTGATCTCGGCCGAGTCGATTGCCATCGGATAGTCGGGCGTATCCGTGTCGATGATGTTGCCGGCGCCGATCGCGATCTTGCCGCGGAAGAAGGTTGGCACGCCGTCGCGGCCAAGTTCGCCCTTGAGCTCCCCGGTCAGCGGCAGGTCGGCGGTATAGGTGAGATCCTTCACCCGAAGCGCCAGCAGGATGTTGGCGGTGGAAACCTTGTCGGCGCGGATGTCGACCGAGCGCACGCCATTCTCGGCGGGGCCGATCGTGGCGCGCAGCGACCACGGGCGCGCGCCTTCCTCGCCGAGGCTGAGCGCGACGCCGCCATGGCTCGGCCGGCGCAGGCTGAGCGTGATGTTCTCAAACGTCCATTTGCTGCCGCGCTGCTGATCGTCGACGATCAGATTGCCGTTCTTCAGACCGATCTCGTTGAGGTTCTGGCCGTCGAGGCCGGTCATGCTCAGACTGTCGAGCCAGTCGAGCCCCTGAAGAATGCCGCTCTGCGCCGTCGTCTGAGGTGCGGTTTGCGATGCGGCTTGGGATGGGTCCTGGCCCGCAGGCGCGGTGGCGAAGGGCGGCGGCGGGACGCCGTTGCGCGGGAATGTCGGCGGCAGGCCCGCGTCCTTCTTGGAGGCAACGCCGGTTGCGAGCGGCTTTGCGGTGTCGCCGGCCGACACTGTGACGGTGCCGTCGGGTGCAATGCGGATCGCCAGCTCGGCGTCGACGAGATTGAGGCTCTCGGCGCGCAAATGGCCCATCAGCAGGCCCGCCCCCGACAGCTTCACCTCGGCCTTCGGCGCGGTGGCGACGATGGCATGATCGTGGTCGCGGACGATGATGTCGCGGATGCGGACGGCGATACGGATTCGACCGGCCCGCTCGATCTGGGTGCCGCCGACCTCAACCGTGTTGCCGTGGCCGATATTGTCCTCGATCGCCGCCGCAAGCCAGGGCGTCGCGATGTCGAGATTGATGGGACCTGCGCCGAGCCGCCACCACAGCGCGCCAAAACAGCCGACGAAGATGACGATCAAGGCGCCTACGACGACCGCGATCCGGCGAAGCCAGCGTCCGCTCGGCAGGGCCCGGCGAAACCATGAGAAGTTGTCACCGACGCGAAAACGCGAATTGGAACGCGACAGCAGGCGGCGCGCGCGATGCCCCGCCTCCTCCTCCTGATCCGGGTCCCAGTCGGCCTCGTCCCATTCCGGCGGCTCTTGATGGCCGCCGCGCCGATCGAAATCCCGATTGTGATCCTGGGGCGACGTATTCCTTGCCATTGCCTCTCGATACAGGCGCCCATCGTGGGATTGGGCGCCGCCCGGACCGCAGCCGTCGACGGGGATCGAAGCACCCCGCCCCGGCGTTGCCGCCATACCTCGAATATTCCTGCTGTTCGTCATGTCGCCCCGGGAGCGCGTTCAACGAGCAGTGGGGTGGTGCGTGGAATTCCTTGTAACCATACTCCGGCGCCGTCAGACTTGCCCAGCCAGGGGCGCGAATCCGGCGTGCCGGACGAGAGCTGCAATACCGCTTTGGTTGACCCGCCGAAAGCGTCGAAAGGAAGGCGTATGTCCAAGAAATCCCGAAAGAAATCGCCCAAAGCGCCCTCCAGCAGTCCGACGCCTAAAAAGAAGCCCCTGAAAACGCGAGCATCAACTCAAACACAATCTGCGAAAACACAGCGGACACCGGCGCGCAAATCAACCGGGACCATAGCAAAGACAGCATCGCATGGGGCCGCATCGAAACAGTTAAATTCCTCCAAATCGGCGACCGTGGCGAAGGCCGCCCTGACCGAGGGCCAGAAGGCGCCCGCCTTCCGCCTGCCCCGCGACGGCGGCGGCGTGGCCACCCTTTCGGACTATGCCGGACAGAAGCTCGTTCTGTTTTTCTATCCCCGCGCCGATACCCCCGGCTGCACCAAGGAGGCGATCGACTTCACCCGCCTGGCGGGCGCGTTCGCCGCTGCCGGCACCGCCGTGCTCGGCATCTCCGCGGATTCGTTAAAGGCTCAGGAGAAGTTCCGCGACAAGCACAGCCTCGGCGTCCCGCTGATCTCGGACGAGAAACACGAGATGCTGGAGGCCTATGGCGCCTGGGGCGAAAAATCTATGTATGGCAAGAGCTTCCTCGGGATTCTTCGCACCACGCTACTGGTCGGGAGCGACGGCAAGGTGGCCAAGATCTGGCGCAATGTCCGGGTCGACGGCCATGCCGACCAGGTATTGGAAGCGGCAAGAAGTCTTTAACCAGCTCGTTAAGTTCTAGCGGTTCCGTTTCCGAAAAATTAACCATGACCGGCCCAGATTGCTGCGGCAATTAAGCCGTACGGACTCATCCGACCGGCGCGGGAGTGCCGATGTCGAAAAGTTCTGCCCAATATTCGCAGTACCCCCAGCATCACCCCCACGACCACGGACGAGCCTTCCCTCGGCGTCCTGCCGCCGCGGTGGCGGCCGCGATTCCTCTTCCCGACGCTGACGACGCCTACACCATCGTCCATCACGGCAAGCAGGTCCGCCTGGGGCCCGTGGTGTTCTGGATTGTGGTCGGCACGGTCGTGCTGCTCGGCCTGTGGTCGGCTGCGACCGCCACCTATTTCGCCTTCCGCGACGACGTTCTGACCCGGCTGATCGCCCGCCAGGCCGAGATGCAGTACGCCTACGAGGACCGCATCGCCGAGCTGCGCGCCAAGGTCGACCGCACCACCAGCCGTCAGCTGCTCGACCAGGAGCAGTTCGACCAGAAGCTCGACCAGATCATGAAGCGCCAGACGGCGCTGGAGTCCCGGGCCACGGCGCTGGGCGCCATGCCCGACGTGACAGGATCGATTCCCCGCGCGGCCCCGCAGCGTGGCGACGCCGGCCAGACCACGACGCAGGGCACGCCCAAACCGTCGCCGATCAGCGACACCGTGATCTTCGTGGCGCCGCCGGATCGCGAAGCGCGGCTTGAGTCACGCGCGCCGGCTGTCATGGCGCCCCCGACCAATCAATTCGCCAAGAACCAGGGTTTTGACAATGTCCTGGTCCGGCTCACGACCTCGCTCGATCAGGTCGAGCGTCGCCAGATGGCCTCGCTCAGCGCCGTCGAGGAAGGCATGGATTCACGCATGCGCCGGATGCGCGGCGTCGTCAGCGACCTCGGCCTCAACCTCGCCAATCTCGAGGCCGCCGTGCCGCGCAGCGCGATGGGCGGGCCTTTCGTCCCGGTCAAGCTGACGGCCAATGCCGGGCCGTTCGAGAAGCAGCTCAATCGCATCAACGTCACCCGCGCCGAGATGGATCGGCTCAATCGCACGCTGGCGCTGGTGCCCTATCGCAAGCCTGTCATCGGCGAAGTCGAGTTCACCTCCGGCTTCGGCGTGCGCAGCGATCCCTTCCTCGGCCGGCCCGCGATGCATACCGGCCTCGACTTCCGCGCCGCCACCGGCGATCCCGCCCGCGTCACCGCCAACGGCAAGGTGGTGTCGGCCGGCTGGTCCGGTGGTTATGGCCGGATGGTCGAAGTCGATCACGGCAACGGGCTCTCGACCCGCTACGGCCATCTCTCCGAGATCAACGTCAAGGTCGGCGAGATCGTCAAGCTCGGCCAGGTCATCGGCCTCGTCGGTTCGACCGGCCGCTCCACCGGCCCGCATCTGCACTACGAAACCCGCATCGACGGCGAAGCGGTCGACCCGCAAAAATTTCTGCGCGCCGGCGTGCGCCTCAGCGCGGGCTAGAGCTGGCCTCTGCCTTCATGAAAACATGCGTGAGAGCTTCAGGCGCGAGGCTGACACGCCTTCAGGAAGAAATTGAGTCCCGCCTCGATCTCCTGTTCGATCATCCCTTCCGTGAGCTCGTTGAGACCCAGCACGATCAGCAACGGTAGCTCGCCGCGGACCAGGCTCAGGAATTGTTTGGCGGCTCCAATCGGGTCGTCAAATTCCAGGAGCTCCGCCGCCCTCGCCTCTTCGAGGAATTGAGAGAGCCGCCGGATCGTCGCCTCGGGTCCGCTCTCATAGAACAGCCGCGCGAGCACAGGAAACCGTCCGCTTTCGTTGGCGATGATACGGACGAAGGCGACGTCCTTCCGGTGGATGAAGGTGCGGATGTATTGCCTGGCGAACTCCCGCAACGCTTCGGATAGTCCAGCCGACAGTTTGGGTATCGGCAGATCGTGTTGCAGGCTCTCGCATTCCGCCACGATCAAAGAGGCGAACAAGGCCTCCTTGCTCGGGAAATACGCGTAGAGCGTGGCCTTCGACACACCGGCGGCTTTGGCGACGGCGTCCATGCTGGTTGCGGAAAAGCCGTGGTCGAGAAACAGCTGCCACGCCGCGCGGATGACGGTGTCCATCTTGCGGCCCGCCGGCGCGCTCGGCTGCTCAGGAGCAGGATGGGCGATCGTTTCGATCAATGATGGCACTCCGTCGGCTGGCGAATCGGTGTCGCTGGTGTCAGCGCGCACAATGACGGCGCATCAACGACTTGAAAGAACAAAGAACCGGATCCTGATTGCACGCGCGTACATCAAAGCGTCGCACGCCGCAAAAAAACTAAACAGTACAGTACTGTTGACAATCCTAATCGACCCGGTCAAGTACTGAACGGTTCAGTTCAATACAGGCGACGGATGTCGGTTAAAACATTGCTCCAGAGAGGTGCTTTGGTACCTATTATCCAGGCTGCCCTGTCCCTCGGCGGCTGCGCGGTCGGCCCTGATTTCGAGTCGCCGGCCGCACCGGCGGTGAGCGGTTACACGGCGGGCCGACTGCCCGCGACGCAAGGCGCGGACGGACCCGGCGGCATGGCGCAGCGGTTCGCACACGGTGCGGACGTGCCCGCGGTCTGGTGGCAGGTGTTCCGCTCGCGGCAGATCGAAGCCTTCGTCCGTGAAGCAATCGACAACCATCCGGATCTCGCCGCAGCCCAGGCGGCGCTGCGCCAGGCCCGCGAAGTTGCGGCGGCAGACACCAGCGCGCTGCTGCCGTCGATCACCGGGGAAAGCAGTGTGACACGCAACGAAGTGCCGCTGGCCCAGTCCGGACAAACCGGACCATCATCCCTTTACACCCTCTACAAGACCTCGGTCCCGGTTTCATTCACGCCGGACATCTTCGGCGGCAAGGCGCGCGGGATCGAGGCGGATCTCGCCAATGCGGACTATCAGCGCTTCCAGCTCGAGGCGACCTACCTGACATTGACGGCAAACGTCGTGACGACCGCTATCAGCGATGCGTCCTATGCGGCGCAAATTCGCGTCACCCAGGAACAGATCGACGGTCAGCGCCAGCTGGTCGCGCTGCTGGAACAGCAGTTTGCCCTCGGCGCCGTTGCCAGCAGCGACGTCCTGACTCAGAAGGCCCAACTGGCGCAGACGGTTGCGACGCTGCCGCCGCTGCAAAAGTCGCGCGCGCAAAATCGCAACCAGCTGATGGCTTATCTCGGCCGGCTGCCGAGCCAGGACAGGGGCGAGGCGGTGCCGCTGTCAAACCTGCGCCTGCCGCCCGATCTGCCGGTCAGCGTACCGTCGTTGCTGGTGCGGCAGCGCCCGGACATCCGTGCCGCCGAAAGCCAGGTGCATCAGGCCAGCGCGAACGTTGGCGTCGCCACGGCCAACATGCTGCCGAGCGTGACGCTGTCGGCCTCGGGTGGCAGCTCCGCGTCGGCGCTGTCGGGACTCTATGGGCCGCAATCGGCCGCCTGGAGCGTGGCGGCGAGCGTCACGGGCCCAATCTTCGATGCCGGGTCCCTGTTCCACACCAAGGAGTCCAAGGTCGCAGCTTTGGAGCAGAGCGGCGCAAAATATCGCTCGACCGTGATCACCGCGTTCCAGAATGTCGCCGATGCGCTCCGCGCGATTCAATCGGATGCTGATCTGCTGAAGGCCCAGCTCGAGGCGGAAAAGGCTTCGGCCGAAAGCCTGAAGATGTCCCAGGCCCAGTTCAAGGCCGGCTCCACCACCTTCATCTCCGTCATCAACGCCGAACAGACGCTGCTGACGGCGCGCATCAACCGCGTGAAGGCGCAGGCCTCGCGCTATGCCGACACCGTGGCGCTGTACCAGTCGCTCGGCGGCGGCTGGTGGAATCGCGTCGATGAAACACCGGCCGCCGAGGTCAAGCCCGCGGGCATTGCCGCGATATTCACTCCCGCGGGGGCCTTGCCGGCACAGCCGACCCCACCAGCCAACTGATCCGAGAGTCCGAAGCCATGTTGAAGCGCATGATGATCATGCTGTGTGTCGTCGGTGCGGTGTTCGCCGCGCTGGCCTGGTTCGTCAATTTCCGCGCCGGCATGATCAGGCAGGCCATGGCCGCCCTCGCCGATCCGCCGCAGACGGTGTCGACCACCGATGCGGTGCTCAGCGACTGGCAGTCGACCCTGACCGCCATCGGCACGTTTCGCGCGGTCAACGGCGCCGATCTCTCGCTCCAGCAGTCCGGCATCGTCGACAGCGTGCACTTGGAGTCCGGCAAGGATGTCGCCGCGGGTGACGTGCTGCTTGACCTGCGCAAGGAGGACGACGTCGCCAAGCTGCAATCCCTGCAGGCCACCGCTGACGGCTCGGCTATCACGTTGCGGCGCGATCAGGGCCAGTTGAAGATCAATGCGGTCAGCCAGGCGACGGTCGACAGTGATCTCGTGAATGAGCGCAACGCATTGGCGCTGGTCGCCCAGCAGCAGGCGCTGCTGGAGCAGAAGACCCTGAAGGCACCGTTTGCAGGGCGTCTCGGCGTGCGCCAGGTCGATGTCGGCCAATATCTCACCGCGGGCACCGCCATCGTCACGCTGCAGGCGCTCGATCGTCTGTTTGTCGACTTCACACTGCCGCAGCAGGCGGTCGATCAGGTCAAGGTCGGGCAGGAGGTCGTTGCCCGCATCGACGCGTTTCCGGGACGCACCTTCAAGGGCGTCGTGCAGGCGTTCAATTCCAAGGTCGATCAAACCAGCCGCAACGTGCAGGTTCGCGCGATCTTCGACAATTCAGATCGCAAGCTCCTGCCCGGCATGTTCGCGCGGATCGATCTCACCATCGGCCACGCCACGAGCTACGTCACGCTGCCGCAGACCGCCATCGTCTACAACACCTACGGAGATTCGGTGTTCCTGGCAGTCAAGAGCGAGGCCGCGGGCAAGCAGGGACTGGTCGCACGCCAGACCTTCATCAAGACCGGCGCCACCCGCGGCGATCAGGTGGCGGTGATCTCGGGTCTCGACCAGGGCGCAACCGTCGTCACTGCCGGCCAGATCAAGCTGCGCAACGGCACCCTGCTGAAGGTCGACAACTCCATTGCCGTGGCAAACGAGCCAAATCCGGCACCCGCCGATCAGTGAGGAGCCAGAACGTGTCCTTTACCGACCTCTTCATTCGCCGGCCGGTGCTTGCGATCGTCGTTAGCCTGATGATCCTGGTGCTGGGTCTCAAGTCGATGACTGCGCTGCCGATCCTGCAATATCCGCGGACCCAGAATGCGATCGTCACCGTGACGACGACCTATTACGGAGCGGATCCGGCGATCGTCGCCGGCTTCATCACCACGCCGCTGGAAAATGCTATCGCGCAGGCCAACGGCATCGACTACATGACGTCGAACAGCCAGTCGAGCACCTCGACCATCACCGTCAACCTGCGGCTGAACTTCGATTCCGGCAAGGCGCTGACCGAGATCAACACCAAGGTGAACTCGGTGCTCAATCAGCTTCCGAGCGGCGCGCAGCAGCCGGTGCTGACGGTCAAGGTCGGTCAGACCATCGATGCCATGTATCTCGGCTTCAGCAGCGACGTACTGGCGCCGAACCAGATCACCGACTACCTGATCCGCGTGGTGCAGCCGAAGCTCCAGGCCGTGTCGGGCGTGCAGACCGCGGAACTGCTCGGCAACAAGACGTTCGCGCTGCGCGCCTGGCTCGATCCGATCAAGCTTGCGGCGTATGGGCTCACCGCGTCGGACGTATCAACCGCGCTGTCCGCCAACGACTACATCGCCGGGCTCGGCACCACCAAGGGCCAGATGGTGCAGGTCAACCTGACGGCCGCGACCAACCTGAAGTCGCTGCAGGAGTTTCGCGACCTGGTCGTGAAGCAGGCCGGCGCCTCCAACGTCAAGCTGTCGGATGTGGCCAACGTCACCCTGGGCTCCGAGGACTACGAATCGTCGGTCGGATTCAACGGCAAGCGCGCGGTGTATGTCGGCATCCAGGTGGCGCCGAACGCTAACCTGCTCGACGTCATCAAGGGCATCCGCGCGGTCTACCCCGACATCAAGGCGCAGCAGCCGGACGGGTTGAATTCCGAGATCATCTACGACTCCACCGAATTCGTGAACAGCTCGATCGACGAGGTGATCCATACCCTGGTCGAAGCGCTTCTCATCGTCACCGTGGTGGTTTTCCTGTTCCTCGGCTCGTGGCGCTCGGTGCTGATTCCGGTGATCGCGATTCCGCTCTCGCTGGTCGGCACCTTCACCCTGCTGCTCGCGCTCGGCTTCTCGATCAACCTCCTGACGCTGCTGGCGCTGGTGCTCGCGATCGGTCTTGTGGTCGACGACGCCATCATCGTGGTCGAGAACGTCAACCGGCATCTGGCCGCGGGCGCAAAGCCGTTGCAGGCCGCGATCACCGCCGCGCGCGAGCTTGCGGGTCCGATCGTGGCCATGACCGTGGTGCTGATCGCGGTCTACGTCCCGATCGGATTCCAGGGCGGCCTGACCGGAGCGCTCTTCACCGAGTTCGCCTTTACCCTTGCCGGCGCCGTCGCGGTGTCGGCCGTCGTCGCGCTGACACTGACGCCGATGTGCTGCGCCTACATCCTCAAGCCGCCGACGACCGGCAAGCCGACGCTCGACGATCGCATCGTCGCCTTCATCGATGCGCGGATGGAGACGTTGCAGCATCGATACCGGCGCCTGCTCACCGGCAGCCTGACGACGATCCCGGTCACGGTCGTGTTCGCGGCCCTGGTCCTGAGCAGCATCTACTGGCTCTATACGAACTCCAAGAACGAGCTGGCACCGGAGGAGGATCAGGGCGCGATCCTGATGCAGTCGACGCTGGCGCCGAACGCGACGCTGCAGCAGAAGCTGCTGTATTCCGCCGAGGTCTACCGGCGCATTTCCACCTATGCCGAAACCGCGGGCGTGTTTCAGCTTGATCTCACCGGCAGCTCGATTGCGGGCTGGGTCCTGAAGCCCTGGGACAAGCGCGACAAGACCGCAGCGGAACTGCAGCCGGTGCTTCAGCAGGAGATGGCCGGGGTTGCCGGCGCCAAGATCGTGGCGTTCCAATTGCCGCCGCTGCCGGGCGCGAGCGGCCTTCCGATCCAGTTCGTGATCCAGACCACGGACCCGTTCGAGCGTCTCGACGGCATCGCCAAGGCATTCACCGCCGAGGCCCTGAAGAGCGGCAAGTTCATCTTCCTCGACAACGACCTGAAAGTGGACCAGCCGCAAACCACAGTGCTGATCGATCGGGAAAAGACCGCGCAGCTCGGGCTGAAGCTCAGCGATGTCGGTGGCGCGCTCGGCAGCCTGCTGGGCGGCGGGTACGTCAACTATTTCGGCCTGGACGGTCGCTCCTACAAGGTCATCCCCCAGGTCGAGCAGCGCCAGCGGCTGAACGCCGATCAGGTGCTGAACTACTACATCAAGACCTCCGACGGCACGTCCGTTCCGCTGTCCACGGTGGCGTCGCTGAAAACGACCACGGTTCCGCAATCCCTGAACCATTTCCAGCAGGTCAATGCCGCCACCATCTCCGGCGTGGCCATGCCGGGCGTGATCACCGGCGAAGCGCTCGCGACGCTGAAGGAGATCGCGGACCGCACCCTGCCCAAGGGCTACACCATCGACTATGGCGGACAGTCGCGGCAGTTCATCCAGGAATCCTCCGGTTTCGCGGCGACCTTCGGATTTGCCCTGATCATCATCTTCCTGGCGCTGTCGGCGCAGTTCGAAAGCTTCCGCGATCCCCTCATCATCCTGGTCTCGGTGCCGATGTCGATCGCAGGCGCGCTGATCTTCATCATGCTGGGCATCAAGGGCGCGAGCCTCAACATCTACACCGAGGTCGGCCTCGTGACGCTGATGGGATTGATCAGCAAGCACGGCATTCTCATCGTCGAGTTCGCCAACGAGCTGCAGCATGCCGGCCGCTCCAAGCGCGATGCGGTCATCGAAGCAACCGCGATCCGGCTCCGCCCGATCCTGATGACGACGGCGGCCATGGTGATCGGCGTGATGCCGTTGATCACCGCATCCGGCGCGGGCGCCGCCTCGCGCTTCAACATGGGGCTCGTCATCGCCTCCGGACTTTCGATCGGAACGCTGTTCACCCTGTTCGTGGTGCCGGCGTTCTACGTTCTGCTTGCAGCCGACCATTCTACGGCGACGGGCGACGATGCGGTGAAACGCGATACGGCCGCGCTCGGAGCGAATGGCGAGCTGCACGCAGCCCGGTGATGGAAACACGTGACGAACACGGATCACCAGGCAATGCGACCGACCTGCGCGGCTCCGCTAGCGCCGGCCGCCGCCCATCCCGCCTCCGGGACCACCGAAACCACCTCCACCTATGCCGCCGCCGGGCCCCATCGGCCCGCCGCCGGGCGATCCAAACCCGCCGGGCCCCGACGGACCGCTCGGCCCCGATGGTGCGGCGCCGGGGTTTGCTCCGGGGCCTCCGGGGCTCGATCCAGGCGCAGGCGCACCCGCCGGGCCGGGCTGGCTGCCGCCCGGATTGGCCGTGCTGCGATTTGGATACAGGATCGAGCCACCCGGCGACCGGTTGGGACCACCGCTGCCACCGGGCGCCTGCTTCGGCGATCCCGGGAATTGGCCGATCGCCTGCGACGAATCGAGCTGGAGGCCGCGCGAGCGATCGAACACGCCGTTGACCACCATGCGCGCTTCGCCGGCCGCAGGCCCGAACCGCGAGCCGTCACGGGCGATGAGCCCGGAGCCGAGCTGGAGGTTTGCGCCCGCCCGCTGCACATAGGCCTCGATCGACAGGCGGCTCGCACCGACGAGATCGGAGAAATCGTCGATCCGCGTGCGCGCGGCCTGCATCGCCCCCTGGCCCGCACTGCCCTCGATCTGGACGCGCTGGCCGACGAGCAGGGGATCGACGCCGTTCAGTTTCAGCCCGCCGATATGCAGACCATCGGGCCCGCGCTCGACGAGACCGGCGACACGTGCGGTTGCTTCGCGCCGCGGCTCGACCAGACTTGCAACGATGACGCCGTCGGTGCGGCGCAAGCCGTAGACGGCGACCTGCGTGCCGGCGCGGAGCTTACTCTCCTTGCCGTCGGTGACGATCTTCTGGCCGAGCACCGTGAGCTCACCGCGCTTCACCGATTCGATCGGGCCCGAAACTTCGCTCGCGATCGCGATATTGCGCGTGACCAGCGTGCCGTCGGCCTGGCGGGTCGCGACCACGCGGGCGAGCTGGCCGATGCGCAGCGCATTGGCGCTGGCCGCCTCGCCGTCGATTCGGACCGGAACGTCGCTGGCATAGGTGACGCGCTCGCCGTTGACGTAGATGCTGCCGAAGCGCTGGATCACGCCGACGATGCCGGTGCCGCCGATGCCGTGATCATCGCCGCGCGTGATTCCGGTGCCCCCGATGCCTTGATCGGTGCCGCGCCTGACCTGCGCGCGGGCCATCGCCGTGCCGGCGAGCCACAATCCCGTCAGCAGCAGACGGCGGGAGATGAGCGGCGGCCGGCTCATGAGGAACCGCCCTCCTTGCTGCCCTCTTTGCCGCCCTCCTTGGCCTCGCCCTCCTCGTCGGCGTCCTCGCTGTAGATGTAGATGCCGAAATTCCAGCGGGCGTCACCGCCCTTGTCCTTGGCGAGCGCCCGATTGGCTTCGCGGTTGGCGGTCTTCAGCGCGTCCATCGCGAGCTCGCGCGAACGAGCCTCGAGGCGCCTCGCCAGCTTCGGCGAGATGTTGTTGTAGTGCACCGCGCGTTCGAGGAAGCGCGGCCCGTCCGAAACGTTTTGCGCAGCGGCCGCGATATGGTCATGCAAATTGCGGCCGAGATAGTGCCACTTGCTGTCGTCCTCGCCGCTCGGGACGAAGGCTGCCTCGACCAGCTCGATCTCGTCCTTCCCGTTGATGGTGACGAGCTTGCGATCGACCCATTCATCGAGCACCGCGCGCGGGCGCACGTCCTTGGTGACGGAGGCCACCAGCATCTCGAATGACGGTGCATCGCCCTCGGCGGTGCGTGGCAGCGCCAGCGGCTCGCCCTTGGGATCGGTAAACTCAGGCGCCGCGAGCCAGCGCGCGATCACCGCGCTGGTCAGTGACACCGCCGCCGGCGCCTCGTGCACGGGCGCGCCCGCGCCGCGCAACCGCGCCACCTCCTTGCGATGGATGCCGGTGAGCAGGCTGACGCGGCTGTCGGTCTGCTCCTTTCCTTCCAGCGCGAAATCATGCTCGGCGACGTTGACGAAGAGCTCGCGAAGCAATTGGGCCAGCGCCGGAAAGGTCATGCCGCTACGGATGCAAAGCCGCACGAGCGGGCGCAGCAGCCGCGCCAGCGGCGCGTGCAGCTTCTCGGCAGCGTTCGGCTGCGGCGCCGCTGCTTTGGACCCGGACTTGGCATTCATGTCTGAATTGTACCGGTGCCTCACGTGGGACACAATCCCACTTTTTCCCATTTGACGATTGACGTGGTAAATTTTCCCACATATACGAGGAGCCACTGAGGGCGCGATTTAAAGGGACATTGACCATGGCCGACCGCTTGGCCCGCATCTCCAGCTCAACGCATGCGATTCCAATGCTCGACCGGGGGAGTCACGGCCGGATCGAGCCGATGCTGCCCGCACTCGTGCGCGGCGTGATCTTCATCTCGGTGCTGGCTGCCCCCTTCGTCGCCGCACTTCTCGCAGGCTGACCACATCATGCATCACATCAGCGAATCGCCGCGCCGTCCGTCGGTGCTGCACATCTTCAAGATCTATTATCCCGACCTGTTCGGCGGCACGCTCACGGTGATCCGCGACATCTGCACGAGCCTGAAGGACGCCTTCACCTCCGCCGTCCTGGTCTGTTCGCAATCGGCCGAGCGGCGCGAGATCGTCGTCAACGACGTGCCGGTCGAGCGCGTGCGCTCGTTCGGCAATGTGATGTCGCTGCCCGCTGCCCCCGCCTATCCCTGGCGGCTCTGGCGCAAGATCGCCGAGCACGATCTGCTCGCGCTCCACGCCCCCTTCCCGCTTGCCGACCTCGTCTTCGCCTTCGGATTCGGCGCCAAGCGGCCGCTGGTGGTGCATTGGCACGCCGACATCGTCACCCATGCCGGCCTGCGCTGGTTCATCGAACCGCTGATGCGGCGAACCCTGCGCCGCGCCAAGGCGATCATCGTCTCGGATCACGTGCTGGTCGACAACACGCCGCTCTTGCGCGAATTCGAGGACAAGTGCCACGTCGTGCCGTTCGGCATCGACACCACGCGCTATGACTGCTCGAAGATCGAACCGCACCATGTCAACGATCGCGGCCGGCTCGTGCTCGCCTGCGGCCGGCTCGTGCCCTACAAGGGGTTTGACGTCCTGATCCGCGCCGCGGCTGCGCACAATTTCGAGGTCTGGATCATCGGCGAGGGCGCCGAGCGGCTGCGGCTCGAGGAACTGATCCGCTTCCACGGCCTCGGCGACCGCGTCCGCCTGCTCGGCACGGTCAACGATTGCGAGCGCATCAAGCTGATGTGCCTCGCCGACGTCTTCGTGATGCCGTCGGTGACCAATGCCGAGACCTTCGGCCTCGTTCAGCTCGAGGCCATGGCCGCGGGCCGGCCGGTCGTGAACACGGCGCTCGAGACCGCGGTGCCGCGCGTCGCACGCCATGGCATGGAGGCGATCACCGTGCCGCCGGGCGATGCCGAGAAGCTGGGCGAGGCCATCGACACACTGATCCGCGACCCCGAGCGCCGCCGCCGCATGGGACTTTCGGCACGCACGCGCGCCCTCACCCGCTATTCCGCCACCGCCTTCAAGCAGGGCATGGAGACCGTCTACCGCAACGCCGTCACCGCATCCAATGAGGAGCGATCGGCGGTCAGCGAACTGCCGCAGGCCACCGGCTGGCTGGACACGGTCCGGATCGCGGGGGCGCTGGCATGGTCCGACATGCGGCACCGCTACGTCCGCTCGCTGCTCGGTCCGTTCTGGATGTCGCTGCAGATGGCGATCGTGGTCGCCGTGCTGGGGTCGGTGATCGGCCAGATGTCGAACGCCAGCATGCTGGCACGCCTGCCGATGCTGGCGCTGTCGATGACGGCATGGACCTTCCTCAACAGCGTCGTGCTCGATGCCACCACGGCGCTGCAGAACTCGGCGAGCCTGATCCGCGACCGTGCGTTGCCGCCGGTCATCTTCCTCCTGCAATGCACGTTCCGCCAGGGGCTGTTCGCGCTCCATAACGCCTGCGTGCCGCTGCTGCTGTGGCTCGTCCTCTCGCCGCACGACCTCTCTCACGCGCTGGCGGCGTTGCCCGGCCTGCTTCTCTTCGTGGCCTGCACCTTCGCCCTGAGCCTCGTCCTCGGCGCCATGGCAACCCGCTATCGCGACCTCAAGCCGATCATCGAATCCACACTGATGCTCGCCTTTCTCGCCTCGCCCGTGATCTGGTCGTCGGACATGATCAACCATCGCTCGACGGTGATGCGGCTCAATCCGCTGACGCATCTGTTCGCGGTGTGGCGCGAGCCGCTGGCGGGCGGCCATGTCGATCCCGTCAGCCTCGTCTACGTGCTGGTCGCACTCGCACTCCTGGTCTTTGCGAGCGTGCTGACGCTGATCCACCTGCGCAAAGCCGCATTCTGGATCTGACGCATGGTCTCGATCAGCCTTCGCAATATCTGTCTCGACTACCCGCTCTACGGCGCCTACGACTTCTCGCTGAAGCGACGGCTGCTCGGGCACCTCATCCGCGAGCCCGGCGAGATGCGGATCATCCGCGCCGTCGACAACGTCACGATCGAGGCCGAAGCCGGCGCCCGGATCGGGCTGGCCGGTCCCAACGGCTCCGGCAAGTCGACGCTGCTGCGGCTGATCGCCGGCGTCTATCCGCCGAGCAGCGGCAGCCTCTCGGTCCAGGGCAATGTCGTGCCCCTGCTCGGCCTCAACGCCGGCGTCAATCTGGATTTCGTGGCGGAGGACAACATCGCGCTGCTGCTGCGGATCAGCGGCCGCAAGCCGACCCGCAGCGTGATCGACGAGATCTGGGCCTTCACCGAGCTCGAGACGCGCATGCAGCGGCTTCCCTTGCGGATGTTCTCCTCGGGCATGCTGATGCGGGTGCTGTTTGCGACCGCCACCGCCTTTCCGGCCGACATCCTCCTGCTCGACGAATGGCTCAGCGTGGTCGACGAGCATTTTGCGGAAAAGGCGCAGGAACGGCTGCTGAACCTCGTATCGCAGGCCGCGATCGTGATCATCGCCTCGCACGACCAGCCGCTGCTGCGCCGCACCTGCACCAGCATCATCAATCTCGATCACGGCCGCATCGCCTCGACCGTCGCGGTCGAGCCGCCGGCCACGCCCCCCTTTGAGCTCCGCGAGAAACGTGCATGAAACAGAATATCCTCGTCGTCTCCGAAGCGCTGGGCGAGCCCAACCACAAGCGCGGAATCTTCCACTTCACGCGCGAATTGATGCGCTCGCTGGCCGCCGAGGGTCACGAGTTGACGCTGCTGGTGGAGACCACGCGGCGCTATCGCAAGCTGCGCCAGCGCGAGCGGCGCACCAGGCTGTTTCCGGTGCAGTCGCGCAACATCGAATTGCTCGCGCTGTACCGCTTCCTCGACGAGGTCAATATGGGCGAGCCGGTCGTGCGCGGCGGCCTGCGCCGCACGCTCGACTGGGTTCGCCACAAAGCCACCATGTCGGTGTCGTGGGACTATATCGCCTGCTTGCTGCGCGCGGTCGGCCTGCGTGGCCTCAACGCCCGGCTGATCGAGAACAGGACCGCCGCGCTCGAATACGTCCCGCCGGACCTGCGCCATCTCGAGCTGTTCCGCGACTTCCAGCTCGAGCCCGGCTTCTACAGCTACCAGGATTCCTCGGCCTTCTTCCTGCTGCCGCCGCCGCGGGTCGATGCGCGCGACTACGATGTGATCGTCGTGGATACCCCGACGCGGGTGGCAATCAAGCGCAGGCCCGGTGCCAAGGTGATCTGCGTCGTCCACGATCTGTTGCCGCTCACCGACCTCAAGCTCAGCGACATCGCCACGCGGCTGTTCCTGTCGCGGCTGCTCACCAGCCTGCGTCAGGCCGACGAGCTCGCCTTCGTTTCAAACTACAGCATGATGCGGTTCAGGGACCTGTTGCCGCAATTTGCTCACCTACCGGCGCGGGTCGTGTATCCCCGCACCCGGTTCGACGCCCCGGATGTCCTGCACCTGCCAGCCCCGTCGGGGCGTCCGGGGCGGCCGAGCTTTGTCGTCATCGTCTCCAACGAGCCGCGCAAGAACGTCGCTACCGTCATCCGCGCCTTCCGGGGCGTGCCCCAGGCCGATCTCGTCGTGATCGGCTATGCCGGCGAGATCAGCCGGATGCGCAATCTGCCGCCGAACGTCCGTTTTGCGGGCTATGTCGACGAGCACGAGAAGGCCGCCCTGATCGCGGACGCCCACGGCCTGATCATGCCGAGCTTTGCCGAAGGCTTTGGCGTGCCGATCATCGAGGCGCTGGCCGCGAACACGCCGGTGCTGTGTTCGGACATCGCGGTGTTTCGCGAGGTCGCAGGCGAGCTGGCCGACTATTTCGACCCGTTCTCGACCGAGGCGATCGCAGCCTCCGTCACCCGCGTGCTGACGCGGCAGGAGGAGTGGCGCGGCAAGATCCGGGCGCGGCACCACGAGCTCGCCGAACGGTTCGGCTACGAGACCCAGGCCCGCGATTTCCTCGGCCACGCGATACGCACGGAAAGCCTCCCCGCCACACAACTCGCATCGTAAGGATGACCTCGGACTCCGCGACATGGTCCGGGCCAGCCGATCCGCAAGGCCGGCGCGGCCGATGGCAGGCCCTGGGCAACTCGGCCGCGCTGATCCGGGCGGCCGACGTGCTCGCCGCCCTGATCGCGGCGTCACTACCCTGGTCCACCACGGCACCGTCGATCTTCGTCGGGCTCTGGCTGCTCGCGATCACGCCGACCATCGACTGGCGCGACTATGGGCGCAAGCTCGCACGGCCGGCGTTCGCCCTGCCCTTTGTTTTTCTGCTGCTCGCGCTCGTCGGCATGCTGTGGTCGGACGGCACCTGGGCGGACCGGCTGCATGCGATCAAGCCGATCGCAAAGCTCGTGCTGATACCGCCGCTGCTCCACCATTTCAGCCGGTCGGAGCGCGGCTTTTGGGTTTGCCTTGCTTTTCTCGCCTCCTGCGCGCTGCTTGCGGTCTTCTCCTGGATCGTGCTGTTCAATCCCGCCTGGAAGATCACTGCGACGGCATCGGCCGGCGTTCCCGTCAAGAACTACATCGACCAGAGCCAGGAGTTCACGCTCTGCGCCATTGCGCTCGCGCTGCCCGCGCTCGCTTTCTGGCGTGGTGGAAGCGCGATCGCGGGAGCCGTGTGCCTGGCGCTGATTCTGCTGTTCGCCACCAACATGGTGTTCGTCGCCTCAAGCCGCACCGCCCTGCTCTGCATCCCGGTGCTGCTGGCCTTGTTCGCCTGGAAGCATCTGGGTCGCCGGGCGTCGTTGCTCCTCCTCGCAGGCACTGTTGCCGCAAGCGCGCTGGCCTGGACGACGTCGCCCTATCTGCGCGAGCGCATCACTGACGTCGCGGTGGAATACCGCCACGGCCATGAGGACTTCAGCCGCGCCTCAACCGCGCAGCGCCTGACCTATTGGCGCAAGGCGCTGCACGCCTTTACCGAGGCCCCTCTGATCGGCCATGGCACCGGCTCGATCAAGCGCCAGTTCGAACGCGCCGCCACCGCCGATAGCAGGCTCGATGCGGAAATCGTCAGCAACCCGCACAACCAGACCCTCAACGTCGCGGTGCAGTGGGGCCTTTTGGGTGTCGTCCTGCTCTACGCGATGTGGATCGCGCAGCTTCGCCTGTTCCTGGGCGAAGGCCTTGCCGCCTGGATCGGCCTCGTGGTCGTCGTGCAGAACATTGCGAGCTCGCTGTTGAACTCGCATTTGTTCGATTTTCACGAAGGCTGGATGTATGTGCTCGGCGTCGGCGTCGCCGGCGGCATGGCGCTGAAGGCGAAAGCTGACAGCCAGCCCTGACTACTGGCTGCGCTCGTGGCCGACCTCGCCGGTGATGACGTCGCCGAACAGCTCCCAGGCCTGCCCGTTGAAGCGCATCAGCTGCATCTGCTCAATCGGGAAGTAATCGTCCGGTGAGGTGTTGACCATGATGCCCGGCAGCATCAGGTCGGTGTGGAAATCCCTGAGGTTCGCGGCCTGTTTCATGACGTTCTCGCGCGTGAGATTGTCGCCGCACTGCTTCAGCACCTGCGCCATCGCCTCGGCCTGCACGTAGCCATAGACGTTATTGGCGTTGGCCTTGTCGCCATCAGGATAATATTTGTCCATGAATTCGCGCCACTTCACCACCGCAGGGTCCTTGTCCCAGGTCGGGTCGGTCGGATCCTTCAGATACACGGTCGAGATGATGTCCTTGGAATAGTCGAGCCCGGCGGGCTTGAGCACCGAGGCGACCGAGGTCGCGGTGTTGGCCAAAAAGAATTTCGGCTTCCAGCCGAGCTCGCCGACCTTCCGGATCGCCTGCGCCGAGCCTTTCGGCGCGGCCCATGAGAAGAAGATGTCGGCGCCGGAATCGTGCAAGGCTACGATCTGCGAGTCGATCGAGGGATCGCTGACCTCATAGGACTTGTCGGCGATGATCATGTTCGCCTTGTCTCCGAGCCCGTCCTTCAGACCCTTGAACTGGTCCTTGCCGGCATCGTCGTTCTGCCAGAACACCGCGATCTTGCCGTTCGGAAAATTGTCGCGGATGTATTTTGCGTAGATCCGCCCCTCACTCTGGTAGTTCGGCTGAAAACCCATGGTCCACGGGAAATTCTTCGGATCACCAAATTTGGTGCCGCCGGAGGCGACGAACAGCTGCGGCACCTTCTTCGCGTTCATGTATTCATGATTGCGGAGTTCGAGGGCGTTCCGAGCGGCTGGAAGATCAGCAGCACCTCGTCGCTCTCGACCAGCTTGCGCGCCTGCTCGATCGCCTTCGGCGGCGAATAAGCGTCGTCATAGCTGATGAAATTGATCTTGCGTCCATTGATGCCGCCCTGGTCGTTGACCATCTTGAAGAACGCGGCTTCGGTCTTGCCGATCACGCCATAGGACGAGGCCGGCCCGCTATAGGGCATGATGTTGCCGATCTTGATGTCGGTATCGCTGGCGCCGGGGTCGTATCTCTTCTGCGCCGAGGCCGGTGCCGTAACCAGCACTCCGGCAGCAAGCATGGCGAGGGCAGCAAGGTTTTGGCGACGACCCGGCATCGTTCTCTCCCCTGTATTTTGTAGTCTTGTTTTGCCGGGAGTGTCGCAAGGCGGCTCGCGGCTGGCAAGCGCCGAGATTTTCCGCGGGATAAAACGGCGAAGCTGGAACTTACGCGCCGCGCCGCAGCAGACTCAGTGCGCGCCCGTCGATCACCAGCAAGGCGCTGCCGATGACGACGGCCCCGGCAATCTCCCGCGCGGAGATCGGCTCACCCAGCACCAGCCATCCCAGCAGAATGGCGGTGACCGGGATGAGCAGCGTCACCAGCATCACATTGGTCGCGCCCGAGCGCCGAATGATCTGGAAGAAGACAATGTAGGCGAGCGCCGTCGACAGGCCGGCAAGGCCGAGCACGGCAAGCCAGGTCGCAATGCCCGGCATCGCAAGATGCCAGGGCTGCTCCACCACGCCGGCGACGACCGCCATCATCACCGTCGAGGCCATCAGTTGAAACGTCGCCGTCCCGAGCGGCGGCGAATCCTTCAACAGCCGCCGCGCCGCCAGCGCCGCAAAGCCGTAACTGAGCGCGCCGCCCAGGCAGAGCAGGATGCCGAGCCCCTGCCCCGGCCTCGTCTCGATGCCCCATCCGCGCAGGATGACCACGCCGGCGACGCCGAGCGCCACGCCGGCCACCCGCCGCATCTGCAAGGCTTCGTCGCCCGCCATCGCCATGACGATCACCGTGAACAGCGGCGTGGTGGCATTCAGGATCGAGGCCAGTCCGCTCGGGATGAAGGTCTGGCCGATCACGATCAGCGAGAACGGGATGACGTTGTTGAGCAGTCCGATCGCTATGAACGGTGTCCAGCCGGTCAGGCCCTTGGGAAAGCCGATGCCCTGCATGCGGAGCAACGGCACGAGAATGGCCGCGCCGAGGACCACGCGCAGGAACACGAGCGTCAGCGGCGGCAATTCCCGCAGCGCCGCACCGTTGAAGAAGAACGAGCCGCCCCAGAGCACCGAAAGCACCGCGAGCAGCGACCAGTCTCGCGTGTCGATCCGGTTATCGTTCGGGAGCATGGGTCTCAGATCGACAGGTGAGACAGTCGCGTACAATAAGAGCAATCCAATTGCCACCCGATTTCCGACAATAAAGACAAACTCTCTCATGGCGCCGAGCGCTTTTCGCGCTGGCACGAATGTGACTCCCAATCCACAGCGCTTCAAAATAAATTGCGCTTGATAGGTTTCTTCTTTGCCTAAGACCTTTCTTTCAATATCAGTAGCGTACTTTTTTCGATCGGAAATGACATGCTCAAGCAGTCCGTTTCTATGTGGTCTCGAGAGCCATCGTCCCTTACTTCTCCCTCTCGCACCGGATCAGGCGATGGCGGAACGGACACGTCTCTGAGAGACTACTTGGCAGACATCGCTCGCATCGATCGCGAAGAGCACATCGAAGAACTCCGCAGGAAATCCCGCTGTAGAGAGCGGTAGTCTCAAGTTCTTGTCGAGGTGGATGACGTTATCCATAGCCCACCCGTTCTCCTTTCAAGATCATACCAAGCACCTCGAATGTCTTGAATGCGTCGTTGGCTAAACGCCGCATGACTTGGAGGTCGACCGTCAAGGCTAGGCTTTCCTGGCGATCGAATACACCCGCCTTTTGCGTGTCGATGCAAATCAACGCCGGGAAGACCTGCCCATCGACCTGGAGCCAATCCGGGCTCGCCGACTCTGTACGTCCCGAGATTGGGATCACCAGGAACGATTGATAGAATTGTCCGGTGACGGCCTTGTTTGGTTCCACAAACTGCTCACCATGCGACTCTAGTTCCGCGATGAATGCCGAGACATCGCCGCACGCGAAGTAGTCTTTCTTAGGCACGTAATAGCCACGCGAGACGGAATCGCTCGGTATCATTTGTCGATATGCGGCATTCTGCCCAACCGGAATGGGATTTCTCTCCAGCCAATCATCATAGCGGATCCGAGTGAAATCTGCATAGGACCGCACAAGCGGCCGATAGTGTGGAAGCAAGCGGCTATTGCCTACTGCTGGCATCAGATCAATGCGCTTGATATTGGCCTCGAAGGTGACGTTCTGGTCTCTCATCGCTGCCAGTATTTCCGTGGCGGATACACAGGTTTGCCTGAGATATTCCCGATGAGTCGCCTTCAATTCGGCCAGCTTCTTTTGTGGCACCCTCTTTCCACTAAGCTTAAGACGCAGGAGTTCGTTCGCCCTCAAATTGAATTCGCTCTCTGCTGCTTGCAGCTTTGCCCATGCGTGATCGATCATGACTTGCTGTCGCCGCGTGCGAATGCGCGCAGCAGTCCACCGTGTCATCGCAGCACCGAACGTCGCCGCTCCAATTCCAACGACGGGAAAAAGAATCTCGTGGTGGTCGCGAACGTACGAACTTGCCAACGCTAGAAACGGGGAAGCTGCACCTACGACTATGGCGCCGTTTGCAGCAAAACGTACCACGTCACCGGCCTTGAGACCGATGTGCCAAGCCCGCTTAACAGACTTGCCAAGTGATACCACCACCAGGTTCTCCCTGTGGCCTACCAGAGAAATATAATTCAGGGCTTCAGTATTGCAACCAACGCGCGATGCCCATGTCAAATAAACAAGTCGAGAGCAGCTTACCTGATCGCAAGCGTTAGCCCGTAGGGCCACCGTGGAATGCTGCACTTGCTCGCTCTTCGGCGCTCAAGACTAGGAGCCTGGCCTCTTCCGCGTCTCACCAGCGATGTCGGCAACCACCGCCCCGATCACCAGGGCTCCGCCAATGAGCGCATGCACGGCGGGCACCTCCCGGAAGGCCACCCAGATCCAGAACGGCATCAGCGGCGTTTCCAGCGTCGCGATCAGGGAGGCCTGCCCCGAGGGCAGCAGGCGCGAGCCGAGCATGTAGAATGTCAGCCCGAGCGCGACCTGAAGGCAGCCGAACATCGCGAGGATTGCGAGGCTGCTGCCGCCGACATGGCCGATGTCGTGGGCGAATGGGAGGCTGACGAGGCTTCCCAGGAAGTTCGACAGCGCTGCTGCCGCCACCATCGAGGTCTGGCGATGGCGCCGGATGACGACCGTCATGGCGGAGATGGCGAGCACCATCAGGCAGCTCAGGGCCACGCCGCCGAGATCGGCGCCGGCTTGCACACCGCCGACCGTGATGACGACGCCGGCGAAGGCGACGAGGCTCGCAACCAGCGTGCGCCATGTCGCGGCTTCGCCAAGCCAAAGCCATGCCAGTGCCGCGGCGACGAATGGCTGCGTGGCGATCAGCACGGCGACGTTCATCACCTGGGTCATCTGAAGCGCGGGGATGAAGGACACCATGCCGAGTGTGGACAATGAGGCGACGAGCAAGCTGCCACGTCCCGGCACCACCAATTGCCACAAGGCGGCGCGGCCCTGCATCGCCACGAGAAATACGCTGATCAGGCTGCCTGCGAACACGCCGCGCCAGAACAGGATGGTCCAGGGATCGAACGGCAGCAGCCGCGTGAAGAACGGCGCGGTGCTCCAGGCAACCGCGGCTGCAATGACGAGGGCAATGCCGAGGCCGCGTTCCGATCGAGGCTGCCCCATGTGATGCGACCAGTTAAGACGGCTTCTTCGGCCGCGACACCAGCTCGATCATCCTGCCTTCATCGTCATCCGGCATCGCGGCCTTCGCCTGCGCGTAGGACTCGACCGCGGCACGCGAGACCAGCGGCTTGTCCGCCAGCAGGCTTTCCGCGAGCTTTACGGCGTAGGCGGCATCCTTGTGCCGCAGCGCCGCCGTGAAGGTCGCGCCGCTGAAATCGCGGGCAACCATGCGCTTGGAGTGACGCTGCACCTGCGGGCTCGCTGCAACGCCCGCCTGGATCGATTCCAGCACGAGGTTCATGTCGAGCCCGGCCTGCTCGGCGATGGCGAGGCCCTCGGCGAGGCCCGCAATCTGGATCGCGCCCATCAGATTGTTGATGAGCTTGTAGACGGTGCCGGCGCCGACCGCGCCGAAATGGCGGATGGTCGAGCCGATCGGTTCGAGGAACGGGCGGGCGCGTTCGAGGTCGGCGCTATCTGCGCCGGCGAGCAGCGTCAGTTTTCCGGCGGCTGCCGCATCCGGCAATCCCGTCACGGGGCAGTCGATATAGATCAACCCGCGCGCGTTGAGCTCGCGGCCCATCTCGCGGGCGTGATCATAGGAGACGGTCGAGCACTCGATTGCGATGGTGCCTGATTTCGCCGTCTTGGCGGCGCCTTGCGGCCCAAGCCAGACCGCGCGCGAGGCTTCGTCGTCGGCAACCATGGTCACGACAGCATCGGCATCTATCGCGGCATCCTCAGGCGAGGTCGCCCAATGCGCGCCGCGCGCGATCAAATCTTCCGCCTTCGCCTTGCTGCGATTCCACAGCGTCACCGTGAAGCCGGCATCGAGATAGCGGCCGGCCATGCCATGGCCCATCCGCCCGAGCCCGATGAAGGCAATTCGGGGCATGGCTAGTCCACATCCTCGATGTCGGCGCCGGTGGTGCCGAAGGCGCGCTGCGCCAGCGTCGCGGCCATGAAGTCGTCGAGCTCACCATTGAGCACGCCCGAGGTGTCGGAGGTCTGCACGCCGGTGCGCAGATCCTTCACCATCTGATAGGGCTGGAGCACGTAGGAGCGGATCTGGTGACCCCAGCCGATATCGGTCTTGGCGGCCTGGTCGGCGGCGGCCTTCTCCTCGCGCTTCTTCAGCTCGATCTCGTAAAGCCGCGCGCGCAGCATGTCCCAGGCCTGCGCCTTGTTCTTGTGCTGGGAGCGGCCGGCTTGGCAGACCACCGCGACGCCGGTCGGAATATGCGTCAAGCGCACCGCGGATTCGGTCTTGTTGACGTGCTGACCGCCGGCACCGCCGGAGCGCATGGTGTCGGTACGGACATCGGATTCCTTGATGTCGATCTTGATGCTGTCGTCGATGACGGGGAAGACCTGCACCGACGAGAACGAGGTGTGCCGCCGCGCGTTGGAATCGAACGGCGAGATGCGCACCAGCCGGTGCACGCCGGCTTCCGTCTTCAGCCAGCCATAGGCATTGTGGCCGGAGACCTGGATGGTCGCCGACTTGATGCCGGCCTCTTCGCCCTCGGACTCTTCGAGGAACTCGACCTTGAAGCCGTGCGTCTCGGCCCAGCGCGTGTACATGCGCAAAAGCATCTGCGCCCAGTCCTGGCTCTCGGTGCCGCCGGCGCCGGCATGGACTTCGAGATAGGAATCGAAACGATCGGCTTCGCCCGAGAGCAGCGCCTCGAGCTCGCGCCGCGCCACTTCCTTCTTGAGGTTCTTCAGCGCGGCTTCGGCTTCGGCCACGACCCCGGCATCGCCCTCGGCCTCGCCGAGCTCGATCATGCCGATGTCGTCTTCGAGCTCCTGCTCGACCTTGCCGATTCCCGAGAGCGAATCCTCAAGCGAGGTGCGCTCCTGCATCAGCTTCTGGGCTTTCTGGGGATCGTTCCAGAGGTTGGGATCTTCTGCGAGCTTGTTCAGCTCAGCGAGGCGCGCCGTCGATTTCTCGACGTCAAAGATGCCTCCTCAGCAGCCCGACTGACTGCTTGATCTCTTCTACCAACCGTTCGATTTCGGCGCGCATGTCGTTCTCTGATCTCGCGGAATTGGTTCCGCGTGCAATGGAGATGCGGGATGTAGCGGCGGCGGCTGCAAAGCGCAACCGCCGGAGCCGCGATCGTCCGTCTTATACGCTAATACAGGCCGCCGGTGCCCGGCCGCATGAAGAAGCCGGAATCCGGCTGCTGCTGTTGCGACGCCGGCACGCCGCCGCGCCCGTCGGCGTCGGCAACGCCGATGACCGAATAATTGTCCGGCGGCGCCGTGCCCGGCTTGAAGGCTTCGAGGATGGTTCCGCCGGTCTCGCCGGGGCCGGCGCGCATGCCGGTCTTGGCGACGACGCGCACCAGCTTGATGCCGGCCGGCACCTTGAACGGAACCGCGGGCTTGTCGGCCAGCGCGAGCTTGAGGAAGTCGCGCGCGATGGGCGCGGCCAGATGGCCGCCGGTCGCGGCGTTGCCCTTACCGAGCGCGCGCGGCTTGTCGTAGCCCATATAGATGGCGACGGCGACGTCGGGCGAGAAGCCGACGAACCAGGCGTCCTTGGCCTCGTTGGTGGTGCCGGTCTTGCCGGCGATCGGCTTGCCGACCTCCTTGACCACGGTCGCGGTGCCGGCCTGGACCACGCCTTCCATCAGCTCGGTGATCTGATAGGCGGTCATGGAATCCAGCACCTGCTCGCGGCGGTCGATCAGCTGCGGCTCGTTCTGGTTCTTCCAGCCGCCCGGCGCGTCGCAGCCGCGGCATTCGCGCTGGTCGTGCTTGAAGATGGTGCGGCCGTAGCGGTCCTGGATGCGGTCGATCAGGGTCGGCTTCACACGGCGGCCGCCATTGGCGATCATCGAATAGGCCGTAACCATGCGCATCGCCGTCGTCTCGCCGGCGCCGAGCGCGTAGGACAGATAGTTCGGCAGTTCGTCATAGACACCGAAGCGGCGGGCATATTCGCCGATCAGGGGCATGCCGATGTCCTGTGCGAGGCGCACCGTCACGGTGTTGAGCGACTGCCGCAGCGCATTGCGCAGCGTCACCGGTCCCTGGAACTTGCCCGAGGAGAAGTTTTCCGGCCGCCACACGCCAGCGCCCTGGCCCTGGTCGATTTCGATGGGCGCATCGAGCACGACGGTCGAGGGCGTATAGCCGTTGTCGAGCGCGGCCGAATAGACGATCGGCTTGAACGACGAGCCCGGCTGCCGATAGGCCTGGGTAGCGCGGTTGAACTGGCTCTGGTCGAACGAGAAGCCGCCGACCATCGCCAGCACGCGGCCGGTCCACGGGTCCATCACCACCATCGCGCCGGACACTTCGGGAATCTGGCGCAGGCGGTACTGGCCTTCGACCGGCTGTCCCTCCTTGCTGTAGAGCGGATCGGCATAGATCACGTCGCCGGGCTGGAGCACCTGCGATACCGCAGTCGCCGTCCTGCCCTTCGCAGCCCCCGAGAGCGCCTTCGCCCATTTGATGCCGTCGAGCGTGATGAGACCTGTCTCGCGCTGCTTGCTGATGGCGCCGCCGAGCTCGCGGTTCGGCTGGAAGCCGATGCGCGCCGACTGGTCGCTGGTCTCCAGCACCACCGCCATGCGCCATGGCGAGATGTCGGACAGCGACTTGATCTCGGCGAGCTTCACGCCCCAATCGCCCGAAATATCGAGCTTGCTCATGGCGCCGCGATAGCCCTGCTGCTCGTCATAATTCACGAGGCCAGAGACCATGGTCTTGCGCGCCATGACCTGGATCTTCGGATCGAGCGTGGTGCGGACGGACAGACC
The DNA here is from genome assembly GCF_058804065.1 of Bradyrhizobium sp. GW821-FHT13H05. Classification (NCBI taxonomy): domain Bacteria; kingdom Pseudomonadati; phylum Pseudomonadota; class Alphaproteobacteria; order Hyphomicrobiales; family Nitrobacteraceae; genus Bradyrhizobium; species Bradyrhizobium sp. GW821-FHT13H05. Next base: position 163,401 of record NZ_JBXAPO010000013.1, on the reverse strand, counting down.
GCCCTCGTAAAGCTTCTTCTCGCCGTAGCGCTCGAAGATGTCGCGGCGGACTTCCTCGGCGAAATATTCGCCGGCGAAGGTGTGGGCGCCGTTGGAGCGGTTGGTGACGGCCAAGGGCTCCTTGCGGGCCTTGTCGGCGTCGGCCTGCTTGATCCAGCCGTTCTCCAGCAGACGATCGATCACGTAATTGCGGCGCTCGATGGCGCGGTCGCGGTTGCGCACCGGATGCAGGGTCGCGGGCATCTTCGGCAGCGCCGCCAGATAGGACGCTTCCGCCACCGTCAGCTCGTTCACCGACTTGTCGAAATAGACCAGCGAAGCGGCTGCGATGCCGTAGGCGCCGAGGCCGAGATAGATCTCGTTCAGATACAGTTCGAGGATCTTGTCCTTCGAATAGGTCTTCTCGATCCGCATCGCCAGCAAGGCTTCCTTGATCTTGCGGGCGAAGGAGACCTCGTTGGTCAGAAGGAAGTTCTTGGCGACCTGCTGGGTGATCGTGGACGCACCCTGCGGACGGCGGTTGGAGCCGAAATTCTGGAGATAGAGCACACCCGCACGCGCCATACCGGTGTAGTCGATGCCGCCATGCTCGTAGAAATTCTTGTCCTCGGCGGCGAGGAAGGCGTTGATCACGAGCTTCGGCACCGCCTGGATCGGCAGATACAGCCGCCGCTCCTTGGCGTATTCGCCGAGCAGCGAGCCGTCGACCGCGTGCACGCGCGTCATCACCGGCGGCTCGTAATCCTGAAGCTGAGAGTAATCAGGCAAGTCCTTGGAGAAATGCCAGATCAGGCCTGCCACGGCCCCGACACCGACCAGGAACACCACTGTTCCCGCGGCGAACAGGAAGCCCATGAACCGCACCAGCAAGCGCATTATGTGTTTATCCGTTCAAACTCTGGATCAGCCCAGTATCAGCCCTTGGCACCAAAACTGGTGCCAACCTCACGTCGCGAATTCACCGGCCTACGCAATCACACCAAAGCCGGACCTAAAGACGCTTGCCGAGCGGGATTCTCTCCGATTCCGGAACCCCCTGCGGCGTTTTTATAAATCGCCCGCTGTGGCCAAACTAGGGCTTTTGCGGCGGGACGGAAAAACCCTTCTTCAATTCGACGATCCCAAGGTCGTCCTTCGACGATCCCAGGTCGTCAATTCGACGATCCCGCCGTCGCCAGCCGTTTGGCCAGGAACCCGTCGATCGCCTGTGCCATCGAGCCCACGGCCTTGGACCGCCAGCCCTCGGAGACCAGATGCTCAAGATCGCCCTTGTTGGAGACATAACCGATCTCGACCAGCACCGACGGCACGTCAGGCGCCTTCAGCACCCTGAAACCGGCCGATTTCAGGGGATGCTTGTGCATCCGCACGGTCGACTTCATCTCGCCCATCAGCACATGCGCAAAACGGTTTGAAAACGTGCGGGTTTCCCGCTGCGTCAGATCGATCAGGATGTCGGCGACGTCGGTCGGCTCCTCCGCCAGATTGAAGCCAGCGATCGCGTCCGCGCGGTTTTCGGCGTCCGCCAGCCGCTGCGCCTCGGCGTCCGATGCCTTGTCGGACAGCGTATAGATGGTGGCCCCCTGCGCATCGCCCTCGGCCCGCGGCAGCGCATCGGCATGGATCGAGACGAACAGCGCGGCCTTGAGGTTGCGGGCGACTTTGACCCGGTCATTGAGCGGAATGAACGTGTCGTCGTTCCGCGTCATCACCACCCGGTATTTGCCGGCCTTTTCCAGCCGGTCGCGCAGCGCGACGCCAAAGGCCAGCACCAGGTTCTTCTCGCTCTCGCCGCTGGATTGCGTGCCGTTGTCGATACCGCCATGGCCGGGGTCGATCACGACGACCGGCCGGCCATCGGCCTTCTGCTGCGCCATTTCCGGGACCGCCGCAGCGGGAACCGTTGCGGGCGGTGCGTCGGCGATCGCGGGCCGCAACTCGGGGCGGTTTTCCGGGGCGAGCGATGGCACGAAGGCGGCGCGGTCGACTTCCTCCAGCTCGAGCACCAGCCGGGCCGGCTGGCCGTTGGCTGCCTCCAGCACGTAGGAATTGGCGATCTTGGCCGGGCCCGTCAGGTCGAACACGATTCGCGAACCACCGGGCATGACCAGCCCGTAGCGGAAGGCCTTGACCAGTCCCCGTCCCCCGGACCCGGTACCCGCGGGCAGCTGAAAATTGATCTGTGGGACGTCCACCACGACCCGATAGGGGTCAGCGAGCGTCACGGCGCGGAAGCTGATGGTCTGGTCGATGTCCAGGATGAAGCGGGTCTGCTTGCCATCGCCGGCCAGCCGGGCGGCCGAGGCGGTCGGAAAATTCACTACCGCAACAGAGGGTTGCGACTGACTCTCCGCCGCGCTCAGGCGCGAGGAATCAGCGCACGGCAATGCCGCAGCGCACAGCAGCACGCATCCCAGCAAGACCCTTTGATTTCTGCGGCTCGCCACCGATTCCGTGCCTCCGAGCAGCTTTTTTAACGCAATAGAACCACAGGGTTAATCGATCCTTAATGACAGATTAGCGAAACTCGCTGACTGTGACCGCCGTGCGACGCTCCCTTGCACGGATGGCCCATTCCTCGTATGTACGGAATGCTGACGGCCGATATTTCCGGTTGTGTCGCATTCAGCCTCCCGGTGCAGCGCCGGAACTCTCAAGGTTTGGGAATTCCAGCGTTTTCCGTTCTCCTCTAAGTCCAGCGCGGTGCGCGGCAGCGAGGTGGAGCGGGTCAAGCCCCGGCGGCGGACGGTTCTCGGATACCAATTTTCCGGGACGGTTCTGACAGCGGCGCAACCCATTACCCGGCCCCTTGATCCCAAGGGGGCGGTTCCGATCCCAAGGCGAGCGCGCTCGCGCCATGCCTGGCCAACAGCAACTGATTGAGGGGCGGCCCCGCCGCCCAATGTTTCATACGGGCCGACGCTTGATGCGCCAGACTGTGCCGACGAATTCTGAAGGACCATTCGCGACGCTGCGGAGAGACAATCCCGCGCGCCGCTTCGGTCCTGAAGCTTCCGTTTCGGCAAGGCGCGAGAGACGGCGTTTCGGCCTTCCCCTCACCCCCGAATCAGGTGGACCGTCGCGTCACCCGGCAGCGCACATCGCGCCCACGGTCGATCGCGCCCGCCGCCGCCAAGAGTTAAGACATGCCCAACAAGATGTTGATCGATGCCACCCACCCGGAGGAGACCCGGGTCGTCGTGGTCCGCGGCAATCGCGTCGAAGAGTTTGATTTCGAGACCGCGCAACGCAAGCAACTGCGGGGAAATATCTACCTCGCCAAGGTCACCAGGGTCGAACCCTCGCTCCAGGCCGCCTTCGTCGAATATGGCGGCAACCGCCACGGCTTCCTCGCCTTCAGCGAAATCCATCCCGATTACTACCAGATCCCGGTCGCAGACCGGCAGGCGCTGATCGAGGCCGAGGAACAGGCCCATCGCGAGGCCGAGGAAGAGAGCGAGAACCGCTCGCACGGCCGCCGCCGCTCGCGCCACCGCAACGCCCGCCGCCGCGGTCATGGCGAACGCGTGCGCAGCGACGTCGTCGAGGGTGCGGACGCCGGCGTCCAGCCGGTCGAGGGCGCGGCGCTGCCGGAGCACATCGAGGGCGCTCCGCACGAGGGCGAGCATCTGCACGCCGATGCCGAGCATCACGGCGAACACGAAGGTCATGATCATCACGAGCATGATCATCATGACCATGATCACGGCGATCATGGGCATGACGACCATCACCACGCCCATGACGACGATCACCATCATGATCATGACGACCATGGTCATGCCGGCGAGCACGATCATCACGAGCATGATCATGCCGACGAGACGCCCGCGCCTGTCGCAGCCGTCGGTGCCGAACCCGTGGTCGCGACTGAGACCGCTGCCGAACCGCAGGAGGCCTACACCTCCGAAGCGCACGCCGAGGCTCTCGCCGAAGCCGTGACATCAGCCGCTGAACCGGCCGACGCCGTCTACGCTGCCGGCGAGAGCAGCGAGGCTCCTCATCAGGAGTCCGACGACGAGGAAGACGACGAGGACGAGGACGGCGAGGAAGCCGAAGAGGAACACGTCGAATCCGTCGGGGGCGACGACGTCATGGAGGAAGTGCCGGAGCGCACCTTCCGCCCGCGCCGCCAGTACAAGATCCAGGAAGTCATCAAGCGCCGCCAGGTCATGCTGGTGCAGGTCGTCAAGGAAGAGCGCGGCAACAAGGGCGCAGCGCTCACGACCTACCTGTCGCTCGCCGGCCGCTACGCCGTGCTGATGCCGAACACCGCGCGTGGCGGCGGCATCAGCCGCAAGATCACCAGCGCGCAGGACCGTTCCCGCCTCAAGGAAGTGGTGCAGGATCTCGACGTGCCCGAGGGCATGGGCATCATCCTGCGCACCGCGGGCGCCGCCCGCACCAAGCCTGAGATCAAGCGCGACTTCGAATATTTGATCCGGATGTGGGAGACGGTGCGCGACCTGACGCTGAAGTCGCAGGCCCCGACCCTGGTCTACGAGGAAGGCTCGCTGATCAAGCGCTCGCTGCGCGACCTCTACAACAAGGAGATCGACGAGATTTCGGTCGCCGGTGAATCCGGCTACCGCGAAGCGCGCGATTTCATGAAGATGCTGATGCCCGCCAATGTCAGCGCGGTGAAGCAGTATCGCGACGGCCAGCCGCTGTTCTCGCGCATGGGCGTCGAGAGCCAGCTGGACGCGATGTTCTCGCCGACCGTGCAGCTGCGTTCCGGCGGCTACATCGTCATCAACCAGACCGAGGCGCTGGTCTCGATCGACGTCAACTCCGGCCGCTCGACCCGTGAGCACCATATCGAGGACACCGCGCTCAAGACCAATCTGGAGGCGTCGGAAGAGGTCGCCCGCCAGCTCCGCCTGCGCGACCTCGCCGGCCTGATCGTCATCGACTTCATCGACATGGACGAGAAGCGCAACAACCGCGCGGTCGAGCGCAAGCTGTCCGACTGCCTCAGGCAGGATCGCGCGCGGATCCAGGTCGGCCGCATCTCGCATTTCGGCCTGCTCGAGATGTCGCGCCAGCGCATCCGCGCCAGCGTGCTTGAGAGCTCGACCGATCCCTGCCCGCATTGCGGCGGCACCGGCCATGTCCGCTCGGTGTCCTCGGTTGCACTTCAGCTGCTGCGCGGCCTCGAAGAGATTCTGATGAAGGGCGCGACCCACAATCTCGTGGTCCGCACCCGCACCGACGTCGCGCTCTATGTGCTGAACCACAAGCGTGGCCATCTGCGCGATCTCGAAAACGGCTTCAAGGTCACGCTCGCGGTCATCGCCGACCCCAGCGTCAGCGGTCCGCAGGCCTATCTCATCGACCGCGGCGAGCAGGTCCATACGCTGGAAGCAGCCAAGGCGCTGCTCGTGGCGCAGGCGGCTGCGAGCCCGCCGCCTCAGGCCGAAGAGGTCTATGACGACGAGGAGTTCGATCCGGAGCTGGAATCCGAGGTCGAGACCGAGGAGACCGAAGGTCTTTCCGAAGAGCAGGCTGCCGGTGAGGCAGCCCCCGACCAGGACGGTCAGCGCCGCAAGCGCCGCCGCCGCCGGCGCGGCCGCGGTGGCCAGCGCGACGGCGAGATCCGCGAGGATGGCGCCCCCACGCCGCCCGAGGCGGCTGTTGCCGCCGGCGAAGGCGACGAGGAGGCCGAGTCCGAGCAGGATGGCGAGGAAGGCGAGGAACAGGCAGCCCGTGGCGAGCAGCAGGGCAACAGCGAGCGCCGGCGCCGGCGTGGCCGCAGGGGCGGACGCCGTCGGCGCGGTAATGGCGAAGAGGGTCTTGCAGGCTCCATCGGCGACGAGCTCGCGGCCAATGCGCCGTCGGAAGCTGCCGACGCCGTGGCCGATTTCGACGGCGCCAGCGGCGAGATTGCGCCCTCGATCGCGCAGGCCGAGCACAGCTCGGAGCCGCAGTTCACCCAACCCGAACCGCGTGCCGAGGTGCAGGTCGCGGCACCGGCCCAGCCGGAGCCCGCACCCGCTCCTGCCGCAGCGGACGAAGAGCCCGCCGACGACAAGGCCGCGCGACGCCGCTCCACGGTCCGCGAAAAGGTGAGCTTCCTGTCGAGCAGCGCGAGCGAGCCGGCAGCACCGGTCGCGACAGCGCCAGAGCCGGTTGCTCCGCCCGCGCCGGCTCCTTCGCCGGAAGCGGCGACCGAAACTCCGGCCGCCCCGCGTCGCGCCGGCTGGTGGTCCCGCCGCTTCGGCGGCGGCGAATAAGCCGGACGCAGAATCAAAAAGACGCCCGGCCAAAAGCCGGGCGTTTTTCGTTTCAGAACTTGCCTACTCGCGCGCGGCGATCTGGCGGAGCTGGTCGTACAGATCCGGCGCTTCGCTGGTGCAGAGACAGACGCCCGTTGCGGAAGGTGCCTCGCCGGCGTTGAGATAGGCGTGCCCCATGGTGCTGTCGAGATAGATGCCGTCGCCCACGCCGAGGATCTCCCGTGCGTAGAACTCGGTGTGGACGGCAACGCGTCCGCTCGTCACCAGAAAATACTCCTCGCCGCCATGACGCAGCAGCGGGCCGAACTCCTCCAGCGAGCGCGCGCGGACCTCGGCCACGATCGGCACCATGCCTTTGCCGATCAGGTCGGTGCATTGATAGGTGTAGGTATAGAATTTCGTATTGATCACCTGGCCCTGCCCGGCCCGGCTGATGCTCCGCCGCGCGGTGACCGGCCGACCTTGCGCGGGCGCCGCGACCACCGGATTGAACAGCTCGGCGATCTCCATCTTCAGGCCCGCGGTGAGCTGGACCAGCTTGTCGTAGGTCAGCGACATCAGGCCATTCTCGACCTTGGACAAGGTCGAGAGCGCCATGCCGGTCCGCTCCGCCACCTGCTTGAGCGTCAGGCCGCGCGCCTGGCGGGCGGCCTTGAGGCATTGGCCGAGCTGCGAATTGGCCCCTTCGGGCGTCGTGATCTCGCTCATGCGACAACCCTATCACGGCGGCGGAAAAATTGTTGACCTATCGGTCTAATATTTTCGGCCAAGACTGGCCTTGGGCAGCTCGTTTGGTTGCCTGCTGGGCATCAGAGCCATGATTTGTGCATGGGACACACCGATTTGACGAATATTGGTGCGTCATCTTCACTTTCCGATATGCTAAATCGTTTTCATAATCTGAAAGGGGTTGGCGTTGTCCGAACTGTGCGATTCCAGTGCTGTTGAGCTGCGCCGCCTGCTGGCCACCAAGGCGATCTCGCCCGTCGAGCTGCTCGACGCCTGCCTGTCCCGCATCGCCACCGTCAACCCCGCCGTCAACGCCGTCGTGACGCTGGACGAGCCTGGGGCGCGCGCTGCCGCGAAAGAGGCCGAAGCGGCCATCCTGCGCGGCGAGGATCGCGGCGCGCTGCACGGGCTTCCCGTCCTGATCAAGGACACCCAGGACACCGCGGGCATGCGCTCCACCTATGGCAGCCCGATCCTGCGCGACAATATTCCGGCCGCCGACCAGGGCTCTGTCGCGCGCTTACGCGCCGCCGGCGCCATCATCTTCGGCAAGACCAACACGCCGGAATGGGCGGCGGGCGGCAACACCCGTAACCCCGTGTTCGGCGCGACCGGCAATCCCTTCGACCCCTCGCGCTCGGCGGCCGGCTCCTCCGGTGGTTCGGCGGTCGCGCTCGCCTGCGGCATGGCCCCGCTCGCCTCGGGCTCCGACACCGGCGGCTCCTTGCGCAATCCGGCCGGCTTTTCCGGCATCGTCGGCATGCGTCCCTCCTACGGTCTCGTGCCCAGCGAGAAGCGCATCTTCGGCTGGTCGAACCTGTCGACCGACGGACCGATGGCGCGCAATGTCGCCGACGCCGCGTTGATGCTGTCGGTGATGGCGAGCGACGATGCCCGCGATCCCTTGGCCTACACGCTGCCCGGCGAGCCCGTGCGAGCGCGCGCCGAGCGCTGGGCCGCACCACGCCCGGCAGAGCTCGGCAAGCTGCGTCTGGCTTTCACCGAAGACTTCGGCTTCGCACCGACCGAGCAAGCGATCCGCCGCGTGTTCCGCGCGCGCGTGAACAAGCTCGCGCCGCTGTTCGCAGAAAGCCGCGAGGCCACCCCAGACTGCTCAGGCGCCGACGATGCCTTCGCCGTGCTGCGTGCAGGCCTGTTCCTGGCGATGCACGGCAAGAACTACAAAGAGCGTCCCGAGATGCTCGGCCCCAATGTTCGCGCCAATGTCGAGGAAGGCCTCGGCTATTCGCTCGAAGACCACGGGCGCGCCGCCCTGACACAGACGCGGATCTATCGCGCCTACCAGACCTTCTTTGAAACCTGCGACGTGCTGATCAGCCCGACGATTACGCTCAGTCCACGTCCATGGTCGGAGCTCTATCCCGCCGAGATCGACGGCGTGCCGACCAAATCCTATTTCCACTGGCTCGCGCTCGCTTACGCCGTGACGCTTCCCGGCCATCCCGCGATCAGCATTCCGCTCGGCCTCGACGAAGCCGGCCTGCCGTTCGGCCTTCAAATCGTGGGCCCGCGCGGCGGCGATGCCATCGTGCTCTCGGTTGCCGCGAGCATCGAGGCTGCATTCGCCGACGATATGCAAATGTGCCGGCCCGTGCCTGACCTCGCACGGCTTGCCGCAGCGCCGCCGCTGTCGGCCGCGCCCGATTTTCTCACCTGGGAATGACCCGGGCCTGACAGGAGATTTCTGCCGATGCGAAGTGCAATCATTCTCGGCGGGGGCATGGTGGGCGTGGGCGCCGCGCTGCATCTGCAGCGCCGCGGCTGGTCGGTCACGCTGGTCGATCGCAGGGAGCCCGGCCGCGAGACAAGCTATGGCAATGCAGGCATGATCCAGGCGGAAGCGGTGCGTCCCTATCCGATGCCGCGCGACCTCGCCACGCTCATGAAGATCGCGACCGGTCGTACCAACGACGTGCGCTACAGCCTGTCGTCGCTTCATCGCCATATCGAACCCCTGCTCCGCTATTGGTGGCATTCGGCGCCGAAGCGCCACCGCGAGGCGATCGTCGGCTGGGCGCGGCTGATCGCCTACGCGACGCCGGAGCACGACGTCCTCATTCGCGAAGCCCACGCCGACAATCTGATCCGCCGCGCGGGCTATCGGGCCGTGTATCGCGACGACGCCGCCCTGGAGCACTCGATCAAGGACGCCGAACAAGACCAGCGCGAATTCGGCGTGAATTTTCGCGTTCTCTCCGGCGGCGAGCTCGCCAGAGCCGAGCCGATCCTGCGCGACGATCTGCCGGGCGCGATCCACTGGCTCGATACCTGGACCGTGTCCGATCCCGGTGCACTGGTCACCGCCTATGCCGAGCTGTTCCAGCGCCTCGGCGGCACGATCGTGCTCGGCGATGCGCAGTCGCTGCAACAGACTGCAACCGGCTGGTCGGTCGACACCGACAAGGGCCGCATCGACGCCGCCAACGCCGTCGTGACGCTCGGGCCGTGGTCGCCCGACCTTCTCCAGAAATTCGGCTATCGCATCCCGCTGGTGCGCAAGCGCGGCTACCACATGCATTACAGCGGCGGCGCGTCGCTCGACCTGCCCATGGTCGACAAGGGCAATGGCTATGCCATGGGTCCGATGGCCAAGGGCATCCGCATCACCACCGGCGCCGAGCTGACCGGACCGGACGCACTCGCAACACCGGTGCAGCTCGCCAGCGCGGAGGCCTCCGCGCGCGAGCTGATCGATCTCGGCAAGCGCGTCGAGCCGGATCCTTGGTTCGGCACCCGCCCCTGCACGCCCGACATGCTGCCGGTGCTCGGCCCCGCCCCGCGCCATCCCGGCCTCTGGATGAACTTCGGCCACGGCCACCAGGGATTTACGCTGGGGCCCGCCACGGGGCGCCTGCTTGCCGAGATGATGAGCGGCGAAACGCCGTCGATCGATCCGACGCCGTACCGGCCCGAGCGGTTTTAAGTCATCGGCGCAGAATGTCCTGTTTCCCGAGGAAGCCTGCAACTTCATCACATCGCCGTTTAATCCAGACTTCGACCCTTCCCGCGTCTTGTTCGGGCTCGCAGTCCGAGTAGTAATACGGCGGGGATACACGCGGGTATTGGTTCTGGAGCCTCACGTGCGAACGCTGATAGCGCTGCTTCTGCTCTTCGTCACCGTTGCTCACGCCGAAGACCGCAGACTGTTGCCGGGTTTGATCAGCGTGCCGATGCTGTTGCCCGTCAGGATTTCCGGCAAGGATTTGACGTTGGACAGCTATATCATTCGACCGGATCGTCCCGGCCGATTTCCGTTGGTCATCATGACCCATGGCACTCCGGGCGGATGGGATGACGCGTTCTTCCGCAACATTGCCAATCGCACTCCGACCGCTTTCAACACAGCAGCCGTCGCTCTCGCCCAGCGTGGCTATGCGACCCTGTCCATCATGCGTCGCGGCTTCGGCCTGTCCGGAGGAGGCTATTCCGAGCAACTGTTCAGACCCTGTGATTACCTCGCGGCCGAACGCGTTGCCGCAGACGATATCATTGTGGCGATGGCGGCGGCTCGACGCGAGCCGTGGGTTGACCCCGACCACATCCTGCTGCTGGGCCATTCGACTGGCGGATTGACGATGCTCGCCGTAGCTGAACGAAATCCCGTGGGCGTGGTCGGAGTTCTGAACTTCGACGGTGGTTACCACTCGATGGCCAAGCCGGACGAAACCTGCAGTCCGGACCGTCTGATCGGCACGGTGGCAGCACTCGGCCGCACCGCTCGTGTAGCCTCGCTTTGGCTCTACGCTGAAAACGACCTATCATATGGCCCTGAGCTGGCGCGCCAGATGCTCGCCGCATATACGACTGGCGGCGCACCGGCGCGATTGCATATCCTGCCGCCCTTCGGAACTGACGGTCACGATTTCATCATCAGGGCTTCGGCCGACAGCTGGCTTCCCGTCGTCGAGCCATTCCTCGCCGAGCTTGGGTTGCCGACCGCGGTCACGGTCGATCTACCGGAACCTGCCCAGCTTTCATCGCCTGCGGGTCTTTCATCCGACTGCCAGCAAGCGTTCGCCGGTTACGTCGCCATTCGCAGCGACACCAAGGCATTTGCCATCGACGGCAAGGGAGGCTGTGGCTTGGCCCGCGCCAGCCGGACGGTCGCGGAAGCGCGCGACAAATCCATCGCGGAATGCCAAAGCAACAGCTTCGGCACAGCGTGCCACGTGTATGCGGTCGGCCAGAATATTACAGAACATTGATCGACGGGTCCGCTCGTCAGCCTGCTCAGCCATGTGCTGACCGTGAGTCACGTCTAGTCAGCGCATTTGGCGGCAAGCACCGCGAGCGCAGCCGACAGCCGCATCAGCGGGTCGTCCCATTCACGCGGGCTGCGCTGGCGGAACAGCCGCATGGTCGGATACCACGGACTGTCCTCGCGATCGCGCAGCCAGCGCCAGTCGAGCGCGTAAGGCGTCAGCATCCACACCGGACGGCCGAGCGCACCGGCAAGGTGCGCCACCGACGTGTCGACGGCGATGACGAGATCGAGCGCCGCGACCGCGGCGGCGGTATCGGCGAAATCACCGAGCGACGGCGCAAGGTCGATGATGTCCTCGCCAAGCGCCGCGAGCACCTCAGCATCCCCAGGCCGCGGCTCCTTCTGCAGGCTGTAGAGCTGCACGCCCGGCAGCACGAGGCGCGGCAGCACGACCGCGGCAGGCAACGACCGTTGCCGGTCGCCCTTGTGCCTGGCATTGCCGGCCCAGACCACGCCGACCTTCAGCGCCGTCACATCCGCGAGCGCCGCGCGCCAGCGTGACAGTTTGGCGGGATCGGGATGCAGATAGGGAATCTTGGCTGGAATGGTGTCGAGCGTGGTACTGAAGATGCGCGGCAGGCTCAACAGCGGCAGTTGCAGGTCGAACGGCGGCAGCGGTTCGCCGCGGGGGATCACGGTGACATCGGGGAGCTGTCGCAGCAGCGAGGCCAGCGCGGGCTGAACCTGCAGGATGATCCTGCCGCCCTTTGCCGTCAGCATCGGAAGATAGCGCACGAAATGCAGGGCATCGCCGAGCCCGTATTCGGCAAACACCAACAGCGTGCGGCCGTCGTGCGGCTCGCCCTGCCATTCCGGCTCGCTGAAGATCGGATCGCCATCCGACAACATCTTGCAATGTCGGCGCCACCGATACGCTTCGAACCCGTTTGCGAAGTCGCCGTTCATCAGCAGGAAATGCGCATGATTGTAATGGGCGATCGGCCGCTCCGGATCAAGCGCAATGGCCCGGTGTGAGACCGCGAGCGCCTCGTCGATCTCGCCGGCATTGCGCAGCGCGACCGCGAGATTGCCATGCGCTCTGCCGTAAGAGGCGTTGGCGGCAATGGCGCGCCGGTGTGCGGCCACCGCGTCGTCGATACGGTCCAGCTTCTCGTAGATGACGCCGAGATTGGTGAGGGCCGGCGCGTGATCCGGCTTCAACGATAGCGCATGCCCGCAAGCCGCGATCGCATCATCGAACATGCCGAGCTCGCAAAGGCAGGCGCCGAGATTGGTTGCAACCATATGATCGGCCGGATCGAGCACAAATGTCCGCCTGTAAACCTCGGCGGCCTCGCGCTGGTAGCCGGCCTCTTGCAGGACAAGTCCAAGGACGCGCAGGGCGGCGACGTTATTCGGCGCCAGCGCGGCAGCGCGACGATACTGGGCGATCGCGTCCTCGAGCAGCCGCTGGCCATAGAGCGCTGCGCCGAGATTGCACAGGACCTGGGGATTGTCGGGATCAGCGGCGACTGCGCAACGGTAGGCGGCCGTGGCCTCGCCATGCCGGCTCTGGTCCACAAGGAGATTGCCGAGATTGAGCCAGACGCCGCGATAGGACGGCTCCCGCGCGATGACGGCGCGAAAGGCTTCTTCTGCTTCGGTCAGCCGCCCCTGCTCGGCAAGCACGACGGCGAGGTTGAAGCAGGCCCGCGTCAGATGCGCATCGAGCGCCAGCGCGCGGCGATAGGCGACCTCGGCCTCGTCGAAGCGGGCGAGCTCGCCGAGCGAAACGCCGAGCTTGTTGTGCAGGCCGGCATCATCAGGCCGTCGCACCAGCGCGCGCCGGAAGGCCGCCACCGCTCCCTCCTGCTCGCCTTTCACCGCCAGTGCATCGCCGAGCGTGACCAGCGCCGGCGCGTGCTCGGGATCGACGCTGAAGATGCGGCCGAGCAGCGCGGCGCCGTCAGCCGCGCGGTCGGTGACGAAGGCGGCGACGGCGGCCAGATGCAGCGCCGGGACATGATCCGGATCGGCCTTCAGAACCTCCGCGCAGAGCGCATCCGCCTGGTCCGGTCGCCCCGCCGCAAAGTGTTCCGCCGCCTGCACCACAATCGGATTCACAGCCGCATTGCCCACGATACCACCCACCCCTTCGAGGTCCGAGATGCGGGTTAAACGCGCGAGCTCGAAAATTCCGTCAGTCGGCGCGCTCGGCGAGCAGTTGTCTGATGCGCTCGGCGTCATCAGGTGTGGCCGGGTTGTAGACGATCATGCTGAGATCGGAGCGGCCCTCGACGTTGAAGCTCGAACAATCGAACGACATGGTGCCGTGAACGGGGTGCCGCAGCCGCTTGGTGCCGTCGCCATGATGGCGCACGTCATTGTCGCGCCAGAGAGCTGCGAATTCCGGACTGGTGCGGCAGAGCTCGTCGACGAAATCGGCGACATGCGAGACAGCACCTGCACGCGCCGCATCCGCCCGGAATGCCGCCACGACGAAGCGCGCGACGCTATCCCAATCGTATTGCGCTGCGCGCACGCGCGGATCGCAGAAGATGAAACGCAGGATGTTGCGTTGTCCCGGCGGGATCGCGCCGTAGTCCGTCAGCACGACGGTTGCCGCGCGGTTCCAGGCGACGACGTCCCAGGTCGCGGTCCGCACCAGCGCGGGACTGAATGCGAGCGCGTCGAGCACGCGCTGCAGTCGCGGCGAGACGCCTTCCATCGCCTGGTAGCGCACCTCGGGCAGGCGGCCGAGGCCGATCAGGAACAAATGCTCGCGCTCGACGTCGGTCAGCATCAGGGCGCGAGCGATGCGGTCGAGCACGTCGGCCGATGGCGCCCCGCCCCGGCCCTGCTCCAGCCAAGTGTACCAGGTCGGGCTGATATTGGCGCGCTGGGCCACCTCCTCGCGCCGCAGGCCGGGCGTGCGCCTGCGGCTGCCGGCGAAGCCGAAAGCGGCGGCATCCAGACGCGTGCGGCGGTCCTTCAGGTACGTCCCGAGCAGGTTCTCGGCTGTGGCGGTCTCGCTCATCCTGTTAGCCATTATACCCCGATAACGTCACTACTTTACCTGGATAATCCTAGCGCAGATGGTCGTCTCCACCAACCCTTTGGAGACTGCTCATGCGTGTATTCGTCACTGGCGCCACCGGCTTCGTCGGCTCCGCCGTCGTTCGCGACCTGATCGCCGCCGGCCATCGCGTCACCGGCCTTGCCCGGACCGATGAAGGTGCGGCCGCAATCACCGCGCTGGGCGCCGAGGTCCATCGCGGCTCGCTGGAGGATCATGCGTCCTTGCGTAGCGGCGCGGCGGCTTCCGACGGCGTGCTGCACCTTGCCTTCAACCACGATTTCTCGAAGTTTGCCGACAATTGCGAGCTCGATCGCCGCGCCATCCTCGCGCTCGGCGAAGAGCTGAAAGGCTCCGAACGTCCGCTCATCGTTACCTCTGGCGTGGCGCTGCTGGCGCCGGGACGGCTGGCGACCGAGGATGATGCGGCGGCCCGTCACTTCCCGCGCGTCTCGGAAGCGACCGCCGAAGATCTCATGCAGCAAGGCGTCCGCGCCGGCATCGTGCGGCTGCCGCCGACGACCCATGGCGAGGGCGACCACGGCTTTGTCCCGCGCCTGATCGCGATCGCGCGCGAGAAAGGCACCGCAGCCTATATCGGCGACGGCATGAACCGCTGGCCGGCCGCACATCGCTTCGATGCGGCGCGCGTCTATCGCCTCGCGCTGGAGCAAGGCGCAACTGCGGGACGCTATCATGCGATCGCCGAGGAAGGCGTACCGTTCAAGGTGATCGCGGAGGTGATCGGCAAACGGCTCGGCGTGCCGGTGGTCTCGAAATCCACTGATGAAGCCGAGCAGCATTTCGGCTGGTTCGCGCGATTTGCGGCCGTCGACGTTCCGACCTCGAGCGCGAAGACGCGTGCCCTCCTCGGCTGGGAACCCAAAGAAAAAGGGCTGATCGAGGATCTCGACCAGCCCTATTACTTCAAGGCCTGACGGCGCCCGGCACCGCCAGTGCAGATCAGTCCGTCGTGACAGCGGTTTCCATGTCGGTCGGATCGATCTGCCTGGCGAGGTTGGCGTTGAGCTTGTCGCGATCGAGCTCACCCTCCCACCAGGCGACGATCACGCAGGCCACGCCGTTGCCGCACAGATTGGTCAGCGCGCGGCACTCGCTCATGAACTTGTCGATGCCGAGCACGATCGCCATGCCCGGCACGAGGCGCGGATCGACCACGGCGAGCGTTGCGGCCAGCGTGATGAAGCCCGCTCCCGTGATGCCCGAGGCGCCCTTCGAGGTCAGCATCGCCACGACCAGGATCGTGAGCTGCTGGCCGAAGGTGAGATCGAAGCCGAGCGCCTGCGCGATGAACAGCGTCGCCAGCGTCATGTAGATGTTGGTGCCGTCGAGATTGAACGAGTAACCCGTGGGCACCACGAGGCCGACCACCGACTTGGAGCAGCCGAGACGTTCGAGCTTCTCCATCAGGGACGGCAGCGCGCTTTCCGACGAGGAGGTACCGAGCACGATCAGGAGCTCGTCCTTGATATAGGCCAGGAACTTGAAGATCGAGAAGCCCGCAAGCCGCGCGATGATGCCGAGCACCACGAACACGAACAGCGCGGCGGTCAGATAGAACGTCGCGATCAGACCCATCAGGTTGAGGATTGCGCCGGTCCCGAACTTGCCGATGGTGAAAGCCATCGCGCCAAACGCACCGATTGGCGCTGCGCGCATCACGATCGAGATCACGCCGAACACGGCATGCGCGGCGTCGTCGATGAAGCTGCGGATCACATGGCCGCGCTCGCCGAGCCCCATGATGGCAAAGCCGAACAGCACCGAGAACAGCAGCACCTGCAGGATCTCGCCCTGCGCGAAGGCACCGACCACGGTGTCCGGAATGATGTGCAGGATGAAGTCGACCGACTTCTGACCTTCGGCCTGCTTGGCGTAATTGGCGACGGCCTGCGCGTTGGCCGCGGCGCTGCCGAAGCCGGCGCCCGGCCTGACGAGATTGCCGACCAGCAGCCCGATCACCAGCGCGAAGGTCGAGACGATCTCGAAATAGACCAGCGCCTTGACGCCGATGCGGCCGACCTTCTTGGCGTCCTGGATGTGAGCGATGCCGGAGACCACGGTGCAGAAGATGATCGGGGCGATCACCATCTTGATCAGCTTGATGAAGCCGTCGCCGAGCGCCTTGATCCAGTCGTTGGTGGCAACCGTCGGCCAGAGCCAGCCGACGATGGCGCCGAGCACGATCGCGATCAGCACCTGGACGTAGAGAACCTTGTACCACGGCTTGGCTGCGGC
Organism: Bradyrhizobium sp. GW821-FHT13H05; assembly: GCF_058804065.1. Classification (NCBI taxonomy): domain Bacteria; kingdom Pseudomonadati; phylum Pseudomonadota; class Alphaproteobacteria; order Hyphomicrobiales; family Nitrobacteraceae; genus Bradyrhizobium; species Bradyrhizobium sp. GW821-FHT13H05. The sequence goes on along the minus strand of NZ_JBXAPO010000013.1, from coordinate 146,876 downwards.
TGGCGCTGTCGGCGCCGCCACCATCGTTGTCGTCGTCATTGTTTCACTCCCCCTCACACTCGGAGCCAGCCAAGATCAACTTGGCCGGGCCTGTCAATTGGAACTGCTTGGAATGGCGCGCTTTACCCGCGGCGATCGATGATCCGGCGGGCCGCCGGCATCAGTGCCGCGCCCAGCGCGTTCTTGACCAGCGAGGCCGCGATGAACGGCGCGAGGCCAACCTGCCAGGCCTTGGTCATGCCAAGGCCGACGCCGAAGGCCAGCCAGCCGAACCCGGCGGCCAGAATGACGATGTGGCCGACGGCCATCGCCGCAAACAGCAGCACCACGCCGCGATCCCAGCCGCGCTCGGCGAGCCATCCGGTGACGAAGGCAGCCAGCACGAAGCCGAACAGATAGCCGGCGGTCGGGCCGACCAGCGGCGCAATCCCGCCGACCGGGCCGGCGAACACCGGCAGGCCGAGCGCGCCCTCGGCGAGGTAGGCGATCATGGTTGCGCTCCCAAGGCGCCAGCCATAGGCAGCGCCGATCATCAGCACCACCAGCGTCTGCAACGTCATGGGCACGTAAGGCAGCGGCAGGTTCACCTTGGCCGACAGCGTCATCAGCGCGGTGCCGAGCGCGATCAGCACGACGGCGCGCAAGCTGCCCACGGTTTCACCCGGGCGGGTCGGCCACATCAATGCGGCGAGAGAAGAATGCGGTGCAGCAGAGGACGGGACGGATCGGTCAGACAAGGTGAACTCCGGAAGGCTGGTCAAAGCTGGCGGCTATTTAAGCCAGTGAGCGATCCGGTCAACTGCCTCCCGCATCTCGGCTGCCGAACGCGCATAGGAGAATCGTATGAACGAGCGGCCATGGATAGGATCGAAATCGACGCCTGGCGTTGCCGCGACATGGGCTTGTTCCAGCATCTGCTTGGCGAATTCGAAACTGTCGGAGGTGAAGTCCGAGACGTCGGCATAGAGATAGAAGGCACCATCAGCGGGCAGGAACTTGCTGAGGCCCGCCTTGGGCAATCCCTCGATCAGAATGCGCCGGTTCTCCTGATAGCCGTGCTTGATCTCCTCCATCTCGGCCGCGCCATCGAAGGCGGCTTCGGCCGCGATCTGCGACAGCGACGGCACCGAGATCGAGAGGTTCTGCTGGAGCCGCTCGATCGGCCGCACCAGGATCTCGGGCACGACCATCCAGCCGACACGCCACCCGGTCATGCAGAAATACTTCGAGAACGAGTTGATCACGAGTGCGTGGTCCGACAGCGCCGCCGCCGTCACCGCCGGAAACGCATAGTCGAGCCCGTGATAGATCTCGTCCGAGATGAAGCGAATGCCGGCGTCTTCCGCCGCTGCGATCAAGCCGGCGAGCGCCTCCTTGGACATCATCGTCCCCGTCGGATTGGCGGGGCTGCCGACCAGCACGCCCTTCAGCGGCGCCTTGCGATGCGCCGCCAGCAGTGCCTCGCCGGTGAGCGCATGACGCGTCTCGTTCGTGGTCTCGATCAGCACCGGCTCGCAGCCGAGCGCGGTGAGGATGTGACGGTACGGCGGATAACCCGGCACCGTCACGGCGACACGGTCGCCGGGCTCGAACATCGCCAGGAAAGCCAAAATGAACCCGCCGGAGGAGCCCGTGGTCACCACGATCCGTTCGGGGCTGACGTCGCAGCCATAGGCATCGCGGTAGTGCCGGGCGATACGCTCGCGCAGGCTCGGGATACCGAGCGCGGAGGTATAGTCGATCCGGCCCGCCTCGAGCGCCGCATGGGCGGCGGCAATCGCGGTCCTCGGCGCCCCGGCCGCGGGCTGGCCGACCTCCATATGGATGACATGGCCGCCGGCCGCCTCGATTCGGGCCGCCGCGGCCATAACGTCCATCACCATGAACGGGGGAACGTCGCTGCGGCGGGAGGGCTCGAGCCACTGCCCTAACCGGTTCCTCAATGTCGCATCGTGCATCGATTTCTGCTATTTCGCTGGCGAACCGGTCGGTCCGGTCCGGGAACGGGGCGCTTGCGCCCCAGACTGGCCGTATTGTACGGCTCATAAGGGCATATCGCGTATCCGGTCCGCCGCCAATCGCCAAAACCAATCACGAAACTGCTTGCCAAGACCACTTGCAAGACCACTTGACCGAGCCCGTTTGACCAAGACCGCTTGATGTTGCTCCAGATCGCATTGCGCAAGAAGGCCTCCGCCCTCACCGCCCTGGTCACCGCCGCGGCGATCGCGTTGTTGCCGGTCCCGGCTGCGCGCGCGCAGGCCAAGGGTCCGCCGATCCTGCGCGACACCGAGACCGAGCAGCTGCTGCGCGAATACACCCGCCCGATCCTGCGCGTCGCCGGTCTGGAAAAGCAGAACATCCAGATGGTGATCATCAACGAAGCCTCGTTCAACGCCTTCGTCGCGGACGGCCGCCGCATCTTCGTCAATTACGGCGCGATCCTCCAGTCGGAGACGCCGAACCAGATCATCGGCGTGCTCGCGCACGAGACCGGGCACCTGGCCGGCGGCCATCTGTCCAAGCTGCGCGAGCAGCTCTCCAATGCCCAGACCCAGATGATCATCGCGATGCTGCTCGGCGCCGGCGCGATCGCAGTGGGCAGCACCCGCGGCAGCAACAGCGCCGGCAACAACGGCCTCGCCAATGCCGGTGCGGCCGCAATCGCCGGTCCGCAGGAGATGATCCGCCGGACGCTGCTGTCCTATCAGCGCCAGCAGGAGGAGAACGCCGACCGTGCCGGCGTGAAATTCCTGACCGCGACCCAGCAGTCGCCGAAGGGCATGTACGAGACCTTCAAGCGCTTCACCAGCGAGAGCCTGTTCGCGGCACGCGGCGCCGATCCCTATCTGCAGTCGCACCCGATGCCCGCCGAGCGCGTCGCCGCGCTCCAGGAGTTCGCCAGCTCCAGCCCCTATTGGGACAAGAAGGACGATCCTGCGCTCCAGCTCCGCCACGACATGGTGCGCGCCAAGATCTCGGCCTTCATGGAACGGCCGGAGACGGTGTATCGCCGCTACCCGCAGACCAACGACAGCATGCCGGCGCGCTATGCCCGCGCCATCAGCACCTATCTGCACGGTGATCTGCGCAGTGCGCTCGCCCAGATCGACGCGCTGATCCAGGTCCAGCCCAACAACCCGTACTTCTACGAGGTCCGCGGCCAGGCCCTGCTGGAAAGCGGCAAGCCCGCCGAGGCGATCGCTCCCCTGCGCAAGGCTGTCGCACTCTCCAACAACGCCCCCCTCATCGAGATGTTACTTGGGCAAGCTCTGGTTGGAACCGATAATAAGGCCTACACCGACGACGCCGTTCGGATTCTCCGTGCCGCGGTGACACGGGAGCCCGAGGCGCCGCTTGGCTATACCCAGCTCGCGATGGCCTACGGCCGCAAGGGCGACTATGCCGAGGCGGATCTCGCCTCGGCCCAGGCCGCTTACCTGCGCGGCGACAACAAGACCGCCCGCGAGCTCGCCACGCGCGCGAAAACCCGTTTCGCCGTCGGTACGCCCGGATGGGTCAAGGCCGACGACATCGTCGCGGCGAAGCCGTCGCGCAACTAACGAAAACTGGAACGACGCCTGATACCACGACGTCACGACACCGAGCTTTGAGTCCGCCGGGACGTTTTCCGAAACCTGCTTTGGATAAGAGGATTTGCCTATGCCTTCGCTGCGCCTGCTTGCTCCCGCGCTGTTTGCGCTCGCCATGTTCGGCGCAGTCGCGCCCGCGTCGGCCGACAGCTTCTCCGATGCCCAGCGCACCGACATCGAGGCGATCATCAAGAACTACCTGATCAGCCATCCCGAGGTGCTCGAGGATGCCATGGCCGAGCTCACCAAGCGTCAGGCCGCAGCCGAGACGCAGAAGCACGAGGCCAGCATCGCGCAGAACTCGGATGCGATCTTCAACTCGCCGCGCCAGGTCGTGCTCGGCAACAAGGACGGCGACGTCACCTTCGTCGAGTTCTTCGACTACAATTGCGGCTATTGCAAACGCGCCATGGGCGACATGCTCGACCTCATGAAGGCCGATCCGAAGCTCAAGGTCGTGCTGAAGGAATTTCCGGTGCTGAGCCAGGGCTCGGTGGAAGCCGCGCAAGTCGCGGTCGCCGTGCGCATGCAGGATCCCACCGGCAAGAAATATCTCGACTTCCACCAGAAGCTGCTCGGCGGCCGCGGCGCGGCCGACAAGGCACGCGCGATGCAGGCGGCCAAGGAGGCCGGCCTCGACACCGCGAAGATCGAGAAGGACCTCGCCAGCCCCGAAGTGCGCGCCACCATCGAGGAGAACTTCAAGCTCGCTGAAGCGATGGGCATGAACGGCACGCCGAGCTACGTGATCGGCAAGCAGATCGTGATCGGCGCCGTCGGCCTCGAAGGCCTCAAGGAAAAGATCGGCGTCGCCCGCTGCGGCAAGGCGACCTGCTAACAAGGCGACTTGCTAACAACGCGACCTGCTGATCGCGCAGTTCAACGTCACGCATGAAGCGAGGCCGGCTGAAAAGCCGGCCTTTTCGTTGTGCGCTGCTGTCACCGCGATCGTGTCCAAATCCGACGCGCGCATTCATCTGGCGTTCAACAAACAAATCCCCCGGAACCCCAGATGTTCCGGAACTCCTGATACCTCCTTTCGTTGTTGGCGCGGGCAATGACGCAATAAACACGAAACACGTGAGGAGAAATTCAATGTCTAACCGCTTTATGATCTCGGTCGCCGCGATCGCACTTATCGCCGGCACCGGTCTTGCGAACGCACAGGGTACCATGAACCGCGACAGCGGTGGCGGCGCAGGTGCGCAGCCGACGCAGCACTCGCAGCCCTCGGGCGGCGCGGCTGAACGCGGCGCGATGGGCAAGGAAGCGGCTCCCGAGAAGGGCACCGTCGGCCAGACTGGCGGTGCCATGAAGCCCGGTGGGGCTGCCGAGGAGAAGTCGTCTGGCGCAATGGAGAAATCCGGCGCTGCTGAGAAATCCGGCGGGATGGAAAAGTCCGGCACGATGAACAAGAACGCGGCTGACGAGAAGGCCGGCGCGGCGAAGGGCGAGCACGCCCAGGGCGTGCAGGACAAGTCCGCGCAGGACAAGTCGAAGAGCACGATGGACAAGTCCCAGATGGACAAGTCCAAGAGCACTGAGAAGAGCACCGAGACCGACACCAAGAGCGGCAACATGAACGCCCAGACCAAGGGCGCAGAGACCAAGGGCGCCGACACCAAGTCCCAGACCACGACCGGCACCGCCCCCGCGACCGCTGCTGCACCGCCTGCCGAGAAGCGGACCCAGATCTCAACGGCGATCAAGTCGACCAAGATCGAAGAGACCACCAACGTCAACTTCAACATCTCGGTCGGCACGGCGATCCCGGCGTCCGTCCGCTTCCATCCGCTGCCGCCCCGGATCGTGGAAATCTACCCGGAGTGGCGTGGCTATGAAGTGATCTTCGTCCACGGCCAGTACGTGATCGTCCGTCCGCAGACGCGCGAGATCGTCTACATCATCGAAGGCTAAGCTGCTTCGCTGACGACCAAATGAGCCCTTGCCGAGAGATCGGCAGGGGCTTTTGGCTGATGGGGCGGGCTTCCCGGAGGGTCTCGGCCGGCAGCCATGCTTTGGACTGGTTAACAAGCAATTTCCGTAGCTTCCGCACAGGTTTTTGCACCCCGGATGAGGTACCTGAAGGCTCCCGGGAGGTCCTTCAAGGCTTCCCCTGGGACGCTTTGTTACCTATAACCCCCGCCACGCTGAAGCACCTCTTCCGGGATTGGAATGGCCGAACCTGCAACCGACACCATCCTCGTTCTCAACGGGCCGAACCTCAACATGTTGGGGACGCGCGAGCCCGAAAAGTATGGTCACGCGACACTGGCCGACGTCGAGGCGCTGTGCCGTGAGACCGCGGCGACGTTCGGCCTCAAGGCCGACTGCCGCCAGTCCAACCGCGAGGGCGAGCTGATCGACTTCATCCACGAGGCGCATGCGCGCAAGATGAAGGGCATCATCATCAATGCCGGCGGTTATTCGCACACCTCGATCGCGCTGCACGACGCGCTGCTCGCGGTGCAGATCCCGACCGTCGAAGTGCACGTGACCAACATCCACGCCCGCGAGAGTTTCCGCCACCATTCCTACACCGCGCGCGCGGCCTTCGCCTCGCTCTGCGGTTTCGGCATCGAGGGCTACCGCCTCGCCGTCCAGGGCCTCGCCGCCAAGCTCGGCCTCAAGCCCAAAGCCTGACGCTCCCTCATCACACAGAACATTCGGATCAAACAACATGGCGCGCCAGCCAGACGACAAAGCAGCCGCAAAGTTTTCCAGCGAGGATTCCGCGCTCGTCCGCGAACTCGCGCTTCTGCTCGATGAGACCAGCCTCACCGAGATCGAGATCGAACGCGCCGGCCTGCGCCTGCGCGTCGCCCGCAACATCAGCGTTGCCGCGACGATGCCGATGGCAGCCGCTCCCGCCGCCCTGCCGGTGGCAACCGCCGCCGCTGCGCCTGCTGCTGCCGCGGCCGACTTGTCGAAGCATCCGGGTGCCGTGACCTCGCCGATGGTCGGCACCGCCTATTGGTCGCCGGAGCCGGGCGCAAAACCGTTCATCGAGGTCGGCAGCAAGGTCTCGGTCGGCCAGACACTGCTGATCATCGAAGCCATGAAGACCATGAACCAGATCCCCTCGCCGCGCGCTGGCACGGTGACGCAGATCCTGGTCGAGGACGGCCAGCCGGTCGAGTTCGGCGAACCGCTCGTCATCATTGAGTAACGATTGAGGGCGGCCAGCCGCCCTCGCCGCGTCCCGCGCGCCAGTCCCCAAAGGACACCATGTTCGACAAGATCCTCATAGCCAATCGCGGCGAGATCGCCCTTCGCATCCTGCGCGCCTGCAAGGAGCTCGGGATCGCAACCGTCGCCGTGCACTCCACCGCCGACGCCGACGCCATGCATGTGCGCCTGTCGGACGAGAGCGTCTGCATCGGACCGCCGCCCTCCAAGGACAGCTATCTCAACGTGCCCGCGCTGCTCGCGGCCTGCGAGATCACCGGCGCCGATGCCGTGCACCCCGGCTACGGCTTTCTCTCCGAGAACGCGCGCTTCGCCGAAATCCTCGGCGAGCATAATCTGCATTTCATCGGCCCCAAGGCCGAGCACATCCGCCTGATGGGCGACAAGATCGAGGCCAAGAAGACCGCCAGGAAGCTCGGCATCCCCGTGGTGCCCGGCTCCGACGGCGCGGTCGGCCCCGACGACGATGCGATGGCGATCGCCCGCAAGATCGGCTTTCCCGTGCTGGTGAAGGCGGCGGCCGGCGGTGGCGGGCGCGGCATGAAGGTTGCGCAGAGCGAGGCCGACCTTCAGGTGGCGCTGTCGACGGCGGCCAACGAAGCCAAATCCGCCTTCGGCGATGCCTCGGTCTACCTTGAAAAATACCTCCAGAAGCCGCGCCATATCGAGATCCAGATCCTCGGCGACGGCCGCGGCGGCGCGATCCATCTCGGCGAGCGCGACTGCTCGCTGCAGCGCCGCCACCAGAAGGTCTGGGAGGAAGGCCCCTCGCCCGTGCTCGCCGCGGCGGCACGCGCCAAGATTGGCGAGACCTGCGCGAAGGCGATGCGCGAGATGAAATATCTCGGCGTCGGCACCATCGAGTTCCTGTTCGAGGACGGCGAGTTCTACTTCATCGAGATGAACACGCGTATCCAGGTCGAGCATCCCGTCACCGAGAGCATCACCGACATCGATCTCGTGCTGGAGCAGATCCGCATCGCCGCCGGCGGCGACTTGCCGGCCAAGCAAAGCGAGATTCAGATCATCGGCCACGCCATCGAGTGCCGCATCAACGCCGAGAACCCGGACACCTTCCGCCCCTCGCCGGGCCGCATCACGCAATACCACCCGCCCGGCGGGCTCGGCGTGCGCATCGATTCCGCGGTCTATCAGGGCTACACCATCCCGCCTTATTACGACTCGCTGGTCGGCAAGCTGATCGTGCACGGCAAGACCCGCGCCGAATGCCTGATGCGGCTGCGCCGGGCGCTGGACGAGATGGTGGTCGAGGGCATCGAGACCACGCTGCCGCTGTTCCGCGACCTCGTCCGCGAGGACGACATCATCAACGGCGACTACCACATCCACTGGCTGGAACAGTACCTCGCCGGTAAGGCGGAACCGGCCGCGAAATAATCCTCTCGTCCCATGGAACCCTTTGGCCCCAATCACGTTCTGGTCGGAGGGGACAGTTCCAAGGGGGCGTTTTGAATTCCACTGAGCCTGACAGAGTGAGACCGTCGTGACAGCCGAGGCGCAGCGACGGCGCGCATTTTGGCAGATCCTGCTGTTCGCAGCAGGCCTCGTTGTGCTGACCGCGATCAGCGCCGGCTCCGTCTATCTCGTCAACAAGGCCCGCGACGACAACAAATGGGTGGTTCACACCATCGAGGTGGAGAACCAGATCAATACGCTGCTGCTCGAAATCCGCCGCGCCGAAAGCGGCGCTCGCGGCTATCTCCTGACCCAGACGCCGGATTTCAAGGCCGACCACGAGAAGGCTGTCGCAGCAATCATACCCGCCCTCGACAGGGTCACGCGTCTGACTGGTGACAATCCGGAGCAACGCACCAATATCGAGAGGCTGAGTTCAGCGATCGAAAACCGGCTGGGCCAGTTCTCCCAGGAGATGGATTTCGTTCGGCAGGGATTGCCCGACAAGGCCACGGCGCTTGTCCGCGAGGCCGCCGCCGCGGACACCACCGCCGCAATCAGCGGCCTCGCTGGTGCGATGATCCAGGAAGAAGAGCGGTTGTTCCGGCTCCGTTCGACCAACGCCGACCGCAGCCAGACGTTCGCCGCGTCGTTGACCGGCATCGGCTCCGGCCTTGTCGTGCTGCTGGCCGTCATCTCGGTCTGGCTGATACGTCGTTCCGCCCAGGCCCGCGACGAGGCCGAAGCGCGGCTGCGCGACGCCAATGTGAACCTCGAAACCATCGTCGACGAGCGCACGGCTGATCTGCGCGAGGCCAACAACGAGATCCAGCGCTTTGCCTATATCGTCAGTCACGATCTGCGCTCGCCACTCGTCAACATCATGGGCTTCACTAGCGAACTCGAAGAATTGGGCAAGGACATCTTTCGCCGGATCGGAGGGCTCACCGGGGTGCCGGCGGGCGGACCCCCGGCGGACGTCAGCGACATTCCGTTGGATGGCCCGGACAAGCAGCTGTCGGCCGACTTTTCCGAAGCGCTCGGCTTCATCAAATCCTCGATTGCCCGGATGGACCGGCTGATCTCGGCAATCCTCAACCTGACCCGCGAGGGCCGGCGCGAGTTCCAGCCGGAGCGAATCGAGACGCGCGATTTCATCGAGGGCATCGTGTCCTCGCTGGCGCATCAGGCGGCGGAAGCGCAGGCCGAGATTCACATCGAACCGCTGCCAAATATCGTCAGCGATCGCCTTGCATTGGAGCAGATCTTCTCCAATCTGATCGATAACGCCATTAAGTATCTCAAGACCGGGGTGCCCGGCGAGATCCGAATTCGCGGGCGCACCAAGCTCGGCTACGCTATCTTCGAAATCAGCGACAACGGCCGCGGCATCGATCCGAAGGATCATCAGCGGATTTTCGACCTGTTCCGCCGTGCGGGAACCCAGGACAAGCCTGGTCAGGGCATCGGACTTGCGCACGTGCGTGCACTTGTGCGCCGCCTCGGCGGCACGATGTCGGTATCATCGGAACTGAACACGGGCAGCACCTTCACAATCACGCTGCCCATCACCTGGAACGCCAGCAACCGGAACGCCGATAAATGACTCAGCCCGTCAGCATCATCATGATCGAGGACGACGAGGGACACGCGCGGCTGATCGAGCGCAACATCCGACGGTCCGGCGTCAACAACGAGATCATCTCCTTCGCCAACGGCACCGACGCGATGAAGCACCTGTTCGGCGCCGACGGCACCGGCTTCGTGCAAAAGGGCAATGCGCTCCTGATCCTGCTCGATCTCAACCTTCCCGACATGACCGGGATCGACATCCTGAAGCAGATCAAGGAGAACAAATATCTGAAGGCCTCGCCCGTGGTGGTGCTGACCACCACCGACGATTCCCAGGAAATCAAGCGCTGCTACGAACTCGGCTGCAACGTCTACATCACCAAGCCCGTCAATTACGAGAATTTCGCCAACGCCATCCGGCAGCTCGGGCTGTTCTTCTCCGTCATCCAGGTCCCGCCCGCCGCCACATGAACCAGCGCACGCCAACACTGCTGTACATCGACGACGACGACGCGCTCGCGCGGCTGGTCGACCGCGGCCTGACGCGGCGCGGCTACAGGGTCGTTCATGCCGCAAGCGGCGAGGAAGGCCTCGAGCACATTCGCCGCGCGTGTCTCGAGGGCGGCATCGACGTCGTTGCGCTCGACCAGTACATGCCGGGCCTGGACGGCCTGGAGACGCTCGAGCAGATCATGGCGATCCCGGGCGCCCCTCCCGTGGTGTTCGTCACGGCCTCGCAGGATTCCACCATCGCGGTCACCGCGCTGAAGGCGGGCGCTGCCGATTATCTCGTCAAGGACGTCAAGGGCGACTTCATCCCCCTGCTCCACGTCGCAGCCGACGGCGCATTGCGCCAGGCCGAATTGCAGAAGGCGCGCGAGGAAGCCGAAGCCGAGATCCACGCCTCGCGCGACCGCTACGCGGCCCTTGCCGCCGAACGCGAGATGTTGCTGCGCGAGGTCAATCACCGCGTCGGCAACTCGCTTCAGATCATCGCCTCGCTGCTGCACCTTCAGGCCAGTTCCGCCGGGCAGGACGAGGTCAAGGCCGCGCTGACCAATGCGATGGGCCGCGTCGCCGCCGTCGCGCAGGTGCACCGCCGCCTCTACACCTCGCAGGACCTCAAGAGCGTGATGCTGAACCAGTATCTGGACTCGCTGCTCGAGGATCTGCGCCGCTCGGCCGAAGGTAACCGGATGTCGCGGCTGACGCTGAAGGCCGAGCCGATCGAGATCGATCCGGACCGCGCGGTCGCGGTCGGCATCATCGTCAACGAGCTGGTGATGAACGCGGTGAAATACGCCTATCCCGATGGCGCCGGCCCGATCCATGTCGAGCTGAGCGCGAAAGGAGAGGATCTGCTGCTGGCGATCGCCGACGACGGCGTCGGCGACAACGTCAAGGCCGATCCGCGCTCCACCGGCATGGGCCAGCGCATCGTCGCGGCCATGGCCGCCAAGCTCGACGCTTCGGTCGAGCGCGACCCCGCCCACAGCGGAACCCGCATCCTGCTGAGGTTCCGCCGGACGCCCATGGCGCCCGGCAAGGCCAACACCGCCGCAGCGAGCTGACCCGCGCCGGCCGTCGCAACCGCGTTGCGATCCTGCTATTGTGGGCCACCATGAATTCGCGCGATTCCGCCTCGTCTGAGATCACGCCGGCCGTGCTGCTGCGCGCCTATGCCTGCGGTATCTTTCCGATGGCTGAAAGCGCCGACGATCCGACCCTGTTCTGGGTCGAGCCGGAATTGCGCGGCGTGATCCCGCTGGCAGGTTTTCGCATCGCCTCGCGGCTGGCGCGCACCGTCCGTTCGGACGCTTTTCGCGTCACCGTCAACACCGCGTTCAAGGCCACGATCGCCGGCTGCGCCGCGCCGCAGGAAGGCCGCGAGGACACCTGGATCAACAAGCGCATCCGTGACCTCTATGGCGGCTTGTACGAGCTCGGCCATTGCCACAGCGTCGAGGCCTGGCAGGGCGACGACCTCGTCGGCGGACTCTACGGCGTCAGCCTCGGGCGCGCCTTCTTCGGCGAGAGCATGTTTCACACCGCGCGCGACGCCTCGAAAGTGGCGCTGGTGCATCTGGTGGCGCGGCTGATCCATGGCGGCTTCGAGCTGCTCGACACCCAATATGTCACCGAGCATCTGAAGAGCTTCGGCGCGGTCGAGATTTCGCGGCGGCGCTACACCGCGCTGCTCGACAAGGCGCTCGCCGGCGAGCCCGGCGATTTCCTGAGGCTCTCGTCCGGCGACGCGATCCCGGGCGCACGCGCGCTCGAGATCATCGCCTCCAGGCAATAAATCCGGTTTACCGGCTGCCAAACCCCGGAATGCCGAACAGACCCGGCCGCTGCTCCGGCGGAGGTGGCGGCGGTGCCGGTTGCTGCTGCTGCATCGGCGGCAAGGGCTGCGGCGGACGCTGCTGCACGGCCTGTTTTGGTGCGGCCTTCTTCTGCGCGGGAGGCGGCGGCGGAGGCGCTGGCTTGTTCGCAGGATCGGGCGCCGCGGTCGCAATGGTCTGCTGCGGCTCTTTGCAGTCGGTCAGCCAGATGTCGTAGATCGGATGCTCGACGCCGTGCAGGCCGGGGCTTGCCGCGTACATCCAGCCCGAGAAGATCCGCTTCACCTCACCCTGCAAGGTGATCTCGTCGACCTCGACGAACGCGTCGGTGTTGGTGGCTTCCGTCGCCGGACGCGTGTAGCAGGCGTCGGTCTTGACCCTGAGCGCGCCGAACTGGACGGTCTCGCCGATCTCCTCGTCGAAATTGATGATGCGCCCGGTGATCTTGTCCAGGCCCGAGAAGGTCGCCTTCTTGTTCACGATCTTCTGGGCCGGCGGCTCGGTCACGACCTCGTCGCCCGGCTGCAGGCTCGCCGGCGTCTGCGGCACAGGGCCGCCCTTCTGCTGCGGCTGGCGCTGACCGGGGGCGCCCGGCGGTGGGGCTCCCGGCGCATTGGGCGGCGCGACCGCCACGGCGGGCGGCTGGTTCGGCGGCGCGGCGGTGGAGCCCGGCGGCGGCGCCAGAGGCTGGGTCTCGACCGGTCCAGGCATCACATTGCCCTGCCGCCCCTGCGGCGGAGGCATCGGACGCGACGGCAGCACACGGCCCTGCGGCGGCAGCTCGGGGACCTCCTCGTCGTCGTCAGGAACCTGAGGCTGCGGCTGGCCACGCGGAATGCTGCCCGGCGGTCGCAGCGGCGGCGGATCAGAAAAGATCGTGCCGATCTGCGCCTGCGCGGGCGTCGCAACCGTCAGCGCGGTGGCGGCCAGAAGCACCGCAAGACCTGCAAGAGCAAGACCTGTAAGGGTAAAGGTTCGAACCATTGTCTCGCGCGGCTTCAACAGCGAATCGGGCTTGCTGGACATTCTACAGGGGATACCGCCGCTCGCAGGCCATCCGGTTAACACGCCGAATACGGCGGGGAAAGGGCGGCATCCCTGCCCCGCCCGCCGCCGGCTGGCCAGACCGCCGGCCGAATGGGATAGTTGGGAGGCTCCTCCCCGGGGCCGAAGCGGGCATTTCCCCGAGTGCCGACGTCCAACGATAACCAGAAGCCCCAAGGTCGCTCCACCATGCCCGTCGTGCTCGATCCCGATGCCGCCGCCGTCTACAAGGCGTTCCAGGAGGCCGGCCGCCCAGCCTATGAGAGCCTGACCGCACCCGAGGCGCGCACCTATTACGCCCAGGCCCGCTTTGCCACCAACCCCGAACCGCCCGAGCTTGCTCGCGTCGCGCCGCTCGCGATCCCGGCGCTGCACGGGACGATCCCCGCGCGCATCTACGTGCCGAAGGAGCCGCGCCGGAACGGCGGCTTGTCGCCGGCCCTGGTGTTCTTCCATGGCGGCGGCTGGGTGATCGGCGATCTCGACTCCCATGACGTCGCCTGCCGCCAGCTTGCGGATTCCGGCGCGCTGATCGTGGTCTCGGTCGATTATCGCCTCGCGCCCGAGCACAAATTTCCCGCCGCAACCGATGACGCCATTGCCGCGACCAGGTGGATTGCCGCGAACGCGCGCGAGCTCGGCATCGACGCCTCACGCCTGTCGATCGGCGGCGACAGCGCCGGCGGCAATCTCACCGCGGTCACAGCGCTCGCCGCGCGCGACGCTGGCGGCCCCGCGATCGCGGGCCAGCTGCTGATCTATCCCGCGACCGATTTCGCCATGACGCATGGCTCCCACAGCGAGCCCGAGACCAGCGTGCTGCTGACGCACAGTGTGATCCGCTGGTTCCGCGACCACTACCTCAACGGCGCCGCCGACATCCACGACTGGCGCGCCTCGCCGGCGCGGGCGAAAGACCTTGCCGGCCTGCCGCCGGCCTATGTGCTGACCGCCGGCGCCGATCCGCTGCGCGACGAAGGCAACGAATACGCCGCGCGCCTGAAGCAGGCCGGCGTGCCCGTCACGTACAAGCACTATCCCGGCCAATTCCACGGCTTCTTCACCATGGGCAAGCTGCTGCAACAGGCCAATGTCGCCGTCAGCGAGATCGGCGCGTGGTTGAAGGGATTGGGCTGAGAACGCCATCGTCCAAATGCCGTCCGTTCTTCGAACCGTCTTCGCCATTCCCTTGCGCGCGCTGACCTGGCTCGGCGGCCAGGGCACTCGCGCTGTCGCGGCCATCGCCTTCATCGCGGTTGCGGTGCCGCCGCTCGGTGCACTGCTGCGCCCCTATGTCACCGAGGCGATCCTCGGCCTGCTCTGCATCTCCTTCATGCGGGTCGACCTCGTCGCGCTCTCCGGCCATCTCCGCCGTCCCGCATTGATTGCGAGCGCGACCGTCTGGACCACGATCGGCGTGCCGCTGATCATCGGGCTAATGGCCCATGGAAGTGGGTTCGACAGAAGCTCCCCCGGCCTCTTCCTCGCGCTGATGCTCCAGGGCATGGCCTCGCCGATGATGGCAGCGCCCGCGCTCGCAGCACTGATGGGTCTCGACGCCACGCTCCCGCTGGTCACGCTGGTCACCGCGACCGCACTGGTGCCCTTCACCGCCTCGCTGTTCGCCAGCCTGTTCCTCGGCGGCATGCTCAGCATCTCGCCGCTCGCACTCGGCGTAAAGCTGCTCGCCATCCTCGCGGTTTCGCTGATTGGCGCAACGGCGATCCGCTGGATTTTCGGCGCGGAAGCGATCCAGCGCCACAAGCGGCCGATCGACGGCTTCAACATTGTCATCCTGCTGGTGTTCGCATCCGCCGTGATGGGTGACGTCGCCCACGATTTCGTCGCCGACCCACTGTTCACGATCGGCGTCGCCCTGCTCGCCTTCGCGGTCTACTTCTCCCTGCTCATCGTCACGACGTTGCTCTTCCGCCGCGCCGGCACCGAGCGCGCCTTCGCAGTCGGGCTGATGGTGTCACAGCGCAATCTCGGCCTGATGCTGGCCGCAACCGCAGGCGCGCTGCCGGCCACGACCTGGCTCTATTTCGCCCTGACGCAGTTTCCGATTCATCTTGCGCCGTATCTGCTGACGCCGATCGCGCGGCGGCTGACGGCGGACACGCAAGCCGCCGCGATCGTCGAACCGCCCTAACCCGCCCGCGCCGCGCGCCGCAGCGCCTGCGGCGGCTGGCCGAAGGCGCGGATGAAGGCGCGCCGCATCCGTTCGGGGTCGCGGAAGCCGGTCGTTTCCGCCACGAGCTCGATCGCCTCGCGCGAGGACTGCACCCGCTCGCGCGCGACTTCGAGCCGCAACTTCTCGATCGCCTTGGACGGCGTCGTGCCGGTCTCGGCGGCGAAGGCGCGGGCAAAGTGCCGCGCGCTCATGCCGGCGCGATCGGCGAGATCCTCCACCGTCAGCGGCGCGTCGAGATTTTCGCGCGCCCAGGACAGCAGCGCTCCGAAACGGCCGTTCGGCGTCTTCAATTCCAGCAGCGAGGAGAATTGCGACTGCCCGCCGCTGCGGCGGTGGTAGAGCACGAGCTGCCGCGCGGTCTCTTGCGCGATCTCCTCGCCATGGTCCTCGGTGACCATCGCCAGCGCGAGGTCGATCCCCGCCGAGATGCCCGCCGACGTCCACACATTGCCGTCGCGGGTGAAAATCTGATCCGGCTCGAACTTCACCCTGGGATAGCGCGCGACGAAATCGCGCGTCCTCCCCCAATGCGTGGTGGCGCGGCGGCCGTCGAGCAGGCCCGCTTCGGCCAGCACATAGGCGCCCGAGCAGACGCTCGCGACCCGCACGCCGCGCTTGGCCAGCCGCTGCACGAACGCGCGCGTGACCTCGCAGCGCGCGGCATCGGCGACGCCGACGCCGCCTGCGATGACCAGCGTCGTGATCGCATTCGCCGATTTGAAATCGCGCGCCATCATCTCGACACCCGACGAGCTCGCCACCAGCCCCGCCTGCGCCGCCAGCACGCGGAGCGCAAGCGGCTTGCCGCTGGCGCGCGCCGCGATCTCGAACACCGAGATCGGGCCGGCCGCATCGAGCAGCTGGAAGTCCGGGAAGATCAGGATGCCAATCATGGGTCATGTCCGAAAGTGAGGGAATTACGCCATTTTGGACTGGAGGGCATCATGCCAGTCTGCGCCCGTCAAGCTCTTCGTTGGAGGTTCTCATGTCGGCACCACTCCAGATCGGTCTTTTGGTGTTTCCGCGCGTCACCCAGCTCGACTTCACCGGCCCGTTGCAGGTGTTCGCCATGCTGCCCGACGCAAAACTGCATTTGATCTGGAAGCGGATCGAGCCGGTGCCGAGCGATTCCGTGATGGCGCTGACGCCGACCACGACGTTCGCCGACTGCCCGCAACTTGACGTGATCTGCGTGCCCGGCGGCAACGGCACCAACGACCTGCTCAACGACGAAGAGGTGCTCGACTTTCTGCGCCGGCAGGCCGAAGGCGCCAAATATGTCACCTCGGTCTGCACGGGATCGCTGGCGCTCGGCGCCGCCGGCCTGTTGAAGGGCTATCGCGCCGCCACCCATTGGAGCGCGATGGAGATGCTGAGCCAGTTCGGCGCGACGCCGACCAAGACCCGCGTCTGCATCGACCGTAATCGCGTCACCGGCGGCGGCGTCACCGCCGGGATCGACTTCGCGCTGACACTGGTGTCGATCCTGCGCGACCGCACCACGGCGGAAGCGATCCAGCTCCAGATGGAATACAACCCGGCACCGCCGTTCAACTCAGGCTCGCCCGATACGGCACCGGCCGAGGTGCTGGCGATGCTGAGAGAGCGCGGCGCGCAAAACCAGGCGCGGCGGCTCGAGGCCGTGAAGCGCGCGGCGGAGCGGGTGAACTAGCGCGCACTCTCGTGTCCCGGACGCGCTGCAGCGTGCAACGCTGCTGCGCAGAGCCGGGACCCAGGAACAGACAGATCGCTGTAGCATGGGCCCCGGCTCTGCAGCGCACCGCTGACTGGACGATGCTTCGCATCGCCAGGGAAGCGCTGCGCTGCGTCCGGGGCACGAGACACCCACAAGCCCCCAAAAGAAAAAGGCCGCCCGGTTTCCCAAGCGGCCTTTCCTGTCTCACGGCGGCTGCACATTTCATCGGGCGATTTCGGAACTTCCAGACCGGGGGCCTATCTCCCGATCGAGTCCTGGTCGGCGGCCGCTGCATTTCGGGACAGTCGCGAGCTGTTGCCCGAACCGAACGCGATGGTCTCCCATCTCCGTAAGATGGGATCATTGAGCCGCATCGCCCGCGTCAGCGCAACGACCGCGCAAGCGGCATCTCCGCTGTTCCCGTTGTCCACAGCGGCGTAAGGCGGATGCGGGTGCATCCAATCCGACGATGACGATTCACCGGAGGTCGGAAGCCTAGCCGGGGGTCCAGGGCTGGTAGTCGCCGGTCGCCTTGGGACGCTTGCCGCTTGCGAGCGTCGAGCCCGAAGGACGGTACGCGTTGGGCGTGCCGGTCGGATTCGGCTGGTGCGGCTTCTGCCATTCGCGCGGCTGGTAGTTTTCATCCGTCGGCGGCACATCGACGACATGGTGCATCCAGCCGTGCCAACCCGCGGGAATGCGGCTCGCTTCGGCGTAGCCGTTATAGATCACCCAGCGCCGCTCGAAACCGAGTGCCGGATCGATCGCCCCGCCGCGGGTGCGATAGTAGAGGTTGCCCTGATCGTCCTGGCCGACCAGCTCGCCGTACCGCTTGGTCCAGAGCTGGGTGCCAAAGGTCTGGCCACTCCACCAGGTGAAAAACTTCAGGAAGAACTGTTTCATGCGGCAAGGGCCCTGCTTCGTTTGGCCCTGATGCCATCCGGGCGGCGAAATGTCCAGTTCGCCGGGTGCGGCTGTGCCCCACGCAAACGTGTGCCTCGCCGCAAAGCCGGCGCGATCCGTTCATGCCGGGTACAGCGACCGCGTGAAAATCTGCTCCTTGCACGCGCACAGCCGCGTGAACCCAGGAACCACCACCCTTTCAAAGGGTTTGCTCCCTGGAAAAGGAGTTTGACCATGAACAGTCTTCGAGTTTTGAGCGCTGCGGCCGCACTGGCGCTGGTGCTTCCGCTGGCGACACCGAGCTTCGCACAAGGCCGTGGCGGTCATGGCGGCGGTGGCGGCGGCCATTTCGGCGGAGGTGGCGGTGCTCACTTCGGCGGTGGCGGTGGCGCCCGGATGGGCGGTGGCGGATTCGGCGGTGGCGGCGGTCATTTCGCGGCCGGAGCGGCGATGCGTCCCAACGCCGCGCCGTCCTTCAGCGGCGGCGGTGGCCGCAGCTTCGCAGCCGCAGGTAACAACTGGCATGGCGGCGGCGGCAATTGGCACGGCGGCGGCTGGCGTCGTCACGGTGGCGGCTTCTGGCCCGGCGTCGCGGCGGGTGCCGCGATCGGCGGTCTAGGCTCCTACGCCTATTACGGCGGCGGCTATTACAACGACCCATACTACTATGGCGACGACAGCTACTATGACGAGCCATCAGTCGCGGTGGTCCCGGATGGCGGCGGCGATGCCACCGGATATTGCGTCCAGCGCTTCCGGTCCTACGATCCGGCATCGGGCACGTATCTCGGCAATGACGGCCTGCGGCACCCCTGCCCGTAATCATATCGACAACGTTTAGCGGAAAAGGCGTCGCAGCGATGCGGCGCCTTTTTCACGTGCGCCGTGCGCCGTGCCCCTCACCTGTTTCGCGTGCACCTCGCCACCCGCGACCTTGTGTACAAGTCGATGCAAACGGACCTTTATTCACCGCACCGTGCATATCTACCCTGATCCAATCCAAAATTGACCCGACACACGATTCGCGGATATCACCAATGCGGGGACTTCGATGTACTGGGAAATGTCATGCCGCGTATCCTCGTGGTAGATGACGATCCGATGGTCGGCGCGACCATCGAGGTCCTCCTCCAACGTCAGGGCTTCGACGTCACGCTGGCCGATGGCGGTGAAACGGGGCTGGCTGCGCTGGAAGCGCAGACGTTTGAGGTAATGCTGGTCGACATCTTCATGCCGCATATGCGCGGCTTCGAATCCATCCGCATCTTTCACGAGCGCGCGCCCGCGATCCCGCTGATCGCCATGTCCGGCTATGCCTTCGCCTCGTCCGCCTCGCCCACTCCCGATTTCCTGCGCATGGCGCTGGAGCTCGGTGCGGCGCGCTGCCTGCGCAAACCCTTCACGCCGGAAGCGCTGCTGACCACGATCCGGGAATGCCTCGCCGGTACGGGCGAGAACGCACTGCCGAAGGACAAGAAAGAAGCCCCTTGATCCCCACGCAGCGCGTCATTCTCGGTGCTGGACTTGCCATCCTCCTGATCATCACCGCCGCCTCGATCGGCCTCGACGTCAAGTCGCGGTCCGATACGGCCTGGGTCAACCATACCATCCAGGTGCAGAAGAAGATCTCCGATCTGCGCGTGCTGTTGCGCCGCGCCGAGAGCGCCGCGCGCGGCTACGAGATCTACCGCAATGCGAGCTTCAGCGACGAGTTCCAGGCGGTGCACGCCCAGATCGCGCCGGCCCTCGCCGACCTCAAGCGCGGCGTACACGACAACCCCGATCAGGTCGCATTGCTGGAGGGCACCGAGCCGCTGGCGCTGCGCCGGGTCGAGATCGCCGCTGAAGCGATCCGCCTGCGCAATGCGAACGACCAGGCCGGCATTGCCTCGCTCCAGGGCAAGGGCGAGGGCCGCGGCCTGATGGACACGGTGATGGCCAATCTCGACCAACTGAGCGCAGAGGAAGAACGGTTGCTCGCCGCGCGCTCGCAGGATTCGCGTCGCACCGGCATCGTGCTGCTCGGCATCGACGTCGCCGGCGCGCTGGTGATCCTGCTGCTGGTCGTGATGGTGATGCGCGAGAGCCAGCGCACCCAGGTGGCGCTCGAGAGCACGCTGCTGGAGACCACGGCCGCCAAGGAGCAGCTCGAGGTCGCGGTCGCCGAGCGCACCGAGCACCTCGTCACCGCGCATGACGAGCTGCGCCTCTCGATCAATGTGCTCCAGAGCACCTTTCGCAGCATGGCGGAGGCGGTGCTGGTCATCGATGCCGAGGGAACGGTCCTGCTGTCCAATCCGGCCGCCGAGCGCATGCTGCTGCATCGCACCGGCATGAACCTGCGCAATCTGCGCGCGCTGTCGGACGTCTTTCACGGCGACGGCGTCATGCCGATGAAGGCCGAGGAGCTGCCGTCGGCGCGCGTGCTGCGCGGCGAGCCGTTCGAGGATCTGGAGATGATCGTCCGCCCGCACGGCGGCGGTCTGGTGCGCCATCTCATGATCAGCGGCCGGCCGATGCGTGACGGCCAAGGCGAGATCTCGGGCGCCGTGCTGGTCTATCACGATGCCACCACCTCGCGCGAGACCGAGCGGCAGCTGCACCAGTCGCAGAAGCTCGATGCGATCGGCAAGCTGACCGGCGGCGTCGCGCACGACTTCAACAACATGCTGACCGTCATCTCCGGCAACACGGAGACGCTGGTGGCGAGCCTGAAGCAGCAGCCCGAGCTCCAGCGCGTGGCGCGCCTGATCGACGATGCGGCCGAGCGCTGCGCCGAGCTGATCCAGCACCTGCTCGCCTTTGCGCGCAGGCAGCCGCTGCAGCCGCGCGATGTCGAGATCAACGCCGCGATTACGGATCTCGCAAAACTGCTGCGCCCCACCCTCGGCGAGCAGATCCAGATCGACACCGTGCTGGAACAGGGGCCGATGACGGCGCATATCGATCCGTCCCGGCTCACCAATGCCGTGCTCAACATGGCGATCAACGCCCGCGACGCCATGCCGAACGGCGGCAAGCTGCTGCTCGAGACCCACCACGTCGTGCTGGATGAAGCCTATGCGCAGGCCAATGCGGAGGTGCGGCCCGGCGCTTACGTGATGCTCGCGGTCAGCGACACCGGCACCGGCATGTCGGCCGATATCCAGCAGAAGGCGTTCGAGCCTTTCTTCACCACCAAGGAGGTCGGCAAGGGATCAGGCCTCGGCCTCTCCATGGTCTACGGCTTCGTCAAGCAGTCCGGCGGCCACATCAAGATCTACAGCGAGGAAGGCCACGGCACCACGATCAAGCTCTATCTGCCGCCGGGCGAAGGCACCACGGAGGCGGCCGCAACCGTCGCGCCGCAGGCCGAAGGCGGCGCCGAGACCATCTTCGTGGTCGAGGACGATCCGCTGGTGCGCAACTTCGTCACCGCGCAGCTCCAGAGCCTCGGCTACAAGACCATTGCCGCGCCCGACAGCCAGGCCGCGCTGCAATTGATCGAGGCCGGCCAGGCGTTCGATCTCTTGTTCACCGACGTCGTCATCCCCGGCGGCATGAGCGGGCGCGAGCTCGCCGAGGAAGTGGCAAAGCGCCGCCCCGGTCTGAAGGTGCTCTACACCTCCGGCTACACCGACAACGCCATCGTCCATCACGGCAAGCTCGACGACGGCGTGCTGCTGCTGACGAAGCCGTATCGGAGAAACCAGCTCGCGGAAATGATCAGAAAGGCGCTGGGCGGCGGCGGGATGGCGAGCTAGGCTATTGCGGGGTGCTTTGAGGCGGCGGCTGCCGCCTCTTCTCGAATGCCCTCGCAACCTCTGGTGAGAGCGACCCAGGCCCGAGCACACCCGCCAGGGCCTTCGCCTTGGCGTAGTCGGCGCTTGCAGCATCGACGTCCTGTTTCTTCTCGTAGGCCGCGGCGCGCGCCCGATAGGCCTGCTCGTTCGCAGGAGCGATCTCTATTTGCTTCGTGAAGTCGGCAATAGCCCGGTCTTGATCATCCTTGAACGCGTAAGCGCGGCCGCGAAGACCGTAGACGTAAGCGCTCGTCGGAACGATCGCGATGCTGGCGCTGAAGTCGGCGATTGCAGCGTCAAGGTCGTGCTTGCGCAGATGGGCTGCGCCACGGAGTCTCAAAGCATACGAAAGGTTTGCATTGATCTCGAGCGCTTTGCTGGCGTCGACAATCGCGCGGTCGGTGTTGTCCTGACTCAAGTCGATCTCAGCGCGAAGCTCATAGGCGAACGCGCTGGCTGGATTGATATCGATCCAGTGATCGATGTCAGCGATAGCGTGGACATAGTCCTTCTTGCTCATGTAGGCCAGCGCGCGAACCCGGTACCCGTCGAATCCGCCGTCCGGCGCGATCCGGAGCGCCGCCGCGAGATCGGCCGACGCGTTGCCGGTGTCACCGATGAGACGGAGCTCAGCCTCCCGTGCGACGTAAGCGGCTATGAATTCGGGGTTGAGTTCGATCGCGCGGGACGTATCGACAATCGCACCGCGTGGATCGCCCTTTCTCTCACGGGCGATACCCCGATTGACGTAGGCGCGAAAATTCCGCGGATCGATCTTGATGGCTTTGGTGCTGTCGGTGATGGAGCGATCGTAGTCGCCCTTACCGAGATAGGCCGCAGCACGTCGCATATAGGCATCGGCAAAGTCAGGATTGATCCCGATTGCGGCGTCCTCGTCGGCGATAGCCGCATCGTATTCTCTATTGCGCCAATGCGCAGCCCCGCGATTGTAAAGAAAGGCCGCACGCTCATCCTGGCTCGCGACGCCGGCCTCGATCAGCCGCGTACAGGCTGAAATCACGACCGCTTCCGGGCTGTCGTTCGAGGCATTGCAGGCAGCCCGGTCCGGGTCGGACTGCGCCGACCCGAGCGACGGGACTAGGCCGACCAACACCGCCAACGCGACAACTCTCATCACTTGCCTCTCAACCGAGGTGACGTCTTTCGGAACCGATCTAAGGATTTAGCACGGTTCTGCGCAAGAGCATCCGCCTCACCGCGTCGCCAGCACCACCGCGGCCAGCGTGAAGATCAGCGACGCGATCTGCCCCGGCCCCAGCGGCTCGCCGAGCGCAATCGCCGAGGCGACGACGCCGATCACCGGCACCGCCATGGTGCCGATCGCCGCGACCGAGGCCGGCAGGCGCGAGAGCGCGGCGAACCAGCTGAGATAGGCGATGCAGAACTGCACCACGGTCGAATAGACCAGCAAGGCCCAGCCGACCGGCGTCACCAGCTCGAGGTGGGAAGTTTCGAGCAGCAGGCCGGCGATGGCGACCGGCAGGCAGCCGGCGCCGATCTGCCAGGCCGCAGCCGTGACCGGCGGCAGATGGATCGGGTATTTCTTCAAGAGCACCGTGCCGAGCGCAAAGCCGGCCGCGCCGACCAGCGCCATGATGATCCCCGGCAGCTTCGCCTCGCTGGCGGCAAAGCCGTTGCCGCCCATGATCGAGCCAAGCCCGACAAAGGCCATCGCCAGCCCCAGCGTGCGCAGCAAGGTCGGCCGCTCGCCCAGCACCGGCCAGGCGATCAGCGCGGCCCAGACCGGCATGGTGTAGGCGATCAGCGCCGCTTCGCTGGCCGGCAGCCAGAGCAGCGCCAGCCCCATCAGCACCATCCAGCCGGTGACGTTGAGGACGGCGGCGATCAGCAGCCGCGGCCAGATCTCCCTGGCCACCTTCAGGCTGTCGCCACGGACCAGCGCAAGCGCCGCCAGCAGCATCGCCCCGAGCACCCCGGTCACCCCGCGCAGCGTCAGCGGCGGCAGCTCGGCGATCAGGAACTTCGTCACCGGCCAGTTGAAGCCCCAGCCGATCGAGGTGATCGCGAGGAACATCAAGCCGGCCGGGGCGATGCGCGCTCGCGCATCCCGGCGGGTCGAATCAAGCATGTGGGTAGTCCGGCAAAAGGAAGCCCAGCTTGGCGCGGATTCGCGGGCTCCACCACCACCTCAGCGGGCATGCCTGCCCTCACCGTCCGTAGCCCTACGTGAGTCCCACCTCCGCAACCCCGTTGCCCAAAAATATACCTGCCCTGTGAAGAGCGGGAGGAAGCCTCCGGAACATCACGGGATGCAAATTTTTTCAGTTGGGAATCCCTGAGGACTCACTGATACTTGCCTCCACAACAGGCGCGGGCTTGCCCCCTGTTATCCCCCACTGTCCACCATATTTAGTATTTGATTCAGGAACTCGCACTAGTTCTTGACGGGCGCTTTGGAGAGTCCTAGCTTCCGGTCCGTTCGGCGCGAGTGAGTTTGCGTCCCGCCGGCACTCCCCCAAAGGGTCCGCAAAACTGCACTCCGCCAAGCCAGACGAAGGCAGCGGGATGAGGGCTTGTCTGCCCTGTGGAAGCGGACTTTTCGGGCGCCAGAACGGGCCGGCAACAGGCTCGGATGGCATCGGTAGACGTTGTGTCGTTGTGGGGCGTTTGAACGCATGTCGGTCTCATCCCCTTGGGGGCGGATGTGGCCAGGCATGCCGGCGGATGAGAGGTGCTCGCACCCGACATCCCCGGGAAAAACAGGGCCGGAACCACCGGCTGAACTGCGAAGCTTTCCAGGCCATTTGGGCCGGACGGATTCGCGAAATGAAATAGCGGCCCGGGCGCCCCAGCGGAGGCAGTCCGGCATCAAAGGACGGGGCAAGACCATGCGGATTGAGCGGCGCCACACCACTTCGGGACAGTCACCTTACGCCGGGATCGATTTCCGGCTGACCACGTCGGAGATCAGGAATCCCGACGGCTCGGTCGTGTTCAAGCTTGAGAACGTCGAGGTGCCGACCGAATGGTCGCAAGTCGCCTCCGACGTGCTCGCCCAGAAGTATTTCCGCAAGGCCGGCGTCGCCGCGCGCCTGAAGAAGGTCGAGGAGGAGTCCGTCCCCTCCTTCCTGTGGCGCTCCGTGCCCGACACCGAAGCCCTTAGCCTCCTGCCCGAGAAGGAGCGCTATGTCAGCGAGCTCAGCGCCAAGCAGGTGTTCGACCGCCTCGCCGGCTGCTGGACCTATTGGGGCTGGAAGGGTGGCTACTTCACCTCCGACGCGGACGCCCAGACCTTCTACGACGAGCTCCGCTACATGCTGACCATGCAGATGGTCGCGCCGAACTCGCCGCAATGGTTCAACACCGGCCTGCACTGGGCCTATGGCATCGACGGCCCCGGCCAGGGCCACTATTACGTCGACCCCTTCACCGGCAAGCTGACCCGGTCGAAATCCTCCTACGAGCACCCGCAGCCGCACGCCTGCTTCATCCAGGGCGTCGGTGACGACCTCGTCAACGAAGGCGGCATCATGGACCTCTGGGTCCGCGAAGCCCGCCTGTTCAAGTATGGCTCCGGCACCGGCTCCAACTTCTCGCGCCTGCGCGGCGAAGGCGAAAAGCTCTCCGGCGGCGGCCGCTCGAGCGGCCTGATGAGCTTCCTCAAGATCGGCGACCGCGCTGCGGGCGCGATCAAGTCGGGCGGCACCACGCGCCGCGCGGCCAAGATGGTCGTCGTCGACGTCGATCACCCCGATATCGAGACCTATATCGACTGGAAGGTGAAGGAGGAGCAGAAGGTCGCGGCTCTCGTCACCGGCTCCAAGATCAACCAGAAGCACCTCAAGGCGGTGCTGAAGGCCTGCGTCAATTGCGAAGGCTCGGGCGACGATTGCTTCGACCCCGAGAAGAACCCTGCCCTCCGCCGCGAGATCAAGCTCGCGCGCCGCAGCCTCGTGCCTGACAATTACATCAAGCGCGTCATCCAGTTTGCCAAGCAGGGCTACAAGGACATCCAGTTCGACGTCTATGACACCGACTGGGATTCGGAAGCCTATCTCACGGTCTCAGGCCAGAACTCCAACAACTCGGTCTCGCTGAAGGACGATTTCCTGCGCGCTGTCGAAACCGACGGCGACTGGAATCTGGTGGGTCGCACCACCAAGAAGATCACCAAGACGCTGAAGGCGCGCGACCTCTGGGAAAAAATCGGCTACGCCGCCTGGGCGTCGGCCGACCCCGGCCTGCACTTCAACACCACCATGAACGACTGGCACACCTGCAAGGCGTCCGGCGACATCCGCGCCTCCAATCCGTGCTCGGAATACATGTTCCTGGACGACACGGCGTGCAACCTCGCCTCCGCGAACCTGCTGACGTTCTACGACATCCCCTCCAAGCGCTTCGACGTCGAGGGCTACGAGCATCTCTGCCGGCTCTGGACCATCGTGCTGGAAATTTCAGTCATGATGGCGCAGTTCCCGTCCCGCGCGATCGCCGAGCTCTCCTACGAGTTCCGCACGCTCGGCCTCGGCTACGCCAATATCGGCGGCCTCTTGATGACCATGGGTCTTCCTTACGACAGCAAGGAAGGCCGTGCGATCGCCGGCGCCCTGACCGCGATCATGACCGGCATCACCTACAAGACCTCGGCCGAGATGGCGTCCGAGCTCGGCACCTTCCCCGGCTACAAGAAGAACGCCGCGCACATGCTGCGCGTGATCCGCAACCACCGCCGCGCCGCCCACGGCCAGTCCAACGGCTACGAGGCGCTCAGCGTCAACCCGGTGCCGATGGACCTCGTCGCCTGCCCGCAAGTCGACCTCGTCAGCCATGCGCAGGCCGCCTGGGATGCGGCGCTCGAGCTCGGCGAGCAGCACGGCTATCGCAACGCCCAGACCACTGTCATCGCGCCCACGGGCACGATCGGCCTCGTCATGGATTGCGACACCACCGGCATCGAGCCTGACTTCGCGCTGGTGAAATTCAAGAAGCTCGCCGGCGGCGGCTACTTCAAGATCATCAACCGCGCGGTCCCCGCAGCGCTGCGCGCGCTCGGCTATCGCGAAGCTGATATCGCGGAGATCGAGGCCTACGCCGTCGGCCACGGCTCGCTCTCCAACGCCCCCGGCATCAACGCCTCGACGCTGAAGTCCAAGGGCTTCACCGATGAAGCCATCGCCAAGGTCGAGAAGGCGCTTCCGACTGCCTTCGACATCAAGTTCGCCTTCAACAAGTGGACCTTTGGCGAGGATTTCATCCGCGACCAGCTCGGCATCGGTGCCGAGGCGATCGCGGCCCCCGGCTTCGACCTCCTCCAGGCGGTCGGATTTACAAAACGCGAGATCGAGGCGGCCAACGTCCACATCTGCGGCGCGATGACGGTGGAAGGTGCTCCGCACCTCAAGGCCGAGCACTATCCGGTGTTCGACTGCGCCAATCCCTGCGGCAAGATCGGCAAGCGCTATCTGTCGGTCGAGAGCCACATCCGCATGATGGCGGCAGCCCAGCCCTTCATCTCGGGTGCGATCTCCAAGACCATCAACATGCCGAACGACGCCACGGTGGAGGACTGCAAGTCCGCCTACATGCTGTCGTGGAAGCTGGCTCTGAAGGCCAACGCGCTCTATCGCGACGGCTCGAAGCTCAGCCAGCCGCTCAACTCGCAGCTCATCAGCGATGACGACGACGAGGACGATGCGGTCGAGAGCCTCTACGAGAAGCCGATGGCCGCGCGTGCCACCCAGGTCTCGGAGAAGATCGTCGAGAAGCTGGTCGAGCGCATCATCGTGATGCGCGAGCGCGAGAAGATGCCGGATCGTCGCAAGGGCTACACCCAGAAGGCGGTCGTCGGCGGCCACAAGGTCTACTTGCGCACCGGCGAATACGACGACGGCCGTCTCGGCGAGATATTCATCGACATGCACAAGGAAGGCGCAGCGCTCCGCTCCTTCATCAACAATTTTGCAATCGCGGTCTCCCTCGGTCTGCAATACGGCGTGCCGCTCGAGGAATATGTCGACGCCTTCACCTTCACCCGCTTCGAGCCGGCGGGCCCCGTGCAGGGCAACGACAGCATCAAATACGCGACCTCGATCCTCGACTACGTCTTCCGCGAGCTCGCGGTCAGCTACATGTCGCGCTTCGACCTCGCCCATGTCGATCCGACCGAGTCGAACTTCGACGCGCTCGGCAAGGGCGTCGAGGAAGGCAAGGAGCCGGACGAGCAGAACCACCAGGCCACCCGCCTGGTCTCGCGCGGCCTCACCCGCTCCCGCACCGACAATCTGTTCGTGATGCGCGGCGGCTCGGCTGCGGTCGCGCAAGGCAACGACAGCGCGCCCTCCGGCGGCAGCAAGGTCACCGCCCTCGCCGGCCACGGCGCAGGCCGTGCCGGCGACGTCCTGGAAGGCGCGGTCGCGCTGAAGCAGGAAGTGGCCCACGACCTCTCCCCCACCGAGAAGCTGGAAGCCCTCCAGTGGAGCAAGGCCGGCAGCGCAGCGACCGTCGCGGCTCCCAGCAAGGCCGAGCGCCGCGCGGAAGCCAAGGCCAAGGGCTACGAAGGCGAGATGTGCAGCGAGTGCGGCAACTTCACGCTGGTGCGGAATGGCACCTGCATGAAGTGCGATACTTGCGGAAGCACGACGGGGTGTTCGTGAGGCGATAAAACGTGCCGCATGCGGTCCTCTCCACAATAGCTTGACTACAAGGAAGGGGGCGATCGCTAGATCGCCCCCTTCTATTTACAACCGAGGCGAGTGCCCGCTAAAATACGCGTAACAAGTTCACGTCCAGTCAAGAGCAAGTGCAGACCCCGCTCTCGCTGTCGAACGGACCGCTTCATTGGCATGACAGTTGTACACGAAACTTGTGAGACTTGGGCGGATGACCTACTTCGGCGAGCCGATGACGCTCGATTCTTGAAATCTTTTCTCTTGAACCGCGTTGCTGAACGCGCTGAAGCAAAGCGCCCAGTCTCGTACGTACTGAACATTGACGCACAATGGGGTCAGGGGAAATCATTCTTCCTTTCTCGGTTCGCGAGAATGCTACGAGATGACAAATATCTCGTTGCGGAAGTAAACGCTTGGCACGACGATCATGCGGATGATCCTCTACTTTCTGTAATGGATGCCATTGATCGAGCCGTTGCACCTCTCGTCGAGCGCGAGCAGCGCGCTCGGGATCGATGGAACGAAGCTAAGAGAACCGGCGCCGCCATCGCAATAGCGGTAGCCAAAGGAGCAACGGTCCAAGTCGCAAAGAAACTTATTGGCGACGGCCTCGAAGAGATAGGCACGATCCTGTCAACTAACTTGCCACCCGATTCAGCAAAAGCGGGAGAAGATTTGGCGAAACGCCTTGGTGACATTGTCGATGAGCAAGGCAAGGCACTTCTGGCAAATTTCCGCGAGGGAAGGAGAACAATTGCTCGATTCAGAGAAAGTCTAGATGACTTTCTCAAAGAGGCCGCCTCCAAAGGACAGAGCTTACCACTGTTTGTTTTCGTTGATGAACTGGATCGGTGCCGCCCCCCATTCGCCATAGCCATGCTGGAGAGGATGAAGCACCTCTTCGAAATTGACCAGGTAGTCTTTGTAGTCGCAACTGATACTACACAGCTCAGCCATTCCGTTGGTGCCGTGTACGGTGGAGGTTTCAACAGCCAAGGCTATCTCTCGCGCTTCTTTGATCGCACATACTATTTCGAACGCGCATCCAAGAAAGGCTTTCTTGAGAATCTCTTTTTGCAGACGCGCCTGAATTTGGAAAAAATTTCGCTACCACCCGCTGTCGGCTTGGCTGCCTACTTGAGTGACGGATTTGATTTCTTCGGGTTGTCTCTTCGAGACATTGAACAAGTCTACGATATACTGCGTAGCGTAGTAACTGTTTGGGATAACCGCCTCAAGTTGGAGATGAGTGTCTTATTTCCGATAGCAGTAGCTCATCAGCAGAGATACGCATTACCACTGGATGGCCACAATTTTGCTGCTGCGCTCGTTCGACTCGCTCAGAAACTGGGTGGAACCGAAACTTGGACTGTACGTTTTGGTTCGCCTGACTTCGGTCGACCGCCTGAGCTCGTCTCTGCGGGTTCGTTGGCTGCTGAGTTCATAAATCAGTCGGACAGAGGCCTTCACGACATCAATGTCAATGTAACGGCCATACATGCACGATGGGTCGTTCAACGATTGTCTGACGAGTTTGCGATTGCACACGGGAATCAATATGCGACTGGTACTGCTCCAATGTCAGTCATACGACAATATCCGGAGATCGTACGAAGCGCAGGTCGCCTGTCGCCTCGTCCATCTTGAGGCGAGCAATGCGTATAGCCCCTAGGATGGGCGGAGCGAAGCAATACCCTTCCTTAATCGCGAAGCAAAGACAGTTTGGCCGTCCAAGTTAGGGGCGGACCAAGCAAGGCAAGCGATGCTCCTCCGTTGCGCATTTGGGACGACGCGAGCGTTTAACCTCGGGAGAAGGGAGGCGAAAACCCAATGCAGATCTTGATAGCCTGTGTTGTCTTGATGTCCGCAACAGTTACGGCCCTGATTTCCTCACTTGGAGAGGAGCGCTTTCTAAAGTGGGTGTCCACACTCGGACCGGCGATTTCCAGCCTCGCTCTAATTGTCGCACTGGGACAATTTAACCTTGCAAAAGAGACAAACGAGAGGGCGCTGACTGCCTACGTCGGAATAACATCGTACAAATTTGACCTGCAAAGGCGCTTGTTGATTCTAGAACTCACCAATGGAGGCCAGACGCCCGCTTTTGACGCAACAACTATCCATAATTCAATGTACGGCCCTGGCAGAATAGAAGTCTCGAAACACTTCGATTTCAAAGATCTTCCCCGGGTCGGACCAGCATCAAAAATAATGCTGATCCCAAGACAGACAACCCCAATGTCCTTGTCGCTCACGGCGGAAACCGTTGAATGGCTAGAGCGAGCAAGACGCGGAGAAGGAACAGTCCTGCTGTACGGGCATATCGACTACACCGATACCTATCGTCGTCAACGCACTTGCCAATTTGCGCTTATCACTTCGCCGGACCTTGCATTCGAAGAAAGCGGCGGAGCTGTCTTGCTCGACCGTCACAACAGCTGCATCGACGGAACGAGTTGATCAAACACGTGCTAGATTCAGTCGCTCCGTCCGACTGATCCGCGGATTCCGCTCGCGTTTGGTGGGCGGCGTCAATTAAGTGCACTGTCGCCGCAATCGCAAATTTGTTCCAGCTTCGGTGCTCATCAACACCCCGCCGCCGAAATTTCCTTTGCGGTCGAGCCCTTCCCTCCTAAACTCCGACTATCACCGGCATGGTTTCCGACGGCCCCGGTAGCAGCGGAGTCAACTTATGCCCAAACCGGAAAGCTTCCCGATCGAGAAAATCTTCGTTCCCACGAAGCTGAAGAAGACCCTCAGGCCCGAGAGCGTCGCGGAGATCGCGGAAAGTATGCTGGACATCGGACAGCAGGAGCCTATTTCCATCAGGCTCGACGGAGACCGCCTCGTTCTGGTCGAGGGACTGCATCGGTTAGAGGCCTGCAAGGCGCTCGGCGAGACGACCATACTCGGCGTCCTGGTGCCGGCCGAGCTTGCTCAACCCAAGCCGCTGCTCGCCGAGCGACCCGAGGTCGAGGCAGAGCGCATCAAGATGGCGCGATTGAAGCAGCTGCGCCTGGAGAAGGAAGCCGCAGAGGCATCGACGTCTGCCTTGAGGGGCGCTGGCGCAACGGAAGCGTCGCGCGCCCGTTCGGCGAAAGGCGTCCGCGACAATGCGAAGGCATCACCGGGCCGGGCCGCGAAATCGGCGCCGAAATCATTGTCGGCCTGGATCAATCAGCAAAAGGGCAGCGGCGAACGCTATTGATGGGTCGAAAACCTACTCGACCTTCACGCCCGTCTCGTCCACGATCTTTTTCCAGAATCCGGTCTCTTCGACCAGGATGCGGGAGAAGTCGGCCGGGCCCTTGTTCACGACGTCGAAGCCGACCTCGGCAAGGCGCTGCTGCGCCGCCGGCTGTTGCAGGAATTCGCTGATCGCCGAGTTGATGGTCCCGACCACGCTGTCCGGCGTCCCCTTCGGCGCCATGACGCCGACCCAGGTGTCACCCTGGATCTCCGGGAAGCCCTGCTCGATCATGGTCGGAACATCCGGCAGCAGTTTCGAGCGGGTCTTGCCGGTGACCGCGAGCGCGTTGAGTTGCCGCCCCGCAATCATCGGTCCGGCGGAGGCCATGGTGGTCCACCCGATCGGCACATGGTTGCCGACCACGGCCTGAACCGCAGGGCCTGCGCCTGGAAACGGCACGCCGACGATATCGAGCTTCTGCGTCACCCTGAAGCGCTCCGCGAGAAGATGCGCCTGGGTCCCGACGCCGCCATGCGCGTAATTCTGATTGGACCGCGCTTTCAGGTAAGCCACCAATTCCTTCGCATCCTTGACTGGGATCGAGGGATTGGCGGAGACCACATGCGTCGAGGAGACCGACAGGTTGATGGCGACGAAATCCGCGATCGGATCATATGGAATGTTAGCGAAGACCGACGCGTTGACCGCATGCGTGCTCAACGCGAACAGGATCGTGTAGCCATCAGGCTCTGACCGCGCAGCCTGGACTGTTCCGCGGTTGCCGGTCGCCCCCGCAATGTTCTCCACCACGAAGCGCTGTCCAAGCTTTTCCGACAGATACTGGCAGGCCAGGCGCGCATAGACATCGGCGGTGCCGCCGGGCGCGAACGTGACGATGGCGCGCACCGGCTTGTCAGGATAGGCCTGCGCCGACGCGATCCGCGGCGCGGCCAAGAGCGCTGCGGAGCCACCGACAAGCCCCATGAACCGCCGGCGGCCGATCATGGTCTTCTGTCCAGGCGACGATGTCTTGCTCATCCTGTGCTCCATTCCGTCACGCGTGAGACACGCGTCAAAACCCGTTCAACGCGGCAATCTCGTGCCGATCCCCTTGGCGCGTGCCGCTTCATAGATGAAAGCCGCGGCCGCGACATCCGCGAGGCCCGCGCCCGAAAAGATCAATGCATTGCGCTCGTCGCGCGTGGTGCGCCCGGCGATGCGACCGGACACGAGATCGGCGATATCGCCGGCGAACGGTCCGTCGTAATTCAGGATTCCCTTTGGACCGGCGGTGCTCTGCTCGCGGTCGTCGGTCACGGTGCGATCGAAGGCGGCAAGACTGTCGCGTCGCCAGCCGAAGCCGAGATCCACCGACGAGACGAAGGTGCCCGGCTCGACCCAGTTGGCGTCGAGTTGTCGATTGGTCGGCGAACCATGCGGAACAGAGCTGATGACGATGTCACAGCCTTCGATCGCCGCGCGCGGATCGGACACGGCGCGCGCCTGCAGGCCTTTCTCGCGGGCTTTGGCGGCGAATGCCTCGGCCGTTTCGAGGCGGCGACTGAACGCAACGACCTTGGTCAACAAGGGAAACGCCGCGGCAAACACATCGAGATGGCTTCGCGCCTGGGCGCCGCACGCCAGAAAACCGATCGTGCCCGCATCGGCGCGCGCCATGGTGCGCGCCGCGACGAGCGAGATGAGCGCGGTGCGGATCGCCGAAATCCAGACACCGTCCATGATGGCCACCGGCCGTCCGGTCTCGATCTCGTTGAGAACGATCAGCGGCATGAAGTCCGGCACGCCATTGCTGTTGCCGGGGAAATAGCCGAACCATTTGAAAGCCGCATAGCCCGGGCGATCCATCACCGCGCCTTTGCCGCGGAAGATGTTGGCCCCGCCTGCGCTGATCGTGACCTTGGGATGCGACCAGACCCCGCCTTCCGCGCGGCGAAGGAAGGCATGCCGGAGTGCGGCCTCCAACTCGCCGACCTGCGCATCGCATGCGACGACATCCGCCTGCGACAGATACAGCAGCTCATCATCCGCAAGCTTCAGCGTCATGGCACCGCCTTCGCAGCGAACCCGCTCAACCAATCTATCGCAACTGCCATCGCCGCACGCATCTGATCCATGTCCAACTATTCCTGTATTCAGATAAAAATTCAATGCTGCCTTCTAGGCAATCGGGTCCTGAAATCTCATGAAATGCGGGCACTTCTGAAGGGAATTTGAGCGCCGCGACGTTTTTTTAGCCACGCCCGCGCCGCGACAAAACGTCATGGAGCCGCTCGACCCGTCCTGCGACTTGGCGATTCCGATCGCTCGCAAGTGATCCCCGTAGCCTGGATGGTGGCGCGCACCTACTGGCGCTGGCGGTTGAGCCTCAATCCGCTCGCGATCTACCGGCCCGCCTCCAGCGCCGTCGGCCTTTACCAGATGACCGATCCGGCTTTCGCCGACGCCGCGCGGTTCTGCGTCCGCGGGAACGCGGTCACGGAGACCGGCTGCGGCTTCACCAACCTTTACGTCCGCGCGATCCCGAGCCACGCCATCGAGCTGGCATCGGTGTATCTGGATCGCAATGTGGCCGACACACTCGCCCGCGCGGGTGACGTGAAGGCAAGCCGCGAGCAGAAGCAGGATCTGGCCACCTTCATCCATCTCTGCGGCGCCGGTCCCGCCACGGCCTATGCGCGCCGCAAGTTTCAGATGATCGCCGACGAGCGCTGCGGCGATCATCTCGTCGCAGGCTATCTTGCCAGGGTCAACGCGATGAAGCGGCAGTTTTTGCGGCTGGCGGCGGATGACGGCGATTAGCGTCGCGACAGCCTCTTCAATTCGAAGAACGCCCTTATGGATTCCGCAATCTCTGGGCGATACCAACGCTGGATGGCATCGCCTCGCTTTCTCAAGTGCGTCCCCGCAGTGAGGACGCTTCGATCCCTCCTGGGGGCGGTCCTGCTCGTATGCACGGCCGTGTCAGGCGCGAGCGGCCAGGCCCTGATGCGGGGGACGGACCTGGTCCCGGTCCCGGACTGTCCGATCGAGCAACCCTATATGCCCGAGCCGGATCGCAGCCGGACGACGCCGACCCAGGACAGCCTTTTCTTTCCAATGAACGGACATCTCTACAAGCGCATTCAGCTTGCGGGACTGAGCGAGCCGACCGACCTCGAGATCATCTGGACGCCCGAAAATCCGTTCTTTCCGTTTCAGCAGGCCGCCGCTTGGCTCGTCCCCTGGACCGCGAAGACCGCCCATGTTTCGGTCGCTCGAGGCGACCCTCAATGTTTCTTCAACTGGTTTTTCTCTCCCGGGAACGTTCCGGGGCACATCGAAATCCGGGCAAGGCAATCACTCGCCGGATTGAAAGTAGCGTTTTCCGATCGAACCTGGGACCGCGAAGGCGAGTGTCCCGCAAGGCAGCTTTGCCCGATCCTCGTCCAGCAGTTGCGGCAATGCCAATCGGCTCCCCGGTCAAAATCGTGCGACGGATTGATCGATACGGCCAGTCAGCTCACATCCCCATTTCAATGCAGAAGGTCCGGCGATTTCGAGCCGGTTCCGGCGATCTGGGTTTGCGAGGAGGTGGTGGTCTCCAACGTTCTGGAAGATACGATGCATCTTCTGAAGCGATTGAAGACAGCCAAAGCTCGCCAGTTCTACCGGTCAGGGCAATTTCGCGGCGTGCTGGATGGGGCCTTGGCGGAGGAATACATGGATGACCCTCAACTGGAGCAATCTGCATCGCCACGCAAACGTTAGCGTCGCGCTGCAGGCCGCCATCAATTCCGCATCCGCCGGTGGCCGATCACCACCAATACGGCCACCGCCATCCCTCATAGCGGACATACGACGGCACCAGCGGCGGGCCGTAGGGATCGACCCGGTCGTCCTCGGGGCGATAACGATAGCGTGGAACAATATTGTAGTCCCACGGCGTTGGCCTGAGCACCGGAACGTCCACCCTCAGCCGTGGCTCAGCAACCACACGGACCTTCCGCGCCCGGGCTTCAGCACCAGACGTTCCCAGGTTCAACAGCACCAGAGCCGCTCCGAGAGCGCACGCGACAGTCATGATCTTCATGCGTTGGTCTCCTTGCCAAGAGAGTGCAAAAGGACTCAAAACAAGGCAAGTCAATTCGCTGACCATCAGGATCAAATTCATGACGACAGTGCTTCGCATCGCAGCCTTCTCCGATGGAAACCGAGGCGGCAATCCCGCCGGCGTCTGGATCGGCGAGGCCCTGCCGGATGCTTCGCGGATGCAGGCGATCGCGGCGGAGGTCGGCTTCTCCGAGACAGCCTTCGCGGCGCCCGGCGGCGACGCCTGGCGCGTCCGCTACTTCTCGCCGGCGATGGAGGTGCCGTTCTGCGGCCACGCCACCATCGCCCTCGGCGCGGCGCTGGCGCACCGCCACGGCGACCGCAGCTTCGCGCTGCACCTGAACGATGCCGTCATTTCCGTGTCGGGCCACAGCGTTGGCAATACGATTGCAGCCGCGCTGCAATCGCCGCCGACGCGCAGTGCGCCGCTCGAGCCAGGGCTGCGGGATGAGCTCTTGAACCTGTTCGGCTACGCCGCCTCCGATCTCGACGCGAAAATCCCGCCGGCGAAAATTCACGGCGGGGCCGATCATGCCGTGCTTGCGCTGACATCACGCGCGGCGCTGGCGCGCATGGACTATGACTTCGCGCGCGGCCGCGCCCTGATGGAGAAAGCGGGGCTGGTCACGGTCGCGCTTGTGACCGTGGAGAGCGCGCAGCTGTTTCATGTCCGCAATGCCTTTGCCGCCGGCGGTGTGGTCGAGGATCCCGCGACGGGTGCGGCCGCCGCCGCGTTCGCCGGCTATCTGCGCGACATCGGCTGGCCGCATGGCGGCGCCATCGACATCGTGCAGGGCGAGGACATGGGCGCGCGGTCGCTGATCCGTGCGGAGATCGGCGCGGCCAAAGGCAGCTCGATCCGGGTCTCGGGCACGGCGCGGTTCATGGACTAGCCCTTCGCCGCCGCACCTGCCGACCGTGCCATATTACCCCTGTTTTGCCCGACGGGTCAAATCCAATTTCTGTATTACCGAATCATTGAAATCGCTCGCGATTTCTACTGTGCATGGGGTTGTTTTCGAACAATTTGTCGGAGGGCTTCCCGGTGGGCCCGTGCGAGGCGGACTTTCCCTTGCATTCCCCCGCTCCGCCCCTACGGTGCGCCGCGCGATGCCAGCTGCGAGAGACGAGACCTGCCATGACCGACGCCACCAGATGCCCCAACTGCAGTTCGGAGCATGCCTATCAGGACCGCGATCTCTGGATCTGCCCGGAATGCGCCCATGAATGGAGCGCTGCGACGGGCGCCGTGGCGGATGCGCCGCAGGAGGCGGGCGTGCGCGATGCCCATGGCAATGTGCTGACCGATGGCGACAGCGTCATCGTGATGAAGGACCTCAAGGTCAAGGGCTCCTCCTCGGTGGTCAAGGGCGGCACCAAGGTCCGCAACATCCGCCTGCAGGACGCCACCGACGGCCACAACATCGCCTGCAAGATCGACGGCATCGGCGCGATGAACTTGAAATCGGAGTTCGTGAAGAAGGCGTAGCGGGCGGCGCAGCCCGGATGGGCTCACCGCTGCCGCTGCGCCAGATAAAACCCGCACAGCACCGTCACGAGGCCGGCCGTCTGCAACATCGTCGGCGCCTCACCGAGCAGCAGCCAGCCGGTGAGCAGCGTCAGCGCCGGCACGCAGGCCGGAAACACCGCAGCACGGCGACGCCGAGGCGCTGCACGGACACGGCAAAGAGATACAGCGCGGCGGGACCGGCGAGCACGCCCTGCGCCAGCGCCTGGATGGCGTTTTCGCCGACGCCGATCGCCGCGATGCGGGCGAGGCCGCCGCTCAACAGATAGGCCGGCAGCAGCAGCAGCGACAGCACGTTGATGACGAGCGCGGCCGACACCGGCGAGACGCGCCAGTGCCGCAGCAGCGCGCCGAAGCCGGCAAACATGAAACCGGTGAGCACGAAGATCAGATCGCCCTGCACGCCGTCGGCGCCGATATGGCCGATCGATTCCGCGCCGATCACACACAGGCCGCCGACGATGACGATCGCGCCGGCAAGCCGCGAGGCGGAGATCTTCTCCTTCAGGAACATCGCCGCGAGCAGCAGACCGCCGAGCGTTGCGGACGACGGCTGGATCACGCTGCCATGGCCGAGCGGCACGAACAGGAAGCCGGTATAGGAGATCAGCGACATCACGGGGCCGCCGAGCACCATCAGCACAAGGCCCCTGCCCCAGCCGATGCCGCAGAGATCGCCGATTCCGGCGCGCAGAACCAGCGGCAGGAACGCGATGCCCGACCAGACATAGCGGTGCACGAGCAGATCGACCGGCGTGAAGCCGACCTTCAGCCCATGCCGCGTGCCGGCAAAGCCCAGCGCCCAGAACAGCGCCGCCGACAGGCCGCAGACGACGCCGAGAAGCGCCGGAGCCGCATCGTTCTTGTGAATGAGAGCGTCAGCGCCGCTCGTCCGCTGATCCATGGATCAAGCCTTATGTCAGCGCGCGAGCCGGCTCAACCCACGCGGCTGCAGGGCTGGCAGGCAAAGCGGCCGCGCGCGCTCGCACCGTCACGTCCCCTCCCCGAACACCATCCGCCATCCCTTGCGCGTATCCATGTATTCCCTGACCTCGCGGATGCGATTCCCCGCCACCGTGAACACGAAGCAATAGTCGTTCTCGTACGGCTTGCCGCCGGGGAGCGTCGCGCGCATCCGCTCTTCCACGATGACGACATCGCCATCGGCATGAACGCTGCGAAAGGCGATATCGATCTCCGAAAACAGCTTGTGCATCTCTTGCGCGATGAAGCGCGCGATCTGCCCTGCGCCGACCATGTGGTCGGTGTGGTCGAGCGCGATCGCGGTGGCGTTGCCCTTCGGCGCGATCCATTCGGCATCCTCGGTGAACAGCGCGGCGATCCGCTCGGCGTCGCGCGAGGAGAATGTTTTCCAGGCGTTGAGGACGATGTCTTTCGGGCTGGTCACGGCGGGCTCCCCGGCTGCATTGAGATGTGAGCCGCGTTCTAGGCCGCGATGCGCGTTGCGGCTCGCCACAATCGGACTCGGTCATCCGGCGGCACTTCCGCCTGCACCGTCATGGGCTATGATCCGGCCATGCTGAGCTTCGAGACCTGCAACGCCGCGCGGCTGCGCCGCGATCCCCGCTATGACGGCCGCTTCTTCACGGCGGTGAAGACCACGGGCATCTATTGCCGCCCGGTCTGTCCGGCCAAGCATCCGCTGACGCGCAACGTCTCCTATTATCCGACGGCGGCGGCCGCCGAGGCCGCGGGCTTCCGGCCCTGCCTGCGCTGCCGTCCCGAGACTGCACCATTCTGCCCGGCCTGGAACGGCACGCGCTCGACCGTGGCGCGCGCGGTGAAGCTGATCAACGACGGCGCGCTCGACAAATGTTCGGTGGTGACGCTTGCGACGCGGCTCGGCATCTCCTCGCGTCATCTCGCACGCTTGTTCGAGCGCCACGTCGGCGCCACGCCGCAGCAGCTTGCGAAGACGCTGCGCGTGCAACGCGCCAAGCGCCTGCTCGATGCCAGCGGCCACACCATGACGGAAATCGCGTTCCAGGCCGGTTTCGGCAGCCTGCGCCGCTTCAACGCCGCGTTCGCCGAACTCTACGGCCGTTCGCCGTCAAGCTTGCGCAACACTCAGAAGAACCCGGGGCTGAGATCGAGGCCGTAAGTGAGGCTCAGCACGAACACGAACAAGGCGGCGGCCGCGAACAGCGCAAGATGCCTGACGATGAACTCACGCGGCGAGGTGCTGGCAACAACGGCTTTTTGCGCAACAGGCATGACGGCTCCAGTATTGATTCCAGAATTGGCCGCTCAATATGCGGCGCGCGCATCAGGCGCTGCGATCCGCAAAACAACTATTAAGAAGATCACACTCGTCTTGAACGGCTGTACACAAGAAAGGGATTGCGCGATTCTTTTTCAGCGCCCGCTTCTCGATCCGCGCACAGACGACGAAAATGCACAATTTCTCGTCGGAACAAAAAAAGCCGCGCTCCCCGTGGGGAACGCGGCTTCAATGCGATACGAGCTCTTCTTAAAACCCGAATCTTGCGGTAGGCACGATACGCCGGGACTGCTTGTCGCCGGAAGCCTGGTCTAGCGGGCCGAGCCCGTGGTCGCCGTCGCGGTCTTCAGCTTGCGCGGCGTCAGGACGCTGGCCTGGAGCGCCGTCACGCTGGTGGCCGGCGCCGTTACCTGCTGCTCGACAGCGGTGGCACCGAGCACGCGGACCTGCACGGGCGAAACCGGAATGCCATGGGCCTCATAGGCCGGCAGCTCGGCGGCGAAGGTGGCAGTCGAGCCCGCGATGACGAGGGCGGCGGCTGCGATCGACAAAGTCTTCTTGTTCATTGGTGATGCTCCAAAGGAAGGTTCGAAGCCCATGTAAGCCTGATTTGCTGCGATGCGACATGCGTTGTTGCATTGCAATATCTCACCCTGCGCATGGCGATATGTTTAACGCGCCCAAGATGTTGGGCAGGACGCTGAGCGGGATCCGCCTAGCGTGCCGGACTGCCGATATTCTCCCGGGAGCCGCAATGGAACCTGCGTTGCATCTGCGCAACACCTGCCCGAAAAGCCCGCTTCTGCCGATTTGCGCCATTGCGCCGCCACACCGTCCTCCGAACAATTGACGTACCGCGTGCCTGACTGTGCAACACTGTTCGACAAGACCGGTTTGAGCAAAACCGTTTGGAGGCAGGGATCATGAACGATCGGCGGTCTCTTCTGGTGGCAGTCTCGTGCCCCTCGGCCGTCATGGCCGGCTGGCTGGCGCTCTCTCTGTCCGCCTACGCCCCTGCCCTGATCGAAAACAGCGGCGCCAATGCGGCTGCCGTCTCGCGCGCGAAAGATCTCAGCCGGCTCGAGCTCGCCGACATCCCGCGCGCTGCGACCCTTGAGGACGGCGTTGCTTTGACCGCGGACATTGCGGCCAGTGTCGCTGCGGCACCGGTTGCGGCTGCAATGCCCGACGCCCCCGCCATCAAGCTCGCCTCGGCCGATGCGGCGCTGATCCTGCCGAGCGAACCGCCCGCGCCGCAGATTTTGCCTGAACCCGAGCCCGTCGTCAGCGAGGCAACACCGGCCCCCGCGCAGGAGCCGATGGTCAAGCTCGCCTCCGCCGATCCCGGCGATGTCGTGCCATCGGAAGCGCTGTCACCCGCGGCCCTCGCGACCGGGCCGGCGCCTGCCGAGAGCAAAGCGTCACCGTCTGCAGACACCGTTGCCGTGCTCGACGAGTGTTTCGTGATGGACGCCTGCATCGACCGCTATCTCTGGGCGCTGTACCAGCGCACGCCCAAGGAGGACTCGATCAAGGTCGAGGAGCGCCGCGCTGTCACCGTCAAGCGCAAAGGCAAGATGGTCACGGTGATGCGCAGCTTCACAAAGCTCGTCGACGAGGATTTTGGCTGGAAGGATCCGAAGGCGGCCGAGCACGCCAAGATGTCGATGATGGATTACGTCATCGGCGGCATGGACAAGAGCTTCAAGCAAAAACTGTTTCGCACGCTGCTCGCGGCGGAAGCCGCCGGCCTCTCGCCGGGCATCACCAGCGCGTTCCGCGACGATTATCGCCAATCGATCGCGAGCGGCCTGAAGGCCGCTTCCGACCGCTCCTATCACGGCGGCAGTACGCGCGGCGGTTATGGCCACGGCATGGCGGCCGACATCGTCTCGACCGCCGGCAACAACCGCGCGCAGCGCTGGGTCTCGACCGAAGTGCTGTGGAAATGGGTCGATGCCAACGGCAAGGCGCTCGGCATCGGCCGGCCCTATCTCGGCCGCGATCCCCCGCATGTCGGTCCCATCGATGGACAGGAATACATCTCGAAGCGTGGCGTTGCGACCAGGGAGGCCGCCAACGTCAAGCCGAAGAAGGCCCGGGCCGTGGCCAGCGCCAAGCCGCCGAAGGCACAGGCGGCCCGTGAGCAGAAGGTCTTGGCCAAGCCGCAGAAGTCGGCGCAATCGGCCGCCAAGCGCGCGACCTGAACCGTTACAGCTTCCGTCCCGGCGTCGGCAGCGGCACTAGGCGCATCTCGGCTGTCCCTGCTTCCTGCGTGCGCACCAGCACGGCAAAGATGGTTTCGACTGCGAGCCGCACCGCCGCCTCCATCGCCTTACCCTTGGCCAGATGCGCCGCGATCAGACCGGTGAGGAGATCGCCGGTGCCGTAAGGGCGGATCGGCAGGCGTGGCGTCGCAAACCGCGACAATTCCCCGTCAGCGCAGAGGATCGTCTCCACCTGCCCGTCCGGCGTATCGACGAGCGTGCAGCCCGTGGCGACGACGTCGATGCGGCCGGTCCCCGCCAGCGCCGTGCACGCCGCGCGCAGGCCCTGCGTGTCCGCGATCGTGACGCCGGAGAGCAGCTCGAGCTCGAACTGGTTCGGCGTCGTCAGGTTCGCGGCCGGCAGCAGCCGATGCCGCACCACGTCCAGGATACCATCGGCGACATAGACGCGGCCATCGTCGCCGATCACGGGATCGCAGAGATAGACGAGTTTCGAATTCCGCGTTAGCGCCCGCTCGACGAAATCAGCGACGACGGCGGCATTCCCTGGCGAACCGAGATAGCCAGTGACCAGCACCGCGGCCTCGTCGACGAGATCGCGCTCCTCGACGCCTTTGAGGAGGTCGGCCACGAGCTCGGTCTCCAGCACGCGTCCGCGCAAGGTCGGATAGCGCGGATGGTTCGACAGCAGCGTGGTCGGCACCGCCGCAACGTCGACGCCCTCCGCCTGAACGGCATAGGCGGCCGCGCTGTTGCCGACATGGCCGTGGACCACCTGGCTTTGAATGGAGATGACGAGCATGTGGAGGTCCGTAGGATCAAATGCGCAGCAAGGCAAGCGTGGCCGGGATCACGAAACGTCGTACCCAAGCCCCGGCCGCAGAGCCTGCAGCTTCCGCGCCAGCCGCCGGTGCCCGCTCTCCTTCGAGCGAGCCAGCCGGGCCGCGACCGCGACATGGTCCGCATCGCTCTTGTGCTGGTTGAGCTTGGCCTGCCCCTCGACGCTATCAACCACGAGATCGATGACGCGGATCGCCGCCAACATGGTCTCGCGCTTGTCCGGCTCCATCTGCGCGAGGTCCCAGGGCGCCTTCGGCAACCGCGCCTCGGCGACCGCGAGCAGCGCATCGCCATGGCCGCGGTTCTCGTCCAGTCCGCGCAAATGCGCCACGCCCGACAGGTGCACGGCCTCATAGAGCCAGGTCGAGACATTGTCGCGCGAAGAATACCAGTCGTTGGAGATATAGGCATCGTCGCCGGCAACGATCAGCAGGAAGCGTCGCGCGCCATCCGCGAGCGGGACGAGCGGATTCTTGGCGGTGAGATGGATCTGAACGATCGCGCGCCCGTCGCGCTGCTCCAGCACGAAGGGCACATGCGAGGCGCGCGGGCCGCGCTCATCCGCCGCCACGATCATGCCGAAGCCGCGCTTACTCGCGAATTCCAGCGCACGCTGCTCCTCGATACGGAACTGGGGACGAAGAACATGCATGGCGCGCTGCTCGATTTGGACAAAGGACAATGCGAGGCTAACTCATCATCGAGCGAAACCCGAAACGATATTCGCCCGCAAATGGGGATATCAGGAATGATCTTGCCGTCGCGCAAGCTCGCTGCGTTCCAGTGTCGCAGGCTCGTCACTCAGACGTGATACCTGCTTCGGGAAAAAGCCATGTTGCGCGTGCTAAACATACCTACCGCGCGGTATCTTTCGCGTACCACACTTGAGCCCGTCATGACGTCCGCCTTCAATGCCTATGCAGCGCTTGCCCTCGCCATTGTCTTCGAGGTCACCGCGTCCGCCTTCCTCCAGCAATCCGCGCAGTTCACGCGGCCATGGCCGACGCTGGCCATGGTGCTGTTCTACGTCGCCTCGTTCTATGCCCTGTCGATCGCGATCCGGGTCATCCCCCTGAGCGTCGCCTACGCGATCTGGGGCGGGGTCGGCATCATCCTGACCGCAACCGTCTCCTTCGTGCTGTTCCGCCAGATGCTGGATGCGGCGGCCCTCGTCGGGATCGGGCTGATCATCTCAGGGGTGGTGATCATCAACCTGTTCTCGCAGACGACGGCACATTGATGCCGCCGAGCGCCTATACCCGCGCCAAGCAGCCCGAGCAGGTCCGGCGCGCTTTGCTCGACCACGCAGCCGCCATCGCCATGGACCATGGCGTCGCGGGCGTCACGGTACAGGCAGTCGCAGCGGCGGCCGGCGTCACCAAGGGCGGGCTGTTTCATCATTTCGGAAGCAAGCAGGCGCTGATCGAGGGCCTGTTCGCCGATCTGCTTGCCCGCGTCGACGCCGAGATCGACGCCGCGGTTGAGGCCGA
The DNA here is from genome assembly GCF_058804065.1 of Bradyrhizobium sp. GW821-FHT13H05. Classification (NCBI taxonomy): domain Bacteria; kingdom Pseudomonadati; phylum Pseudomonadota; class Alphaproteobacteria; order Hyphomicrobiales; family Nitrobacteraceae; genus Bradyrhizobium; species Bradyrhizobium sp. GW821-FHT13H05. Next base: position 102,864 of record NZ_JBXAPO010000013.1, on the reverse strand, counting down.
TCCCAAGCCACGCGGCAGCTTTACGCGCGCCTATGTCAATGCGGTGTTCACCGGCAAAGCCTTCGGCTTCGCCACGCCCTGGGCGGCGCTGAGCATGGTCGTCGTCACCGATCCGTCCCTGCGCCGGCTCTGGAACGACTGGATGAAGGCGCGCCTCAAGCGCCACCGTGCAACCGATGCGGCGCCCGAACTCTACGTCGTGCGCCTCGCCGCCGACGGCGCCTGGCTGTCCTATGTCACGACAGGACAGACGCGCATGAATGCCGAGCTGCGCGCCGCGCACGACCGGCTGATCGCGCAGACCTATCGGCGCGCCTAGCCGGGAATCTGACCTGCTGCTAGTGGCTCTGCACCGGCTTTGGCTGACGCCGCGCCGATTTCGATGATTTTGCGTCGGGCTTGGCCGCGGTCCGCGGCGGCGGTCCATCGACGGACTGCAGATATGCAGCGAGCGCCTTGGCGGAGTCGGAACTGGCCGCGTAGTGATCCGTCAGAAACCAGGACAGCGTCAGGCTCATGCGTCCCTTGGCAAGGCCGCGCGGGCTGCGATGGCAGGTCGCGCAGCCGTCGGCAAACAGCTTGTCGGGCGCCTTGCCGGCATCGAGATTTTGTGCGGTCGCAACCGTTGCCGTCAGCCCGGCGGCCGCGGCAAGAAGTATCAGGAGCGCGATCAGGCCACGCCCCGGCCGAAAGTGCGATATCAATGCCGTCCCCAGAGCGTTTTCAAGCGAAGTGGATGACCGGTTCGCGTAAAGAAAACGCGTCAAAGATCCAGAGTTCCCGTCCTGCGGTCACGCCGCCAGCAATTGATCGAATTCGGGCGGCGTATAGGCCTTGCCGTCCTGGTCGGTGATGACAACCTGCCACCCCTCGCTCGCCCACACCCTCGCCTTCGCCACGATGAGCAGCCGGCTCTCGCGGGCGAAACTGCACTTCTCATTATCGCGTTCTGCGATCATCTTATAGGCCAATGCGCATCCCCTTGCGTTGCCCTGCACCCGCTTCCCTCGTGGCAGCGGGCTTTGGCGGCAATTCGCCGGGAGCGTGGCAATTTGGTGCCATCCGCAGGCAGCATTGTGCTGGCCCCGGCCGAACGACGGAGGTCGATCAATGCCTGACATCATGAAGGCGATTCTGCTTGTCGCAGGCTTGCTTGGGGCGAACCTGCTTGGCGGCCTACCCGCAGCAGCGCAGACCTATGATCCGCGCTATCCCGTCTGCATCGAGGTCTACACCATCGACGGCAGCAGCATCGATTGCAGTTTTGCGACGATGGCGCAGTGCATGGCGAGCGCGTCCGGGCAATCCGCCCAGTGCTACGCCAACCCCTATGCCATGCAAAATCGCCAGCCGGGCCCGGGCCCATCGCCGCCGCGACGGAGCCGCTAACGCCCGCGATCCGCTCAGTGCACGCGTATGACGTGCGGGCGGCCGAGATCGATCAACCCCTGCACCGCCGAGAGGCGATCGTCCAGGGCCGCGATCGTGAGCAGCAGATTGTTTCGGCGCTCGTCGAGCAGACCCATCTCGGCGCCGGAGAGCTTGGTGCTCGTCCGCTCCTTGTGAATCCCGTCAAGCGACTTACGCAGTCCGGCGATCAGGCCGGAGAGCTGTTTGGCCTCTTTGGTCATCGACCGCTTCGCGACATTTTGGCGGCGCGACTCCGCCTGGCTCTGTCTCATGACATCCTCCCGTGCCCCTCTGCCCCGAGTGGATGCTTACATCTTTGGATACACATCTTACGATCGATGAAATCTGCCCGCGAAGAACTTTCTTAAATTATACGCGCCGGGAACCGGAGGCGCCCAAACAGAAAGCCCGGCGCGAAGGCCGGGCTTTCATTGGCAAGGCTGGTGCTCAAGGCTAGTGCTCAAGACTAGTGCTTGGGATGACCGCCACCGGGACCGCCTGCCGGCGCACCACCACGAGGCGCGGCATTGATGTGCGGAGCACCACCACCGCCATGCGGCATGGCAGGTGCGGCCGCACGCGGCGCCGGCATCTGCGCGTGCGCATTCATCGGCGAGCCGTGACTGACGTTCGGTTGCGCCACATGCGGCATCGCAGGACGCGCGGCAGGCGCAGCCGACACGCGCGGCGCTTCATGCGCACGTGCCATCGGCTGTGCGCGCACAGCAGCGCGGCTCGCCGCATGATCATGCATGATGCGCGCCTGCGCATCGCGAGGATTTCGGCTCTGCGCATTGGTCCGTTCGTTCACGACGCGGTCGCTCCGCCCGGCGCGTGTCCGATCGGCAGCAGGCGCAGCGTCGCGCCTGGCGACAGACGCATCGTGTCGTGCCGTTGCGGCATCACGTCCGGAGATTGCGGCATTGCCCCTGGCATTCGCGCCGTTGCGTCCCAGCGCGATCGCAGCATCGCGCGTCGCCGCGCGGCCGATACGGGCCGCATGCGGATCGATCGTCATCCGCGTTGCGACCTGCTGATGCGAGGTCCAGTAGTTATTCCAATACGCGTGCCGCCGATACCACGGCCGCCCCTCATAATAGCTCGACCAATACGAGCTCAGCACGAAGGGCGCGACCGGCACGTCGATCTCGTCGACATAGTCGGGGAGATAGACGTAGTGATTGCGGTAGAGATATTCGAGATATTGCGACGACACCCAGCCGCGATCATCGGAGAAGCTGACGTCGCACCAGGCATTGCCGCGCAGGCAACCATGGATGTTGACGCGGGCACCCTCGGGGATGCGATCGACCACGGGAAAGCCCGACCCCGGCCCGGCACGCAGCCCGGTCGAGACGGTAACGATGCCCGGCGCGGCCAGCGCAGCGGTCGGGGCAAGCAGCAAAGCAGCAACTAAAGCGGTTCTGAGCCTCATGGCGAAGTCCTCCTCTTGCGAGTCGGAACGCGTGGGCGAAACGAGCGTTCCGCCCAGGAGGGGCGCATTCGTCAAAAGATTGAGACACGCGCAGTGCGCGGTTCAATATTCATCCGTCGTTCATCCGCACGACGCGCACGAGCGTCAATTCACCGGTAACATGAACGCATCGAAGTACGACGCCAGCCCGGCAAAATCGTCGAGCGGCAACACGACCGCCACGTACTGGTCCGGCCGCACCACCACCATGCAGCCGGCCTTGCGATCGATGCCGCGCATCGTGAAGACGTCATGGCCGCTCTTGAGGTCCGGACAGAACATCTTCTCGTAATCGTACAGGCCGTAGCGGCCTTTGCTCGGGAGCAACATCGGCGGCATCGCCTCGATGGCGAGCTCGCGATGATCCTGCTGAAACACCGCGCGCAGATCGATCACGCCGTCGATGTCGGCGCCCACTGGGGTATAGCGCCTGACCGGCGACTGCCGAGCTTCGGCGAGGAAATTGCACAAGGCACGAATGGCCGAGCCCGACGCTGCGGGATTCTCGGCGGGAGAAAACGCGTAGATCCGGAAGCGGCCGTCTGCCTGCCCGGCATGGCCGAGATGAACAGGCTTGGCGTCGCCCAGCCGAATGACCGGCGCGGAATGGAAGCGCGTGCCGATCATGACCCCTTCCGCGAGATGCTGATGCGATGTCGCGCCCGTGAGTAGCGAAGGTCTGTAATGCGTCGCCGTCCCGGCGGTATAACGGCCGTGCCTGACAAAATAGTCCTGCGTCTTGGCGGCATCGGCGCCGCCGGCCTTGGCCGCGGAGGCCAAAATCCCCGCCCACTCGCGGTCGAAGTCGATCAGCTCCTTCGCAACCGTCTGGCGCTCAGCCGAATAGGAATGCAGCAAGCTCGGCGCAGATTGCTTCCTCAGCACGGCCGCGAGCTTCCAGCCGAGGTTGAAGGCGTCCTGCATCGAGACGTTCATGCCCTGCCCCGCCTTCGGGCTATGGGTATGGCAGGCATCGCCGGCGATGAAGATACGCGGCAGGCGCGAGGCGACCTCGGCCTCCGGCACATCGTCGAACTTGTCGGTCAGGCGCTGGCCGATCTCGTAGACGGACCACCAGGCGATCTCCTTCACGTCAAGCGTATGCGGCTTCAGGATCCGCTGCGCTTTCGCAATCACGTCATCAGCCGTGATGTTGCGGTTGGCAACGCGCTCGCCGACATCGAGTTTTGCCAGCTCGACGTAGATGCGCACCATGTAACCGCCTTCGCGCGGAATGATCAGCAGACTGCCGTCCTTGGCCGACTGGATCAGCGCCTTGAAGCGGATATCCGGAAAATCGGTCACCGCCAGCACGTCCATCACGCCCCAGGCGTGATTGGCGGAATCGCCATGCAACTCGCGGCCGATCGATTTGCGCACCGTGCTGCGGGCACCATCGCAGCCGACGACGTAGCGCGCCCTGATCGTCTCGACCTTGCCTTCGTTCGCGGCATCAGTGCGCTCGAGGCGCACCGTCACGGCGTGGTCGACAGGCTCCGCGGCCGGATCGACCCGAAGGTCGAGCAGACGGCGACTGTAATGCGGCTCGAGCTTGGCCGGCGCCTTGCGCATGACGTCGAGAAAGCCGTCATGGATGCGGGCCTGGTTGAGGATGACGTGGGGAAATTCCGACAGCCCGTCCTCGACGTCCTGTACCCGTCCGCTGCGGACGATGGTCTCGGGCTTCCGCTCGTCCGGTTTCCAGAACGTCGTCTCATTGACCCAACAGGCCTCCTTCAGCACACGCTCGCTGAAGCCGTAGGCGTGGAACATCTCCACGGTGCGGCAGGCGATGCCGTCGGCCTGACCCACAAGCAGGCGGCCCGGCTTCTGCTCGACGATGCAGGTCTTGATGTCCTTGAATTGCGCGAGCTGGGCAGCGAGCGTCAGGCCCGCAGGACCACAGCCGACGACGAGGACATCGACCTCGTCAGGCACGGCGCCCACAGCGCCCGAGGCCTGCACGCGCTCGGCGGGATCGGCGATTTCAGGATCGCCCGGCTGAAATCCATTGAGATGGAATTGCATGAGCACCTCTCCCGTCAACGTCTTCTTCGATATTGCTCAGTATGCTGACTATCAGTATACTTGTCAATAATCGCGCCCCTCCCTGTGACCTCAGGAGAATTCGGTGAAAGACAACAACGACATGCCCGGACATCTGGCGCGCCGGTTCCAGCAGATCGCGGTCGCTGTGTTCCTGGCCGAGGTCGGCGATGTCGGCTTCGATCTCACGCCGGTGCAATACGCGGCGCTTGCGACCATCAAGGCCAATCCGGGGCTCGACCAGGTGACGCTCGCAGGCCTGATCGCCTACGACCGCACCACCATCACCGGCGTAATCGACCGCCTGGTGCAGAAGGGGCTTGCCGAGCGCCGCGCCTCGAGCCGCGACCGCCGCGCCCGCGAGCTCGGGATCACCGACGAGGGCCGGCGTACGCTGCGCAAGATCACGCCGGCGGTGGAGTCCGCCCAGCGCATCATGCTGCGCGGCCTGAGCGCCAAAGAAGGCGAGGAGCTGATGCGGCTGTTGCGCAAGGCCATCGCCGCCGGCAACGAGCTCAGCCGCGCCCCGCTGCGCGACGTTCAGGCATAGAGAGCGTTTTCGAGCGAGGGGACACCGGCTCGCGTCAAAAAAGCTGGAGCCCCGTATTTCTATCAGTATTTGTCGCAGTGCCGCGAAACCTGGAGCTAACCTTCGGCTGCTACCGTCCGCCCCATTCGGCGCTTAACGCGCGATTAACTTTGCCGTTCGGGAGTTTTCCGATGTTCAGGTTCATCATGGCGGCCGCGGCGATCGCGCTCTCGACCGTTCCTGCGCTTGCAAACGGCCACGGCGGCGATGCCCCGCCTCCGCCGAAGCCGGAGGCGACGACCGCGCCGGCCAAGGTGGTCATCACCAAGCAGGGTCCCAAGCTGGTCGATCCCAAGGGCATGACGCTCTACACTTACGAGCGCGACACCAACGGCAAGAGCTCGAACTGCAACGGCAAGTGCACCGAGAGCTGGGTTCCGCTGGCCGCGACGGCCGATGCCAAGGCCATCGGCGACTTCACCGTGATCAGCCGCAACGACGGCAGCAAGATGTGGGCGTACCGCTACCGCCCGCTCTACACATCGCCGGCCGACAAGACGCCCGGCGATGCCAACGGCAATGCCACGACCCTGCAGTGGCGGATCGCTCGGCCCGAGGAATGACGCGCGAGCGACGCCGGCCGTATCAGTGTCGCGGCTTGCTCACGGCGACTTTCTCGTGCGTGTTGGAATCAACCGAGGCGTAATTCACCTCCGCATTCCAATGCAGCGCCACGTACAAGACCATTCCGGCCAGGATTGACCCGTAAAAGCCGAGCGTGGCCAGCCGCCATTTGCGGACAACCCGGCGGTCACTTTCATTCAATTGATCAAGAAATTTTTGCATGATGCCTCCAATGGCAACCGGCCATCGAGGCATAGCGCAAGGCGAGCAGATCGCCTGTGAACCAGTTCACCCTTGCGGGATCGCAGCTCCCGCGCGCGTTCACGCGTGAGTGAGCGTCCTCCTCAGCCCCGCCAGCTTCTCCCCGCTTCGACCTGCGCGCTCTGTCCGGGCGGGAGCACCACGACGGTCGAATTGAGCTTCACGCGGTCGTAGAGATCGATCACGTCCTCGTTGCGCATCCGGATGCAACCGGACGAAATCGCCTGGCCGATATATTCGGGCTGGTTGGTGCCGTGGATGCGGTAGAGCGTGTCCTTGTTGCCGGCATAGAGATAGATGCCCCGCGCCCCCAGCGGATTGGCGGGACCACCGGTAACACGCGCCGGATACGGTCCGAGCCGTGCCTGGATCTCTGCCGTCGGAACCCAGTCCGGCCATTCGGCCAGGCGGCCCACACGCGCGACGCCCGAGAAGGCCATGGCCTCCTCGCCGACCGCGACGCCGTAGCGGATCGCCTTGCCGTCGGGCAGCACGAAATAGAGGTAGCGCGCATCGGTGTCGACCAGGATCGTGCCCGGCTGCTCCTTGCGCGGATAATCGACGATGTGACGGAGATATTGCTCGGGCACGTTGGCCTGGGCGTAAGGCGTGTGCGCCAGCAACTGCCGGTCGCGCGGCGTCATGCTCGCATCCGTCGATGGCGAAAGAGTCGTTTGCATGCAGCCGCCGAGCGGCAGCGAGGCAACAACGAACAAAGCGAGTAGAAATCTTGGCACCGCCGGCCCCCGATAAGCAAATGGCAGCGCCCCCAGCAGCGTCAGATATTGCCCAAATCGTGCTGAAAACAAGGCGGAACGGAACACGTGCACGTGTTTGGCCGGCTGGGTTCCATCACCACAAACGGCGGAAGTGCGTCGCATCATCTCCATCCCCTCGCCTTGCTTTGGTCAAACCCGGCTGGACTCGTGCGTCATCGGGGCAACCTCATCAAATTGGGATGGGCTCGCCTTCACAGATCGGCTCGCGCCAATGCGGACGACCAGAACTTGAAACACCAGGTCTTCAAAGGAGCTGCGATGCTCGCGACGCTGAACAGCAGTCAAATCGTCGATGCGATCGTGAAGGACGCGGTCAAGGACAACGATCCGCACGACGCGGTTCAGATTTCGCCTGATATGGTGCGGGCCTCGCGCCCCATCAGCGTCGCGCCCGCGCTGGCACCGGAGATCACCGCACGTCCGGAGCCGAAATTCGCGCCGGAGCCCAAGGTCAATCCGGAGCCGAAGTTCAGTCCTGTCGCCGAGCCGCAGGCGGCAGCGCCGTCAGTCGACACCGCCGTGCGTGTCGCGGCCAGCGATGGTGCTGGCCGACAGAAGAAATCCGCCGCGGGCAAGTGGCTGCGCGGCGCGTTCGTCACGTTCCTGTTTGCGGGCGGCAGTGCGGCCGCCACCATTGCCTGGGAGAAACACGGCGACACCGCGACGCAAATGCTTGCCGAATGGACGCCGGCATTGACGTCGCTGCTGCCTTCGACCTCGCAAACGGCGCCGGTCGCCGCAGCGCAGGCCGCCGCACCGGATCAAACGGCCGATCAATCTGCAACACCACCCGCAGTTCAGGTTGCAGCAGCTGCTCCCGCGGCAATGCAGCCCGCCGATGCAACGCAGTCGGTGCAGTCGATGACGCGCGATATCGGCTTGATGGCGCAGCAGATCGAACAGCTCAAGGCCAGCATCGCCGAGCTGAAGGCCGGACAGGAGCAGATGGCGCGCGAGATGGCGAAGCCTTCCGCACCGAAGCCGCTCGCTGAAACGAAGCCCACTGATCCGCGCGCGCGTGTGTCCGCGCTTCCGCCGCGAGCTCCGGCACCGACGCCGCCGCCGTCGGTTCGCAAGCCGAAACCGGTCGTGTCGCAGACCTACATGCCGGCTTATCAGCCCGCGCCGCTCGCGCCGCCGCCTTCGCAGGCTGCCGCAGTCCCACCGCCAGCGCCGCCGCCGGCTACGACGCAAGCCGTCGCCGATGACGACGGACCGGTCGTGCGTCCGCCGATGCCGCTGCGCTAGCGCAACTACGTCGCGCACGCTGTCCGAGTCGACATGAAGCGTTGAGTCCGGGTTACTACGGGAAGCGATGTTTCGATCGTCTTCCATCAAGAGAAAAGGCCGTCGGGATTTATGCCGGCGGCCTTCTCTTGCAACTGCCGGTTCCCGGAGCCCGGTTCTGTTGCAATTCCATGCTTCATGATCGCGCCGACATGTTTAATAAAATCTTAATGGGCTCACATGCTGCACATCATTTCTGCGCCATAGGCACAGAGATTGTGCGGCCTGTTCATTCGAAAGATATCGACTCAGTGGTACCATCCGATACGTGTTGTTGAGACTTGTGCTGAAGACTTCTGTCGTCACACCGGGGAATTCGGATGCCTTACTACTCCTTCGATCTTGTGGTTGGTGAAGAGTTCAAGAACCAGGGCGGAATCATCCTCGAAGACATCGAGGTTGCCTCTGATCGCGCCGATCAATTGGCGTGCGAGCTGTCGCAGGTGAAGCCGGAGCTGCAGCAAAAGGGCTGCGCGGTGCGCGTCACCGATCGCGATCAGAACGAGGTCTATCGCACGCCGCTCGATCCCGTGCCGGCCTGGCAGCGCTAAGCTACTCGTCCAGCACCGGCGGTTCGAACCAGTTCGTCAGCGACAATCCGCCGTCGACGACAAAAGCCGCGCCGGTGACGTAACCGGACAGCTTGTTCGACAGCACCGTGAGCGCCATCGGCGCGAGGTCGTTGGCCTCACCGAGACGCCCGAGCGGAATGTGCCGCGACAGCGACGCATCCGCAACGAACCCGCCCGCTGCGATCGCACCCGGCACCAGCGCGTTGACGCGGATGCCGTGACGACCAAAAGTCTTCGCGAGCTCCTTCACCAGCATCGCCATCCCCGCCTTCGCCGTCGAGTAATGCGGCAGGTTGCGCGGCGTGCCCGCGTGCAGCGAGGTGAGGAGCAGGAACGAGCCGGGTCGCTTCGCCGCGATCAACCGCTTCGCAAGCTCACGTGCCAGGTGAAAGCCGGCATCCAGATTGACGGCATGCATCTCCCGCCAGGTCCTGCGATCGACCGCGAGCGCATGATCGGCCTCACGGCGCGGCGGTGAGGCGCTATGCACGAAATGCGAGACCTCGCCGAGCGCGGCATGTGCGGCGGCCAGCAGCTCATCGCAACCATCGAGGCTCGCGAGATCGCCGACCCAGGGTACCGCCAGTTCAGGCCTGCTGCTCGCGCTGATCGCGGCACTGACCCGGTCCGCGTTCACATCGGCGAACACGGTCCGGACACCCTCGCCGACCAGCGCCCACGCGATGGCGCGGCCGATGCCGTTGCCGGCGCCGGTGACGAGCGCCGTGTCACGTGCGGGATCGAACGGCGTGCTGAACAGGCTCATGACGCTCTCCGGGTCCGGGAGCCGCCAATTTAGTGCACCGCAACCAGGCGCGACAATTGCGGCCCGGCACCATTGCGGAGCGGCGCGCCGGGCGCTAGCCTCCCCAAAAAATCGAGGAGGATACCCAAGCATGCGCACCGGTTTTCTGATGGCAGGCCTGTTGCTGATCGCCGCACCGGCCCAGGCGGCCGACGACCACCCGCGTTCGACCTATGTCACGATGGTCCTGCAGGCCTTCGCCGCCAAGGTCGAATGTCCTGGCACGGACGTCGTCTACCAGGATCTGGTGCAAAAGGCGCAGCAGATGCAGCTGCCCGACGGCACCACTGAGCAGGTGCGCAAGGCGATCGCCTGGATGCACACCGGCGGCAAGATGGGCGAGAAGCAGGCCGACGACATCATGGCGGAGGTCGCAGTCGCCACCCAGATGACCGATCTCGACCAGCGCCGGCTCGGCATGAGCAATTGGTGCGAAAAGCAGAAGACCGCCGGCCTGATCCGCAGCAAGGGCGGCTAGACGCTCGTCCGCGGCGTTAAGCACACCGCGGCGGAACCCTCGCCGCGGCCAATAATCGTCACATTCCTGGCCAGCATGCGGGCTCTTCGAACAGGAGACCCCCATGCGGATTGTTCATCTCGTTGTCGCAGCCAGCCTCGCGATCAGCACCGCGCTGAGCGCCCCCGCCTTGGCCCGGAATGCCGACGCGCAGCAAAAGAGCGAGGATAAATCGACCTCGTCGTCATCATCATGCAGCGCCTATCAGCAGGCACCCGACGGATCGTGGGAGCAGCTCCCCTGCAAGGAAACGAGCGAGCACGGCCAGGCGCAGACGCAACACAAGTCCGGCGCGCAAGGCAGCGAACAGGGCGAGCGCTGAGGCGTTCGTCGAAAGCTTGGGTCGGCTAGCTGTGGGCTGGCCCGCGCATGATCTTCATGGCGTCCGCGATGTGACGCCACTCCTTGGCCTCTTCGGCCTCGCCGCGGCCCTCGCAAGCCTGCGCCTGTTCGGCGGCCTTCGCAATCGCTTCAAAACCATGCTGTTCCAGCATCTGCCGCGCGACGGTGTGGACCTGGACCTCGGACATCATGGGCGCTCTCCCGGTTGAGGACACCGCGGCGCCGGCTCGGCGCTCCGCGGCTCTCCGACAACGACCTCGCCGCGAGTCCCGTTCCGGCCACGGCCGATCACATCAGCAGTCCCGGGAACCCGAACCGCCCAAACGACAAAGGCGGCCCGCTATGCCCAGCGGACCGCCTTCTCACCCACCCCAAATGGGCCGTCTCGGTCGCGTCCCCTACGCGACCGCCGCTTTCTTGCGCTCGAAATCGTTCGGCACTTCGATGTCGACCTCCAGGGTCGACACCTCGTCACCGCGCTCGAGCCGCACGATGACCTTGGTCGGGTCCAGCGTCACATGCCTGGACACGACAGCGAGAATTTCCTCACGCAGCACACCGAGCAGATCGGGCTGGCCGCGCATTCCGCGTTCATGGGCAAGCAGGATCTGCAACCGTTCGCGAGCGACGGGTGCAGAGGCCTTGTTGCCGCGGAGAAGCCGGAGCAGACCCATGCTCATGCAGCCCTCCGTCGCAGCAGGCGATCCATGAATCCCTTGCGCTCGGTCGGCACCTGCATGGCGATGGTCTCGCCGCACAGCCGCCGCGCCGCATCGATATAGGCCCGCGCGGGTGCGCCTTCGGCGTTCGACAGCGTCACCGGCGTGCCGACGTTGGAGGCGCGCAGCACGTCCTGGCTCTCGGGGATGATGCCGAGCAAGGGCGTCGCAAGGATTTCGAGGATGTCCTCGATGGTCAGCATCTCGCCGCGCGCGGCGCGCGAGGGATCGTAGCGGGTGATGAGAATGTGCTTCTCGACGCGCTCGCCCTTCTCGGCTCGCACAGTCTTGGAATCGAGCATGCCGATGATGCGGTCGGAATCGCGCACCGAAGACACTTCCGGATTGGTGACGATCACGGCTTCATCCGCAAAGCGCATCGCCATGGAGGCGCCGCGCTCGATGCCGGCGGGGCTGTCGCAGATCACCCAGTCGAAACGGCTGCGCAAATCGGCGATGACCTTGCCGACCCCCTCTTCGGTCAGCGCGTCCTTGTCGCGGGTCTGCGAGGCCGGCAGCAGCCAGAGATTCTCCAGCCGCTTGTCCTTGATCAGCGCCTGCGGCAGCTTGGCCACGCCCTGCACCACGTTGATGAGGTCGAACACGACGCGGCGTTCGGCGCCCATGACGAGGTCGAGATTGCGTAGGCCAACGTCGAAATCGACCACGACGACCTTGTCGCCGCGTTGCGCCAGCGCAGCCCCCAGCGCGGCAGTCGTCGTCGTCTTGCCGACGCCCCCCTTGCCTGACGTCACGACCAGTACCTTGGCCATCTCAAAAATCTCCTTCTGGTCAGTTCAGCGCGGTAATTCGCATGGTGTTGCCTTGCAGCCAGGCCTGGGCAGGCCGGCCGCGCAAGGCGGCGTCGATATCGTCGGCGGTCTGATAAAACCCGTCGATCGCAAGCAGCTCGGCCTCGATCTTCTGGCAGTAGATGCGTGCACTGGTGTGGCCGTTGACGCCGGCCATGGCGCGGCCGCGCAGCGCGCCGTAGATGTGGATGGAGCCGCCGGCGACGACCTCGGCGCCCGAGCCGACCGAGCCCAGAATGGTGACGTCGCCTTCGGGGAAGATCACGGTCTGGCCGGAGCGCACCGGGGCCTCGATCAGCAGCGAGGTCGGCTTGGTCTCGACCTTCGCCTCAGGCTTCTTGGGCGCGGTCGGTTCGACCACACAGCTGCGCCCGCCCGACAACAGCGGCGGCATCATCGGGGTCAGCCGGCCCTCCTCCACGCCCTCGATCCCGAGCACGCGGATGTTGCGGTCCTGAAGACTGGTGAGCAGATGGCCGATGCCGGACTGGCTGAGATCGACCGAGGACAGGTCGATCACCACGGGCCGGCCGGCGAAGAAGCCCGGCGAGCGGGCGATGGTGGCGTCGATCTCCTGGAGCCAGTCCTGGATCGGAACCGTCGGCACGAACACAAAGGCCACATAGGAGCGCCCACGCAGGCGCACCATTTGGCGTTGGACTTTTGCTGCAGCCTCCATATCGGCCGACTCGTTCCCTGTTATTGAATGGTTAACGATGCGGCGGATATGGTTAACGGCTGGTTAATTTCTCCGTGAGGTTACGTGGGTGGGGCCCTAGTTGGTGCTGCTCGTGTCCCGGACGCGCTGCAGCGTGCAACGCTGCAGCGCAGAGCCGGGACCCAGGAGGCGGCACGGTACACTCCCGCAACATGGGCCCCGGCTCTGCAGCGCACCGTCGAAGAGACGCTGCGCCGCGTCCGGGGCACGAGCGGAGAAAGCGCAGCCCCCTACTTCTTCACCTTGCTCGCATCCATCTTGATGCCGGGATCCAGCATCTTCGTCGTGAACGCGGTGCTGACGTCGAACGGCTTCTCCATGCCGAGATAGGTCTGGACCAGCTCGTAGTCCTTCTTCATCCGTTCACCGTCGATCCAGCCGAGACTCTTGGTCGTCGTGAACTCGTCCGTCATCAGGAACTTGATCCGCTCCCACTGGCGCTCCTGGCTCGTCTTGTCGAGGCCGGAGACCTGGTCGAGCAGCGCCTTCAGGCAGGGCTCGACGTCGGCGACGCAGGCCGCAAAGGCCTTCTGGGTGACGCGGACAAAATCCTCGACGACCTTCGGGTTCTTCTGGAGATAGGCGCCGTTGACGATCAGCGAGTTGCCGTAGGGGTTGAGCCCGATGTCCTTCCAGTTGACGTAGCCGAGATCGTCGCCGAACTCGATCACCTTGACATCGTGCTCATTGTAGAAATCGCTGATGATATCGACGGTGTGGCTCTTCAGCGCCGCGACCTTCGCCGTGGGCCCGATATTGACGAATCCGACGGCATCAGGCGCAAGGCCAGCGGCCTTGGCGAAGGCCGGCCACATCACGCGCGAGGCATCGCCGGGCGGATTGCCGATCTTGTGGCCGGTGAAATCCTTGACGCCGTTCACGCCGTAGCTTTTCAGCCAGTAGAAGGTCTGGCCGGTGTTGGCATAGACGCTCATCACCGCAACGGTGTCGGCGCCCTTGCTCTTGGCCACCAGCATGGTGGCAAGATCGGCGACGCCGAACGGCGAGCCGCCGGAGCCGACCTTGGCGGCGGAGACGCCGGAGCCCTTGCCGGTCTCGATGGTGAGGTCGATGCCTGATTTCTCGTACCAGCCCTGCGCCTTGGCGTAATAATACGGCGAGTGGTCGGCGGTCGGCGTCCAGTTCAGGATCAGATTGACCGCCTCGCCCGCGCTCGCCGGCACCGCCGGCAAACCGAGCGCCAGGGCCACAACAGCCGCCTGCAAATGCTTCATCGCATCTCTCCTCATTCCCGCGACCCGGCTTGTCGCTCTCCCCATGTGAGGATACCAATGCAACAAGTCCGCCCTCCACTTGTCAACTGTTTGGTTGGAAATGTCCGCAAAACGATCTGGCGACACCGTGCCGCAGCGGCGCGATCCGGTCGCCACCCGCAAGAAGCTGCTCACGGCGGCGCGCCTGGAGTTCGCCAGGCACGGCCTTGCCGGCGCCCGCGTCGACGAGATCGCCGAGCGTGCCGGCGTCAACAAGCAGCTCGTCTACCACTATTTCGGCGACAAGGACGCGCTCTACCTCGCCGTGCTCGAATGGGTCTATGAGGACATCCGCGAGCAGGAGCGCAAGCTCAATCTGGAAGGCCTGGCGCCGGACAAGGCGATCCGCCGGCTGATCGAAGCCTCGTTCGACCATCTGGCGGCAAACCCTGATTTCATCGTGCTTTTGAACGACGAGAACCGCGGCGGCGCCCGCCATGTCCGCGGCTCGACGCGGCTGGAAGCGATGCATTCTCCGCTGGTCAAAAGCGTCTCCCACATCCTCCATGAAGGCGTGCGCAGCGGGCTTTTCCGCAAGGGGATCGACCCCGTCCAGCTCTACATCTCCATTGCGGGCCTCAGCTATTTCTTCTTCTCCAACACCCCGACGCTGTCGGCGATCTTCGGCAAGGACCTGTCGAGCCGCACCCAGCGCCGATCCCGGCGCCGGCACGTTGTCGATCTCGTGCTCCAGTCGCTCCGGCCATAATCAACCAACTGGTTGAAAGTTGCTGCAAGGCCGGTTAGGCTTGCCGTCGTGGCCGCAAGCAACGGGGAGCAAAAGGTGGCAGGTGACGGAGCAGGCCCGGCACGCAGCTTTGCGATCATCCTGATCGTGCATCTCGCCGTGCTCGTGCTCTGGCAGGTCCTGGTCGACGCATTCCACGTCCCGAAATTCATCCTGCCCTCCCCGCTGGCGACCGTGCAGACGCTGGGAACCGCGAACTATGCCTGGGGCGCGAACACGCTGGTGACGGCCATCGAGATCCTCGGCGGCTTTGCGCTCGGCGCCTTCGTCGGCGTCGCGCTCGCCGTGATCTTCAGCTGGGCGCCGCTGGTCAGCCTCGTGCTGCTGCCGCTGTTCGTGACGCTCAACATGATCCCGAAGGTCGCTCTCGGGCCGCTTCTGATCGTCTGGTTCTCCTACGGCATCCTGCCCAACATCCTGATCGCCTTCAGCATCTGCTTCTTTCCGATCCTGCTCACCACCGCGCGGGGCCTGCGCGAGGTCGAGCCTGACCTGCTCGACCTCGTCAAATCGCTGCGCGGCTCGCGCTGGACGCTGTTCCGCAAGATCCAGCTGCCGGGATCGCTGCCTTACGTGTTCTCCGGCATGAAGGTCGGCGCCATCCTCGCGGTGGCCGGCGCCATCGTCGGCGAGTTCATCGCCTCCGAGCGCGGGCTCGGCTACCTCATGATCCAGGTGCAGTCCTCGCTCGACACGCCCGCGATGGTGATGGCGGTCGTGCTGCTGACACTGCTCGGCGTCGCGCTCTACGGCCTGGTCCTCGTCCTCGAACGCATGTTCGTGGTCGGCGACGCCAGGCAAAGCTAACGAAGGACCCATCGATGCTCCTCACCCGCCAGACGCTGCCGAAGACAATCCCGGATATCGCAGCCCTCGACGATCTGCTGTGCCGGCCAAGCCAGGCGCTGATCGACGACCTCAACAAGGTCGAGGGCGACATCATGATCCTCGGCGTCGCCGGCAAGATGGGCCCGACGCTGGCGGGGCTGGCGAAAGCCGCCGCACCCGAACGTCGCGTCATCGGCGTGGCGCGCTTCAGCGAGGCCAGCGTGAGGGACTGGCTGAACGCGCGCGGCGTCGAGACCATCAATTGCGACCTGCTCGATGAAGCCGCGATTCTGGCCCTGCCCAAGGCCCCGAACATCATCTTCATGGCCGGCCGCAAGTTCGGCGCCGAGGGCGATCTGTCGCTGACCTGGGCGATGAACGCGCACGTCCCGGCGCTGGTCGCACAGGCCTTCCCGTCGTCGCGGATCGTCGCTTTCTCGACCGGCTGCGTCTATCCGTTCGTCCCCGTCGACGGCAAAGGCGCGCGCGAGGAGATGGCGCCGAACCCGCCGGGCGAATATGCCCAGTCCTGCGTCGGCCGCGAGCGCATGTTCGAATATTTCTCGCGCAAGTTTGGAACGCCGGGCCGGCTGTTCCGCCTCAACTACGCGATCGACATGCGCTATGGCGTGCTGCACGACATCGCCACAAAGGTGCTCACGGGCACGCCGATCGACGTCAGCCTCGGCCACGTCAACTTCATCTGGCAGGGCGACGCATCTGCGCAGGCGCTGCGGTGCCTCGCGCATTGCACCGCCCCGACCTCGCCGATCAATGTCAGCGGCCACGAGATCCTCGCGGTACGTGATCTCGCTGCAAAATTCGGCGCCCGCTTCGGCCGTGCGCCGGTGCTGACGGGCAAGGAGGAGCCGACGGCGTGGCTCACCGACACGTCAAAGGCGGTCGAGCTGTTCGGCCTGCCCGTCGTCGACACCGAGCAGCTGATCGCCTGGACCGCGGACTGGGTCTCCCGCGCCATGCCGAGCCTCGGCAAGCCGACAAAATACGAGGTCCGCGATGGACGCTACTGACGATCCGCCCATCCTGAAGCTCGGCACCAACGATGCGATCGCCGGGCTCGCGCTGTCGACGGAAGCCCACTGGAACCAGACCGAGGAGGACTGGCGAATCTTCCTGCGCGACGGCGTCGTGTTCGGCATCCGCGACGGCATGCGGCTGGTCGCCACCGCCGCACTGCTGCCCTACTCCGGCAACAATGCCTGGATCAGCATGGTGCTGGTGTCAGCCACGCATCGCCGCCGCGGCCTCGCAACGCGCCTAGTCGATGCCTGCCTGGAAACCGCGCGCAAGAACGGCCTGACGAGCTGGCTCGACGCAACGCCTGACGGCACTGCCGTCTACGGGCCACTCGGATTCACACCAACCCTGCAATTGCGCCGGCTGAAGCTGGTGACGCCCGCGCGCGCCGAAGCACCACCAACATCATCCGCGACCATCGATGCGTTGCGTGCACGGGACCGGCGGGCCACCGGCCTCGACCGGACCGCTCTGCTCTCCGCCTTCGCACAGCGCTCCGGCTCGCGCATCGTCGCCGCGAATGGAGCCATTGCGCTGGTTCGCGACGGCCGGACCGCGCGCCATATTGGCCCGCTATTTGCCAACAATGCCGCAGCGGCGCTGGCCCTGGTTGACGCGATCGCGCGATCCGAGACCGGCCCGCTTCTGGTCGATGCCGTCGCGTCGCAATCAGCGTTCCTGGAAGGATTGACCGCCTCAGGCTGGACCATCGAGCGTCCGTTCCAGCGCATGCGGTTCGGCCCCGCCACGACAGCGGCTGAGGAAATGCCATTCGCCGTTGCCGGCCCCGAATTCGGATAGGACATCATGCACCACAGCCAGATCAACGCCGATATCCGCAAGCTGATTGCCGAGGGCACCGTGCTGCCGGCGCATCCCCTCGCGCTCACCGCCGAGCGGCAGCTCGACAAGACGCATCAGCGCGCATTGACGCGCTATTACATCGACGCAGGCTCAGGCGGCCTTGCCGTCGGTGTGCACACGACGCAGTTCGCGATCCGCGACGTCGGCCTTTACCGTCCCGTGCTGGAGCTCGCCGCCGAGACCGCGGCGAACTGGACCAAGCGGCCGCTGGCGATGGTCGCGGGCCTTGCCGGTCCGACCAGGCAGGCGATCACGGAAGCGCGCACCGCACGCGACATCGGCTATCATGCCGGACTGCTCAGCCTCGCCGCGATGAAGAATGCCTCCGAGGACGAGATCATCGCACATTGCACGGCGGTCGCCGCCGAGATCCCGCTGGTCGGCTTCTATCTCCAACCGGCCGTCGGCGGCGTCATCCTGTCCAGCCGGTTCTGGCAGCGCTTTGCCTCGATCGACAACGTCATTGCCATCAAGATCGCACCGTTCAACCGCTACAGGACTCTTGACGTGCTGCGCGGCGTCGCAGCGGCCGGCGCGCTCGACCGCGTCGCGCTCTACACCGGCAATGACGACCATATCCTGCTCGACCTGATGCTGCCGTTCGACCTGCGCGACAACGGCGTCACCACGCGCACCTATTTCAAGGGCGGCCTGCTCGGCCATTGGTCGGTGTGGACCGCGAGCGCCGTCAAGCAGTTCGAGCGCTGCAAGGCGGCGCGGCACAAGGACAGCGTGCCCGCCGACCTGCTCGCGCTCGATGCCCGCGTCACCGACTGCAACAGCGCCTTCTTCGACGTCGCCAACAATTTCCACGGCTGCATCGCCGGCTGCCACGAGATCCTGCGTCGCCAGGGCCTGATGAAAGGTCTGTGGTGCCTCGATCCGAACGAGGGCCTGAGCCCGGGCCAGAAGGACGAGATCGACCGCGTCTGCCGCGAGCATGCCGACCTCAGCGATGATGCGTTCGTCGCCGACAACCTGAACAAATGGCTGGCATGACGGACGAGCCCTTCATCAGCCTGCGCGGCGTCCGGAAAGTCTACCGCAGCGGCGGCGCGGAATTTCTCGCGGTGTCCGACGTCACGATGGACGTGCAGGAAGGTGAGCTGGTCTCGCTGGTCGGCCCCTCCGGCTGCGGCAAGACCACGGTGATGAAGATCTTGGCCGGGCTGCACGGCGCCGACGGCGGCACCATGAAGATCGGCAATGCCAAAAGTCCGTTCGATCCGACCCGCGACATCGGCATGGTGTTCCAGCAGGCGCTGCTGCTGAAATGGCGGACCATTCTGGACAACGTGCTGCTGCCGGCCGAGATCGTGGGCTTGCCGATGAAGGCTGCGCGCGAGCGGGCACGCGACCTGCTCAACCTCGTCGGCCTCTCAGGCTATGAGCAGAAATATCCGCGCGAGCTCTCCGGCGGCATGCAGCAGCGCACCGCGATCGCGCGCGCCTTCATCCACGATCCAAAACTGATCCTGATGGACGAGCCGTTCGGCGCGCTGGACGCGCTGACGCGCGAGCAGATGAATCTGGAGATGCTGCGGATCTGGCGCGAGAGCGGCAAGACCATCATCTTCGTCACGCACTCGATCCAGGAAGCCGTGTTCCTGTCGTCGCACTGTGCCGTGCTGACCGCGGGGCCGGCGAAGATGGCCGACTATTTCCCGATCGACCTGCCCTTCCCGCGCGATCTGCCGCTGAAGACCACGGATGCGTTCGGCGCCTATGCGCGGCGGATATACGCGAAGCTGGGCCTCACTTCGTAGCCCTGATGGAGCGAAGCGCAATCCGGGAAAGTGCCGATGACGCGCGAGGCCCCGGATTACGCTTACGCTCCATCCGGGCTACGAAGCCGGGCGCGGCGTAAACACCGCGCCCTCCTCACCATCAGGTCTTGTTGCGCATCTTGCCGAGCAGATAATTGTCGTAAAAATTCTCCGCGATCTGCGTGTAGAACAGCAGCTCCTTCATATAGGCGTCGTGGCTGTCCTTGGTGCGCTTGAACAGATCGCTCTTGGCGGCGAGCTCGTTCAGATGCTCCTGGGTCGCGTTGTAGCAGGCTTCCAGCACCGGCTGCGGGAATGCCTTCAGCTCTGCGCCGTTGGCGATCAGCCGCTTCAGCGCCGCCGGATTCACGCTATCGTACTTTTCCAGCATCCATGCGCCCGCAGCGGAAGCGGCCTGGTTGACGACCGCCTGATACTGCTTCGGCAGGCTCGCCCATTTCTCGTCATTGACGATCATGTGCAGCATCGCGCCGCCCTCCCACCAGCCCGGGAAGTAGTAGTATTTTGCGACCTTCTGGAAGCCGAGCTTCTCGTCGTCATAGGGACCGACGAACTCGACGGCGTCGAGCGAGCCCTTCTCCAGCGCCGCATAGATGTCGCCGCCGGCGAGCTGCTGCGGCACCACGCCGAGCCGCGCCAGCACGTGGCCGCCCATCCCGGCGATGCGGAATTTGAGGCCCTTGAGATCGTCGACGGTCTTGATCTCCTTGCGGAACCAGCCGCCCATCTGGGTGCCGGAATTGCCGCAGAGGATGGCGTGGGTCTTGAACGGCTTCAGCGCCTCGTTGGTGAGGTCGGCACCGCCGCCGAAATACCACCAGGATTCCTGGTGGCGGTGGTTCATGCCGAACGGCGCGCCGGTGGCATAGGCCAGCGCCGGCTCCTTGCCGATGTAGAAATACAGCGGTGTCTGCGCCATCTCGACGGTGGCGACGCTGACGGCATCGAGCGCCTGCAGGCCGGGAACGAGCTCGCCGGCCGCGAAGGTCTGGATCTGGAATTTGTTGTCGGTGGCTTCGGCGACGTATTTCGCAAAGGTCTGCGCCGTGCCGTAGATGGTGTCGAGCGACTTCGGGAAGCTCGAGGTCAGGCGCCATTTGATTTCGGGCGCGCTCTGCGCAATCGCAGGTGCAGCAACCAGCGTCGTCGCGCCGGCAACCGCGCCGCCCTTGAGGA
Organism: Bradyrhizobium sp. GW821-FHT13H05; assembly: GCF_058804065.1. Lineage (NCBI taxonomy): Bacteria > Pseudomonadati > Pseudomonadota > Alphaproteobacteria > Hyphomicrobiales > Nitrobacteraceae > Bradyrhizobium > Bradyrhizobium sp. GW821-FHT13H05. The sequence goes on along the minus strand of NZ_JBXAPO010000013.1, from coordinate 82,254 downwards.
ATGTACGGCGTTTCATGATGGGGTCTCTCCCTGGAAGTAAAGTTCAAGCATATCGACTTCGGACCACGGTCTTCGCGGACCGTTTGCCCGTTCCCGCCCTGCAGTTCAAGCCATGATAAAGGAGGGGCAACCTGCCAAATCAGGCCGCCGCGGGTCAGGCGTCCCCGACAAAGATCGACAGCGCCCGCTGTAACTCCTTGTAGGCGCGCGGTCCGATCTTGGCGACGAGCGCTTTATCGCTTTCGGCGGCCGCCGGCCTCATCCGGCCCAGCAGCGCCGTGCCGGCCTCGGTCAAATAGAGCACATAATAGCGGCGGTTGATCGCCGACGCGGTGCGCCGCACGAGGCCGCGACCTTCGAGATGATCCACCAGCCTGCCGAGCCCTGCCCGTTCGATCGACAGCAGTTGCGCCACGGCGAGCTGGTTGACGCCGGGATTGGCGTCGATCACGCAGAGCACGGAGAACTGGGCGGGACTGATTTCGAAGACCGCCAATTGCCGGCTGAATTCCTTGAAGATCCAGAGCTGCGCCCGCCGAATACTGTAGCCCAGCAGCTGCGAGAGATCCCCGAGGGCAAGCGGTTTCACCTTGGCCGTCTTCGTGCCGGATACCGCGCGCGGCGCCGATCGCGACGGCATGGTCACGCGTGCAGCCCGCCGCGGTCGCGCGGTCCGCTTCCCGACCCGTGCCTTGCCTGGCTGCATCGACACGCATCTTTCGGAAAGCCGGTCGCGGTGCATCCGGCCGGTTTTGAGGATTCGGACAGCGAGTCTAACGCAACGTAGCCTGATCGAGAAGCGGCCTGAACGCGTACAGCTTCTACGACAGGTTGCACGGCAATATCGCGCAATGCGTCATGTTGACACGGCAACATGGCTCGCCTAAGGATCGTAGAAACCTGCCGTAACACGAGCGGGTCAAGGGGAGCCAACGTCCGTGTCGTCCATCAGGGTGGGCGCCGATCCGCATGCCAGAGCGCATCGCGGCGGCATGATCATGCCGCGCAGTCGAAGCTGCGTTGCAGCTCATCGCGGACGCAAGCGCATTTCTCCCGACATCGATCTCGCAAATGAATCTGATCACTCGACGCCTCGCCCGCCGGCGGCGCGTCGGACGCTTTCGTTCAATCATCCATGATGAAACTGGGAGGGCATGACATGAAACGACTTTTCCTCGCCTCGACGATCATCGCCACATGGGCGTCTCTCGGCCCGCAAGCGGCCGCCCACGGACTGCCACCGAGCGGCGTCGCGCCGCGCGCGTCCTGTACCGCCCTCACCGGGCTCACTTTGCCGAACACACAGATCCTGAGCGCGACCCAGAAGCCGGGCTATTGCAACGTGATCGGCATCATCAACAAGCGCGTCTCGACGCAGGACCCCGATCATTTCACCTACGGGATCGGCTTTGCGCTCAACCTGCCCAACACCTGGCACGGCCGTTTCGAGATGATGGGCGGCGGCGGCACTGACGGCAGCCTCAATGCGGATCCGCAAGGCGCGGCCGGCGTCGAGCTCGGCCAGGGCTGGGCTGTCGCCGCTGACGACGGCGGCCACGAAGACAGCGCCAGCAACGTCGTTGGAGGATATCAGGACGACGATGCCAACGCCGGAGGCTCCGCGCATTTCGCGATCGACGCCCAGGCGCGCAGGGATTACGGCTACAACGGCATCGAGAAGTCCGCGACGATCTCGAAAGAGATCATCTCCTATTTCTACGGCCTCGATACCGTCTATTCCTACATCATGGGCTGCTCGAACGGCGGACGCGACGCCATGATGGCATCGCAGCGCTTCCCCTGGCTGTTCGACGGCGTGATCTCGCAAAATCCCGGCTTCAACCTGCCGCAGGCGGGCCTCGCGGAAGCCTGGAACGAGCAGGTGCTCGGCACGCTTTCAACCAGCACGGACATCAACGGACAGCCGTTCATTCCCGACACGTTTCCCGCGCAGGATCTCCAGGTGGCCTCGGCCGCGATCCTGAGCGCCTGCGACGCGCTCGATGGCCTCGTCGACGGCATCATCGACAATTATCACGCCTGCACGGCGAAGAAGGTGTATCCGGCGCTCGCCAGTTACACCTGCGGCACCGGCTCGCACGGCAGCACGCCGCATGGCGGCACGTGCCTGACGGCTGCGCAGGTCGACGCGCTGAAGAAGATCTATGCCGGGCCGATCAATTCGAAGGGCCAGCGGCTCTATTCGAACTGGTTCTGGGATGCCGGCATCTGGACGCCGCCCACCGCGCCCGGCGCGGGCTGGCAATTGTGGAACGTCGTCACCGCGCCGGTGCCAGGTGTCAACACCGCCATCAACCTGACGCTCGGGGCGGGCGCGCTCCCGATGATCTTCCAGACGCCGCCCGTCGTCACGCCGGTCAACGGGCCGAACGGCCAGGAAGCCTTCGTGTTCCATTTCAACTTCGACACCGACGCGCCGAAGATCTTCACGAAAACCCAGGCCTATCCCGAAAGCAGCATGGACTTCATGGCGGCGGTCTCGACCGATCTGCGTCCATTCAGGGCGCGCGGCGGCAAGCTGATCATCTCCTCCTCCGTCAATGACGGCATCTTCTCGGGCGCCGCGATCGCCCGCTGGTATCGCAACATGGACAGGCACATGAGCGGTCGTGCGACCGATTTCGCGCGACTGTTCATGGTGCCGAACATGGCTCATTGCGGCGGCGGCGCGGCCACCACGAGCCTCGCCGGGAACGAGATCAAGGCCATCACCGACTGGGTCGAACAAGGCATCGCACCGGATCGCATCGTCGCGGCCAACACCAACGCGACCTCGCCCTATCCGACCGGCGGACTTTTCGATCCGCGCATTGCGACGAACTTCCCGGCCAGCGGCACGAGGCCGCTCTGCGTCTATCCGAAGATTGCAGCCTATAAAGGCAGCGGCCTGACCAACGATGCCGGCAGTTTTGCCTGCATCGATCCCGGCTTCAGGCCGGGCGGCGACCACGACTTCAACGATGACGACGACGGGCGTGGCGACGACAAGCACTGAGGCGCTGTCAGTCTCTCGCGTGCCCCCCCGGACGCGGCGCGGGGCTACGGTCTTCGAGGACCGTCTGCCTGTCCCATAGCAAACTTCGAGGCTGCCGCGGAGCGCGGCAGCCTGCCCGGGCCTCGCCCAAGCTCGACTAGAAATTCAAGCTAAACCTGCCCTTGACGGCGTGGTCGGTGACATGGTCCGCAAGCTCGCCGAAATAGGATATGCCGATCTTGGCGTTGGGCTTGAGCTGCCAGTCAAATCCGGCCTCCACGACCGCGGCATCCCGCGCCAGCGGCACACCTGCAACCGAGAACGCGCTGCCGGTGCTGAGGAAGCTCAGCGACGTCGTGGGGATCGTGTTGCCGTAGGCATGCTGCCAGTAGGCGGACACACGCGGGACCAACGTCGTCCCGTTGACGAGCGCAAAGCTCTCGGCCAGCCGTACGCCGAGCGAGGAATAGCCGGTATCCTCGGTTGCACGTGTGCCGGCGAGTGCCGCCGCACCGCCGGCTTCGCTGAAGCCGCCGGTGTCGAGGTGGACATAAGCGAGCCCGGCAAAGGGCTCGATCGCAAGCTTGCCAACCGCAAAGCCGTAGCCGACCTCACCGAAGACCTGGCTCGTGCTGGCGCTGTAATGCGCCGTCACGCTGTCGAAGAACCCGGGAAACAGGACCGAGCGGCTGGTCCCGACCTCGTTCCAGGCAAAGGCGGCGCCGGAGCGGAAATTCAGCGGCCCCCGGCTGGTGCCGGCGTAGACCGCCACATGGGCAGTATCGATATTGGCTGAGCTCGCGCGCGCATTCACGCTGACGGACGAGTTGGTGTACCCGGCCGCGATACCCGCACGCCAGTCGTCACCAAGGCGGCGGTCGAGGCCGGTGAAAACGCCGCCGAGATTGCGGGACACACCGGCGGCGTTGCCGTCACCATCAAAACTGCCCCAGGCACCGACGCCCTGCGTCCACCAGGTCAACTCCGCCGGCGGTTGAACGGCCATCGGGATCGCCTTGGTCGGAAACGCGGGCCGGCTTGTCGACGCGTAGGCGCTCGCAGGGTCGGCATAAGCTACGACCGGGCCGCCGAGGCCCAGCGCGGCCATGGCTCCGCTCGTGCCGGTATAGGTCGCCTGGCGCAGCCGGCTCTGCACGGCATCGCGGACGAACAGGCTGTCGTCGATCAGCACCGACTGCACGCTGGCGTGGATCTCGCCGGAGAGACTGTCGAGCGTCCGGGGGATCGCACTGGCGCCAACATTCGCCGCCGCGGCGAACAGCGGATTGCCGACCGGGAAGCGGTCGAGTGCGGTGCCGACCGCACGCTGGTTGCGCGTCAGCCCCTGGTCCTGGAAGAAGGTCGGGTTGCGGACGAGATTGAGGAAGACGTCGTCGGCGTCGTAGGCCAGCGTGGCCATGAGATACGGGATATTGGTGGTGACACCGGAGAATGTGCCGGTCCTGCCGCTGGCCGCCGTGAGGATGGTGTAGGTGATCACCGAGGAATAGGTGCCCGCCTGAGCGATGACCTGCACCGTCCCGCCCGTCAGCGTCGCCGTGCCGGTGGCTACGATCTTGTCGGAAAGGCCAGCAAGATTGGTCTCGACCTGATAGACGCCGCCGCTGAAGCCGACATTGCCGGCCACGTTCAGCGTGCCGATGGAATGGCCGGGCCCGACGATGCCGCCGTTCACGGTCAGGCCACCGAGCGTGCCGTTGCCGGCCAGCAAGCCGCCATTGACCGTGGTCGCGCCGACGGTGCCATCGACGGACAAGGTGCCTCCCTGCACGGTGAAGGTCGAGTTCGCGAGCGTGCCGGTCACGTTGAGCGTACCAGCCAGCACTGTCCATGGCAGCACCAGGGCATTGGTGCCGGTCAGGGTCCATGTCGAGGCGTCCACCTTGTTGTAGCTGGCAAAGCCCCGGTATTGCGCGGCCGGGCCGATCAGGGCGGCATCGAAGCTGCCGCTTCCGGACGCACCGCCCAGCTGGAACGTATCGGTACCAACACCGACGGCGTTGCCGGTGATGATGCTGGTCGGGGCGATGGTCAGGGTGTTGCCGGCGCCCGCAAACTGGATCGCGGTGCCGCCGCTGCCGGAGATCGCGCCCGCATTAAACACGCTGGTTGCGCCGGCCGACGTCGCGATGCCGGTTACGGCGCTGATGCTGCCGGAGTTACTGATCGCGTTGGTCGTACCGCCGGTTAGATTTACACCGATCGCGGAGGCTGTGACGGTGCCGGCATTATTGATGACGGATTTACCTGTGGTAGCGGTGGCGTCGACGCCGTCTCCGAAACCAGCCTGAACGGTTCCGCCATTGATATTGACCGTTGCGGTGCCGCTGGTGGTCGTCGCCGTGATCCCGGCGCCATTGTTGGCGGTGACGTTGTTGCTCGTCGTCACCGTGACATTGCCGCCGCCCGCTGTCGTCGCCGTGATGCCGCGTCCGCCCGACAGCACGCCAGTCGGCGCCACCACGATGTTGGCGTTGTTGGCCGCGCTCGAGATCTGGGCCGAGATCGCGCTCGCAAGCCCAAGGGCGCTGATGCCGCCGCTGGGATTGATCGTGATATCGCCGCTGGTCGAGCTCGCGCTGTTGGTCACCGTCAGCCCGGGCCCCGCGATCGACGCGTTGATGCTGCCGGTGCCGCCGACGCTCATGCTGCCGGTGCTGCTGGAGGTCGCGCTGATGCCGCCATTGCCAGTCGAGGTCAGCGCGCCGTTATAGGTGATCGAGGTATTGCCGGTGCCGCCGGTGACGCTGGAGAGGATGTCGACATTGCCGACGACGTTGATATCCCCGTTGGCAACGATGGTGATGCCACCGCTGCCGCCCGCGGTGACCTGGGCATTGATGCCGTTATTGACCGCAAAAATGGGCGTCGTGGTGATGTTGATAGCCCCGCTCGCGGTGGTCGCCACCACGCCGCTCGTGACCCGCGCCGCGCTGGTGCCGATCTGGCCGCCGCTCGCATTGACCAGGATGTTGCCGCTGGTGGTCGTCGCGTCGAGGCCGCCCCCGCCGGCTGATCCCGTCAGCGTGCCAGCCGTCATGTTGATGGCGACATTGCCGCTGGTCGCATTCGCATTGACGTTGGCACCAGCCGACGCCTGACTCGTGCCGCCATTGATATTGACCGTGCTGGTACCGCTGGTGGTCGCCGCCGTGATCCCGGCGCCATTGTTGGCGGTGACGTTGTTGCTCGTCGTCACCGCGACGTTGCCGCCGCCCGCCGTCGTCGCCGTGATGCCGCTTCCGCCCGACAGCAAACCGGTCGGCGCCACCACGATGTTGGCGTTGTTGGCCGCGCCCGTGATCTGGGCCGTTATCGCGCTTGAAAGCGCAAGGGCGCTGATGCTGCCGCTGGGATTGATCGTGATATCGCCGCTGGTCGAGCTCGCGCTGTTGGTCACCGTCAGCCCGGGCCCCGCGATCGACGCGTTGATGCTGCCGGTGCCGCCGACGCTCATGCTGCCGGTGCTGCTGGAGGTCGCGCTGATGCCGCCATTGCCAGTCGAGGTCAGCGCGCCGTTATAGGTGATCGAGGTATTGCCGGTGCCGCCGGTGATGCTGGAGAGGATGTCGACATTGCCGACGACGTTGATATCCCCGTTGGCAACGATGGTGATGCCACCGCTGCCGCCCGCGGTGACCTGGGCATTGACGCCGTTGTTGACCGCAAAAATGGGCGTCGTGGTGATGTTGATGGCCCCGCTCGCGGTGGTCGCCACCACGCCGCTCGTGACCCGCGCCGCGCTGGTGCCGATCTGGCCGCCGCTCGCATTGACCAGGATGTTGCCGCTGGTGGTCGTCGCGTCGAGGCCGCCCCCGCCGGCTCCGCCCGTCAGCGTGCCAGCCGTCATGTTGATGGCGACATTGCCGCTGGTCGCGGTCGCATTGACGTTGGCACCAGCCGACGCCTGACTCGTGCCGCCATTGATATTGACCGTGCTGGTGCCGCTGGTCGTCGTCGCCGTGATCCCGGCGCCATTGTTGGCGGTGACGTTGTTGCTCGTCGTCACCGCGACGTTGCCGCCGCCCGCCGTCGTCGCCGTGATGCCGCTTCCGCCCGACAGCAAACCGGTCGGCGCCACCACGATGTTGGCGTTGTTGGCCGGGCCCGTGATCTGGGCCGAGATCGCGCTCGCAAGCCCAAGGGCGCTGATGCCGCCGCTGGGATTGATCGTGATATCGCCGCTGGTCGAGCTCGCGCTGTTGGTCACCGTCAGCCCGGGCCCCGCGATCGACGCGTTGATGCTGCCGGTGCCGCCGACGCTCATGCTGCCGGTGCTGCTGGAGGTCGCGCTGATGCCGCCATTGCCAGTCGAGGTCAGCGCGCCGTTATAGGTGATCGAGGTATTGCCGGTGCCGCCGGTGATGCTGGAGAGGATGTCGACATTGCCGACGACGTTCATATCCCCGTTGGCAACGATGGTGATGCCACCGCTGCCGCCCGCGGTGACCTGGGCATTGATGCCGTTGTTGACCGCAAAAATGGGCGTCGTGGTGATGTTGATGGCCCCGCTCGCCGTCGTCGCCACCACGCCGCTCGTGACCCGCGCCGCGCTGGTGCCGATCTGGCCGCCGCTCGCATTGACCAGGATGTTGCCGCTGGTGGTCGTCGCGTCGAGGCCGCCCCCGCCGGCTGATCCCGTCAGCGTGCCAGCCGTCATGTTGATGGCGACATTGCCGCTGGTCGCATTCGCATTGACGTTGGCACCAGCCGACGCCTGACTCGTGCCGCCATTGATATTGACCGTGCTGGTACCGCTGGTGGTCGCCGCCGTGATCCCGGCGCCATTGTTGGCGGTGACGTCGTTGCTCGTCGTCACCGTGACGTTGCCGCCGCCCGCCGTCGTCGCCGACACGGCCGCTGCGCCGGTGATCGCACCAGCCAGCGTGACATTGATGTTTGCATTGTTGGCTGCGTTGGTGACCTGCGCGGTGACACCAGTGTCACTGACGCTGATGCTGCCGCTCGGATTGATCGTGATATCGCCGCTGGTCGAGGTCGCGGTGTTGGTTACCGTTAGGCCGGGTCCGAAGACCGTAATGATGCTGCCGGTGCCACCGACGCTCATGCTGCCGGTGCTGCTGGAGGTCGCGGTGACGGCCTCGCTGGTATCCAGCAAGCCATTGTAGGTGATCGACGTGTTGCCGGTCCCCCCGACGACGCCGGAGAGGATGCCGACATTGTTGTGGGCGCTGATGTCGCCGTTCGCAACAATCGTGATGCCGCCGCTCCCGCCCGCCGTGACCTGGGCATTGACGCCGATGTGGTTCGCGAAGACGGACGTCGTGGTGATATTGATGGCCCCGTTCGCCGTCGTCGCCACCACGCCGTCGCTGACCTCTACGAAGCTGGTTCCGATCGTGCCGCCGCTCGCATTGACAATGATATTGCCGCTGGTCGTGGTCGCTTCCACGCCACCGCCCGAGCCGGCCGCGCTCTGAAGCGTGCCGGCCGTCATGTTGATGAAGACGTTGCCGGTGGTCGCCGTCGCACTGACGTTGGCGGGACCGCCTGCCTGATGGAGGCCTCCGTTGATGTTGACCGTATTGGTGCCGCTGGTGGTGGCCGTCGCGATGCCGGCCGCGCTGGCGTTCGTCAGGAAGCCGCCTGACGTCGTCACCGTGACGTTGCCGCCGCCCGCCGTGGTCGCCGAGACGCCACTTCCGCCCGAAATCACGCCCGCCAGCGTCACCCCGACGCTGGCGTTGTTGGTGGCACTGGCGACCCCGGCGACCACCGCGGTCGAGAATGCGTCGCTGCTGATGTTGCCGCTCGAATTGATCGTGATGTTGCCGCTCGCGGAACTCGCGCCGTTCGTTACCGTCAGGCCCGAGCTGAAGACCGACAGGATGCTGCCGGCACCGGTGTAGCTCACAGACCCGCCCGCCCCGTCCAACTGCAAGGCGCTTGAACCTCCGGTGGAGCTGACCGCGCCATTGTTCGTAAAGCTGATCCCGCCGCCCGGCTTCGTCGTGACCAGATCGAGCCCTGCGCCGCTGACGGTCACGCCCGCGTTGATCTGCCCGATCAGATCGGCGTTGAACTGTTGCGTCCTGTCGCTGGTCGCAGCGTTGGGACTGGTCGAATTCGTGGTCGCCGTCGTTGCGGTGCTGGCCGCGCATGTGACCGTCACCGGATCAGTTCCGGTCGTTACGCATTGTGCGTGAGCATCTTGAGGCTGAAGGACATAGAGCGATGACACCGCCACGAGTGCAGCGGCAACGAGTCGCCCCCCTCGCCTCATGCCGACGATCGAGCGGGCTACATGCCGTCGAGTGCAACTGGCCTCTCGACCGTCGTCCGCGCCGCCCGTTCCCATTGCAATTCCAATCGCATTTCTAAAAGCGACTCCACCGTAACAAATCGTTGCTGGCCGGTGAGGAATTGCGAGCGGGAACCGTAATTTATCCGCGTCTCGTAGCTACGTAGCAACATCAACCGAACGGTTGAGACAGGCGGACACCTGATGACGTAATTCGCCTAATTCGCAGGCACATGCAGGCATCTGGCGGGAACACGCGACGCTTCAGAGCAGCTTCGCGCTCACGAACAGCGCGCGGACGGCGTTGGTTGCCTGCACCGCGAGCATGGCATTGCCGGCGGCGCCCTCGAGCGCCGCGACGGCCTCTTCGTGCAGCGAGCGGAATTCCATCCACTCGACCGATTTGAAGTTGGTGAGAAACTGGTACGCCTGGCCGACGGTCGCGATCGCCAGCGTATCGCCGTTCAGCTTGATCTTGAACGTCGTACGCAGCGGGGTCTCGGAACTCTGGGGATCGCTCATGGGCTGCTTCTGGACGAGGACGACTTAACGAAGGGAAAACGGCAGCCCCGCCGCCCGGCAAATATCAGGAGTCGGTGCTCGCGCGCTGCGAGGCGGTCGCCGATCCGCCGAGGCTCGGCACCACGACGAGGCGGTTGAACTCGCCATTGTCGTAGGCCTTCATGAAACGATCGTAGTCCTTGATCGAGACGCAGCCGTTGGAATCGCCGCGCGGCCCGAGCATGTAATTGTGGGTGAGAAGGCCGACGCGGCCGAGCGCGCTGGTGCCGTCGGTGGGCGTCAAGCGCAGCGCCCGGACGCCGTGGAACAGTTTTTCGCGCGGCTTCAGATCGTAGGTCGCCGGCGGGGTCGCGCCGACCATGCGCTGGTCGACATGCTGGGGGTCGTCCATCAGCGCGCCCATCCCGGAATGCGCTTCCAGCGCGATGCCGCTCGGCAGGTAAAGCGCCTTGGCCGAGATGTCATAGACCGCCGTGCGCGAATCGTAGCCGAGGGCGGCAAGATCCGGCGCCTTGCCGAACAGGCCGCTGTCGGGGGTCAGCGAGGCCAGCTTGATCTTGTCAGTGAATTTTTCGAAGAAGTTGCGGTTGTCGACCCTGGGCGTGGTGTCGGCATAGGCCTGGCTGGAGGCGATCTGGGCCGAGAAGTCCGCCTGGACCGGCCGTGAACGCGGCATCGGGACGGCGTCGGCCCGCTGCGAGGGGCGCCGCTCGTCAACCGGCGTCCGGTCATCATCGGTCAGGGTCGAGCGCCAGTCGTCCCCCTGAAGCTTCTGGGCAAGCATCGCCTTGGCATCGCGCAGCTTGAGCTGGACCGCATTGAGGGCGGAGCGCTCCATCGTCCGCAGGCCGAGGTCACGGGCGGGCGGGTTGCCCGAGAGCGAGGCAAAGCGGTCGTCGAAGGAAGGGGTATTGGCCGGCGGGAGGGCAGCTGAAGCCAGCGGGGTCGAGGCACCCAAATTCGAATCGCCGATATCAGCGACCCAGGCGGCGGCGCCCAGCGCCAGCGCGACAGCGGCCAGAGACAGCAATATCGTCTCCGCTCGCCCGATACGGCGGCGCGACAACACCCTCTCGGCGCGTGCGCGGTCGGAAACCATCAGATCCCCAAATCGACCCCCGGGGGGCCCAACCCCCGCCCGGAGACTCTATACCAGCTACCACATTGGGAGCCAAAAGTTAGGCATAATCGCGGCCGGCCAGGCACCCCCGGGGTATCCCATGACCAATCCTTTCGACCTAGACCGGTTCGTCCAGGCCCAAAACCCGGTTTTTTGCGCCATCCAGGGGGAGCTGACCCGGGGGCGGAAGCAAAGCCACTGGATGTGGTTCGTTTTCCCGCAAATCGCGGGCCTCGGTTTCAGCGCCATGTCCCAGCGCTACGCCATCGGCTCCCGCGCGGAGGCGGAGGCCTATCTCGCCCACCCCATCCTCGGCCCGCGCCTGATCGAATGCACCAGACTTGTGCTCGCCGTGGAGGGGCGCACCATCCACGCCATCCTCGGCGCACCTGATGATGCCAAATTTCGCTCGTCGATGACACTGTTCGGCGCGGTCTCCGATGAGCCGATTTACGGCGAGGCGCTCACCCGATATTTCGCCGGTGAGCGCGACGGCGCGACGCTGGAGCTCCTCGCGAAGCTCGATCAGGCCACGCGCTAGCGCGGACGAATGGACGCATGCGCGCAGAGCATGCCTGCCTTCAACGTAAACCCCGGATTAACACCGGCTGCCTATCGTCCGTGCAGAATAATTTTCCCCGCGCCAATTGCCGGACAGATCATGAAAATCGGTACGCTCCTGACCACCGCCATCGTCTCGCTCTCGACCGTCGGCGGCGGCCTCGCCGTCTACGTCGCTGTGACAAAATACCAGACGATGGAGCGGATCACTGAAGCCCAGGGGCGGCTCGCCATCGTCCGCGCCGTCAGCGACATCCCGCGCTATCTCAACCCCGAGCGCGGCTTTGCCACCAACATCCTCTACGGACCTGCGACCTACGATCCGGCGCAGCTGTCCGAGCATGACAAGCTGCGCAAGCAGACCGACGGTGCGCGCGACAAGATGAATGTGCTGCGCAAGGAGTTGCCCGGTCCGTTCGACGACGGCGCCACCACCGGCAACAGCATCGACGGCATCAATGCCAAGTTCACCGCGCTGCGTGAGGCCATCGACAAGGCGATGGCGGGACCGGCGGAGCTGCGCAAGGATGCGGCCAAGAAGATCGTGGGCGACAACGCCGTGCTCAACGCCGGCGTGACCGCCCTGCTCAACGAGCAGGTCCGCCGCATGGCGATCCTCAACGGCGATGCCTACCGCCAGGCCAGCTATGCCAACGTCGCGATGACGCTGCGCGACGTCGGCGGCTTCAACTCGAGCCTGCACAAGAACCTCGTTGGCGGCAAGAAGCCGGCGACCGACGCGGAGAAGGCCGACATCAGCCGCTCACAGGGGCGCAACGACCAGATCGTGATGACGCTCCAGGAGTTGCGGGGCAATCCGACCACGCCGGCGAACGTCGCGGCCGCGCTGGAGAAGTTCAACGCGACCTACATCGAGGAGTTTGGCCGCGAGCTCAAGCTCGTGAAGGACGGCGCGATCAGCGGCAAGTACGAGCACGACGTCGACACCTATTTCACGGCCACGCAGCGCGGTCTCAGCACCATCATCGACGTCCGCGACGCCTTCTATGACAATGCCGAGCAGATCCTCGCCGGCGCCTCCTCCGCCGCGCGCACCAGCTTCACCATCGCACTCGTCGGCCTCCTCGCCGTGCTGATCGCCAGCGCCGGCCTCATCGTGATGGTCCGCCGCCGGGTCTGCGCGCCCATCGTCAACCTGACGACGCGGATGTCACGGCTTGCCGATGGCGAGGTCGCCGAAGAGATTCCCGGCGCCGAGCGTTCGGACGAGATCGGCGCGATGGCCGCAGCCGTCAAGGTGTTCAAGGACAACATGATCCGCGCCGACCGGCTCGCCGCCGAAAAGCAGGCCGAGAGTGACGGCAAGATGCGCCGCGCCCAGGCGCTCGACGGACTCACCCGCGCGTTCGAAGCCAAGATCACCGAGCTCGTTGGCGGCCTGTCCCGCGCCTCCTCGACGATGGAGAGCACGGCGCAGTCGATGACCTCGACGGCGGCCCAGACCAACAGCCAGGCCGCGGTCGTTGCCGCCGCCTCGCAGCAGACCTCGACCAACGTGCAGACGGTCGCCAGCGCCACCGAAGAGCTGACCTCCTCGATCGCCGAGATCGGCCGTCAGGTCGCCCAATCCACGGAGATCGCGACCCGCGCCGTCGACAACGCCCGCCGCACCGGCGACACCGCACGCGCACTCGCCGAGGGCGCGCAGAAGATCGGCGACGTCGTCACGCTGATCCAGAGCATCGCCGAGCAGACCAATCTCCTCGCGCTCAACGCCACCATCGAAGCCGCCCGCGCCGGCGAAGCCGGCCGCGGCTTTGCCGTCGTCGCCTCCGAAGTGAAGTCGCTGGCCGGCCAGACCGCCAAGGCGACGACCGAGATCTCCGAGCAGATCACGGCGATCCAGTCCGCCAGCGACGAGACCGTGACCGCGATCCGCAACGTCGCCGACGTCATCGCCGAGATCGACCAGATCGGCACCGCGATCGCCGCGGCGATCGAGCAACAGGGCTCGGCGACCCGGGAGATTTCCCGCAGCGTCCAGGAGGCCGCCCGCGGCACCCAGGAGGTCAACACCAACATCACTGGCGTGCAGCGCGCCGCCGACGACACCGGAGCCGCCGCCCGGGAGGTGCTGGGCGCCGCCGAGCAGCTCTCGACCCAGTCGCGCGACCTCGCCGGACAGTTCGACCGCTTCCTCGGCGAGGTCAGGGCAGCGTAAGTGCGGCTCGGCGAGAGTCGTAGCCCGGATGGAGCGAAAGCGTAATCCGGGAAGGTCTCTGCGTGGATGGACCGCCCCGGATTGCGCTGCGCTCCATCCGGGCTACGGGACCGTCCTCGCGGTAACGGCCATCAATACGGCGGGGCCTTGCGCGCCCGCTGTGCCGTGGCCGCCTCGATCCACCAATTGAGATCATCGGCAAAGCGCGGGAACGAGCGCTCCAGCGCCTTGCCGCCCTCGCCGATCGGCTCGGAATCCGCGGACAGCGTCTGCGCGATCGGGCCGACGCCGATCGTGCTCGACACCACCACCATGCCCATCTCCGACAGCGTGCCGTGCCAGGCCGTCGAGGCCCGTGCGCCGGACAGGCGGCCGGCGGAATAGCTCACGATCGCGGCCGGGCGCCAGAACCATTCCTCGAGGAAATGGTCGGTCAGGTTCTTCAATCCGGGCTGGATGCCCCAATTGTATTCCCCGGTGACGAAGACAAAACCGTCGGCGCCGCGGATCTGCCCGGCCAGCTTCTCCAGCGCCTCGGGCGCCGCGCCCTTGGGGTATTCCTTGTACATGCGATCGAGCATCGGCAGGCCGATCGCCTTGGCGTCGATGAACTCGACCTCTTCGCCGCGGCTACGCAGGCGATTGATGACGAAGTTCGCCAGGCGGATGCCCATGCGGTCGGAACGGTAGGAACCGTAGAGGACGAGGATGCGATTGCTCATGGGCGGAATCTAGCACGAACCCGATCCGCTTGTCGCGCTATCGCCGGCGCCCACGCTCCAGCGTTTCCGAGGGCGTCTCGCCGAATTGATTGCGGTAGCCTCTCGAGAAATCGCTGAGATGCCAGAAACCGAACGCCAGCGCGACGGCCTTGACACTGTCGGCGCCGGCGAGCAGGCGCCGACGCACCAGCCACAGCCGGCGCAAGCGCAGATAGCGGTGCAGGCTCATGCCGCGATAGCGACGGACCACGTCATGCAAGGTGCGGACGGAGAGGCCGAGCTTGCGCGCCATCTCCTCGCTGTAGATCGGCTGGGCGAGATCGTCGGACAGCAGCGCGCGGATGTCCTGGAACATCCTGAACTGACGCTCGTCGTTGGGCCGCAAAGTCCAGCGTGCGGACACGATGTTGGCGAACGCCGCATCGACTGCGCCGAACAGCGTCTCCTTCATCGCGGCGGCCTTCAGGGCGACCTCGGCGGGATCGATGGGCTCGGACGCGGCCGCCACCACCTCCCTGACCGCCCTCCGCAGCCAATGCAGCGCCAGCGGACTGGTCTCGAAAATCTTGAAGCTGGAATTGGTCTCGGGCCAGCCGCGATCCTTCACCTTGGGGCGGAACACGACCGAGGCGATTTGCCGCTGCACCTCCTCGATGGTGTTGTAGGCCGCCCCGCTGCTGCCGATGACGATGACGGCGCGGGTCCGCTGCGCACCATTGAAACGGATGGGCACGTCAAGGTCGTCCATCGCAAAACCGACGGCTGTGCAATCTGCGACAAGTTGCGCATCCACCACGCGCGGAAACGCGCGCGTCACGTTCACGTCGCAGCCGGGCAGTTGCAGGATGGTTTGCTCGGCCGAAATCCTGCGCACGAACGGCGTGAACTCGAAGTTCAGCCCGCGGATCGCGTTGCGAAACTCGTCGACATCGGAAAAGCGAAATGTCTTTGGCGCCAGCGCTGGCGCATCATCATCAATGGTCATGGCAAAATGAAAACCGCGCCAGGAAAAGACGCGTGTCCGGCGAAAGCGCGGATCTGAATTCCCCCTTTCGGCTGTCCCGTTAGACCGAAAGAATCATGCTGGTCCGTCTCGATCAGTTGGCGAGGGTCCAACTCAAAGGACAAGTCACGGTTCGCGTCCTGCCAAATTTCGATAACGTTTCCAGTGCAGCAGGCGGTGCACTGATACCCGAAGGGTCCAAGTCTAAATTTCAAATTAACGCCTCTGGGACGCAATGAAGCCGTTCGATAGTTGAAGTCATTTTAAATTCAGGCTCCTGCCATGATGGCAAATTCGCCTGCCCATATTCTGGTTGAATTGGAGGACGCGGTCGCAACGTGTCCGCTGGACCGTTGTGCACGTATCCTCGACGGCATTTTGCAGCTGCTCGCCGGCAGCCGCGACCGATCCCAGGAACTGCTTGCCGGTGTGGTCGACGGCGTTCTGCTGCGATTGACGGAACGGGTCGAGGTCGGTGCGCTGATTGAACTCGGCACCGCGCTTGCCGCGCTCCCAGTCGCTCCGCGGGAGACGCTGCGGCGTCTTGCCTCGCACGACGATCCGGAGGTGGCCTGTCCTGTCCTGCTGAATTCGCAGTCACTCCCGGCGTCCGATCTGGCGATCGTCGCGGCCTCCTGTGGCGAGCGGCAGCAACGCGCGATCGCCGCGCGCGACAGCGTTGAGCCGGTCGTGACGGAAGCGTTGATCAACCGTGGCGGACCGATCTGCCTTGCCCTGATCAACAACCCGGGAGCCAGGTTCTCCGAGGCGGCCTACGCTGCGCTGATCGCGAGGTCCGGCGAAGACAGCGAGATCGTGAAGGCACTGACGCTGCGGCCCGGCACGCCCGACCAGGTCGTGCGGAAGCTGCTCGCCGCCTCGCCCAGCCCCAAGGCGCCGGCCAAGCCCAACGCCTCCGCCGCTCCGGCGGCGCAAGCAGCCGTATCTGCTCCGCCGCAGCTGCCCTGCGCGGCGGCTTACGCGAATGCGAGGCCTGAGATCGTTGCCCTCAACCGCGTCGGCAAGCTCAACGACTCCACCGTGAACCGCTTCGCGATCCGCGGCGAGACGGCCAATCTGTTCACCGCCTTGTCGGTGCTGTCGGGCGCTCCGATCGAGATCGTCGAACACGTCATGACCGACGACGATTGCGAGGGCCTCGTCATGGCCTGCCGCGCGTCGCGGCTGAACTGGCCGACCACGCTCGCGATCCTGAGCAACCGCAGCGGCGCGCGGCTCTCTTTCGCAGAGCGCGAACGGGCGCAACACATCTTCGAGACACTTCTTTTGTCGACCAGCCAATGGACAGTGCGCTGGGGGGAAATCGCAGCAAGCGCCAACACAAGCGATCAGGGAAATCGCGGCGCCAAAATGGGGGTTAACCGATGAAGTTCGACGGCCGCAAAGCCTCTCGCGTGAAGATGGACCACAAGCAAGCAGTCAACCTGATGGGATCGGACGGCACCTGGCGACGCAGCTGCGTCCTGCTCGACGTGTCGCAGTCCGGCGCGAAGGTCGAGGTCGAGGGTACGCTCGACGTGCTCCAGGCCAAGGAATTCTTCCTGGTGCTGTCGTCGACGGGCCTCGCCTATCGACGCTGTGAACTGGTGTGGATCGACGGCACCACGGCCGGCGTCCACTTCATCACGTCGGACGGCAGGAAGAGGCCGGCCAGCGCACCGGCGGCCACCGCGCAAGGCTTTGCGCAAGGCTCTGCTCAAAACAGATAATCCGAGACTTCATTCCAGGCCTTGGACATCACTGGAACTCAGGTCAACCCGTGCAGAACGCGCGAACCATACCAAGCTCCGTCAATCGCGACGGCCGCCTTCGAGAGGCGGAGGCCGCGCGCTCCTCCGTGCATGTGCTGGCAGATTCCTCTGACAAATTGTCGGGGCTCTGCGCGATCCTCGAGGAGCGCTTTACCGTTGCAGGCGAGCGGCTCGACGCCGACGCCAAGCTGGCGCAGGTGCCGTCCGCCATCGTCATCCGCGCGGATTTGCGCGATGTCGACAACATCGCGGCGATCAAGAAGCGGGCCGGCAGGCTGGCCAAAGCCAGGAAGCGGATCTTCCTCCTCGAGCACACCTCCCACGTCGGGATATCCCAGGCCTACGCGCTCGGCGCGACGCTCGTGCTTCCAGGGGTCGTCAACCGGATCAAACTGCTGGCGGCGCTGTCCGATACCGCCGCCCCGGTGTCGGCCTCACCAGGCGCCCCGGCGCAGCCCGACAACGCGGTCGAAACCGCCGCGACCGCCATCGCATCGATGTTCACCGCCGTCACGCTCGGCCAGCCGCTCGATGTCGACGCCACAAGGGAGGCCGGCCGCCGGATTGCCGACCGCATCACCCAGCATGGCCTGTCCGAATGGCTCACGACGGTGCGGCGCCACCATGAGGGAACCTATCAGCACTGCCTGCTGGTGACCGGCGTCGCCATCGACTTCGGCCTCAGCCTCGGCATTGGCCAAACCGACCTGGAGCGGCTCTACTCGGCCGCCATGTTCCACGACATCGGCAAGGCCCGGATCCCGCTCGCCATCCTCGACAAGCCCGGCCGCCTCGATCCCGAGGAACGTGCGATGATCGGGACTCATCCGGCCGCGGGCTATGACTTCCTGAAGGGGCACGACAAGATCTCACCCGAAATCCTCGATGCCGTGCGCCATCACCACGAATATCTCGACGGCAGCGGCTATCCGGATGCGCTCTGCGCCGGGAGCATTGGCGATACCGTGCGGATTCTCACGATCTCGGACATCTTCGCGGCGCTGATCGAGCATCGCCACTACAAGCCGACGATGCCGCGCGTGGACGCCTACAACATTCTCTGCGGCATGACTGGAAAGCTGGAGAAGGCGCTGGTCGCCTCGTTCAAGCAGGTGGCGCTCACGCGGTGAGCGTGGCCGCCATCGCGAACACGGGCCTTAATGCGTGGCCCGGTATTTGGCCCTGCGTGGAATCGAGCGGCAGGCCAGACCTTCGGCGAGCAGCTTCATGTCCTCGCGTCTGCCGCTGCGGATCAGCCTGCCGAACTCGTCGGGTGTGAAGGGAAGACTGGGATCATCATCGATCGGGCGCCGCACACGCGGGCCGAAGAACCATCGAACCAGGCTAGCCAGCCGCCGCATGCCAATTCCCTCGCGCCAGCAACAAACCTTTCACAAGGCGTATTGTTCCTGCTAGCGCGACGAGATTGCAAGCCCCAACTGGGAGGTCGTCACCGAAATTTGCGAACCGGCAGGCTCTGTGCCCTACCCGATCCGCTTGAGCGTCTCGATGTCGTTCATGGCGCTGGTCAACGCCCCGTTGCGATCGCGCACGAAGCTCTCGAGGTCCGACAGCACGGTGTTGATCATCTGAAGATTCTTGAACATCTCCTCGATCTGCGTCACGATGCTGTTGTAGCCCTCCTGGGTCTGGATCAGCTGGCCCCGGGTGTCGTTGATATTGGCTCCGAGCGACTCGAGCGACGTTTCCATGCCTCCGATCGAGGCATGGGTGCGCGTAAGGCTGCTTTTGGTGTCGTTCGCGAGCTTCTTCACCTCGGTCGCGACCACGGAGAACCCCCGGCCCGCTTCGCCCGCCCGCGCCGATTCGATGGTCGCGTTGAGCGCCAGCAGATTGGTCTGGCCGGCGATCGTATCGATGATCTTCAGGATCTCCCGCAGCCCGTTCATGGCCTCGGTGAGGCCCGCGAACTCCTGCGACAAGGCGGTCGTGTCGGTCGCTTTCGCCGCCGATTGCGCGCTCGTCATGATGACGGAGCGGATCTCCTCCACGATCGCGTTGATCGATGCGGTCTGGTGCAGCGCGCCCTCGACCTTTCCGCTCAGCGTGGCGCTGGCGCTCAGATATTCGGTCAGGCGATGGACGATGCCGTCCTTGATCCGGTTCAGCAGCACCATGCGGTTGAGATGGGTGCGCGTGAAATATTCGACGAAATGCGCGTAGTGGATCGGGAACGTCTCGATGAAGGGATCGTTCAGCGGCTTTTCCCTGACGTCGAAGAACACGATCGCGGTCAGCGTCTGGTTGATGTTGATCCCGAACAGCTCCCCGAAGGTGGAAAACCCTGCGACCGGCATCGGCCACATCCCGCTCATGTTGCGGAGCTGAGTCTCGTTGTTGAGGCGGCGCAGGATGCAGTCATTGAGAATCGCGCCGATCGCCGGCGGCTTGCCGCGCAGGAAGGTGTCGAGGTCGCGCCGCGTCTGGTCGACGAAGTCGGTGGCTTCCAGCAGCTCGAGCTTGTCGCCCGAATTGACGTCGCAGAAGAAGGACACGACGCCGCTGTCCGCATCGATGCTTGCGACCGAGCGCACGAACAGGTCTCCGCCGACCTCGATGCCGAAGGAGTGCTTCGTCATCATCGACATCAGGTTCGCCGGCGTGGTGTTCAGGGCCTTCGCCACCACAGAGGCGAACGGCTTGATCTCGCTCCCCTCCATCACGCCCGAGGCGGTACGCCGATCCGGATTGGCGTCCATCACAACGAAGGATTTTCCGGTCTTCTTGAAGTTCTGCGTCTTGAAGATGCTGTAGGCCCGGCCCGGCGCCAGCTTCATGAAGACGATCAGGGCGTGATTTTCGAGCACCTGCCGACCGTCGTAGAGATGGGTGTGCTTGAAGTCGAGCTTGCCGCCGGCGGATCCTCCGACGAAGGCGCACGGAAACTTGCCGCTCCTGTAGACAGCCTCCATGAAATAGTTCTCCGACGCCGACACGCCGTCCACGAGTGCGAAAGCGATCGTATCGCGCACGTCGATCGCAAAAGGCGTCCTGATCGCGGCGACCTCGCGCGTGATGGCCTCGATGCGCGCATCATGCGCCTTGGACGGTTCGCCCTTGCGGATGTCGTCATTGTGGAGCCGAACGCTGTGGATGCTGATGGACTGGAACAGATCGGCCGGGAAGATTTGCACGACCACGGACGACCAGCTCGATCCCGCCGGCTTGTAGAGCGACTGGCCCGCCGAGCACAGCTCGCCCGCAGTCGACATCGCGATCACCGGCGTCGAACCCGCCAGTCTCTGCAATGACGCTGCCACGCGCGCGAAATCGCAGTGCGGCGAAATGAATGCGAGCACGAGCGGCGACCGCGCGCCCGCCACGACGAAGTCGCCCTCGGAAATATTTTGCAACCGGTCGTCGCTCTCCAGCACCCGGATGGCGCACGCTTCGCGAACAGCCGGCGCTTCCTCGCGAACGTCCGGAACGATCGACGGAGCGGGCTGCTTATGACTTGCCTGGGAAAAAAACGAGAGCATGGCAATATCCTTGTTCGACGCGCGACGCGTCTCAAAGGAATGAGTTACGGATTTGAAATTGCCATTCGGTTAGGAAATACGCCGCGCGCCAGCGTATGCGCGGCGAATACGCACCGTAGGACTACGGCGTCGCATCGTTTCGCGGGCTCATGATACCGATCGCGTCAGTGCTTTTGATCTGGATCAAATCCACACGGCGACATCACGCCGGCGACATGCAGCGGACTCGGCGCGATCCCGCATCGCCAACGCATGCACGCTCGCGTGCACTAATCGGCGAATCCGACGAAGCGTACGAAGTCGCCATTCGCCTCGCGATCCGAGCGCACCGCGTTTGCAGCAAAGTCGTCGTCCGGATAGCCCATCGCGACGCAGGTCATGATGACCTCGTCCTCCGGAATCTTCGCAACCTCGCGCACGATGTCGGAGCGCATGATGCCCTGCCCGTTGATGACCGAGCCGAGGCCGCGGTCCCAGGCCGCCAGCACGATGCCGTAGCAGAGCGCGCCGAGATCGAAATGGCAGACCGCGCCGGGATCGAGCACGCGGTCATAGGTCAGCACCAGCGAGACCGGCGCGTCGAACTGGCGAAAGCCGCGCAGCACCCAGTCCTGGCGCATCGGCTTGTCGTCGCGCGCGATCCCCATCGCGCCGAACAGCTTCTTGGCGATATCGACCTGCCGCGTGCGATGCACGCCCTGGTACTCGCCATGACTGATGATGTCGCGCTTGACCTTGGCGCCGCCGACCATCTCCTCCATGTTGCGACGGCGCAACTCTTCCAGCGGGCTGCCTGTGAGCACGTGGACATGCCAGGGCTGGGTGTTCATCGACGACGGCGCACGCTTGGCACTCTCGATGATCGCCTCGACCACGGCGCGCGGCACCGC
The DNA here is from genome assembly GCF_058804065.1 of Bradyrhizobium sp. GW821-FHT13H05. Classification (NCBI taxonomy): domain Bacteria; kingdom Pseudomonadati; phylum Pseudomonadota; class Alphaproteobacteria; order Hyphomicrobiales; family Nitrobacteraceae; genus Bradyrhizobium; species Bradyrhizobium sp. GW821-FHT13H05. Next base: position 60,704 of record NZ_JBXAPO010000013.1, on the reverse strand, counting down.
CTGCTGCTTGAAACCGCGCACGCTGCGGCGCGACTGGACCAGCGTTTCGAATTCCACCTCAAGACCTCCCTGCTCGTTCATCCCGCAGCACTGCAATTGTAACGCGTGAGCGGTTGCCGATGCGGCGCGCAAAATCTATGCTAACCCGCAAGCAAGACCAAGAACCCAGCGAGGACTTAAGCAAATGCCAGCACCGCTCGATCCCGTCATCGCCCAGATCATTCCGCTGCTGCCGCTGCGTGATCCCGCGACGATGACGCCACAGAGCGCCCGCGATTCCTTGCGCGCACTGGCTGCCGCACGCGCCGCCGTGCCGCCCCCGCCGGTCGATACCGTCGAGGATATCAAGGTCGGGGGCGGCGCCGGTCCGCTCGATGCCCGTGTCTATCGCATCGGCAAAAATCCCGCGCCGACCGTCGTGTTCTTCCATGGCGGCGGCTGGGTCGCGGGCGATCTCGAGACCCACGACCGGCAGGCGCGCAACCTCGTGATCGAGACCGGCGCGGTCGTCGTCTCCGTCGACTATCGCCGTCCGCCCGAAACGCGGTTTCCCGGCGCCTTCGAGGACGCCTTTGCCGCAACGCGTGAGATCTTCACCCGCGTCGCGGAATTTGGCGGCGACGCAAAGCGCCTCGGAATTGCCGGCGACAGCGCCGGCGGCAATCTCGCAGCCGCCACCGCGATCGCCTGCCGCGACGCCGGCATCACCCTTGCCGCGCAACTGCTGGTCTATCCCGTCACCGACGTCGTCGGCCTCTATGCGGACGCGGGCGAGAACGCACGCTTTCCATCGCGCGCCGAGAATGCCGACGGCTATTTCCTGACGCGTGCCACGATGGAATGGTTTTGCGGCCACTATCTCGCCGACCCCAGGGACGCCGCCGACTGGCGGGTCTCGCCGCTGCGCGCCGCATCGCTCAAAGGCCTCGCGCCCGCGATCGTGACCACCGCCTGGTTCGATCCCCTGCGCGATGAGGGCACGGCCTATGCAAGGGCGTTGGAGGCCGCCGGCGTGCGGGTCAAGCACCACGAAGGCGCCGGCCTGATCCATGGCTATTTCGGCCTTGGCGAGGCCTCCGAGGTCGCGCGCGCGGAGGCGCAGCGCGCACGCGCCGACTTCAAGGCATTGCTGACGCGCGGGGCCTGACCCGTTGCGACGAGGCCGGGCTGACTTGCCACATCACCTCATCCGTCTCTTCGTCGGCCTCGCCACCTTGCTGCTGTCGGGCGCGGCCGCCTCCGCCGCGCCGCAGACGGTGTATTTTCGCAGCGCCGACAACCGCACCGCGCTGGTCGGCTATTTGTTCCAGCCAGCGACACCGGGCCCCTGGCCGGCCATCGTCATGCTGCATGGCCGCGGCGGCCCCTATTCCAGCTACGACAATTCCGACTGCACCTTTGTGGGTGCCGGGATCGCCTCGCCTTGCAACGCCACCACCCTGTCCAGGCGTCACGTGATGTGGGGCGAATACTGGTCGGCGCACGGTTACCTCGCCTTGCTCCCGGACAGCTTTGGCCCACGCGGCAAGGCGTACGGCTTCGGCCGTTTCACCCATGACGACCCTGACCGTGCCGACGTCAACGAACTGACGGTGCGGCCACGCGATGCCGAGGGTACCCTCACCTATCTGCGCGGGCGCGGCGACGTGATCGCCAGCCAGATCTTTCTCCAGGGCTGGTCCAACGGCGGCAGTACTGCGCTGAACACGATGATCCTGCAAGGCGACAAGACCGCCGGCTATCGCGGCGCGCTGGTGTTCTATCCGGGCTGCGGACAGACCGCGCTGCTCGCGCCGACCATCTCGACCACGGCGCCGATCGCGATGTTCCTCGGCGCCGATGACGAGGAGGTCTCGCCGCAGATCTGCCAGCGCGTCGCCGACCGATCGCAGCAGGCGGGCAACCCGATCGACCTCACCGTCTATCCCGGCGCCACCCATGATTTCGACGAGCCCTCGTCCCGGCGGCAGTCCGCGCCCGGGAATCAGGCGGCGATGGACGACGCGCTCGTCAAGGCCATTGCCATCATCGATCGCTGGAAAAATTGAGCCGGACGCGGACGGCGCCGGCCGATCCTGCTTGATTGCGCCACGATTCCGGTCTCCAATTCGCGCGCTATCTTTTGGTTTAGGGAGACACCCATGATGAAGCGAATTTTCCTGGCTGCGATCGTTGCCACCTTTGCAGCGGGCTCGGCCCTGGCGGACGACACCTGCGAGAGCAAGGCGGTCGGCAAGGACGGCAAGGCATTGGCCGGTGCTGCCAAGACCTCGTTCATGAAGAAGTGCAAGGCGGACGCCTGCACGCCCAAGGCCGTCAGCGCCGACGGCAAGCCGCTCGCCGGTGCCGCCAAGAACAGCTTTATGAAGAAGTGCGAAGTCGGCGCGTAACGCGCCGCGCATTCCTGCTTCTTTGGCAGGCAATCGCCACACGAACTCCGTCATGGCCGGGCAGAAGCGCGTGTTCGCGCCAGATGTCCCGGCCATTTGCGTGTGTGTTTCCGTAAGGCCAGCGTCCAAACCAAATCATCCGAAAGCACCGCCACTCTGGACAGGAGGCCTCGGCTGACGGATCATGCAGTGCTGAGCGAACCGGGGCGCATCAACGAATCTTCCAGCAAAGGGTGGTCGAGATGTTGCAGTTTCGAGTGCGTGACTACACGATGGCGACAATGAGCGTGCTCTTCGCGCTGATCATCAGTTTTGACGTCGCGCATGCAAGGGGCCCCGGTCTGCCCAATGTCATGGTGCTGGCAACCGGTGGCACGATCGCCGGCAGCGGGGCGAGCAGCACCACCGTGGTCGGCTACACCGCTGCCACCGTGGGCATCGAGACCCTGCTGAACGCTGTTCCCGAACTGAAAACCGTCGCAAACGTCAAGGGCGAGCAGGTCTTCCAGATCGCCAGCGAGAACATGAACAATGACTACTGGCTCAAGCTCGCCAAGCGCGTCAACACGCTCCTCGCCCAGGACGACGTCGATGGGATCGTGATCACGCACGGGACCGATACGATCGAGGAAACCAGCTATTTCCTGAACCTGGTCGTCAAGAGCAAGAAACCTGTCGTCGTCGTGGGCGCGATGCGGCCCTCGACAGCGATCAGCGCGGATGGGCCGATCAATCTCTTCAACGCGGTGATCCTCGCAGGCAGTGACGAGGCGGTCGGCAAGGGCGTGCTCGTGGCTCTCAACGATCAGATCAACGCGGCGCGCGATGTGACCAAGAACAACACCTCGACCGCCGACACCTTCCGCACACCGGAGCTCGGCTTTCTCGGCTACATGCAGGGAAACAAGCCGTATTTCTATCGTCAATCGACGCGCCGGCACACGGCGGACTCCGAGTTTGACATCTCCAGCCTCGATACCCTGCCGCAGGTCGACATCGTCTACGGCTACGCCAACATGAACCGGGTCGCGATCGACGCGTTTGTCGCCGCAGGGGCGAAGGGGATCGTGCATGCCGGCGCGGGTGACGGCAGCCTGGCCCGGCCCGCGGTCGAGCCGGCTCTCGACGAGGCCCACAAGAAGGGTGTCGCGATCGTTCGCAGCAGCCGTGTCGGCAACGGCATCGTCGCACGCAATGGCGAAGCCAAGGACGACGAACACGACTTCATCGTCTCGGATACGCTCAACCCCCAGAAGGCGCGCATCTTGCTGATGCTGGCGCTGACCAAGACGACCGACAGCAAGGAGATCCAGCGGATGTTCTACACGTATTAGACCATCCCGTGAGGTCTGTAGCCCCGACTGACCACCGAAAACCTCATTCCCGCTTGAAGCGGTAGTCAAAGGCGGCGCCGAGCGGCTTGATCAGGCCGACCGTCGGCGCCGGAAAATGGATCGGCAGGATCAGCGTGTCGGTGTCGGCGACGGAAGCAAAAAACTTTCGCCGCGACACCGCCGACTGCTTGGCATCCCAATCCGGCTTCGCGGACCAGTCCGCCTCGCGGCACTGGATCTGGTGATGCATGAGATCGCCGGCGACCACCGCGCGCTGGCCCTTCGAAAAAATGTTCACGCAGCAATGGCAGGGCGAATGCCCCGGCGTCGGCGTCAGCGTGACGGTATCGCCGAGCGCGTAGTCGTCATCCACCAGCAGCGCCTGGCCCGCCTCGACGATCGGCAGGCAATTGTCGCGGAAGACGGTGCCGGGCGGGTTGTTACCTCTGGCGTTCTCGGCCTCCCAGGCCGCGTACTCGCCCTTGTGGAAGACGTATTTCGCGTTCGGAAACGTCGGCACCCAGCCGCCGTCGCGCAGCGTCGTGTTCCAGCCGGTGTGGTCGATGTGCAGATGCGTGCAGAACACATAGTCGATCTGCTCGAAGCCGATGCCGAGCGCGAACAGCTCGTTGCGCCAGCGCTCCTTGCCGGGAAAGTCGAACGGCGGCGGATGGCCCTTGTCCTCGCCGGTGCAGGTGTCGACCAGAATGGTGTAGCGCGGCGTGCGCACCACAAAGGTCTGATAGGTGATCACCATCATGCCGCGCGCGGCGTCGAACACCTCGGGCTCCATGGTCGGCAGATGGCGCTTGAACACGCCGTCGTCATAAGCCGGGAAAAAATCCTGCGGCCGCCGCCACGGCCCCTCCCGCTCGATCACCGCATCGATGGTGATATCGCCGATCCTGAGCTGCTTCACACGTTCACTCCCCAATTTTCTCGAACGTAGCGAACGAGTTCGCAGCGTTCAAGGCGCATGAGCTCTTTCTTGCGCCGACGAGTTCCCCTCGCTGGCGTGACAGATCTATCGATGGGACTCTCGCGACGGCATTCTTCGACGACGCACATGCGTCGCTCAGGCGTCACACGCGCGTCGTCGGACACATCAGATAATCTCCGTGTCATCTTGAGATACACGCGCACAGATTGCGCAACAAAAAGCATAGGGCGGTCTCGTGAAAAAGTTCTTCTTCCTGATATCTTCGATCTCACTCGCAGCAACGCTGACCGGCGCAGCGACACCCGCCTGTGCCGATCAGGATGACAACGGCCGCGACCGCGGCTCCGATAATGCGCGAGATCGCGACCACGATCAGGGCCGCCATCATGGGCGCCGATCGCCGCCGGTGGTGATCATCTCGCTTGATGGTGCAAAGCCCGATTTCATCAAGCAGTTCATCGAGGAAGGCGTGCTGCCGCGCGACGGCGGACTGGCGCGGCTGAGCCGCCGCGGTGCGGTGGCGGTGCAGAACATCACGGCGTCGCCATCGCTCACCGCGGTCTCGCATATCGAGATCGCCACCGGTTCCACCGCCGTCCACAACGACATTCCCTCGAACACGTTCCAGGCGATCGTCGGCTCGAGCACGTCGAGCCTCAGCGGCTTCGCGGCGCCAATCGGCGGCTATCGCGAGAGCCCGCTTGGACCTTCGTCGCGGCCGACGGCTTCACCGCTGTGGGTGCAGCTGCGCCAGCAAGGCAAGAAGGTGGTCACCGCGACGTGGCCCGGCGGCGACGGCGCCGACATCTCGATCAACGGCACCGTTGTGCAACCCGCCCAGCCGACCCGCATCACCGACTACACCGTGCCATTCGGTGCATTCGGCGGCCTGAGTGCCCAGGGTTTCTCGCTCACCCAGACCGACTTCGCCCCGGATCCGGCGGTGGCCACCGCGCTCCAGGCCGCCGGCCGCTTCTCATTCAGCCCGGTGCTGGCAACCTCGACGCCGATCGAGACGTTTTCATGCGCCTCGGCCGCACCTGCGACCTGCACCAGCGCGGCAACCCAAGACCTGAAATATGCGATCCGGGTTGCAGCGCTCGACACCACCAACGACAACAAAGTGAACTACGACACCCTGGTATTCTTCGACACCACGCGCGGCATCACGGCAGGACCGTTCGCCCCGCCGGCGACCGGCCCTGCCTACGCAAAATTCGGCGGCGAGAACGCGCCGTTCTTCTTCGATGGCAGCGGAGCCAGGGTCGGCGCCGCGTATTTCGTCTCGCAGCTCGCATCCGATCTTTCGGTGGTGCGCTTCGCCCGCTACGGCGCCAACTTCATCCCGCGCAACGCGCCGGTGCTGGCCGATGTCGACGACATCAACAACAGCATCGGTTTCTGGCGGCCGCAGGCCGACTTCCGCATTCCCGAGCGGCTGAGCCCTGGCTTCACCAACTTTCCCGACGTCGAGATCGAGGCGATGTTCGAGGACATGGTCAAGACCTTCGTGCGCTACCAGGCCGACATCGGCGAGCGCGCGATCAAGAGCAATCCCGACGCCGACCTTGTCATGGTCTATATCGAACAGCCCGACGGCTCCGAGCACCAGTTCCTGCTCACCGATCCCCGCCAGGGCACCAACCCGAAGGACCCGAACTCGACCGGCGCGGGCCAGGACCCCGCCAAGGTCGCCCGTTACGCATCCTATATCCGCTTCGCCTACCAGACGGCGGACAAGGCGGTGAAGCGCATCGCCGACGCAGCAGGGCCGGACAGCAACATCATCGTCGTCTCGGACCATGGCTTCGCGCCGTTCCATAGCTCCGTCAGCATGGCGAACATCCTGAAGAATGCCGGCATCGACACCACCAAACTGGCGATCCGCACCTCAGGGCCAGCGGTCAACATCTATGTCAACCTCCAGCAACGCGAATCCGGCGGCAGCGTCGATCCCGCCACCTACGCGGCGCTGGTGACGCAGATCACCGATGCCGTGAAGAATGCTGTCGATCCCAACCCCAAGTTCAACGGCTCACTCGAGGGCGGCCGGCTCTTCACCGTGGTCGAGACCCGTCCGCTCCAGTGCGAGGCCGGCATCGGGCAATGCACCAGCAAGACCATCGGCCAGGACTTTGGCGACGTGTTCGCGCTGATGGCGCCCGGCTACAATTTCGACGGCATCCAGAGCCCCGGCGTCGCCCGCCTCGGCGATGCGCCGTTCAACGCGGCAACGACCACGCTGTCGATGCCGAATTTCTACGGGGCCCACGGCCACGATCCCAAACTGCCGGTGATGAGCGCGACCTTCATTGCCGCCGGCCCTGATATCCGCGACACGACGATCCGCCGCATGCGCAATGTCGACGTGGCGCCGACCATCATGCAGCTTCTCGGCGTCAGGCCGCACCAGGTCGACGGCGAGGTGCTGCGCGAGATCCTGCGCCGAGATTGAGGATGCCAACGCATGGGCGCTGATCAGCGCCCATGCCCGCTTGCAGCCGCGGCTACGACCGCAATCCCGGCGCTTCCTGTCCGGTGCGCGCGACATATTCGGTGTAGCCGCCGCCGAACTGGTGGATGCCCTCCGGCGTCAGCTCCAGCACGCGGTTCGACAGCGTCGCCAAAAAGTGCCGGTCATGCGAGACGAACAGCATGGTGCCCTCGAAATCCGCCAGCGCCGTGATCAGCATTTCCTTGGTGGCGAGATCAAGATGGTTGGTCGGCTCGTCCAGCACCAGAAAGTTCGGCGGATCGAACAGCATTTTTGCCATCACGAGGCGCGCCTTCTCGCCGCCCGAGAGCACGCGGCAGCGCTTCTCGACGTCGTCGCCGGAGAAGCCGAAGCAGCCGGCGAGCGCGCGCAAGGAGCCCTGCCCCGCGGTCGGAAACTGGTCTTCCAGCGACTGGAACACGGTGCGCTCGCCGTCAAGCAGGTCCATCGCGTGCTGGGCGAAATAGCCCATCTTGACGCTGCCGCCGACCGCCACCGTCCCCTCGTCGGGTTCGCTCGCACCCGCAATGAGCTTGAGCAGCGTCGACTTGCCGGCGCCGTTGACGCCCATCACGCACCAGCGCTCCTTCCGGCGGATCATGAAGTCGAGCCCGTCATAGATCCGCTTGCTGCCATAACCCTTGTAGACGTTCTTGAGCGCGACGACGTCCTCGCCCGAGCGCGGCGCCGGCGGAAAATCGAACGCGATGCTCTGGCGGCGGCGCGGCGGCTCGACCCGCTCGATCTTGTCGAGCTTCTTCACCCGGCTCTGCACTTGGGCCGCGTGCGAGGCACGCGCCTTGAAGCGCTCGATGAACTTGATCTCCTTGGCGAGCATGGCCTGCTGGCGCTCGAACTGCGCCTGCTGCTGCTTCTCGTTCTGCGCCCGCTGCTGCTCGTAGAATTCGTAATCGCCGGTATAGGTGGTGAGCGAGCCGCTATCGATCTCGATCACCTTGGAGATCACGCGGTTGATGAACTCGCGGTCATGCGAGGTCATCAGCAGCGTGCCCTCGTAATCGTGCAGGAACTTCTCCAGCCAGATCAGGCTTTCGAGATCGAGATGGTTGCTCGGCTCGTCGAGCAGCATGACGTCGGGACGCATCAGCAGGATGCGCGCCAGTGCCACGCGCATCTTCCAGCCGCCCGAGAGCTTGCCGACGTCGCCGTCCATCATCTCCTGGCTGAAGCCGAGACCGGACAACGCCTCGCGCGCCCGGCCGTCGAGCGCATAGCCGTCGAGCTCCTCGAAGGCGTGCTGCACCTCGCCATAGCGCGCGATGATCTCGTCCATCTGGTCAGCCTTGTCAGGGTCGGCCATCGCAACCTCGAGCTGGTGCAACTCGGCCGCGACCTCGCTGACAGGCCCTGCGCCGTTCATCACCTCGGCCACGGCGCTGCGGCCCGACATCTCGCCGACGTCCTGGTTGAAATAGCCGATGGTGATGCCGCGATCGGTCGAGACCTGCCCCTCGTCGGGCAGTTCCTCACCGGCAATCATCCGGAATAGCGTGGTCTTGCCGGCACCGTTCGGGCCAACGAGCCCGATCTTCTCGCCCTTGTTGAGGGCGGCGGAGGCTTCGATGAACAGGATCTGGTGGCCGGCTTGCTTGCTGACGTTGTCGAGGCGGATCATGAGGCCTTTTCAGGGGAATTTTGCGTTGCAGCGTAGTAGGCCATGCGGGCCGTCAGGGGAAGCCCGTCAACGCGTCAATCATCGCACGGAGTGCATGCCGGACGCAGGGTTTGCTGGCTACGTGGAATTAGCCTGGAGGCATCCGGAATCGATATCGCACGCCGCGACGAAAATGGGTCAGTTCTTCGTCTGGCGTCTATAGAATGGAGTTTGGAGAGCGCATCGGTCGTCTTATTCTTCGCCCATCGACTCCTCCTGGGAGGGATCCTCCAGCGGGGGCATTTCTTCCTCTTTAGGATCGGAGGAAGGGTCGATCCGCCCGGGATCACTATGTTCCTCGGACTCATCCATCCTTTGGTCATCCTTTTTTTCTTCGGCTATTTGGGCGTCAGTCACGGCCCCGGCACGCTGCACCGCCGAACTATGAAGGAAAGTACCCTTCTGCTTGAGCGACTCGATAAATGCCTCTTTCCCAGCGATGATATGATCGTTCGTCATCCAATCGATATTCATGTTGTATGCCCAGTCGACGACGAGTTCCGGGCTGGATAGCTCAATGTCGTGATCCATCCCTGGAAATCGCTCTTTTGGGGGATCCTTGTAGTCCAGCTTGTTTCGGTTCTCCAAAAGCTGGTTGGCGTGTACAATTCTGCGTCCGAGATCGCGATTGGCTTGGGAGTCTCCGGCGAAAAGATTTTCGACCATATTGAATTTTTCACTCGCCAACGCCGAGGTCGCTTTCGTGATCTCCGCCAATGTCGCTCCAACTCTTGCGTCCGAATTTTGGAAGGAACGCTCAAGATAGTCTTTGGCCTCGGGTAAGGTTTTGTTTTTGAGTTCGGATATGATGCCTTCTCTGATGATGATCCAAGGCACGATATGCCGACGGTCCTGACCATTGGTCGTAGGAACATTCCCTTTGGTATCCGAGGTCCAACCGGGCCTTGGTATCGTGATGCCCCTAATTGTCCCGTCTGCGCCGAGTTGAATCACGACAGGCATTGCTGCCCTCCTACGGCAGGCTGGAACTGAATATCATTTATGCCCGCGACATCCGACGCTTAAGGCAGCATCGGCTGGCTCAAGGCGACAGTCGTGAACGCCTGCCCATTGTCACCGGGGTCATCGTGTCCCTGAAATGGCAGCCAGTGCGCGCCTAATTCCTCTTGGCTATGGTCGTCGGAAATATCGGCCGTTCCGGTTCCCAAGCGGAAATTCATACGGACAAATACTGGCTTGTTGCCTTTGGCCGGATCAATCGCCCTGCGATAAAGCATTTGCGCGGTAAATTGGAGCGTTCCGCCCTGGGCCGGAGCTCGCGGTGCGATAGCAAGATCCCAACCGGCATTTTGCCCGTTCTCCCGAAGACACTCGCTACGTATTTCAATGTCGGGAATTTGCCGCGTAACGCTGTGCCCGAACGACACCGTATCTCCGACGGTCGCGGTCGGGTCGGTACCGAAGAAGCCGGCGCTAGCCGACATACTCTCGTTCATCGAAGTCGAGTACGAGGTGGCGCCAACGATCGTATCGGGCGTATATGCTAGAAGGACTACGTCCGGCAGGATCTGATTTGATTCATCTACAATGTTGAAGTTGTAGGCATATTCAAGAAGTTTCAACGCCCCGTCTCTGCCGGTATACAGGATGCTGTCCACTTCGATGAGATAATACTCATATGCTGCTGGGTCATTGTCCGGCCTGCCGGCGACGGCCCATGAGCTCAAGGTGTGCTGGAAGCGGCTTTGCGCCAGAGCCTGGCCAGGCGATGAACCCACCAATCGGGGAGGCAAATAGTTGTTTTGAATGGAGGAGATGTGCGCCCAGTACTTGTAGAGATTATCAACGTTGGACATCGCGCTTGCCTCAAATTTGAGAAAATCAAAAAATCAGGTCGCGGAGGCGTATCGGGCATATCGATACACTCCACCATGAATTGGCGACAATCTTCGACTTAAAGTCGTATTTTATGTCAGCCACTCGCCTAGAAAGTGAACGAAATCGCTGCCGACTGTCGCAACGGATTGCGACGCCGCACGAAGCTGGCCGCCCCTGGCCCAACCGAAACGCACCGGCTTTCGAGCAATCGCCACGAACCTAGCGGTTTCGACTCAGGATTGTATGGAAAACATTGCGCCTATCGCTTCGCCTCTCTTATATTTTCCGCGCGTCAAGACCGGGGGGCAGCTTTGGAGCAGGACGAACTCGAGTGGCTGGTTGGGGGCCGGCTGCGATTGACGCTTGATGAGATCGTGCGGCATCCTCGCCTGCCCGAGGCGCGGCACGCATACCTGGCAAGCTTCCTGAAAGTGTACGAAGGCGAGCCGTTTCTGGTTCGGCTTCTCCTGGAGGCAGGGCGGTTCTTCGTCTTCCACTGTGCGGCAGTCCTCGAAGCCGCCCATGACCCTTCCCGACGCGAGACCTGGTTCACCGTCAGCGCCCTCAAACAACAACTTGCCTTGTTCGGATATGCGAGCGACCGACAGGTGGATCATTTGATTGCGCGGTTGCGGGAGGTCGGGTTTCTCGAATTGCGCAGAGCCCCCGACGACGGCCGCGTCCGATTGCTGGCAACCACGGACAGGCTGCGCGCCCATCACATCGAATGGCTGGTGGCTCACTATGTGCCCCTTGCCACACTGTATCCCGGTCACGATTACGGCCCGATATTTTCGCGCGATCGGGACTTTTACGTCCTCAACTGCAGCAAATCTTCGCCCTTCAATCCTGCAGCCGCTCGCCTCATGATGACGCTGCCGGACACGATGCTGTTCTTCAGCCATGCCGCCGGGCCGCTCATCCAGAATGCGGTGCTCAAGGCTGCAATGGATGCCGGCGACCCGAGCGCAGTCGTGCCCTATATCGAGGCCACCAGCCGTTTCGGCGTCTCCCGAACCCATGTCCGCAACCTGATGATCTCCGCTGAATCAGCCGGGCTCGTCAGGATCATCGGACGCGGGGGACGCAACATCGAGATTCTTCCGCGTTTCTGGGCAAGCTATGACCGTGGGCTCGCAGTGGGGATGTACCTCACCGATGCGGTCAATCTGGTCACGACGCGTGAGTGGCGCGAGAGATCCAGCCAAATCGTGCGACGAACCTCTGCATTGGAGAACCAGGACTAGCACGCGACAAGATGATCGGTAGCCTCACGCCCTTCGCATCAGCTTAAGCGAAGCCGCCAGCCGCAAACTGCGCTTGCCCGCGAGCGCGATGCCTTCGAGCTCACCGCTGTCGGCCGTGCAGGTTCCGGAAAAGCCGATCCCGACCTCATAGCCACCGAACACGGGGTTCTCGCCTTTCGCCGGCGTGTGCTCCTGGTTCAGAATCTCGCCCTTCCAGCGGCCGTCCGCCGAGGAATAGGAGCCGAGATAGTAGAAGAACGCATCGCCGCCGAGGATGCGGCCGTCGATCAGCAGCATCACGCCGGAGAGCCCGGCCTTGACGCCATCGAGCGCGCGCAGGCTCATCCCATAGAGGCCGTTGGCGATGCCGCCGGGACCGACCTCGCCGCTCGGAGGCAGCGCCTCGTCGTCGAGCGGCGTGAGATTGGCCCAGAATTTTGCGCCCGGCATCGTGTTGGCGCCGCCCTCGAGACGGATCTGGTTGCCGTGCAGCCGGCCACGTGCGCCGATCGAGGCGACATCGGCGCCCATCAGCGGCTTGTAGTTCGGATCCAGATTATGCCGCTCGGTGATGACCTCGGCGATGATCTCGCCGCCCTGCTCGACATAGGTGCCAAGATGCGCGAAGCCCGAATTGCCGCCCAGCATCTTGCCGTCGTGCAGGCACATGATGCTGCAGCCGAACGCATCGTTGACGCCGTATTCAACCTTGTAGAGTCCGTCCAGCAACGCAATCAGCCCGCAAAATCAGAAAAGAATCGAAAGGCTACCTAGCACCGCCGCCGCACCGAGGCCATCCGGCTTTTCCGCGCAGGGCGCCCGGAGCCTTCGCTGCACGATGTCATCATGCCCCTGTTTTGCCCGACGGGTCAACCCAAATTTCGTAAAATCAGCAAACTTGCAATTTCAATGACTTGGCTACTGTGCATGGGGTTGTTTTCGCGCTTTTTGTTTTGAGCGACCCAAGAAGGGCTTCGAACCCGCGGCGCGGACGACGACAAGCGAGCTAGAAGCACAGCGTGGTGACGAGCTTGCCCTGCTTGTCCTTGATCGCATAGGGACAACGCAGCCGCTCCAGCGCCTGCTTGGCATCGTCGTCGCCAAGCGCGGCGGCGCGCTCGTAATAGGCCTTCGCGGCATCCTTGTCCTTGGGCCCGCCACGGCCTTCCTGCGCGAAGGCGCCCATCCGCTCCAGCGCGCCGGGATGGTTTTGCGCAGCCGCCTTCTCGAACAGCGCACGCGCCGCGACGTCGTCCTTTGCACCGCCCGTGCCTTCGGAGAGCATCAGGCCGAGCTGATACTGCGCCTCCGCGTTGGTCTCGGCAGACTTGGCCAGCAGCGCGCGGGCCTGCGCGGGATCGGCCGGCGCGGCGCCGGCCGCGCCGCCGAGCGCGGCGAGATTGCTGACGCCGCGGGGATTGCCTGACTGCGCCGCCTTCTCGAACAGCTTTCGCGCTTGCGCCTCGTCTTTCGCGACTCCTGAACCCGTGCCGTAGAGCACACCGAGCTCGACCATCGCCGCGCTCGATCCCTTGTCGGCCGCCTTGCGCCAGGCCGCGATCGCCTCCGCCGTCTGCCGGTTGGCGGCATAGGCGCGGCCGAGCGCGAACATCGCACGCCGGGATGAGCCCGCGGCCTGCTTGCAGAACTTGAGAGCGGTCGTGACATCGGCAGCAGCGATCTCCGCCACGCCCTTCACGTCGGCCGGCTTGTCGGGATCGCTGGGATCCGCGGCCACCCGGTCGCACAGGACGAGATCGGCCGATTGCGCATGCGCCGCCAGCGGCACAGCAAGCACGAGGAGGATGGCAAGGAGATAAGTTCGCATGGGCGCTACGTTGCGTCCCCGTCCCGGCAAATTCAAGGCTCGAGTCCTGACTGGCGGAGAACAGGCACGACCTCCGGTGATGCCAGATAGCGCAGCAGCCGATCCGCGGCGTCCGCATGTTTTGCGTTCGCGATGCGGCCAGCGGAGAACACGGCTGGGGTTTGCAGCTCGTGCGGGACCGGGCCGATGACCTCGATGCCGCCAACCTGCTTCAGCTCGCTGATCTGCTGCACGGCAAGATCAGCCTCGCCGCTGACGAGCCGCTCCGCGGTAAAGCCCTGCTCGACGATGGTCGCCCTGGCGTTGATCTCGGCCGCGATCTCCATCCGCACGATCAGCTGGGCGAAGTACACGCCGCTCGCGCCCAGCCGCGAATAGGCCACGGACCGTGCCGCAAGCAGCGTATTGCGCAGCGCGGCTTCGCTGCCGATGTCGGGATGCGGCTGCCCTGCCCGCACGGCGATGCCGACGAAGGAGCGCGCCAGATCGGCCGCGCTCCCGGCGATCACGCGGCCCTCGCCGATCATCTCGTCGAGACCCTCGCGCGTCAGGATCACGAGATCGGCAGCCTCGCCGTCCCGCAGCCGCTTCAGCAGCGCCAGGGTCGGCGCGAAGTCGGCATCGACATGAATGCCGCTGGCGGTCTCGAAGGCGGAGAACAGGCTGCGCATCGCGCCCATCAGGCCGAGTGTCGAGAGCATGCGAATGGTGTTGGTCATGGGGTGTCCCGGATAGCGATCAGGCGCGGTGCATCAGCTTGAGCGCGGCGGTCAGGCGCAAGCTGCGCTTGCCGGCCAGCGCCGTTGCCTCGAGCACCGCCTGCTCCGCGTCATAGCTGCCGGAGAAGCCGATGCCGACCTCGTGGCCGCCGAAGATCGGATCGTCCTTGGCCGGCGTGTGCTCCTGGTTGAGGATCTGGCCCTTCCAGCGGCCGTTCGCGGCGGTGTAGCTGCCGAGATAGTAGAACGCAGCGTCGCCGCCGAGGATGCGGCCCTGGTTGAGCAGCATCACGCCGGTCAGGCCGCCATCGACGCCGTCGAGCATGTGCAGGTGGATCGAGTAGAGGCCATCGGCGATGCCACCCTCGCCGACGCCGCCGGCGATCGGCACCTCGTCCCCGGTGATCGGCGTCATCACCGACTGGAAGGGCACGCCCGGCAGCTCCTTCAGCTCGCCCTTGAAGCGATAGAGATCGCCGTCAGGCCAGCCTTTCGCCAGCAGGGTCGCATCATCGGTGCCGGCCATGGCGCGATAATTCGGGTCGGGGTTATGGCGGACGGTCTTGATGACGATGTCGACACCGTCGTCGGTCTTGTCGTAGGTGCCGATATGGGCGAAGGCCGAATTGCCGCCGAGCATCTTGCCGTTGCCGGCATGCATCACGCTCCGGCCGACCCCGTCGCCGAGCTGAAATCTCACCTTGTAGAAGCCTTCAAACACCAGCCGTGTCCCCGGCCCCGCGCGCATCCGTGGGCACTCTATCCCGCTTTCGGCGGCGATGGACAGATTTCAAGCCGGCATGCCCGGCAGACCCACAACAACGACTGTCATCAAAATGCAAAAAATCCGCCGGAGCAGATCTGCTCCGGCGGATTGAGAACCAACCCGGGCCAGCCCCCTAGCCCGGGCCGGGAGGATCTTAGGCGACGGCCTTCTTTTCGGTCGGCACGGACGCGATCGTCTTCAGGATCTGCGAAGCGATCTGGTATGGGTCGCCCTGGGAGTTCGGACGGCGGTCTTCCAGATAGCCCTTGTAGCCGTTATTGGCGAAGGAATGCGGAACGCGGATCGATGCGCCGCGGTCGGCAATGCCGTAGCTGAACTTGTTCCACGGCGCGGTCTCGTGCTTGCCGGTCAGACGCTTGTCGTTGTCCGGGCCGTAGACGGCGATGTGGTCCATCAGGTTCTTGTCGAACGCGGCCATCAGCGCCTCGAAGTACTCCTTGCCGCCGACGGTACGCATGTACTCGGTGGAGAAGTTGGCGTGCATGCCGGAGCCGTTCCAGTCGGTGTCGCCGAGCGGCTTGCAGTGGAACTCGATGTCGATGCCGTACTTCTCGGTCAGGCGCATCATCAGATAGCGGGCCATCCACATTTCGTCAGCGGCCTTCTTGGAGCCCTTGCCGAAGATCTGGAATTCCCACTGGCCCTTCGCGACTTCCGCGTTGATGCCTTCATGGTTGATGCCGGCCGCGAGGCAGAGGTCGAGATGTTCTTCGACGATCTTGCGGGCGACGTCGCCGACGTTCGAGAAACCGACGCCGGTGTAGTACGGGCCCTGCGGCGCCGGATAACCGGAGGCCGGGAAGCCGAGCGGACGGCCGTCCTTGTAGAAGAAGTATTCCTGCTCGAAGCCGAACCAGGCGCCGGCGTCGTCGAGAATGGTGGCGCGCTTGTTGGAGGCGTGCGGGGTCTTGCCATCGGGCATCATGACTTCGCACATCACCAGCACACCGTTGGTGCGCGCGGCGTCCGGGAAGACGGCGACCGGCTTCAGCACGCAATCGGAGCTGTGGCCTTCGGCCTGCTGGGTGGAGGAGCCATCGAAGCCCCAGAGCGGAAGCTGCTCGAGCGTCGGGAACGACGCGAATTCCTTGATCTGTGTTTTGCCGCGCAAGTTCGGAGTCGGCGTATATCCGTCGAGCCAGATGTACTCGAGCTTATACTTGGTCATTGAGCCTCTCTGTAGATGATGCGAAAGGTGGGGGCCCAAGGGCCCCCGCACGATTGTTTACCCGGCCACTATCGGCCGACCGTTTACAAGCATTTAACGTGCCAAAAGGCCGCATAGCGAGAGGTTTTCCACCCCGGCCACTTGCCCCTCGCCGCCGACCTGCCGTCCACAGCGGCGTGCGTCATAGCGGCGCACCTTTGCGTGAAGCTGCACCGCAAAAATCCCGCGGAAAACGCCCGATTCTGGAGCAGGCAGGCCTGTGCTGGAGGTTGCCGATGAAACGCGCATCAACGTCCGGCAATATTCGCAAAGTCTCCGAGCCATCGCCAGCAACCTTCGCAATGGCTCAAGCGTTAGTCACCCACCTGATGCCTCGGAGGATGCAGAAAGCAAACTGCCTAGAAAATGAGCCGAAACTGATTTTCTTTTCAGCACTTTGCATTTTGGGGCGCGCGGCCGATATGGGGATTCCAGTAACCACAATCAAACGAGTCGGGCGCAGCATGGAGGCCAAGCGCTTCGACCCGAGGAGATATCGCAATGATGAACAATGGTCTGAGTGAGGGATCTGCAAAGATCTATCAATTCCCCGCCGGGGGCCGCGCGGCTCTCGGAGGTCGCCGCTATGGTGAGGCCCGCCTTCCAGCCGACCGTCTCTCGCTTCCCGTGAACGAGACGATCTGCAGCGGAAGCTGGTACCATCAAGAGGCCGTCGACGAGGCGAAGCCGAAATGGGAACGCTGATGCCTGCGTCTGGTTCAGTACCGCCGCGCTCTCAGGAGCGACTGACGGAAGTTTGAAAAAGGGTCGAAACAACGAAGTTTCGACCCTTTTTGATTCTTGCCGGCCTCCCGGCTAGAGCCCGGGCTTCTCGATCACGGCGCAGGCCGTAACCGGCCGCTTCAGATGCTTGACCGTGGTTGCTCCGGTCTTGCCGATCTTCAACGTGATCCCTGCCCCCGAATAGCGCGCGCCAGACAGCGCCAGCCGCTTCTCCAGCGTGGCAGGCTCGCCGTCGATCTGGAGGAAGGCACGTGTGTCGTGGTCATAAAACCCGACGATGAACCGCGTACCATCCGCGCAGCGATAGGTCCGGAACGTCTGCGCGTCCGCCTGCCGCGCACTGATCATTCCGCCCGCGAGCATGGTGATCGCCAAAACAATGGCCTTGTGCCGGCCCATGATTGCCCCCTGAATGCATTCAAGGACGCCGTCGAGCGTCCAGTGGAAACATAACCCAAGCTGATCTCATGCCAGATTCCCCTGCCCGCCACCTCGCCTTGCAAGGCGCCAGCAACTTTCGCGATCTCGGCGGCTACCCAACCAGCGATGGCCGCACCACGCGATGGCGACACATCTTCCGCTCCAATCATCTCGGGCAGCTCACCGCGGCCGACATCGAGGTCGTCCGCGCGCTCGGCGTGCGCAGCGCCTTCGACTTTCGCGGGGTCGAGGAGCGTACAGCCGGCGTCTGCGTCGTGAACGAGATCACCGTGCATTCGCTGCCGATCGAGCCGACCGTGGTCGCCGCACTGCGCGCCGAGCTCGCAAGGGGCACGCTGACCGCACCGGTCGCGCTCGAGATCATGCGCGAATCCTACCGCAACTATGTCCGCCACAACACGCACAGCTTTCGCGCGCTGTTCGGCCATCTGCTGGAAGACCGCGCGCCGCTGGTGATCCATTGTACCGCCGGCAAGGATCGCACCGGCTTTGCGAGCGCGCTGATCCTGCGTGCGCTGGGCGTCGCCGATGACGTCATTGCCGAAGACTATCTGCTGACCAACCAGTTCTACCGGCGCGATGCGACGGCCGCCACCGATCTGCCCGAGGACGTGCGCAGCGCCATCGGTTCGGTCGAAGCCTCCTACCTTGCGGCCGCTTTCGAAGCCGTCAGCCGCGACTATGGCGATCTCGAAACCTACTTGCGCGACGGGCTCATGCTCGGCACAGCAGAGCGCACTGCGCTAAAGGCGCGCTATCTGCAATCGTAGGCCGCATCGTCGGGAGAACAACAATGCAAGGCAAGGTGCTGATCGTCACCGGCGCGCTGGGTGCTCTCGGCAAAGTGGTTGCGGAGGTCGCGCATTCCCGCGGCGCACGGATCGCCGGCATCGATCACGCGCCCTCGCAATTACCAGCAACCCCTGACAGCATCGAGATCGGCGGCGTCGATCTGTCCGACGCGGCGCAGGCGACGGCGGCGGTTGATGCGGCGGCCAAGCACTTTGGCCGGCTCGACGCGCTGATCAACATCGCCGGCGGCTTCGCCTTCGAGAGCGTCGGCGACGGCGACATCAAGACCTGGCAGCGCATGTATGCACTCAATGTCCTGACCGCGCTCAACGCCTCGCGTGCAGCACTGCCGCATCTGGCTGCGTCCAATGCCGGCCGCATCGTCAACATCGGCGCCATGGGCGCGCTCCAGGCAGGTTCCGGCATGGGCCCCTATGCCGCATCGAAAGCCGGCGTGCATCGCCTCACCGAGGCGCTCGCCGGCGAGTGGAAGGGCAAAGTCACCGTCAACGCGGTGCTGCCGTCGATCATCGACACCAAGGCCAACCGCGCCGATATGCCGACAGCGGATTTTTCCAAATGGGTGACGCCGCAGGAACTCGCAGAGGTGATCCTGTTCCTCGCCAGTGACGCCGCGAGCGGCATCACCGGTGCGCTGATCCCGGTCGGCGGTCGGGTGTAATCAATCCGGCACCAATAGCCGCAGATTGCCCTTGAAGCGGATGCTCTGCTTGCCGGCGAGCGCGATGCCCTCGCCATAGGCGGTCTCGTCGCTATAGGTGCCGCTGAAGCCGATGGTCACGACTTTGCGGCCCCACACCGGGCGCTGGTCGAACGAAGGCGAATGTTCCTCGTTGGTCAGCTCGCCTTTCCACTTGCCGTCGGCCGAGGTGTAGCTGCCATAGGCGAAGAAGAATGAATCGCCGCCACGCATGGTGCCGTCACGCAGCACCATGACGCCCTGATTGCCGCCCTGGACGGCATCCAGCATCTCGATGCGGATGTGATAGAGCCCGTTCCGGATTGTCATCTTCGTCAAGCGCCCGACTGTCCCGCCCGCAGGATAGCCGGACCATCCGTTCCCGATCAAATAGCGGGGAGCCCCGAGTCCGATCCGGGCTAAACTGACCGCAACTGATTCTCCGATCGGAACGCAAGACTCGGAACGCAAGACTCGGACGCTACCTTTGGAAACCGCGCTCTACCTGCCCGTCAAACGCTTCCTCGAACAGCTCGGCTTCACCGTGAAGGGCGAGATCGGCGGCTGCGATCTGGTCGGCCTCAGCGCCGGCGATCCGCCGGTCGTGGTGATCGGCGAGCTCAAGGTCGCCTTCAATCTCGAGCTGATCCTCCAGGCCGTCGACCGCGCGCCGGCCGGCGATGAGGTCTGGATTGCCGCCAAGATGTCGATCCGCGGCAAAGGGCGCGAGAGCGACGCGCGCTATCGCAATCTCTGCCGCCGCCTCGGCTTCGGTATGCTCGGAGTAACCGACCGCGGCCAGGTCGAGGTGCTGGTGAAGCCACCCACCGCCGCGCCGCGCCGCGAACCGAAGAAACGCTCGCGCCTCGTTTCCGAGCATCAGCGCCGCCAGGGCGACCCAGTGCTGGGCGGCAGCACGCGTGCGCCGATCATGACCGCCTATCGGCAGCAGGCGCTGGCCTGTGCCTCGGCGCTCGCCGACGGGCCGCAGCGGGTGCGCGATTTGCGCGTGCGCTGTCCCGATGCCGGCAAGATCATGCTTAACAACGTGTATGGCTGGTTCGAGCGCACTGAGCGGGGAATCTACGGGCTCACCGCGGCCGGACATGCCGCGCTGAAGCGCTGGCCGCAGCAAAAAATTGAGATCAACGCAGGTGCTCCGTCACCGCCCTGACACAGGATCAATGCAAGCCGTGAATAGCTGAGATGCCACACCAAATTCATATTGCAATGCAACATAGGCGGCACTAGGTATCCCGGATCGAAACGAGGCCCCCATGAGCGCAGACTGGAATACCAAGTACGGCACGCGGCGCGTGCGTCACGACCCGCCCACCCTGGACGAGGCGATCTTCGCCGCCGTCGGCATCACCGACGACCAGGAGCAGCAGGCCGAGATCGCCGCAGCTCTGATGGGGATGCCGCTCGATGTCGTCCAGGCCGAGGTGAAAAAGCAGGCCCGCACCAACAGCCGCATCACCGCCACGCGCGTGATTGCCGGCGAACAGGGCGCGCAGCGCTCGGTGGTGGTCGAACGCCGCGTCGTCCGCCGCTTCGGCGCCAGCACACGCACCGGCACCTGAGCGTCGATTTCTCGATCCAGAATACGAAAGCGGACCGGCATCGCCGGTCCGCTTTTTGATTCCAGTCCGCTTTTGGCGTCAGGCGGCGCGATTGCCGTACATGCTGGAGATGATCTTCCAGCAGGTCGAATTGAAGCTGAGAAGAGCGCGCCCGGCCTTGAATGGCGCCGCTGCGAGCTCGGCGAGTTCAGCTTCCGGCGTCTTGGCCAGATCGATCGTGCCGGTCGATTCGCCATGGCGGAAGGCGAGATGCGCCCCGAACTTCCTGGCGAGCGCCCGCATGGCGTGATTCTCGGCACCCGTGGTGATACGCAGCTTCTTGTAGCCCTTCCAGCGCGCCTCCGCGATCAGGCGGCTGAACAGGATCGTGCCGACGTTCTGGCGCCGCGCGGAGGCCTCCACGCTGAAGGCGACCTCGGGCAGCGAATCGCCTTCCGGCGGATGCAGCTCGGCCGCACCACGGACCACGCCATCGACGATGTAGGCGACAATGACAGTGCCGTCCTCGGCGCAGCGGGCGGCGTAACGCTCGATGAAACTGTCGTCGAGAAAACCGTTGAAACGGTCGTGCCGGCTTCCGGCATCGAGTCTCAGCAGGTGATCGCGCAGAAGCGGCAATTCTTCCTGCTGGCTCAGGGTCCGCACATAGCCCGGAACGGACGTCGTGCGGGCGGTCTCTTCAAGTACCACGTCAAAACTCCTCTTGGTGTCCCTCGAGGAGGCGTTCGAATCCCTAGACCTCCTATATTGTGCATCGCAACAAGTTTTTCAAGACGGGAACCTGCCCAAGTTTCGAGCACTGGAAACGACTAATTCGTTAATAAAATCAAAGCCCCGTAGTCTTACAGGACCAGCTGCGTCTGGGTCACCAATGCCACCAGCTTGCCGTCCTCGGTTTCCAGCCGGGTGGTCCAGACCTGGGTGCGGCGACCCCTGTGAACCGGGGTGGCCGTGGCGATCACCGTGGTTCCCTCCTTCGCGCCGCCGATGAAGTTGGTTTTGCTCTCGAGCGTCGTGGTGCCCTTGGCGTCCTCGGGCAGATTAATCACGGTCGCGGCCGCACCGACGGAATCGGCGAACGCCATCACCGCGCCGCCATGAATGGTGTGGTGGAGGGTGCAGAGATCGGGCCTGACCGTCATCCGCGCCACCACGCGGTCCTTCTCGGCCTCGACGAATTCGACGCCCTTGAGCTCGGCGAACGGCATCTTCATCGCTTTAAGTTTCTCGAGCGGCGTCATCGGATCTCCTCCCAATTCGTTGTTGTCTCAAGGTGAATAGCTCCGTGCGGCAAAGCAATGACGTCGGAGGTCATGGCCGCCGTGACATCGGCGGCGGCATGAGCGCATATGGTCTCACCATGCGTCACTACCCGCCCCGCCGCATCGTCTGCCTGACCGAAGAGACGGTCGAGACCCTGTATCTGCTCGGCGAGCAGGATCGCATCGTCGGGGTCTCCGGCTACGCCGTTCGCCCGCCGCAGGTGCGCCGTGAGAAGCCGAGGGTATCGGCGTTCGTGTCGGCAGACATCCCGAAGATCCTGGCGCTGGAGCCGGACCTGGTGCTCGCCTTCTCCGATCTCCAGGCCGGCATCGTCGCCGATCTCGTGCGCGCCGGCGTCGATGTCCATGTCTTTAATCAGCGCGACGTCTCCGGCATCCTCGCAATGATCCGGACGCTGGGCGCGCTGGTCGGGGCGGCCGGACGAGCGGAGGAACTCGCGCAAGGCTACGAACGCCGCCTCGCCGCGATCGCCGCAACGTCCCGCCCCTCGCCGCGGCCAAAGGTCTATTTCGAGGAGTGGGACGATCCGTTGATCTCCGGAATCGGCTGGGTGTCGGAGCTGATCGAGATCGCCGGCGGCGAGGATGTGTTCCCGGAGCTGCGCCATCGGCAGGCAGCGAAGGATCGTATCGTTTCGGCCGAAGCCGTCCGCGAGGCCGCCCCCGACGTGATCCTCGCGTCATGGTGCGGCAAGAAGGTGGTCCGTGCCCGCATCCGCGCCCGCGACGGCTGGCGTGAAATTCCGGCCGTACGCGACGATCGCATCGTCGAGATCAAGTCCACGATCATTCTACAGCCTGGACCGGCGGCGCTGACGGACGGACTCGATGCGATCGTGACGGCGTTGTGGGGTGGGCCGGCCTCTCTCATCCCGTCATTGCGAGCGTAGCGAAGCAATCCAGAATCCTTCCACGGAGACAGTCTGGATTGCTTCGCTACGCTCGCAATGACGCTTGGGGCAACCTGCCGTGCTCACGTCACCGCATTCGCGACCTGATATTCCGGCCGGCGCCACACCTCGCCTGCGATCACCTCTTCGATGATCTCGGCTGCCTGCACGATCTCACTCTCGCCGATATACAGCGGCGTGATCCCGAACCGCATGATGTCAGGCGCGCGGAAGTCGCCGATGACGCCGCGGGCGATCAACGCCTGCATCGCGGCGTAGCCGCCGTCGAAGGCGAACGAGACTTGCGAACCACGTTGAACGTGAGCGCGCGGGGTCACGAGCTTTAAAGAGGGACAGCGGCGTTCGACCTCCGCGATCAGGAGATCGCCAAGCGCCAGCGAACGCGCGCGCACCTCGGCAATGTCAACGCGGTCCCATATGTCGAGCGAGGCTTCCAGCGCCGCCATCGCCAGCACCGGAGGCGTACCGACGCGCATACGTTCGACGCCGCCGGCGGCAGCATAGCCTAGCTCAAACGCAAAC
Source organism: Bradyrhizobium sp. GW821-FHT13H05 (assembly GCF_058804065.1). Lineage (NCBI taxonomy): Bacteria > Pseudomonadati > Pseudomonadota > Alphaproteobacteria > Hyphomicrobiales > Nitrobacteraceae > Bradyrhizobium > Bradyrhizobium sp. GW821-FHT13H05. Next base: position 37,268 of record NZ_JBXAPO010000013.1, on the reverse strand, counting down.
GGCTTTGCATGGCCCATCCAGCCGGACAGAGCGGCACGCGCAGTGTCGGCGTGGCGCGGCGCGACGTAGAGGAAGGCCGGCGCGCCGGGACCGGCGTTGATGTATTTGTAGGTGCAGCCCGCGGCGAAATCGGCGCCGCAGCCGGCGAGATCGACCGGCAATGCGCCGGCGGAGTGCGCGAGATCCCAGACCGTGACGATGCCGAGCGCACGCGCCTTCGCGGTCAGCTTCGCCATGTCGTGACGGCGGCCAGTGCGGTAATCGACCTCGGTGATGTACAGCACCGCGATCTCCTCCGACAACGCGGCCTCGATCGCCTCCGGCGCGACCAGGCGCAATTGATGGCCGCGCCCGAGCGTCGCGATCAGGCCCTCGGCCATGTAGAGGTCGGTCGGAAAATTGCCGGTGTCGGACAGGACAATCTTGCGCGACGCGCTCATGTCGAGCGCAGCCGCGAGCGCCTGATAGACTTTCAACGACAGCGTATCGCCGACCATCACGGAGCCGGCTTCAGCGCCGATCAGCCGCGCAATGCGATCGCCGACATGGCGCGGCTGGGCATACCAGCCTGCCGTGTTCCAGGCGCGGATCAGCTCGTTGCCCCATTCGGTCGTGATGACGCGGCCGACGCGCTCGGCAACACCCAGCGGCAATGCGCCGAGCGAATTGCCGTCGAGATAGATCACGCCGTCGGGCAGATGGAACAGAGCCTTGGTGTCGTCGTAGACGCGATATCGGGTCATGGGGATTTCTACAGAATGGTGCGGACGCGCCAGAGCTCGGGAAACAGCTCGACCTCCAGCATGCGCTTGAGATAGCTGACGCCGCTGGTGCCACCGGTGCCGCGCTTGAAGCCGATGACGCGCTCGACCGTCGTCACGTGGTTGAAGCGCCAGCGGCGAAAATAGTCTTCGAAATCGACCATCTTCTCGGCGAGCTCGTAGAGCATCCAGTGCGTCTCCGGCGCCTCGTAGACGATACGCCAGGCCTGCAGCACGCCCTCGTTAAAACTGTGGGTCTCGCGGACGTCGCGTGACAGCACCGCCGCCGGCATCTTCAGCCCGTTGCGGTCGGCAAGCCGGAGCACCTCGTCGTAGAGACTCGGCATCGCGAGCTCGGCTTCGAGCAGCTTCGTCGTTTCCACATCGTGTGCGTGCGGCTTCAGCATGGCGTGGTTGCGGTTGCCGAGCAGGAATTCGATCAGCCTGTACTGACGTGACTGGAAGCCGGAGGACTGGCCGAGCTGCGAGCGAAAGCGTGTATACTCGCTCGGCGTCATCGTGCGCAGCACGTCCCAGGCGCCGTTGAGCTGCTCGAAGATGCGCGACATCCGCGCCAGCATCTTCATCGCGGGCTGCACCTCGTCTTTGGCAATGGCGCGGCGCGCGGCGCTGAGCTCGTGGATGGCAAGCCGCATCCACAGCTCGGTGGTCTGATGCTGGATGATGAACAGCATCTCGTCATGCGCCTCGGACAGCGGATGCTGCGCACCCAGGATCTTATCCAGCCCCAGATAATCGCCATAGGACATGCGCCGGGCAAAATCGGTCTCGGCGCCTTCGCTTGCGGGATCGTAATCGCTGGACGTCATGGCTGGTCCTCTCGATCGATCATCCCCCGCCTCATCAGTCGAGGCCGATCAGGCGCGCGGTGATCTGCGACGACGGATCCTTGAGACCGTCTATGACGGTGAAATGGTTCAGCGCAGGCTCGACCACGAGGCGCGTCGGCACGTCGAATCCGGTCCAGACATTGGCCATCAGGTCGGACTGGCGGATGAATTCGGGCCGCTCGCTACCGCCGACCCAGGCGGTCACGGGCGAATGCCCGCGCGGCAGATGCAGCGCCGCGCTTTCGAGCGTCGCCTCCTCCATGGTCATGCGCAGCGTCTCGTTCATCCCAGTCTTGAGCAGCGGACGCAGATCGTGCAGGCCGCTGATCGAGAGCGTGCCGGCAATGCGGTTGTAGACGGCGGGCTCGAGCCGGCTGTCGTCGCACAGCATGCGCGTGACCAGATGGCCACCGGCGGAGTGGCCGGCGAGCCGGATCGGGCCTGCAACGAGCGAGGCCGCTTTCGCAATCGCGGCGGTGATTTCTGCGGTGATATCGGAGATGCGCGCAGCGGGGGTCAGCGTGTAGCTCGGCAGTGCGACCGTCCAGCCATGATGCCGCGCGCCTTCGGCCAGGTCCGTCCAGGTCGACTTGTCGAAGCGCATCCAGTAGCCGCCATGGACGAAGACGACGAGGCCCTTGCTGTCGCCGTCAGGCAGGACCAGGTCGAAGCGCTGGCGTTCGCCGGAGCCATAGGCGATGTCGGCGCGGAATTCCTTCAGACTGGCGCGGTAGGCCGCCGCCCGCTCCGCCCACTGTGCCGGCATCTTGTCCGAGCCCGGGATATGGGCCGAATTGGCATAAGCGTCATCCCAATCGCGCATCGTGACTCCTTCGGCGGACTCAAAGCCCTGCGATCGGGCGCCAGTCTGCCACCGGAGGGGCCGGCATCCTAGTCTTTATTTTAAGCTTAAAGTATCTGGGAAAGCCGGTGGATTGGGCAGCAGACCGGCCAGATATTTCCCCTCATCCTGAGGAATTAGCAGCACACTCCGTCATTGCGAGCGCAGCGAAGCAATCCAGTCTGCCTCCATGGAAAGACTCTGGATTGCTTCGTCGCAAGAGCTCCTCGCAATGACGGCGGAGAGAGCCGAGCCCCTCGCTATGCCTTCTCCACTCCGCACCATTCCGCGATGAACAGCGCCATCGCCTTGGTCGTCTTCTTCAGCGAGTCCAGTTCGACATATTCGTTGAAGCCGTGCATCTCGCCGCCACTGGCGCCGAAGCAGAGGCTCGGGATGCCGTAATTGAGACCGTAAAAACGTGTGTCGGTGAGCGCGGTGAAGACGAGGTCCTCGACCGCGCCGCCATAGACCTTGTTGAAGGCCTTGCCGAAGGCGGCTTCCGGTGCGGCGGAATCGGTGAGCTCATAACCTTCCGACAGGAAGCCGGACCATTCCACCTCAGGCGGGTTGTTGGCGAGGAAGCGGTGGTTGCGCGAGGCAGCGGCAACGCAGGCCAAAATCTCCTTCTGGTGATCGGCCACCGACCAGCCCGGCAGGATCGCGATGCGGCAGTCGACGTCGCACCAGGCCGGAACGCTGGAGGCCCAGTCGCCGCCCTTGATGATGCCAGGGTTGAAGTTGATCGGGTGGTTCAGCGTCTTGAAATGACGGTCGGCCTTGGCGCGCTCGTTCCACTCGATCTCGAGCTTTTGCAGGGCGTGGACGAGATGATAGGCCGCCATGATCGCATTGGAGCCCGAGCCGGCAAAGGCGACATGGGTCGGATGGCCCTTCACGCGCAGGCGGAACCAGATCACGCCGACCTGCGAGCGCACCATCTTGCCGGCCGTGGGCTCGGGGATGAAGCAGGCATCGGCACGATAGCCGCGCTGGAGCGTCGAGAGCGCGCCGACGCCGGTGCTCTCCTCCTCGATGACGGACTGGAAGTGAATTCGCGCGGTCGGCTTGAGGCCCGCGGCCTTGATCGCATCGAGCGCATAGAGCGCTCCGATCGTGCCCGACTTCATGTCGCAGGCGCCGCGGCCGAACATCTTGCCGTCCTTGATGACGGGCGAGAATGGCGGGGTGTCCCACAATTCCAGTGGGCCCGCCGGCACCACGTCACAGTGGCCCTGGAGGATCAGCGACTTGCCGGCCTCGGTCTTCGGACGATACGTGCCGACAACGGTGCGCGCCTTCGAGAAGTCATACTCGATCGGTCCGAAGCCGCGCAGATCCTTGAGATCGTCGACGTTGATGTGCCAGTCGTCGACCTCGTAGCCGCGTTCGCGCAGGAGGTCGCCGATCATGTCCTGACACGGTCCCTCGGCCCCGCGGGTCGACGGGATCGCGACGAAATCACGGGTGGTCGCAAGCTGGGCTTCGAAGCCGGCATCGACGGCGTCAAGAATCCTCTGCTGCGTTTCGGCGTTCATCAGGCTGCTCCAGACGTTCAAACAAATCGAAGAGCGCGCAAGCTAGCCGATTTCAGCCGTTCGGGTACTCCACAAAATAAGCTTCCCGCAATGCATCTTCGAGCAGCCGGCCCTCCGAATAGCCATTGAGCGTCGCAGGCCGGCTGACGCCGTCCAGCAGGCGCGGACACGGCTCGGGCGCACCGAGCACGGTGCGCACCGGAATGCGCTCGGCATAGATCGGCAATTCGTAATCCTCATCATCGTCGGCGACACCCTTGGCGCGGACTTTTGCCGAGGCCTCCTCGATCTCCATGGCGATGAAGGAGGTCGCCTTGATCTCCTGCGTGTTGCTTGCCCGCAGGCTCGCGGTGCGATCCGGGAAGAAGCGGTCGACCATGGCGATCACCGCCCGCTCCTTTTCCTCGGGATCGGTAACGAGATAGGCTGTGCCGAATGCCATCACCGCGCGGTAATCGGCGGAGTGATTGAAGCCGCAGCGCGCCAGCACGAGGCTGTCGAGATGCGCGACCGTCAGGCAGACGCGCTCACCCCTGGTCTGGTTGCGCAGCATGCGGCTGGCACTCGAGCCGTGCCAGTAGAGCTTAGTGCCCTCGCGCCAGAAGAAGGTCGGCGTGCAATAGGGCTGGCCGTCGATGACATAGGAGACGTGGCACATCATCGAGGAATCCAGGATGCGGTGAACCGTGTCGTGATCGTAGAAGCCGCGGTCATGACGGCGCTTGACCTGGTTGCGCGCCGAGGTCGGATAGGAATTCTGGCTTTCGGTCTGGCTCACGGCCGCTCCTGTCGGGACTGGAACAATTCCAGGAGAGTTGTAGCCATGGATTTGGTCTGCGATAGTGCCAATTCCATGCAAAAAATTCCGACCAATTCGTCCTCACCGGCCAAAGCCGAGCTGCCGCTCGACCTCACCGGTCCCCACATCACGCCAGGCGCTTCCGCGGCGCACCGGCTGTATCAGGCGCTGTGCGAGATGATCGTCTCCGGCCTCGTCAAACCCGGCGAGCCGCTGCCGCCGTCGCGGACGCTGGCGAAGCAAACCGGATTTCGGCGCAACGCCGTCGTCACCGCCTATGAACGTCTGATCGCCGACGGCTTTGCCGACGCCACCGTCGGCTCCGGCACCTTCGTCGCCGCGCGCATTCCCGCACCTGCGGCCGGGCCGAAGAAAGCGAAGATCGTGGTCGAGGCACCACGACAGGGCGCGTTCGCGCTCGGCTGTACCCATATCGACGAGCGCGCGCTGCAGCGTTTTCGCGCCTTCGTCGGCCGGCGCATGCGCGCGTTCGGATCCGAGCATCTGCATTATGGCGATCCCCGCGGCAGCCGCGAGCTGCGTGCCGCGATCGCCGATCATCTGTTGTCGGCGCGCGGCCTGCGCTGCGACCCCGACCAGATCATGCTGACCTCAGGCACGCTGCATGCGCTGCGCATCGTGCTAAGCGCGATCCTCAAGCCGAACGACCAGGTCTGGTGCGAAGACCCAGGTTATCCCGCCGCGCGCAAGACGATCGCGCATTGCGGCTATCGCGCCGTCCCCGTTCCCGTGGACGAACATGGGATGCGCATCGCCAAGGGGCGAACTGCGGGGCCGAACGCACGCGCGGCCTATGTGACGCCGTCGCACCAGTTTCCGCTGGGCGTGCAGATGTCGATGCCGCGGCGGCTGGAGTTACTTGACTGGGCCAGACAGGCCGGCGCCTTCGTGCTGGAGGACGATTACGACAGCGAGTTCCGCTATGACGGCGCACCGCTGATGTCGCTCGCCGGCATCGATCATCTCCAGCGCGTGATCTACATGGGCACGTTCGCCAAGACGCTGTTTCCGGGCCTGCGCATCGGCTATTGCGCCCTGCCCGAGCGACTGATCGCCGACGTGACCGCCGCGCGCGCCGCGCTCGACCGCTTTCCGGGCACGCTGATGGAAGGCGCGGTGGCGGACATGCTCAATTCCGGCGCGTTTGCCGCAAACCTCAAGCGCGTGCGAAAACTCTATCGCGAAGCGCGCGATGCGCTGGCTGAGACGCTGGAAGCCAGATCCGACGGCGTCCTGTCCGTGCCGGTGCCGTCGCAAGGGTTGCACCTTGTCGCCCGCTTCGATCCGTCGGTTGATCTGTCGGTGGCCGCAGAAGCGAAGCGGGCGGCCGGTGCGGAAGGCTGGCTGCTGGCCGACACCTATTCACGCGCACGCCCCCTGCCGGGCTTCGTGCTGGGATTTTCGGGACACGCGGTTCCCGAGCTCGTGACGTCCGCGGAACGGCTCGCGCGGGAATCGCGCGCGGCGCTGCGCGTGAAAGGCAGGTCGGCCCGGCGAGCGTGACGAAGCTTCCCTATCAGAATCGGTGACCGCTCCCTACATTGCGGCATCGATTCCGGGAGTCCTCACCATGTCACTCTGTCGCGCGGCCTGCCTCTCGCTCCTCATCGCCAGCGCGCTTGCATCGACGGCGCGTGCCGCCACGGTCGGGCGTGTGGAGGATATCGCCGATCTCAAGCTTGGTCAGCGTGTGCTCGTGGATGATGGAACCTGCCCGGCCGGACAGGTCAAGGAGGTGCGCGGCGCGAAGATGACCGAGAAGGGGGTCGCCCGCACCAGTTCCTGCGTGCCGCGACACGGTCCGAAGTCGAAATGATAATCTGAGACGCTACTTCGCCGGATCGAACATGCACTGCAAGGTCGGCTTGGCGATCTTGGTGAAGGTGGGCCCGATCTCGCCCTGCTTGGACATCGGCACCCAATCGGTCTCGATCGTCGGAACGCCGGTCTCGCTGATCCCGCGCAGCAGCGCCTCGCGCAGATCACGGTCCTCGACGACGGCGGCGGCATGATCATGCAGGCAGCCGCAAACTGCTTCCGGATGCTCCCAGCGACCGAGCATGCGCGGCGCGCACTGCCTCACGAACTCGGTGCGGGGATCAGGCAACCTGGAGGGGGAGCGCACCTGCGCCTGGACGGAACTGATCGTCAGAAGACAAATGAACGCTGCGGCGCTGAGACGACGGAACATGATGGCCTTTGACGGCTGATTTTCTTGTTGGCGATCAGAAGCGTGCGGCGACCACGAGCTGCGGTGCGGGAGCGATGACCGGCGAGCCGCTGTACTGGAAGGTGCCGATCCCCGGGAGGTTGCCGTCGGGCGTGCCCGCGAAGGACGAACCTGCAAGCACGAAACCGAAAGCAAGGATGAAGCTGAGCGCGCGCATGGTCTTGTCCCTCAATTCCGAGGCCGGCGGTGCGCCGTCGTCGTTATGAAGCTGATAACCATGGGCGGTTTCGCGCGTGATGCGCCAAAAGCGGAAAATGGTTTCGTCTTCGTGCGAATTGTTTCGTCCGGTCCGTGGGGACGAAACAATTCTCGGAAAATGCCAATCATTTCAGTCAGGTTGCGCCTCAGCTCAAAGTGACGAGGCAAGTCCTCGTTCAAGTGCGGCTGTGCTCCGGACGCGGGCATCGTCATGCGCGCGCCTTGCACGCTTCACATGGGTTTTACGTTTTTCTGCTGAAGAGACGCCAAACGAAGGTTGGGCCCTGTCGAACCGGGGGCGCTTCGGCTGCGACCCAAGCCATCGAAACCGAGACGCCCGGATCACCGGGCGCATTCACGTGAGGAATGGCCATCATGGTGGCGCAAGATCGCGCAACGACGCGCGAGGCGGACCAACGAACGGACCGCGGAGATCAACGACAAGTCCGCAGCAGCGCCACATCGCCTGGCGAAATGGCGCTGCAATCGAGCCGCGGTTATGAGGCCGCGCCGCAGATGTTCGTGCGCCTGACCGGCTCGCATCTCGCAAAGCCGCGCGCCGGTCGTACCGTCATTACTGAGTGAAGAATTCGCCGCACTTCTGGACGTTGGCGTCGGCCGGTCCCCACGGCATGATCGGCACGGTCGAGGTCGAGTTCTTCGGTGAGCCCTCGATCAGCCTGTCCGAATAGACCATGTAGACCAGCACGTTGCGCTTGGCGTCACAGCCGCGCACGATCTGCATCTTCTTGAAGAACAGCGAGCGGCGCTGACGGAACATGTCGTCGCCCTGTTCCATCTTGTTCTTGAACTTGATCGGACCGATCTGGCGGCAGGCGAGCGAGATGTCCGAGACCTCCTCGGCAAGGCCGAGCCAGCCCTTGAAACCGCCCTTCTCCGGCACAGTGAAATGACAGGCGACGCCATCGACTTCGGGATCGTCGAGGCCGTAGGTCGCGAGCTTGTCGTTCGGGCTCATCCATTTGAATACGGTGGAGCGGCGGAAGATCAGATCGGGCTCATCGGCGGCGGACGCGGAAGCCATGGGCATGGCCAGAGCCAGGAGGAATAAAGCAAGGCCTTTCAAGCGGATGCCGGAAAGACCGGGGAAACGGGATGACATGAAGTTCTCCGGTAACGAGTCCCCTTAATGTAGGAACGCGACAGCCGGACAGGAAGGTGACGGGGGCCCGATCGCGGCCGCCGTTTACCGCTCTGTGAGGCTTTTTTGCTACGTCTTGGACAAAAGTAGCTGACGGCAGAACTGCCCTGCTGGTGAACGCGTATCCCCTCTGCGACACTAACGTCTGATTTGGATTATGGATTCGAGGATGAATAGCGTGAACGGGTCCGGTGTTTCTGCCAAGCCGGCGCGGCTTTGGCAGGTCGCCATTTTGACGGCGGCGGGTGCGATCGGCACGGCGAGCCAGGCGGAAGCAGCATTTTACTACTGGAACGATTATTCCGACGGCTCCTACGGCCGGCAGGAACGGCATCCTGAAGAGCCGCGACAGAAGCCGCCGAAACACGGCGCCTCCAGCAAGAAAAAGGATGTGGTTGCCGAGAAGGAAGTCGGCACCAAACCGCAAGGCCCGCTCGTCATCGTCGTCTCGATCGACCGGCAGAAGGTGACTGTCTACGACACCAATGGCGTGTTCGCGGAATCTCCGGTGTCGACCGGCATGAAGGGCCACTCGACGCCGATGGGTGTGTTCAGCGTCATCCAGAAGCACAAATTCCACCACTCCAACATCTATAGCGGCGCGCCGATGCCGTATATGCAGCGGATCACCTGGTCCGGCGTCGCCATGCATGCCGGCGTGCTGCCGGGCTATCCGGCCTCGCATGGCTGCATCCGCATGCCGATGGCGTTCGCCGTGAAGATGTGGAACTGGACCAAGATGGGCGCGCGCGTGCTCGTCACGCCGGGCGAGATGACGCCGCACAGCTTCCAGCACCAGTTGCTCGCCTCCGTGCGCGTACCGCCACAGCCCGCGGCCAGCCTGGAGTCGCCGACCAATATCGGCGACAAGGCCGACAAGGGTGCGGCCGGAGCCAAGGTCACCGAAGCCAAGCCGCAGGAGACAAAGACCGCGAGCGCGGACAGCGTGCTCGAACTGCGCTCGTCGGTCGGCCACACCGTGATGTCGGATGTGACCACCGGCAATGCGCCGGCGCGCGAGGAAACCACGGCACCGACCGACAAGGTTGACGCGCCAGCGAAGTCCGAAACCACGACGGCCGACGCATCTGACGCGGCCAAGCCGCAGTCGGAAGAAGCCGCGAGCGCCGACAAGGTCGAGGCTGCGAAAACCGAACCAGCCAAGGGCGAACCGTCCACGTCGGACGTCAGCAAATCCGAGCCGACCAAATCCGAGCCCGTCAAGACTGAAGCGGCCGACACCGCAAAGAAGCCTGACGCAGCCGTCACCGCCACGGCGCCTGCGCCTGATGCCAAGAAGGACGAGAGCCGGGTCGCGGATCCCGCGCCGGCCGCGAAGCCGGACGCGCCCAAGCGGGCCGGCCAGATCGCGGTCTTCATCAGCCGCAAGGATTCCAAGCTCTACGTGCGGCAGAACTTTGCGCCGCTGTTCGATGTGCCGATCACGATCGCCGCGAGCGACCGCCCGCTCGGCACGCATGTCTTCACCGCCGAAGTCGACAAGGCCGATTCCAATGCGCTGCATTGGTCGGTGGTGTCGCTGCCCGTCTCCGCGCGTTCCGCCGCGCGCGAGGATGACAGCCGCGTGACGCGCCGCAAGGGTGGCGCCGCGGTGATCCCCGTCGCCGCAAAGCCGGTGGTCACGCCGGACAGCCCGGCTGAAGCGCTCGACCGCATCTCGATCCCCGCCGACACCATGGCGAAGGTCAACGAGATGCTGACCTCCGGCGGCTCGATCATCGTCTCCGATCAGGGCATCAACCAGGGCGAGACCGGCGAAGGCACTGATTTCATCGTCCGCCTGTACTAGAGGCGCTGTCGCTCCCGATAACGCGGTGTTGACGAGTCCGGCACGCAGCGGCGATGTAACATCCTCCCTCGATCATTTCGGGGGGATTCCGTCATGATGAACCGCAGGACCATGCTGATCGCGACGCTTGCAGGGACGCTCGCGCCTGTCACGCGCGCGCTCGCCGATGGCGGCATGAGCCGCATCCCCGCCTACGCCTTCTCCTTCCCGGCGCTCTCCGGCGACGACATCCGCCTCGCCGCGTTCGCCGGCAAGCCGCTGCTGGTGGTCAACACCGCATCACTCTGTGGCTACACGCCGCAATATGCCGGCCTGCAAGAGCTCTGGAGCGAGTTTCGCGCGCGCGGGCTCACCGTGATCGGCGTGCCCTCCAACGATTTCGGTAGCCAGGAGCCGGGCGGCACGAGCGAGATCACGGAGACCGCGCACCACCAATACGGCGTTACCTTCCCGATCGCGGCCAAGGCCGTGGTGGTCGGCGCCAAGGCGCATCCGTTCTACAAATGGGCCGCCGAGGCGCGACCAAAGGATGTTCCGCGCTGGAACTTCCACAAATATATGATCGGCCGTGACGGCTATATTGCCGAGGTCTTTGCCTCCGCGGTCGAGCCCACCGACACACGGGTCAAGACAGCGGTCGCCAAGGCGCTGGCCGACAGCTGACGCGCCGCGCCCAATCCGGTTGGGCACAATTGTGGCGGGTTGCCAAACAGCCGTTGCAATGGCGAGGGCCCACCATCTAGGCTAGGATCGTTTGGGGCAGGATGGTTTTGCCGGAAGCGAAAAGCCACGGCAGAACAACGGGATCAATCTCGAGGACAACACCATGCGTGTGGCGGCAGGACTAATTCTGGCAAGCGCGATGTCTTTAGGCATGACCGGCGCGGCATGGTCGCAGACGCCGGCCGCAAAGCCCGCGGCAGCCACGCAAGCCGCACCGGCTGCAACGCCCGCCGCAGCACCTGCTCCCGCGCCGGTAGCCGCCGCGCCAGCGGGCTTCGTCAATCCGCCCCCGCCGCAACAGGCGCCGCAGCCGGCCCGCGCGGCCTGCAACACGCTGGGCGCGCTCGGCGTCGCCCGCACCGTCGAGATTGACACGACAGGCGGTCCCGGCTTCGGCTTCGAGCATTTCAAGGAGCTCGACTTCCTGCGCGACAAGGAGGTCGTGCTGACCTTCGACGACGGCCCCTGGCCGAAGAACACGCCCGCCGTGCTGAAGGCGCTCGCCGACGAATGCACCACCGGCATCTTCTTCTCGATCGGCAAGCACGCGACCTATGAGCCGGAGATCCTCAAGCAGGTCTATGCGGCCGGCCACACGGTCGGCACCCACACCTGGTCGCACGCCAATCTCAACAACAAGAAGCTCACCGAAGCGCAGCGCAAGGAAGAGATCGAGAAAGGTCTTTCCGCGGTGAAGTGGGCGCTCGGCGGCATCTCGCCCTCGCCGTTCTTCCGCTTCCCGGCGCTCCAGCATCCGCCGGAGATGGTCACCTATCTCGGCAACCGCAACACCGCGATCTTCTCCTGCGACATCGACTCCTTCGACTTCAAGGCCTCGAAGCCCGAGAAGGTGATCGAGACCGTGATGAAGAAGCTCGACAGCAAGGGCAAGGGCATCATCCTGATGCACGACTTCCAGAAGCACACCGCCGAAGCCCTGCCCGAGCTGCTCAAGCGCCTGAAGGCCGGTGGCTACAAGGTGGTGGCGATGCGCGCCAAATTCCCGGCCTCGACGCTGCCCGAATACGACCAGGAGCTGCTCAAGGACGTCAAGCTGCCGACGGTGAGCACCCGGCCGGTCAACAGCGTCGTGACGACGGTCTCGGAATAGACTGCACTTGTCTTTCCGGTTTGAAGGTTACGTCATCATATCGGCGGACGGCATGCTTGCCGATCCGTCGCACATCATGCCGCCCACGCTGGTCTTCGAAGGCGACAAGCGCTTTTTCGAGCAGGCGCTCGATCGCGCCGCGATCGTCGTGCACGGCGGACACTCGCACGAGCAGCAGCCGAATTCGCCGAAGCGCAAGCGGCTGATCCTCACCCGCAAGATCAAGGCGCTCACCGTCGATCCGGAGATGCCGAACGCGACGCTGTGGAATCCCGAGCATGCGAGCTTCGAGGAGGCCTGCGCTTTCGCCGACGTCTCGTCCGGCACGGTCGCAATCATCGGCGGCCCCGTCGTGTTCGACATGTTCATGGACCGCTACGACACGTTCTGGCTGTCGGAAGCTCCGCATGTGCGGCTGCCCGGCGGTGAAGGCTGCTTTGTCGGCGTGCCGGAGCGGACGCCACATGAGGTGCTGGCGTCACACGGGCTGAAGCCGGGGGCGCCGTATCTGCTCGACGCGGCGCATGAGGTGACCGTCACGCCGTGGCGGCCGGCGAGAGGCTCCACTTAAAACTCGCAAAACAACCCCATGCACAGTACCGGTATTTTGCTACCAGCAATTATCTTATGGTTTCACCACGCATAACGAACGACGCCCTTGCCAGTATAGGACCGCGTCACGTTCGAAAATTCGCCCTCGAAAGCCGCAAGGGCCGACCAGCCGCTCAGCCATTTCTTTTCGACGGCGGCCGTCACGAGCGCGGAGTCCGCCCCCTGCGCAGCGCCGTTGACGACGAAGCTCGCGTCAGGCAGCGCCCTGAAAGTTGCGGCCATCGTCCGGTTCGGATTGAAATCGTGCCCCCATGCAAGTCGTCCGCGCAGCGTGAGGACACCGTCGCTCACGCCGAGAACCCTGTCGGTGCGGATGCCGAGTTCGGTGCGGGGATCGGTCACGCTCTTCGCATCATACGTCAGCGCAAACGCGCTGCTGCCTGAAAGCACGGACTCCGCATAGGCCGGCAAGGCGATGGTGGTGAACTGCCCTGCCACATAGGGCGTGACGCCGACGTTCATCCAGGGCGGAGCGAACCGGTAACCGCCCTCGGCTCGCGCGGACCAGGCGTTGGCGTTGAACCCGGCGCGCAGGCGATCTGAACCGGCGATGGCCACGGTCCGATCCGTGGTGACGTCCTGCCAGCCATAGGCCAGTGCCGTGGAGATATAGGCCGCCCCGTTGACATGCCGCATGTAAGCGCCGGCCTGGAACAGGTCGGAACGCCCGCTGCCGAGGCCGCTCACACTGAAATTGGTCCCGCCGCCGGCCAGCGCAAAGCCGGCTAGCGTATTTGCCGAAAGCCGGTAATCGGCCCCGACGGCGGTCCCAAACACACGGCTCGTCGCATCGTGCGATCCGAGAGCAGCATGTCCGTTGCTCTCCTGCGCCCCGCCGAAGCCGGACGCCCAGATGTTCCAACGCGCAGCCTCGCGGCACGGCCGAGGCTTGCCCTGGACGTCGGGCACGGCGCAGTCCGGCTCGCCGCGGCCGGCAAGCAAACCGACGAACTGCCCCATCGCCTCGAACGTCGTCTGCTGCACGCGTGTTGCGAGCTCCCCGGAGGCCTGCGTCAGCCCGCCCGCCGACAATGCCGCATAGACGCCGGGAATGCCGCCGTTCCGGTTGAACGAGTTCGTCAGCCCGTTGCCGACATTGCGCTGGTTGACGTTGAGGTCTGGCGCGATCGCGAAATCGAGCGCGAGGTTCAGATAGACGTTGTTGGCGTCATAGCTCAGCAAGCTATGGACGTTCGATGACAGACCGGTGTTGATGAGCGACACAAACGTTCCGGAGACGCCGCCGGCCGCACTGAGGATCGTATAGGTCTTCGAGACGTAGCTGCCGGGAGCAAACACTGCCTTCACGGTGGCGCCGCCCAGATCCGCCGTTCCCGTGACCGTCGTCGAGGCGGCGGCCGACGGGCTCACCTGCACCAGGTAGAACGCGCCGGACGCAAAGGCGAGACTGCCGTCGATCGTCAGCATGCTTCCCGCGCTGCCATTGCCCGGCGCGAGGGTGCCGCCGCCATCGATCGCCACCGTCGGCGACACGATGCTGCCCGCGCCCATCAGCACGGCGCCGGATTGCACCGTCGCGGACGAGGTCCCGTTGAGGGATCCCTCCACATCGAGCACGCCGCCGGCAACGACGGTACCACCGGTATAGGTGCTCGTGCCTGTCAGGGTGAGCGTGCCGGTGCCGACCTTTGTCAGCGAGCCACCCGAGCCCTCGCCACTGCCGCCGTCGCGCAGCACGCCGGAATAGACGGTCGAGAGGTTGTTGCCGCCGACCTCGAGGGTCGTCGAGCCGAGATAGATGGTGCCGGAGCCTTCGATCGACCCCATCGTGATGAAGGGAGACGAGCGGTCCGACACGTCGATGTCGGCGTTGTTGATGAAGCGCGCCGTTCCGCCACTGCTCGTATCGTGGAAATAGATCGTTCCTGTGCCGGTATTGGCGATCGTGGCATTGCCGGCCGTGCTTGCATCGTCGAAATAGACCGTGCCTGTATTGCTGATACTGGCATTGCCGGCGGTGCTGGTGTTCCTGAAATTGATCTCGCCGTCGCTGCGGATGACGGCGTTGCCGGCGGTGGCGCTCTGGGTGAAGGACAGCGTGGCGTCGTTGACATTGATCGTCGCGGTCCCCGCCGTGCTGTTGTTGCCAAACCTGACGCCGCTGACATTGATGTCGAGCACGACGCTGCCGCCGTTGACGACAATGCCGGCGTCGAGAAAACGCAACGACACTTCACCGTCAACGGTGATCACGTAATTTCCTGCATCGGCGTTGAAGGTCCATCCGCCGACCGATTGCATACTTAGAATACTCAGGTTCGTGATGCTGGACGCTCCGAACGAAGCGGTGCCGTCAGGCACGCTGCCGCCGCTCCAATTCGATCCCGCCGCGTAGGTACCCGAGCCGGGCGTGGCAAGCCAGGTTGCGTCGATCGCTTCGGCGGGCGATACGGTCACGACCAGCGCCGCCGTTACCAGAGCCGAAGTGCTGAGCCAGGCGGTCAACGAGCGTACCGACGCGCTCACCCACCCGTCAGCGGACCGGCCCGCGAAGACCGCCCCGAGATCAACACGCAACACCATTGCAGTCCTTAGCCCCGCTTTCGGCATCATGCCGTCCTGGACCCGGTCTCCCGGTGCCCGGGGCGCTATTCGAGCGTCCATGACGCAGCGTCAATACGAGCGGGCGGCCTGGAAACGCCGCATCAATAGACTGAGACAAAAGAGCAAAAGCCCGATGGCTTCGGGGCGTGGCGAGGCCGCCGATCGGGTGCTGCGCACCCCACGATACCGGCAGGATTCGTATACAAACGAACGACTTTCCCTGCTCCGGATATCTCCCTATACCCCCTGTCATCAATGGGCGGGCAGGACGGCGCCGCCTTTGCCCCGACCATCCAAGACGATCGAGACACGACCACGCCACCATGACCGACGACCGCACGACGACAGGTCCGAAGGAATCATCCGGACCGATGGGCGATGCCGCCCCGGTTTCATCCCTGCTGCCGGCATTCGGCTTCGCCGCGGATCAAATGGAGACTGACGCGAATGTCGCGGCCTGGCGCGAGGCGGTCGCAACGCTGTTCGACGTTGACGAACTCGCCGCCGACGAACCGGGCCCCTTCCGCGCCGACATCAGTTCCTATGCCATGGGGCCTGTGCTGATCGGGTTGAGCCGGGCCAGCGGTCAGCGTTTCCGCCGCACACCGGAGACGATTGCACGCAGCGGTGTCGACCACATCATCCTCCAGCTCTATGTGACAGGTGGCTTTGACGGCATCGCGGGCGCCAGACCGATCAGCGTGCGCGCCGGCGACATCTGCCTGTTCGACCTAGCCCAACCGCTGGAGACCAAGGCGACGGCGTTCGAGAATGTCACGCTGGTCGTGCCGCGCCCGATGTTCGGCACCCATCTCCTGCGGATCGACGACTTGCACGGCCTTGTGCTGCCGGGCAGCGGCGTGATCGCAAGGCTCCTCGCGGGGCCCCTCACCGCCCTGCTCGAATTTGCGCCCCGGATGACACTCGACGAATGTCAATCGGTGGTCGAGGGCACGGTCTCGCTGCTGGCCGCGTGCCTGCGCAACGAACTCGAGCGCGTCGAGGCTGACGCCGACCATTCGGCCACGGCAAGCCCGTCTTTGATGCGCATCCGCCAGCACATCGAGGCTGGCCTTGCCAGCGAGGATTTGTCGGCCTCATCGGTCGGCGCCCATTTCGGCCTGTCACGGGCTTCGCTGTACCGGCTGTTCGCGCCGGTGGGCGGTGTCGCCGACTACATCCGCAGCCGCCGACTGCACCGCGCCTTCTTCGACCTCGCCAATTCAGATGCGCGGAGCCTGAGGATCAGCGAGGTCGCGCGGCGCTGGCAACTCGGCACCGACGCGCATTTCGCCCGCTCCTTCAAGGCCGCCTATGGCATCACCCCACGCGCCGCGCGCGAGGCCGCATTGCTCGGTGTACAGCGCGGCACGGACGCGACGAACAGTGCGACGATCTCCCGGTGGATGCGCGAAATCGCGCCTCCGAGTGCGGATTGATAGCTCGGAAAGCATGTCGTTACGAGGATGGGCAGAGCGCAGAGCAACCCTGCTTCGCGCGCGACGTCACGCGACGGTGGTTCGGGGCGAACTGCATTTCTGGAGTTCGACGCGCACGTCCTGGAGGACGCTGCCCCAATCGCCGGGCTGAGGCTGCCGGAATTGCCGCAAGCTCGGATACCAGGGGCTGTCGTCGCGGTTCAGCAACCACCGCCAGCACCGATCGAAGCGATTGAGCAGCCAGACAGGCCGGCCGAGCGCGCCGGCAAGATGCACCACCGCGGTATCGACACCGATGACCAGATCGAGGGCCTCGATCAGCGCGGCGGTCTCGCCGAAGTCGTGGAGATCGCCGGTCCAATCATGCAGGGACAGACCGGGCGGCGGCGACTGGCTGGCCGCCGGTCCCTTCTGCAACGAGACGAAACTGACCCCCGGCAGGTCCGCCAGCTCTGACAATCGTTCGAGCGGCATGGATCGGCGCCGGTCGCCGCTCATCGTCTGATTGCCTGCCCAGACGAGGCCGACCCTGATGCCATCGAGCTGCGCGACGCGCTGGCGCCAGGCCGCCGCGCGTTGCGGATCGGCCCGGAGATAGGCCTGCTGCGGAATGGTGTCGAGCGTGGTGCCGAGAACCCGCGGCAGGCTCACCAGCGGGCAATGTAGATCGAATGGCGGCAGCGGATCACCACGGGCGACGATGCTCTCGAAACCCGGTAGGCCCGCCAGCAGCGGCATCAGCGGCCGCTGCACCTCGACGACGACCCGCCGCCCCGCCGCGATTGCCGGCACGAAGCGACAGAACTGGAGCGTATCGCCCAGCCCCTGCTCCGCATGCAACAGCAGGACCCGATCGCCGATATCGCCGCCATCCCAGTGCGGCTGGCTGAAGCCGCGGAGAAACGGCTTCTTCGTCTCCTGCTTCCACCGCCACTCGTATTCCCGCCAGCCTTCGTCGAACTGGCCGGCCAGCAACAGCGAGACCCCGAGGTTGAAATGCGCATCGGGATAATCCGGCCTTTGCGACACCGCCGCTCGCAAGCTTCGAATGGCTTCGTCAGGCCGCCCAAGATCGAACAGCAGGGTGCCGAGATTATTGAGCGCCTCCGGCCAGCCCGGATTGTGATTGAGAGCGGCCCGATAGCAGGGCTCCGCTTCGTGGAATCGACCGGACTCGCGAAGGGCATTGCCAAGGGTCAGTTGCGCCTGGACATAGTCCGGCTTCAGACGCAGAGCTTCCCTGCAGCACGCCTCTGCCTCTTCCAGACGTCCCTGCAGTCGCAGCAGGTCACCGAGATTGTTCAAGGCCTCGGGGAAATTTGGCTTGAGCTTGCAGGCTTCGCGAAGATTGACCTCCGCTTCGTCGAGGCGCCCCAATTTGACGAGCAGACCACCAAGATTGGCATGCGCCTCCGCAAATTTCGGGTTGAAGCGCAAGGCTTCGCGATAGCAGCGCTCGCATTCCTCGAACGCGGACAGATCGAACAGCACAGCCCCGAGGTTGCAATGGGCCGCCGCAAAATCCGGCTTCTGCCGCAACACATGCCGAAACTCGCTGATCGCATCGCCGAACTGCTTCCGCCTCACCAGCAGATTGGCGAGATTGAAACGGGCATCGACATGGGCGCGCGCGACGTTGAGGTCGAGGCCGGGAGGATGTCTCAGCACGAGCCGGCAATGAGCCTCCGCGCCCGTGAGGTCGCCGCATTCGCCCAGCAAGATGCCAAGCTGATTATGCGCATCCAGATTGTCGGGCTTGTGCCGCAGCGCTTCCCGGTAGCTCGCGATGGCCTCGTCCCTTCGTCCGAGCGCACGCAAGGCGCTAGCCATGTTGCCGTGATAGATGCTGTTGCGAGGCTGCAGCTTGACGGCTCGGATGGTGAGATCGAGCGCGGTGTCGGGGCGACCAGCCTGGAGCGAAGCAACCGCCAGAAGGTGAAGACTGTCCACATGATCCGGCTCGGATGCCAGGATCTGCCGATAGATCGCCTCGGCTTGCGGCAGGCGGCCTGCGCGATGATGCGCGAGAGCGGCCTCGAATGACACAGGGCCTGACGACGCTTCGGCAAACATTATGAGGGGGCCCCATCATCGACGCGATGACTCGCTCCCAATCATCCTGCAGCAACGACCTTGCGCGAAGCTGGACACGCCGCGAGCGTCCACGGGTCGGCTGCTCAGGCGGCGAGCGGCAGGGTGGAGTAGCTGAAGGCGTAATCCACCAACTTCTGTATCCGCGGTGAGAAGCGTTGGTGGGTTACGCCCGGCGCCCGCGCTTCGCGCGACCGCCAAGCTGACCCACCCTACGAAGGGACCTACGGCGCCGGAAGGTGATAGGCCAGCACGCCGCGCAGCGTGTGCACCGTGCCGCCGGCGCTGAGGCTGGTCATGAAATCCGACGCCAGATCGTCTCGCGTTCCGAGATGCGTCACGCGATATTCGGCGCGGGCCGAGATGCTGTCGGTGAAGAAGCGCTCGAAGCCGCCGCCGAACGTCGCGCCGTGATATTCCCGCGTCGGAGCGGTGCCGGGAAATCCGAGGAAATTGTACGAGATCGACTGCGCGGTTGTTCCGCTATAGCCACCGAGCAGATAGACCATCGTCTCCGGCGCCACGAGATAGCCGACACGTCCGCCGACCGTCCATCCCCACTTCACCGCGGCCAGATCCGACGAGATCTCGACACCTGCGCCAGATGCCTTGACCTTGGCGCCGCCATTGGTTCCGGCATCGATCAGCCCGAATGCGCCGATGACCCATTTCGGCGCGACCTGGCGATCGTAGCCGATGGTGAAGGTGCCGCCGACATCGGCGCCACCGAGACCGGACGCATTGATATCCAGCACGCCGGCGAACGAGCCGGCGACATGGGGCGTGATGACGTCGCCCCCGATGCCCGCGCCGACATAGACGCCCGTCCAGGTCGGATTCAGCACCGGCGCTGCTGCTGCGGTCGCAGGCCCGCCGAACTGGCCGAAACGATAGGCCGCGCCGATCCTGACCACATGCTGGGACAGGTCGGTGGTCCAGACCGCGCCAAGCGGATCGACCGTGGTCTGCTGGCCAAGCGCGACATAGCGGTATTCGCCGCGCAATGACACGTTATTGGCGAGGCGATATTCCGCGCCGGCGCCGACCGTGTAGCCGTGCGAGGTCAGCGCCGGCTCCTGAACCGTGAACGACGGACCGCCGAAAATCACGTAGTTCAGGTTCCAGTTGTTGATCCGCATCTCGCTGTAGCCGGCAAGGCCGTAGAGCAGGATATCGGGCGTCACCAGGAATCCGGCGCGGCCGCCGATGGTCCAGCCCTGGTCGAGCGACGGCAGCGCGGCGCTCAGGCTCTGGCCGAAGAAGAACGGGCTCGATGCACTAGCCGTCGTCCGCTGGCGCGACCAGTCGTAATCGACGAAGCCGCCGACCACGACGCGCGGCGCGACCTGGACGTCGAAGCCGGCGAAGGCCGACAGACCGAGATCGGCGCCCTGCAAGCCGTCGAGATTGAACAAATCCGCCCCACCGCCAGCCGGCGCAAGGCGCGACCGGCCCGTCGCAAAGTCGAAGCCGAGGCCACCGCCGACATAGAATTGGGTCCAGTTCGCCACGGGCGCAGCCAGCGGCCGCGCCTTCACGGGCAAGTCAGCAGCGCCCGCCGCCGTTGCAGTAAAGGCTGCAACATGCGCCGCCCCCAGAACAGCCACCGCACGCGCTGCCCGTCGCTTCGAATGAACCAAGTCCCGCCCCCGTCGCCTCCGGTTGCAGACACGCAACCGCCCGAGCGCTAATATTCTTCACTCGCAGAGTTCGACAAGCCCGCAGGCGCGCGCGATTCACAGCGGCGAAGATTTTGTGGAATCGCTGTGATCTTAAAGCCATAATGTGTGAATGAGGGTTCACGCGATGGACGCGCCAAGACGTTCTGAAAGCCTCGACTCGGCTACACGTCGCCGTAGGCCGTTTCTGCCGAACGCGTGGCACGGCCATAACCCATGATCATGAACAGCGCGCCGATGATGGAGAGATTCTTCAGCGCGTCGACCAGCATCTTGGCGTTGTCGGGCGCCGCCTGATTCCAGAAATCGGAGAACAGGACGGTCGAGACCGCGATATAGACGATCATCAGCATCGCGAAGAACCGCGCGCCGAAGTTCAGCGCGATCATCAGCCCCGCGATGATCTCGAGCCCGCCGACCGCGATGGCCAAGAGCTGCGGCGTGGTCATGGCCGTCAGCGTCTCGACCTGCTTGGCGTAAGGCGCGATCACATCTGGCACCACGACCTTGGTGGCGATGAAATCCGCCGTCGCCTGGATGGCGAACAACTTCGTTGCGCCCGTGTAGATGAACAGCACGGCGAACAGGATTCGCCCGAAAGTCACGAACGCTGGCATGATCGGCCTCTTGGCTCAGGCTTTTTGAAATCGGCGTCTTGACGAGACTACCGCGCGATTATGATGAGTCGTGCGCCGGTTTACAAACGGGGAAATGGCGAACTGAAAGTAATTCAAAGTTGGCGCGGGCGGTGCACCTTCTCTCCTTGTGGCAGAAGGTGGTGCGAAGCGCCGGATGAGGGGTATCTATCCGCGAATTCAATAGCAGTGGGACTCGTGGATAGAGACCCCTCACCCGTCTCGCCGCTAACGCGGCGAGCCACCCTCTCCCACAAGGAGAGAGGGTAAGACGGCATCCTACGTAAACAACGTCGGCTGCTGCCGGGCGGCGCGCTCCTGCGCTTCCACCACCGCGACGGCCGTCATGTTCAGGATGCCGCGCGCGGTGACCGAGGGCGTCAGGATATGTGCCGGACGCGCCGGGCCGATCAGGATCGGGCCGACGGGGAGCGCATCCGCCAGCGACTTGATCATCTGGTAGGCGACGTTGGCGGTGTCCAGCGTCGGCATGATCATGATGTTGGCCTCGCCCTCCAGCTTGGAGTGCGGCAGCACCATTTTTCGCGCAGCCACCGAAAGCGCGGTGTCGCCCTGCATCTCGCCGTCGGCCTCGATCTCCGGGTGCTTCTCCTTCAACAGCTGGGTCGCCCGGCGCATCTTGCGCGAGGATTCGGTATCGTAGCTGCCGAAATCCGAATGCGAGACGAAGGCGATCTTCGGCTTGATGTTGAAGCGCTGGACGTGGACCGCGGCGAGCGATGCGATCTCGGCGAGCTCTTCCGCGCTCGGATTGGGCCGCACCTGCGTGTCGGCGATGAAGAACGCGCCCTTGCTGGTGATCAGCAGCGCCAGCGCCGCGTAGTCGACGATCCCCGGCGAGAAGCCGACGATCTCGCGAACGTGGCGCAGATGGCTCATATAGCGGCCCTCGACGCCGCAGAGCATCGCATCCGCCTCCCCGCGCGTCACCGCCAGCGCCGCGATGACGGTGTTGTTGGTGCGCACCACGGTGCGCGCCGCATCCGGCGTCACGCCGCGGCGGCCGGCGACCTCGACATAGGACTGCACGTAGGAGCGGTAGCGCGGATCGTCCTCGGGATTGACGAGGTCGAAATCCTTGCCCGCCTTGATCGACAGGCCGAAGCGCTTGATGCGTGCTTCGACCACCGACGGACGGCCGACCAGGATCGGCGTCGCCAGCTTCTCCTCCAGCACTACTTGCGTGGCGCGCAGCACGCGCTCGTCCTCGCCTTCGGCGTAGATCACGCGCACCGGCTGGGTCTTGGCCTTGGCGAACATCGGCTTCATGACGAGGCCGGAGCGGAAGGCGAAGCGCTCGAGCAGCGCGGTGTATTCGTCGAAATTGGTGATGGGGCGCGTTGCGACGCCCGATTCCATCGCGGCTTTCGCGACCGCCGGCGAGATGCGCAGGATCAGGCGTGGATCAAAGGGGCTCGGAATCAACGAGCCCGGGCCGAAGCCCTGCGTCTCGCCGGTGTCAAAACCCTGCGCGACCGCATCCGACGGCGCCTCGCGCGCGAGCTGCGCGATCGCCTCGACCGCGGCGTGCTTCATCTCCTCGTTGATGGCGCTGGCGCCGACGTCGAGCGCGCCGCGGAAGATGAAGGGGAAGCAGAGGACGTTGTTGACCTGGTTCGGATAGTCGGAGCGGCCGGTGCAGATCATGGCGTCGGGGCGCACCTTGCGCGCCTCCTCCGGCATGATCTCCGGCGTCGGGTTGGCGAGCGCCATGATCAGCGGCTTGTCGCCCATCGCCTTGGCCATCTCAGGCTTGAGCACACCCGGTGCCGAGAGCCCGATGAAGATGTCGGCGCCGCCGATGACGTCGCCAAGCGTGCGCTTGTCGGTCTTCTGCGCATAGACCGCCTTCCAGCGGTCCATCGTGGTGTTGCGGCCTTCGTGCACGAGGCCGTCGATATCGCAGACCCAGATGTTCTTGCGCTGCGCGCCCATCGAGACCAGCAGGTTGAGGGTCGCGATCGCCGCGGCCCCTGCCCCCGATGCCACGATCTTCACGTCGGAGAGCTTCTTGCCGTTGAGCCGGAGCGCGTTGGTGACGGCGGCCGCGACGATGATCGCGGTGCCGTGCTGGTCGTCATGGAAGACCGGGATCTTCATGCGCTCTTTCAGCTGCGCCTCGATCTCGAAACATTCCGGTCCGCGGATGTCTTCCAGATTGATGCCGCCGAAGGTCGGCTCGAGCGCCGCCACGGTCTCAACCACGCGCTCGATGGTGTCGGCGGCGATCTCGATGTCGAACACGTCGATGCCGGCGAATTTCTTGAACAGGACGGCCTTGCCCTCCATCACGGGCTTGGAGGCCAGCGGGCCGATATTGCCGAGGCCGAGCACCGCGGTGCCGTTCGAGACCACGGCGACCAGATTGGCGCGGGTGGTCAGGGTCGCGGCTTCCGCCGGGTTCTTGGCGATCTCCATGCAGGCAGCGGCAACGCCCGGAGAATAGGCAAGCGCGAGGTCGCGCTGGTTGGCAAGCGGCTTGCTCGCCTGGATCTCGAGTTTTCCGGGGCGCGGCAGTCGGTGATAGGCCAGCGCCGCCTGGTGGAGATCATCAGAATAGGACGACATGCGGTGTCTTGCCTCGCGTTACCGGCCTCAAAATGCATCATCCGGAGTGGCCGTCCAAAGCGGACGGTATTTCCGGGCCGTGGAAACGGGATGAAGCACGGCCGAAGGCCCGGTGGCAACATCCGATTGCGCCCTCATCAACAGGGCGCATGGTCAAATATCTGATAGCGCTAGCTTTCCCTGGACCGCGCGGTATTTCGCGAATATGCCAGGTTGCGCAGTGCAAAACGAGCAACTGGAGCTGGGAATGAAGCGAATTCTGATCGGTCTGATCGCACTCGTCGTGCTCGCTGCCGGCGGGTGGTTCGGCTTCAATCTCTACGCCCAGCACCGCGCCACCGCCGAGGTCGAAGCCGCGTTCGACCGGCTCCGCGCCGGCGGCAGCAAAGCGAGCCACGGCAAGGTGGCCTTCGACCTGTCGAGCCGGACGCTGACGGTCGAGGACATCGCGGTCGAGCCCGCCAACCAGCCCCAGGCGCGCGTCAAGATCGGTGCCATCAAGGGCGCCGGCGTCCGCCAGGTCGACGAGACGCGTTTTGCGGCTGACAGCATCGAGATCTCGGGCTTCGAGGTCGCGCTGGACGAGCTCGGCCCCGGGAAGTTGAAAGTCGCCTACAAGATCCCTCAGCTGAGCCTGCGGGACTTCGCCGGTCCCCTGCACGTTCAAAGCGCGCCGGCGTCCGGCTCCCTGATCGACATGTACCGATTTGTGCTCGATCAGTACGCGGGCGTGAGCGCAACCTCCGTCACCGCCCCGACCATCAACATCAATTTCGATGCCGGTAACAGCGCCGGCGGCAGCGGCGAGGTCGTCTATTCGGCCCTCGCGGTCCAGAACCTCGCCGGAGGCAAGGCTGATGCGATGAAGGTGGACCGCGCCACCTTCACGATCAACGTGCAGCAGGCGGGCAAGACCGACAAGCTGACCGGCGAGATCTCCACCATCATCATCAATGATTTCGACTCGACCGCGATCGCCGCCGCGCTCGATCCGCAGAAGGCGGGCGACGACAGCTATCATCGCGTCTACGGCCAGATCTCGAGCGGCGCCTATGTGGCGACGTCGACGCTGGGCATGCGCATGCAGATCGACGGAATTGCCGTCTCCGACATCGCCGTCCAGCCGTCGAAATTCCGCCCGGCCGAGATCCTGGCGCTGCTGCCGGCGGACCGCTCCGTTCTGCCGACGCCGGCGCAATCGCGCGAGATGCTGGAAAAGGTCGCCGGCTTCTATGAGGGCCTGCGCGTCGGCAAGATCGAGATCGGCACGATCTCGATGACGACGCCGCAAGGGACGCCCCGGCTCAGGGCGATCAAGTACCAGGACGGCGAGTTCGCGCTCGAGGGCCTCGATGCTCCGACGCCGCAAGGCCAGGTGAAGATGGAGCGTTTCGCGCTCAAATCGCTCAGCCTGGCGAACCTGATGCGTTGGGCCGCAGGCCTCACCAATCCCGGGCAGCCCCCCTCGCCCGATCAGATGCTGGGCCTGTTCCGCGTGCTCGACGGCGCCGAGATCAAGGGCGTGGTCTCTCCTTTCAAGAACACGCGGCAGCCCGTCACCATCGATACGATCCGGCTGAACTGGGGCCAGCTGGTCGGGTCGATCCCGAGCAAGGCCAATCTGGTCGTGAAGATGGTCACCCCCACCGACCCGACCAATCCGGCGCAGCGGGCGCTGACCATGGCCGGCGTCGACAAGCTCGGGATCGACCTCGATCTCGGCGCGGCATGGACCGAGTCGTCCGGCACCTTCGCGCTCACGCCCGCCACCATTGACCTCGCCAACCTTGCCAGGGCGCAAGTCCGCCTCGCGCTCGCCAACGTGCCGCGCGGCGTGTTCTCGCTCGATGCGGCGCAGGTGATCGGACAGGCGGCGCAGATCGAGACCGGCGCGATCGAGCTTTCGTTGCGCGACAGCGGCGTCGTCGATCTCGTCGTGGCGCAGTTCGCGCGGATCCAGAATGTCAGCCGCGACGCCGCGCGCAGCGCCATCGTCGAGATGATCCGGGCCCAGGGCGAGCGGATCGCGGCCTCCAATCTCGACGCCAGGGTGGCGGTGGACGCGCTCGCGGGCTTCGTCGCGACATCGGGACAGACGATGACCATCAAGCTGACGCCGCTCGGCAAGGTGCCGGTGCTTCAGCTCATGGACGTGCTGAACCACGAGCCGATCGTCGCGCTGGCGCAGTTCAGGATCGAGGCGTCGACGGGGCTGTAGGAGAGCTGGTTGATCTCGTGTCCCGGACGCGCTGCGGCACGCAGTGACGCTGCGCAGAGCCGGGACCCAGAGAGGCCGCTGATGCCGAGGTGTGGGCCCCGGCTCTGCAGCGCACCGTCGAAGAGACGCTGCGCTGCGTCCGGGGCACGAGACTTACTTCTGCGGCAAATTCACCTTCACATGCAGCTCGCGGAGCTGTTTTGTCGTCGCTTCCGACGGCGCGCCCATCAGCAGGTCCATGGCCTGCTGGTTCATCGGGAACAGCGAGATCTCGCGCAGATTGGTGGTGCCGCAGAGCAGCATCACGATGCGGTCGACGCCCGCCGCCATGCCGCCATGCGGCGGCGCGCCGTACTGGAAGGCGCGGTACATGCCGCCAAAACGGTCGACCACTTCCTGCTCGCCATAGCCGGCGATCTCGAACGCCTTCACCATCGCTTCCGGCACGTGGTTGCGGATGCCGCCCGAGGCGATCTCGTAGCCGTTGCAGGTGATGTCGTACTGGAACGCCTTGATGGTCAGCGGGTCCTGGCCCGTCAGCGCGTCGAGGCCGCCCTGCGGCATCGAGAACGGGTTGTGCGAGAAGTCGACCTTCTTGTCGTCCTCGTTGTACTCGTACATCGGGAAGTCGACGATCCAGGCGAGCTCGAACCGCTCCTTGTCGGTGAGGTTCAATTCCTCGCCGACCTTGTTGCGGGCAAGACCAGAGAACTTCCAGAACTTGTCGGGGTCGCCAGCGACGAAGAAGGCGGCATCGCCTTCCTTGACGCCGATCTGCGCGCGGATCGCGGCGGTGCGCTCAGGCCCGATATTGTTCGCAAGCGGGCCGGCACCCTCGCCGCCCTCGCGCCACATGATGTAGCCGAGGCCGGGCTGGCCCTCGCCCTGCGCCCACGAGTTCATGCGGTCGCAGAAGGCGCGGCTGCCGCCGCCAGGTGCCGGGATCGCCCAGACCTGGTTCTTGGGATCTTCGAGCATGCGCGCAAAGACCTTGAAGCCGGAGCCGCGGAAATGCTCGGAGACGTCCTGCATCTCGATGGGGTTGCGCAGGTCCGGCTTGTCGCTGCCGTATTTGCGCAAGGCTTCCGCGAACGGGATGCGCCGCCAGTTCTTGCTCACCGGCTTGCCCTTGGCGAACTCCTCGAACACGCCGGTGATGACGGGCTCCATGGCCGCAAAGACGTCCTCTTGCGTGACGAAGCTCATCTCGACGTCGAGCTGGTAGAACTCGCCCGGCAAGCGGTCGGCGCGCGGGTCCTCGTCGCGGAAACAGGGCGCGATCTGGAAGTAGCGGTCGAAGCCGGACATCATCAGCAGCTGCTTGTACTGCTGCGGCGCCTGCGGCAGCGCGTAGAATTTTCCGGGATGGATGCGCGACGGCACCAGGAAGTCGCGCGCGCCTTCCGGCGAGGACGCGGTCAGGATCGGGGTGTTGAACTCGAAGAAGCCCTGCCCCTCCATGCGCCGGCGCATCGACTTGATGATCTCGACGCGGGTCATGATGTTCTGGTGCAGCTTCTCGCGACGCAGATCGAGGAAGCGGTACTTCAGGCGGATGTCCTCAGGATATTCCTGGTCGCCAAACACCGGCAGCGGCAGGTCGCCGGCGGGGCCCAGCACCTCGATCTCACTGACATAGATCTCGATCTTGCCGGTCGGCAGATCGTCATTGTCGGTGCCTTCGGGGCGGCGGCGGACCTTGCCGTCCATCTTGACCACGAATTCCGAGCGCAGCTTTTCGGCCAGCGAGAACGCCGGCGAGTCCGGATCGACCACGCACTGGGTCAGGCCGTAATGGTCGCGCAGGTCGATGAACAGCACGCCGCCATGGTCGCGAACGCGATGGACCCAGCCCGAGAGGCGGATCGTCTCGCCGATGTTGCTCTCGCGGAGCGCGCCGCATGTATGTGACCGGTAGCGATGCATGGTCGTCCCAAAATGATGTCTGAGGATCGAATCGGACGGCTGAGGCAGCCGGTCCGAAAGTTGCGGCAGGGTTTACCTCGGGAGGACCAAAGCGGCAACCAAGGGAACGGGCTGTTTTGGGCCCAAAAGGCCCATTTTTGGCCGATTGGACCTCAAGCCTTTGCCATCAGGCGTTCCCCGCCTATCTTTACCTCCATGACCGTCCATTTCCCGTTCCAGAACTCCTATTCGGCGCTGCCGGACAACTTCTTCGCCCGCGTCGCGCCAACCCCTGTCGCCGCCCCCCGGCTGATCAAGCTGAACCGCCCCCTGGCGGTCCAGCTCGGGCTCGATCCTGATATGCTGGAGACCCCGGAGGGTGCCGAGATCCTGGCCGGCAAAACGGTTCCCTCAGGCGCCGATCCCATCGCCATGGCCTATGCCGGCCACCAGTTCGGGAATTTCGTGCCTCAGCTCGGCGACGGCCGCGCCATCCTGCTCGGCGAGATCATCGACAGGGACGGCCTTCGCCGCGACATCCAGCTCAAGGGCTCGGGCCCCACTCCGTTCTCCCGCCGCGGCGATGGCCGCGCCGCGCTCGGGCCGGTGTTGCGGGAGTACATCGTCAGCGAAGCGATGTACGCGCTCGGCATCCCGACCACGCGCTCGCTCGCCGCCGTCGTCACCGGCGAGCACGTCATGCGCGAAACCGTGCTGCCCGGCGCGGTGCTGACGCGCGTTGCCGCGAGCCATATCCGGGTCGGCACCTTCCAGTTCTTTGCCGCGCGCCGCGACACCGAGGCGGTCCGCCGGCTGGCTGATCACGTCATCGCCCGTCATTACCCCGAACTGATCGACGCCGAGCGGCCGTATCACGCCCTGCTCGCCGGCGTCGTGGCGCGCCAGGCAAACCTCGTCGCGCGCTGGCTGCTGGTGGGCTTCATCCATGGCGTGATGAACACCGACAACAGCTCCATCTCCGGCGAGACCATCGACTACGGCCCCTGCGCCTTCATGGACGCCTACAACCCTTCGCAGGTGTTCTCCTCGATCGACGAGATGGGCCGTTACGCCTACGCCAACCAGCCGCGCATCGCGCTGTGGAATCTGACGCGCCTTGCCGAATGCCTGCTGCCGCTGTTCTCCGATGACCAGGACAAGGCGGTCGCGGAGGCCCAGGACATTCTCGGCGCCTTCTCCGAGACGTTCAGCACGGCCTATCAGGCAGGCTTGCGCAGAAAGGTCGGCCTGTTCACGGAGCGCGACGGCGACGACGCGCTGATCCAGGACCTGCTCGACGCCATGGCGAAGAACCAGGCCGACTTCACCCTCACCTTCCGCAAGCTGGGGGACGCTGCAGGAGATCCCGTAGCGGACGACGCGCGCGCGCAGTTCACGGACCCCGCAGCCTTCGATGAGTGGGCCAAGCGCTGGCATGAGCGTCTCGCGGCCGAGCCGCAATCCGCGGCCGAGCGGCAGACCGCCATGCACGCCGTCAACCCGCTCTTCATCCCGCGCAACCATCGCGTCGAGGCCGTGATCCAGGCCGCCGTCAACAACGACGACTACGCGCCGTTCGAGGAGCTGGTGAAGGTGCTCGCCAAGCCGTTCGATGACCAGCCTGACTACGCAGCCTACGCCGATCCGCCGCTGCCGGATCAGCGGGTGTTGCAGACGTTCTGCGGGACGTGAGGCGACGAGCGGATGCCTGAGGCCAAGGTCGTGCAAATTCCGGATTACCGGTTTTCAACCACCGACTGGCCCATCGCTAGCCTTGTCGTAAGCGTCGCCAACATTGCTGGTCGCTTTAGCTTCAACATCGATCATTGGGAGGAAGACGGGCTTGGTCCCGCCAGCGGGATGCTGCTGAGGCTTTCTTCCGGACGTGTGGTGCTCGTGTCGGAGCTGGAATATTCGGTGAAGTATCACGGCGCAAAGGGGCCGACGATATATGTCGAGGCGTCGCATCTCGCTAAGTACGGGGTTGAGCCACTCGTCAGCGAGGTGTTGGACGCTCTCGAATTGTCGCGCGAAGCGACCGACTGGATCGCACCAGTTGAAAGTCAGGCGGGCGCTGCCGATTTGCTCAACAGCTGGACGAAATATCTGGCATCGAAACAACCGAATTGAGCGTTTGCGGCCTATGACCGACTGATCGTCGTGTCTACGCCAGGCAGGAAGACCAACTCGACCATTAGCCGTAGCGGTCCCACGATGGGAATGAGCACGATCAGCTGAAACCAGCCTGAGCGCCCTCGATCGTGACAACGTTTGGCACCGACAGCCCAACTCGGCCAGAGCGAGAGCAAAACGACGACACCGAATGCCACGTTAAACTGAAGTGGCGGGACAAGAGCGATCACCGCAGCATGAACAACAACCAGCGGGATCAAGAAGCGAAACACATAATCGAACCGGCTGACGCGTCCCCTGAATGAAAACAGGAACCGTAAGACTTCCACGACAGGCGCCCTCACCCTACTTCGTCGCCTTCCTCACTCCGCCGAACGATGCTGCGTCGAATTTCTGCGGATCGACCGGATTGTAACGCGACCATTCCATGTCAGGCACCTTGGCGTAGCGCTCGGCCCACGCCTTGTCCGCCCTCGTGTTGCCGGGACCGACGGGGCGGAGTTCGAAATGCAGCACCTTGCTGGGACCGATCTCGCCGATCGGGTCCTTGGCCTTGACGGTCGCGCCAACCGCGAGCGGCACGCCCTTCGGCCCATTGATGCGGCCGAGCTGGACGTAACGCGTGTAGATGATGCCGCCATTGGGATAAGTGTGCTTGAGCACGACGTAGCGGCCACAGCCGCCGATAACAGGCAGATCGGCCGGCGCCTGCTCGCTGGTTTCGATCTTGACGACGACGCCGTCCGCCATCGCCGCCACCGGACCGCCCGCCTTCTCCATGGTGTAATCGATGCCAGGATGCTCGTCCTGGGTCCAGCATCCGCAGGACGTCATCGCCTTGTTCGGCGGCGGCGTGTC
This sequence comes from Bradyrhizobium sp. GW821-FHT13H05, assembly GCF_058804065.1. Lineage (NCBI taxonomy): Bacteria > Pseudomonadati > Pseudomonadota > Alphaproteobacteria > Hyphomicrobiales > Nitrobacteraceae > Bradyrhizobium > Bradyrhizobium sp. GW821-FHT13H05. The sequence goes on along the minus strand of NZ_JBXAPO010000013.1, from coordinate 6,499 downwards.
CGCACGCGGAGCGCTTTTCGGGGTCAGGAATTCATTGACGAGAAGGCCCGGCCCTTCCGGCGACGTGTAGATGTGGATCGCATAGAGCGACAGCTTGTCCCCGACCTGCACCTCCTGCGGAAGAAAACCGTAGACCACATCCTGGATGAAGACCTTGAGCTCACGTCCCCCGGCGGAGCGCACCGTGATGCAGTTGGTCACCTGCAAGCCGTCGGCGCCCGACTTGGGCATGCCGCTCGTGATCAGCGATCGCATGAAATCCTGGCTCGGACACGGCCCGCCAGGGGAAGCCAACGTGACGTCGAGCTTCACAGGCGACATCGGATAGACGTCCCGGCCGGCGGTCGGCCGCTGCCGTGCCAGGAATTCGTCGAGATCGGTCTCCCTGTAGCGAGCGAAGTTGAATTCGGCGCGGGCCACATCGGAGATGGCACAGAGAAGGACCGGCAGCAGAAGCGCAGCAAGCCATCCCGACTGGCGGAAAACACGCGGCGTCACCATGCGAAGGATCTCGTGATGCAAATGCAATGTGCAGCCTGAGCAAACCATAGCCGCATCTTCGCGGCAAGGTAGACCGCGCCGCGCGCCTCAATCGGGACAGGTCATCCCGCGGCAGGCGGCTGGTCCAGGCCTGTCCACATGATCGGCACGCCGCCGGAACCGCTGTCATCAAACTGAAACACTCGCGCTCTAACGGCCTGTCAGCGCCGTCTTGCCGGAGGCGCCCAACCTCCAACAGTCCCGACAAAGCGCGCCATGCCCTTCAAATTCATCCACATCACCGACACGCATCTCGCGAACCCCGGACTGAAGCTCTATGGCCTTGATCCGCGCGCCCGGCTGGATGCGGCGATTGCCGACATCAACACGCACCAGTCCGATGCTGCCTTCGCAGTCGTGACCGGCGACCTCACCCATTGGGGCGAGGCTGAATCCTACGCCAATTTCGCCGACGCCATGGCGGCGCTGAAAATCCCTTACATCGCCATGGTCGGCAATCACGACAAGCGCGTGGCCTGCCTCGACGGCCTGAAGGCCGCGCCGCGCGACCCAAACGGCTTCGTGCAGGGCACGCGCACCACCGAGCACGGCCTGTTCGTCTTCCTCGACACGCTCGACGAGACCAGCCACGCCGGCGAGATGTGCCCAAAGCGCCTCGGCTGGCTCGCGAGCACGCTGGCCGCTGCGCCCGCCGACATGCCGTTCGTCGTGTTCATGCATCATCCGCCGTTCCCGGTCGGCGTGCACGCGATGGACGAAATCTCGCTGGCACAGAGCGCGGAGTTCGCCGAGGTGATCGCGCCCTACCGGTCGCGCATCCGCCATCTCTTCTTCGGCCATGTGCACCGGCCGATCTTCGGCAGCTACGGCAAGATCCCGTTCTCGACGCTGCGCGGCACCAACCACCAGGTCTGGTTCGAGCTTGACGCCACCGCAACCGAGCATCTCGCCAGCCACGAGCCGCCGGCCTATGGCGTGGTGCTGATCGACGATCAGAACCTCGTCGTGCACAGCCACGACTTCCTCGACACCAATCTGCGCTTCCCCTTCGAGCCACCGGCCGGAGTGGACGGCCGCGCCTATGCGCTCAACTTCCCGGCGCGATGACATGAGCCTCGCTGAACCCGCGGCTCTCCCGGTCGCGACTTCGGCGGCACCGCGCCTGCACGTCCTGAAGCGGTTCGTGGGCCGCTTCAAAGCCTCGCTGCCTGCCTATCTGCTGCTGCTGCCCTCGCTGGTCTTCCTCGCGCTGTTCACCTATGGCGCGATGGGGCGCGTCATCATCGACGCGCTGTATCAGCGCGCCACGCCCAAGGCGCCAATCCGTTTCGTCGGCGTCGACAATATCGCCGCGGTGCTGGCCGACCCCGCCTTCACCGGCGCTGTCGTCAACAATCTGATCTACGCCGTCGGCACCGCGATCCCGAGCATCGGCCTAGCGCTGTTGTTCGCGCTGGCGCTGTCGCGCACCAGCGCGGTGAGCAGCGCGCTTCGCGCCGCGCTGTTCCTGCCGGTGCTGATCCCGATGGTCGCGGCGTCTGCGCTATTCCTGTTCATCTTCCTGCCCAATGTCGGCCTGCTCGACTATTACATCGGCCGCCTGCTTCCGGTGCTGCCGAACTGGCTCGGCGATTCCGACATCGCGCTCTACGCGATCATGGTCATCACGATCTGGAAGAACGCCGGCTATTACATGCTGTTCTTCCTCGCCGGCCTCCAGTCCGTGCCGGAGGATGTCATGGAGGCCGCGCATCTCGACGGCGCAGGTCCGTATCAGCGGCTGCGCCACATCATCCTGCCGGAGCTGAAGCCTACCTTCCTGTTCGTCACCGTGATCGCAATCCTCAATGCGGTGACGCAGGTCGACCATGTCTTCGTCATGACCAAGGGCGGGCCGTCGAACGCGACCAATCTCGTGCTGTTCTACATCTATCAGCAGGCGGTCGAGCACTACGACGTTGGCAAGGCTTCGGCGGCAACGCTGCTGACGCTCGCCGCGCTGATGGGCCTCACCGCGCTCTCGTTCCGCACCATGGCGAGCCGCGAGGGCGGGGCATGACACTGATCGATTGGCTGCTTAGAGACGCCCCGCTCGCCACGCGCCGCGAGATCACGCCCAAGCTCGGCTTTGCGCTGACCGTGCTGCTCGCGATCGTCTGGCTGATCCCGTTCCTGTGGATGGGCGTGGCGACGCTGCGCCCTGCCTCGGACGGCATCAACACCATGGCCGAGCTGATGCCGAGCCTGAAACCGACGCTGGACAATATCAGGGACGCCTGGGAGATCGGTGATTTCCCGCGCTATGCCCTCAACACCACGATCATCTGCACCGGCATCCTGCTCGTGCAGCTCGTCACGATCACGCTGGCGGGCTTTGCCTTTGCGCGGCTCGACTTCGCCGGGAAGTCGCTGATCTTCTATCTCTTCCTCATGCAGCTGATGCTGGTGCCGGTGCTGCTGATCGTGCCGAACCTGACCATCGTGGCGCAGCTCGGCCTCTATGACACGCTGACCGGCGTGATGATGCCGTTCTTCGCCTCGGCCTTCGGCACCTTCCTGATGCGCCAGGCGTTCGAGGCGATCCCGACCGAGCTGGAAGATGCCGCCCTGATCGACGGCGCCAGCCTGTTCCAGCGCATCCGCCACATCTACGTGCCGCTGTCGATGCCGAGCTTTTCGGCCTTCGCGATCATCTCCGTCACCAGCCACTGGAACGACTTCCTGTGGCCGCTGATGGTGATCAATTCGCCGGACAAGCGGCCGCTCACCGTCGGTCTCTCCGTGTTCACCGCCACGGCAGAAGGCACGCAGGCCTGGGGCACCATCGCCGCCGGCACGCTGATGGTGATCGCGCCGCTGCTCATCACGTTCCTGATCTTCCAGAAACGCTTCATCAGTTCTTTCGTCACCTCAGGCATCAAATAGGAGATTTTTCGATGCTGTTTTCCCGCAGGCTTATGCTTGGCATTGCTATGGCAGGCTCTATGGCCGGCGCCCTCGCCGTCCCGGCGATGGCCGAAGGTCCGACCGAGATCGACCTGTTCTTCCCCGTTCCCGTCGACGGCAAGCTCGCCCGCGACATGGGCACCCTGATCAAGGAGTTCAACGAAACCCATCCCGCGATCAAGGCGACCGCCGTCTACACCGGCTCCTATGACGACACGCTGATCAAGACACGCGCCTCGATCAAGGCCGGCAAGCCGCCCGCCGCCGTGATCATGTCCGCGAACTTCCTGCTCGACATGCAGATCGAGAACGAGCTCACCAATCTCGATCCGCTGATCGCCGCCGACGGCACCACCAAAGAAAAGTTTTTGGGCCAGTTCTTCCCGGCGCTGCAGGGCAACGCGGTGATCGACCGCTCGGTCTACGGCGTGCCCTTCCACAATTCGACGCCGCTGCTCTACATCAACGCCGACAAGGCCAAGGAAGCCGGCCTTGATCCGAGCAAGCCGCCGCAGACCTGGGCCGAGCTCACCGACTGGGCCAAGAAGCTCACCAAGCGCGAGGGCGACAAGGTGACCCAATGGGGCATCGCGATCCCCTGCGCCTACGACTATTGCGGCTGGATGATGGAAACGCTCACCATGACCAATGGCGGGCGCTACTACAACGAGGAGTTCGGCGGCGAGGTCTATTACGACACGCCCTCGATGCTGGGCGCGCTGACCTGGTGGAACGACCTCGTCACCAAGCACAAGGTGCATCCGCCCGGCGCCACGCCCGGTCCGGCCGTCAGCACCTCCTTCATCTCCGGCAACGCCGCGATGATGATGCTCTCGACGGGCTCGCTGACCTATGTGCGCGACAACGCCAAGTTCAACTACAAGGTCGCCTTCATCCCGCGCAACGTCCGCAACGCCGTGCCGATCGGCGGCGCCTCGCTGATCGTTCCGGCAGGCCTCGAAGGCGACAAGCAGAAGGCCGCCTGGACGCTGATCAAGTGGATGACCTCGCCCGAGAAGAGCGCCTGGTGGAGCCGCGCCACCGGCTATTTCGCGCCCAACATGGCCGCCTACAAGACACCCGACATGGTCGACTTCCTCAACAAGAACCCGGACGCCAAGACCGCCGTCGAGCAGCTCGAGGTCGCCAAGCCGTGGTTTGCGACCTACAAGACCGTGCCTGTCCGCAAGACCCTGGAGGACGAGGTGATGCTGGTCCTCAACGGCAAGAAGCAGCCGAAGGAAGCCCTTGTCGCCGCTCAGAAGGCCGCGGATGAGACGCTGAAGCCGTACAATGCGGAGACCTCGCTGAAGCTGCCGTAAGGGCCGGCTGCAACGGCAAACGGATATCGGCGCTCCGTCATACGGGGCGCCGAATTCGTTTGAGCGGTTGCCCCCCGTTAACCCCCCGTCCACCATCCGGCCGCCCCCGCCGCCGGTAACCATGACGCTTAACAGACCCTCAACGCACCCCAGACAAGTTTAGCAATGTTTCCGAGGGGTTTTGCCGTGGATCTGTTGGTTTTCGAGTTCCTGGGACTGGCGCTGGTGGCCATGTGCGTGGTCGTGGTGGCGCTGCCCTGCGCCCGCAAATCCTCGAATCGGGTCCGTTACGAATAGGAATTTCGTCGGAAAGACGCGATTCCAGCCCGATGCAAGGCTCGAATTCGCTTAGAGCCCCTTGACATCACAGCGCTTTCGGCAGAACGGCTGATGTACTTGTCATGGGCCGTTCATGGATTTGATTACCACCACCGCTGACCTCGCGGCTGCCTGCAGCCGGATGGCCAAGCACCCCGTCATTACCGTCGATACCGAGTTCCTGCGCGAGACCACCTACTACCCGCTGCTATGCGTGGTGCAGATGGCCAGCCCCGAGGAAGCCATCGTCATCGACGCCCTGGCCGAGGGCATCGACCTCAAGCCGTTCTTCGAGCTGATGGGCAACGAGGGCGTGCTGAAGGTGTTCCACGCCGCCCGCCAGGACATCGAGATCATCTGGCACCAGGCGGGCATCATTCCGCACCCGGTGTTCGACACCCAGGTCGCGGCCATGGTGCTCGGCTATGGCGACAGCATCGCCTATGACGCCCTGGTCGAGAAGGTCACCGGACACCGCCCGGACAAGACCCATCGCTTCACCGACTGGTCGCGCCGGCCGCTGACCAAGGAGCAGATGCATTACGCGGTCTCCGACGTCACGCATCTGCGCGACGTCTTTGCCGCCCTCGATGCCGATTTGAAGAAGCGCCGCCGCAGCGAATGGGTCTCCATCGAGATGGAGGTTCTGACTTCGCCCAAGACCTACGATTTCCACCCCGAGCGCGCCTGGGAACGGCTGAAGACGCGGGTGCGCAAGCCGAAGGATCTCGCGGTGCTCATGGAAGTCGCCGCCTGGCGCGAGCAGGAAGCGCAGAGCCGCGACGTGCCGCGTGGCCGCGTGCTGCGCGACGAAGCCGTCAGCGACATCGCAACGCATGCGCCGAACACGTTGGAGAAGCTCGCGAACTTGCGCTCGGTGCCGAAGGGTTTTGAGAAATCCAAATGGGGCGCGGACATCGTCGCCGCAGTCGAGCGCGGGCTGGCGCGGGATCACGCCACGCTGCCGAAGCTGGAGAAGCCGCGCAACAACAACAATGGCGCCGCGATCGTCGAGCTGCTGAAGGTGCTGCTGCGCATGACCGCCGAGCGCCACGCCGTCGCCAGCAAGGTGATCGCAACCGTCGACGATCTCGAAGAGATCGCAGCCGATGACGCGGCCGACGTGCCGGCGCTACGCGGCTGGCGCCGCGAGCTGTTCGGCGACGCCGCCTTGAAGCTCAAGCGCGGCGAGCTGGCGCTGGCGATCGAGAAGGGTCGCGTGATCGGGGTTCAGCGGGCGGAATAGCCCGCGGGCACCTTTGTGGCTGGCGCAATGCCAACCGCATCGTCATTGCGAGCGCAGCGAAGCAATCCAGAATCTTTCCGTGGAGGCAGTCTGGATTGCTTCGTCGCTTCGCTCCTCGCAATTGTGCAAGTCCACTAATTCGCTGATCGAGAGATTTCGGTTTTGG
>NZ_JBXAPO010000012.1:66970-199187 GCF_058804065.1 Bradyrhizobium sp. GW821-FHT13H05 | reverse complement strand
GCGACGCGCGCCATCAAATTGCGCCGTAGCGAGCGCGGCTTGGATGGAAGGCCGGGGGGCCCGTTACCCCATCTACGTCACCGGCTACACCGGAATCCTCACACTCGCCCTTAATCCCCCCATCGGGCTGTCGCCGAGGGTGATGTCGCCGCCGTGGGAGCGGGCGATGTCGCGGGCGATGGCAAGGCCAAGGCCGGTGCCGCCTTCGTCCTGGTTGCGGGCGTTGTCCAGCCGCAGGAACGGCTTGAACACCTCTTCGCGCAAGTGAGCCGGAATGCCGGGGCCGTCGTCGTCGACCGTGACGGTCAAATAACGGTGATCGCGCTGGCCGGTGATGGCGATGCTCTTGCCGTAGCGCGCCGCGTTGGTGACGAGGTTGGCGAGGCAGCGCTTGAACGAGGCCGGCTTCACCGTCACCACCGGCAGTCCGTTGAATGCGACGGTTGCCGTGTGGCCGTGGCGCTCGGCGTCGCTGCGCAGCTCCTCGAGCGCCTGCGCCATGTCGGTCGGCTGCGATTGCTCACCGGAATCGCCGCGGGCGAAGGCGAGGTAGTCCTCCAGCATCATCGACATCTCGTCGACGTCCTTGCGCATGCCTTCGAGCTCGGGGCTGTCGCCGATCAGCTCCAGCTCGAGCTTGAAGCGGGTCAGGATGGTGCGCAGATCGTGGCTGACGCCGGCGAGCATCGCGGTGCGCTGCTCCATCGTGCGTTCGATGCGCGATTTCATTTCAAGGAAGGCAATCGACGCGCGTCGCACCTCGCGCGCGCCGCGCGGGCGGAAGTTCGGGGCTTCGCGGCCCTTGCCGAAACTTTCGGCGGCGTCCGCAAGCCGCAGGATCGGCTTGATCTGGTTGCGCAGGAACAGCACCGCGACGATCAAGAGGATCGAGGACGTGCCGACCATCCAGAACAGAAAGATCTCCGAGTTCGAGGCGTAGGCGGCGCTGCGCTGCGCAAACACGCGCATCACGGCATCGTCGAGCTGGATGCGGATCTCGACCAGGTTGGAGCGGCCGACCGTGTCGATCCAGAAGGAGCGTCCGATCTGGCGGCCGAGCTGAACCGACAGCGTCTGGTCGAGCAGCGAGAAGAATGGTTTTGGTCCCGGCGGAGGCATGTCGCCGACGGGAAGAAAATCGACCACCAGCTGCATGCGCTCGGCGATGCGGCGCAGTTGCGCGCGGTCCTTGTCCTGCGGATAGCCCTTGTAGACGTCAATGAGGCTGGCGACGTCCTGCACAACGGCCTGCGACAGGCGCCGCGTCACCGTGTTCCAGTGCCGCTCCATGAACACGAAGGCGACCACGGTCTGCAGGATCACCATCGGCACGATCATGATGAGGAGCGCGCGGGCATAGAGGCCGGTCGGCATCCAGCCCTTGAACGCGTTGCCCATCCAGCCATTGGCGGCGGAGACGCGGCCGGCCGCGCTCTTGAGCAGCGTCAGGCCGGTATCGATCGTGCTCATCGGTCGCGTTTCACTGCTTTATGGCGAGGCGACCAGCCGATAGCCGATACCGCGCACCGCCTGGAGAAACAGCGGGTTGGCGGGGTCGGTCTCGATCTTGCGCCTGAGGCGGTTGATCTGCACGTCGACGGCGCGCTCGTTGACGCTGCCGTTGCCGGTCAGCGCGCTGCGCGGCACGGTCTCGCCCGGCGTTTCCGAAAGAATGCGCAGCATCTCGCGCTCGCGATCGGTGAGATGAATGACCTCCTCGCCCTGGCGCAACTCGCCGCGATCGAGATGGTAGACGTAGGGACCGAACGCGATCTTCTCCACCGCTGCGGCCTGCGGCGGCGGGGCGGCGCGCTTGAGGATGTTGTTGATGCGCAGCGCCAGCTCGCGCGGCTCGAACGGTTTTGCGACGTAATCGTCGGCGCCGATCTGGAGGCCTTCGATGCGGGCTTCCGCTTCGTGGCGCGCGGTCAGCATCACGATCGGCACCGAGGATGAAGTCCGGATGAAGCGGGCGAGGTCGAAGCCGGTTTCGCCGGGCATCATGACGTCGAGGATCAGCAAGTCGAAATGCAGGCCTATCAGCTTCGAACGTGCATCCCCGGCGCTCGCGGCGGTGGTGACCCGATAGCCTTCGCTGGCGAGAAAGCGCGACAGCAGATCGCGAATGCGGCGGTCGTCGTCGACCAGCAGCAGATGCGGTGCGTCGTCGGCCGGTTGCACCGGCGGACGGGCGAGCGTGGCAGCGAGCGGCACGGTCACTCCTTTCCGTCTTGATCGACGTTGGCGAAGATCGTCTCGAGCACCTTGTCCGGATCGTCGCGGTCGATCATCGCGCGCAGGAAGCGCTTCACCGTCTCCGCATCCTGCGGACTCATCTCGGCAAGCGCCTTGGTGATCCGCGTGGTCTGGAGCCCTGCGAGCTTCTGCACCAGCGCCTCGCCCTTCGGTGTGGCGTAGAGCAGGCGTTGCCGGCGGTCATTGTCGCCGGTCTTCTGCACGATATAACCTTCGTCCAGCAGCTGCTTGAGCACGCGGCCGAGCGACTGTTTGGTGATGCGCAGGACGTCGAGCAGGTCGGCGACCTTGAGGCCGGGATAGCGGTAGACGAAGTGCATGACGCGGTGATGGGCCCGGCCGAAGCCGAACGCCTCCAGCTCCTGGTCGGGATCGCCGACGAAATCGCGATAGGCGAAGAACAGCAGTTCGATGATATCCCAGCGCAAATTGCCTCCATCGCCTGCCGCCGGCCGAGGCTCGGCAGCGTCTTGAGGGGGAGTCGCGAAATTTATGTCAGGCATATTGACGTATCTTGGTTTCAATGTTACAAAACGATCGACCCGCACGAAATTTTAGATCGTTTCGCGTCGGGTGGCATCGAAGCAGGGCGGCCGGAGTGAGCCGGACAGGCGGCGACGGCCGAAGTAGATCTACCGTGCGATTGTCGAACGGCATTTCGGCAAAACATACTGGACTTCCGCCTTCCGCAAAAGCATGTCCTCGGCGGACATGCTGGCCACGGAAACCGGCCGTAACAAGGCTGGCGGTGGTTCGGCCAGAAACCCAATCAAGCCAGCCGGGCCCGAAACAGGGTCGGCGGGCGCCAGAACAGCGCCGCCACCGGCAGCGGGAGGCAAGGACATGAGCATGAAATTCGACATCCAGCCCGCATCCAATCCTACACCAGAGAAGGACCGCGTCGCCAAGCTGGTGGACCCCGGCTTCGGACGGGTTTTTACCGATCACATGGCGGTGGTCCGCTACAACCAGGCCAAGGGCGGCTGGTACGAGGCGCGCGTCGAGGCGCGGGCCAATTTCCAGATCGATCCGGCCGGCGCGGTGCTGCACTACGCCCAGGAAATTTTCGAGGGCCTGAAGGCCTACAAGCGCGACGACGGCGGTGTGAACCTGTTCCGCCCCGACGCCAATGCGCGGCGCTTCAAGGACTCCGCCGACCGCATGGCGATGGCTGAGATCCCCGAGGACGTTTTCATCGAGGCGGTCGAGCAGGTCGTGCGGATCGATCGTGCCTGGATGCCGGGCGGCGAGGGCAGCCTTTACTTGCGGCCCTTCATGATCGCGAGCGAGACCTTCCTCGGCGTCAAGCCGTCGTCGGAATACATCTTCGCGGTGATCGCTTCGCCGGTCGGTTCCTATTTCAAGGGCGGCCCCGCGCCGGTCTCGATCTGGGTGTCGGAGAATTACACGCGCGCAGCCGTCGGCGGCACTGGCGCCGTCAAGTGCGGCGGCAATTATGCCGCGAGCCTGCGCGCCCAGGCCGAAGCCATCCAGCACGGCTGCGATCAGGTCGTGTTCCTGGACGCGATCGAGCGCCGCTATATCGAGGAGCTCGGCGGCATGAACGTGTTCTTCGTGTTCGAGGACGGCTCGCTGTCGACGCCGCCGCTCGGCACGATCCTGCCGGGCATCACCCGCGACTCCATCATCACGCTCGCCCGGGATGCGGGCAAGACCGTGCGCGAGGAGCCGTATTCGCTCGACCAGTGGCGCAAGGACGCGGCCAGCGGCAAGCTGAAGGAAGCCTTTGCCTGCGGCACCGCGGCTGTGATCTCGCCGATCGGCAAGGTGCGCTCGGTCAGCGGTGATTTCGAGATCAGCGGCGGTGCCGCCGGCCCCGTCGCCATGGGCCTGCGCAAGCAGCTCGTCGACATCCAGTACGGCCGCACCAACGATCCGCACAGCTGGATCAAAAAGGTGCTTTGAGGCTTCGTGTCCCGGACGGAGTGCCGGGGCCAAGCTTGCGCAACGGATCGGCAGCGCACCTTCCTGCGAAGGCGATGCGCTGTGTTTTGCCCGGTCGTCGCTAACCTGAAGTTGTTGAATGCATCCGCACAACTGTGCGACAACGGCTGATGTCAACGCTCTTGGACGCTGCGATCATGCCTGCCCCTCTATCCCAGCCAATCAAATGGGCCGTATCCGCCGTCGTGACGGCAGTCGCATTATTCGGTGTCCTAACATTGGGTCCAAGGCCTCGGATCGACGTGGAGGACCGGGTCATCAGCGTGGCCGACACGGACACCGAAATGAATGCGGCGATCGCTCGCGCACGCGCTACCCTGCCTGTCTTCTGGACTTCCTATGACGCGCCAAAGCGGACGGAGACGGAGCACTCTCTCAAGGTGCGATTTCCGACCGCCGGCAATGACGAGCACATCTGGATGAGCCAAGTGAAGAAGCTTCCGGGTGGGGAATATGCCGCGCGGTTCGCGGACACGCCTCACAATCTGCCGGGAAAGCGGTTGGGAGACCTTGCCGAGTTCAAGGATGCCAACATCTCGGACTGGATGTTCATGCGCAACGGCAAGATCGTCGGCGGGGAAACCATCAAGCCGCTGCTCAAATCCATGCCGAAGGCGGATGCGGATGCGCTGAGGGCGCGGATGGAGCAGCCGTAGAGCGTCGCGGTGCGCTCTCTCACACCCTCGCCCCGCTCTTGCGGGAAGAGGGTGGGGTGAGGGGCTGTCGCCGCGAATTCGAGAGACATGGGTCCGCGGAGAGTCCCCCTCACCCGAAATTCCCGCTTTCAGCGCGAATTTCGACCTCTCCCCGCAAGCGGGGCGAGGTGAAGAGCCGCCGCCGGGTTGCCGCATCCCGCGTCGGCTGGTAAATGCCCGCATGGCCGAAAAACCCAAAAAACCCCAGAAACTGAAGGCGCGCCTGCCGCGCGGGCTCGAGGATCGCGACCCCGCCGCGATCCGGGCGACGCGTGAGATGGTCGAGAAGATCCGCGCCGTCTACGAGCTCTACGGGTTCGAGCCGGTGGAGACGCCGGCGATGGAATACACCGACGCGCTCGGCAAGTTCCTGCCCGACCAGGATCGCCCGAACGAGGGCGTGTTCTCGTTCCAGGACGACGACGAGCAGTGGATCAGCTTGCGCTACGATCTGACCGCGCCGCTGGCGCGCTATGTCGGCGAGCGCTACGGGACCGACGCCCTGGTCTTGCCCTACCGCAGCTATCGCGTCGGCTACGTCTTCCGCAACGAAAAGCCCGGCCCCGGCCGCTTCCGCCAGTTCATGCAGTTCGACGCCGATACGGTCGGCTCGGCGACGCCGGCGGCGGATGCCGAGATCTGCATGATGGCGGCGGACACGATGGAGGCGCTTGGGATCGCGCGCGGCTCTTACGTCGTGAAGGTCAACAACCGCAAGGTGCTCGACGGCGTTCTCGAAGCCATCGGGCTCGGCGGTGACGAGAATGCAGGCCGCCGGCTGACGGTGCTGCGCGCCATCGACAAGCTCGACAAGTTCTCAGCCGACGAAGTGCGCAAGCTGCTCGGCCCCGGACGATGGGACGGCGGCGAAGAAGGCAAGGGCGATTTTACGAAGGGTGCCAATCTCAGCGCGGCAGAGGCCGACGTTGTTCTCGCCATCACCAAGCCGCGCGACGACTGGAAAGAGGCCATTGCCGCTGCAGAGACTTACCTCGCCAAGAGCGAAGTCGGTCAGGCCGGCGTGAGCGAGCTGGAAGAAATCGTAAAACTGGTGACGGCGTCAGGCTATGGCGCGGACCGCATCAAGATCGATCCCTCCGTCGTGCGCGGCCTCGAATATTACACCGGCCCCGTCTACGAGGTTGAGCTGCTGCTCGAGACCAAGGACGAGAAGGGCCGTCCTGTGCGCTTCGGTTCCGTCGGCGGCGGTGGCCGCTATGATGGTCTCGTCTCGCGCTTTCGCGGCGAGCCGGTGCCGGCGACCGGTTTCTCGATCGGCGTGTCCAGGCTCCAGGCTGCGCTGACGCTGCTCGGCAAGCTCGACACGCGGCCCGAATTCGGTCCCGTCGTCGTCACCGTGTTCGACCGCGACCGCGTCGCCGACTACCAGAAGATGGTGGCAAGCTTGCGCGCCGCCGGCATCCGCGCCGAGCTCTATCTCGGCAATCCCAAGAACATGGGCAACCAGCTCAAATATGCCGACCGCCGCAACTCACCTTGCGTGATCATCCAGGGCTCGGATGAAAAGGCGCGCGGCGAGGTGCAGGTCAAGGATCTGATCGAAGGCGCCAAGGCGGCGGCTGCGATCGCCTCCAACCAGGAATGGCGCGAAACGCGTCCGGCGCAATTCTCGTGCAGCGAAGCCGATCTCGTCGCAAAAGTGCGCGAGGTCCTGGCCCGCCATGACGTGAGCTGGGGCTAGCCATTCGCAAGCAGCGTCATGGCCGGGCTTGTCCCGGGCACCCACGTCCTGTTTGATGCGCTACCTTCATGAACGGCCGGGGTGTGCCCGGTCATCGCGAAAGCAGCAGGGAGACGACGATGCCTGAGATTACTGTCAGCATGGCCGAAGGCCGCACCGACGAGCAGAAGGCCGGTATGATGCGCGACATCACCCAGGCACTGGTGAAGAATCTCGGCGTCGATGCCGATGCGGTCGTCATTCAGATCAACGAAGCCCCGCTCCGCCACAAGATGAAGGGCGGCAAGACGTTTGTTGAGCGCGCGGCGGCTGCGAAGAAGTAGCCCGCGCTGTAGTGGCAAATACAAGTGTCGTCCCGGCTTGTCCGGGACGACATCGGGCAAGCACCATGGACGCACGCGACTTCATCACAACAGGCATGAGCGCCGAGCGTACGCTGGTGGTCCCGGTGGAGCGCACGGTCGGGCATTTCGTGCCGGGCATGCCTTTTGTCTATGCGACGCCGATGATGATCCTTGAAATGGAGATGACGTCAGGCGATGCGATCCGCGCCGCGCTTCAGCCGGGCTGGGTCACGGTCGGCACCGAGGTTGATATCCGTCATCTTGCAGCAGCGCTGGTTGGCGCGACGGTGCGGACCACCGCGAAGGTCGTCGCGGTCGAACGCCGCGTCATCCGCTTCGAGGTCGAGGCGTTCGAGGGCACGCGCAAGCTCGGCGAGGGCCGCCACGCGCGGGGGCTCGTCAATGTCGAGATGTTCAACAAGCGGCTAGCCAAGGGCGAGATGCCGTAGGGTGGATTAGTCTTACTGCGTCATTCGCCCTCGCCGGCGCGGCCGAATGACTCAGTAATGCTAACCCACCCTGCGGGACCTGTTTACTTCGCCAATTCCTTCGACCGCTTCGTCGCGGCCGCAATCGCGCGGATCATCAACTCGCGCAGGCCCGGCTCGCCCATCAGCACGCCGAGGGCCGCGGCGGTGGTGCCGCCGGGTGAGGTGACGTTCTGGCGCAGCGTGCCGGAGGGAAGCTCCGACTGGTGCAGCAGCTCTCCGGAGCCTGCGACCGTCTCGCGCGCAAGCTTGGTCGCGAGCGCCTCGGGCAATCCGGCCTCGACGCCGGCCCGTGCGAGCTCCTCGGCGAGCAGGAACACATAGGCCGGACCCGAGCCCGACACGGCGGTCACCGCATCCATCAGGCTCTCATCATCGACCCATTCGACCGAGCCGGTGGCACGCAGCAGCGCGTCAGCCACGGCGCGCTGCTGTGCGCTGACATTCTTCGCTGCAACGGCCACGGTGATGCCGCGACCGATCGCGGCCGGCGTGTTCGGCATTGCGCGCACGACGGCGCCGCCGCAGACCTCCTCAAGCGACGCGATCGTGGTGCCCGCCATGATCGAGACCACCGAGGTCCTGTCCGAGACGAACGATTTCAGCTTCGCGCCAGCCTCGCGGAACATCTGCGGCTTCACCGCGACGACCATCGTCTCGACCCGGCCTGCCGCCTTTGCATCGGGATTGAGTGCGACGCCTTTCGCGGCCATCGCGGTGATCTCGGGCGAAAGATGCGGGTCGACCACCGCGACGCGGCGCGGATCGAGGCCGCCCGCCAGCCATCCGGTCAGCATCGCGCCGCCCATCTTGCCGGCGCCGGCAAGGAGGATGGTGCCCGTGATGTTTTGAAGAGTGCTGTTGTCTGCCACTGCGGTCACCCAAGCAAAAGATGTCGTCCCGCCTGGTGCGCAATTGCTCACGGGAGCGGGGACCCATAACCACAGGCGGTTCTAGTGGATGAAGAGCAGAGCAACAAGCGTTGTGCCACAAGGCACATCACGCGGTATGGTCCCCGATCGGCGCTCCGCTTCGCTACGCTTGTCCGGGACGACGGCGGAGCGCGAGGCGAAACTTACGCCTCTCCGACCGTATCGAACATCGCGGCGTCCATCGCCTCGGTTGTGCTCTTGCCCGCCCACACCACGAACTGGAACGCGGGAAAATAGCGCTCGCACGCGTGGATGGCGCCGGCGAGCATGGCTTCGCATTGCGCGGTGGAGGCGGTGAGCCCGCCCGGCAGCACCAGGGCCTGGCGGTGCATGACCATGCCGGTGTTGGTCCACAGGTCGAAATGGCCGACCCACAACTGCTCGTTGACGGCGGCGACGAGCCGCTGGACCTCGGGCCGGCGTGCCTGCGGAATCTTCATGTCGAACGCGCAGGCCAGGTGCAGCGCCTCGATCTCGCCCATCCAGGTGAAGGAGATCTGGTAGTCGGTCCATTGTCCCTTGGAGACAATCGTGAGCTCGTCTTCGCCGGAGCGTTCGAACGGCCAGTTGTTGCTGGCAGCGATATCCTCGACCACCGCGAGCGGGTGATTTCGGGAATCGATAGTGCCTTCGAGCAGGGACATGCCGTCTCGACCTCTTGCCTTTTTGTTGTCTTTGATACGCACGCGGTTGGTCCGGCGCGCGCTCCCTTAAATATCGCTAAGGCGATCCCCTCGGAGTCGCTCTCGCGATCCCAGGATCAGCGCGGGCTTGTCGCGGATCAACTGATGTGATTTGCGGAATCTGCGCAACCGGCTGCCGAGTCCGTCCACAAGTCAGGACTCGTTCGTCCACAGCTCATCTCCGCCACAATTATTAACGAAAAGAACAAATCGGAATCGGACTCCCGGACCGCGCGCCAATCGTTAATTCCGCCCCGCGAGGGTCAGCCCGCCATGGCGGCATGGGACCATGCGGTTTTCCCATGCGGAACGCGCTTGCTGCAGCCGCCGGCCGGCGTCATATTTCCCGTCAGGCCGTTCATTCCGGACGGCCGATGTTCTCAGGGCGGGGTGAAAGTCCCCACCGGCGGTAAGGGCCGAAAGGCCTAAGCCCGCGAGCGCCTTCCCAAGGTTTGTTGCCGAAGGGAAGGGTCAGCAGATTCGGTGCAACTCCGAAGCCGACGGTTAAAGTCCGGATGAAAGAGAACGGTCGGTGGCAGACGCATCGGAAGGTGCGGCTGTTTGTCGTTCCGTGTGCCCTGATTCTGGTCCTTAACTGAGGAAAGCCATGAATCAGATGTTGCAAGACCCCCAAGTCCAGACTTCCAAAGTCGAAGCCTCCCAAACACAACCGCCGGTTCCCGTGGACCCGCCGGCAATCGAGCATCCGCGCTTCGCAAAGCCGCAGCGGGTGGCCTTCGTGCAGGCCTGCTGGCACCGCGACGTGGTCGCGGAGGCCCGCATCGCCTTCATCAAGGAGGCCGAAGCGCGTCACCTCACCCATGTCGACGTGTTCGAGGTGCCGGGCTCGTTCGAGATCCCGCTGCATGCGCAGATCCTCGCCAAGACGCGGCGCTATACCGCGATCGTCGCGGCCGGCCTCGTCGTCGACGGCGGCATCTATCGCCACGAGTTCGTCGCCGACACCGTGATCAAGGCGTTGATGGACGTGCAGCTGCGCACCGAGGTGCCGGTGTTCTCGGCGGTGCTGACGCCGCAGCAATTCCACGAGACCGACGTGCACTACGATTTCTTCCGCAGGCATTTTGCGATCAAGGGCGTCGAGGTCGCGGCAGCCTGTGCGGAGACGCTGCTCGGCCTCGAGCGGCTGCGCGGTCAGGTCGCGGCGGGAATTGTGTAGCCGTCCCTTCACACGCCGCTGATTGTCAATCCCGCCGCCGTCCCTATAAGGTCGGCGGCGGGAGGAGGCCGTGCCGTGGAGACGGGGCGGCCGACAAGATCATGTTCGAAGGACACGATCCCTATCTCGTCGCGCTCTCTGTGGCGATCGCGAGCCTGGGTGGCTATACCGGCTTTGCGCTTGCGGCTCGCATCCGCAACACGCCCGGCGTCAGTAACCGCGTTTTGCTCGCGGGTGCGGCGGCGTTTCTGGCCGTCGGCATCTGGACCATGCATTTCGTCGGCATGCTGGCCGCGCCGCTGCCGCCCGACACCGTCTATCTGGTTCTGCCCACCATCATCTCGTTCCTGATCTGCGCGCTGGTGGTCGGCATCTCTCTTTTCTTTGTCTCGATCGGCGAGCCGTCCTTGAAGCGCGTGGTCTCGTCCGCCGTGCTGCTCGGTGTCGGCATCGCCAGCATGCATTATGTCGGAATCCATGGTCTCGCCGGTCCGTTCGGCATCGTGCATGACCGAACCATGGTGCTGCTGTCGGTCGTGGTTGCGATCGTCACGGCCTATGGCGGCCTGCGCGCCTTCCTGGCGCAGCAGGAGGGCGTTCGGCTGATCGTCAGCTCGATTGTTTTTGGCATTGCCGTCTCCGGCATGCACTACACGGCGATGCTCGGCATGCATTTCGAGCCGTTGACCGCAGCGGCGCATCACCATGCCGGTGGCGGTCTTGCTGCGTCGCAGCAGATACTGTCGATCATTGTTGCGGTGCTGTGCTTCGTCATCGCGGCCGGCTTCCTCCTGTCGCTCGTTCCCGATCAGCGGCGCCAAGCGACCGACTCTGTTGGTGCCGACCCCGTCGCTCCGCCGGTCGCGCCCGTCGCTGTCGAGCCGGTTGCTGCAGTGGCCGTTCCGCCGCGACCGATGGGCCCGCTCGGCGGTCTCGGCCAGCCACTCCGCGCACCGGCGCCGCGGCTACCGGTCGAGAGCGCCGACGGCACCCATTTCATCGAGACGGCCAATGTGCGCAGCGTTCGCGCCGACGCGCATTACACCCGCGTCCACGACGGCACGCGCGAGCGGATGTGCCCCTGGTCGATCTCGGAGGCCGAGGCGCAGCTCGATCCCTCGCTGTTCCTGCGGGTGCACCGCAGCCATATCGTTGCGATTCCCCATGTTGCGCTGGTTCGGAAAGAGGGCGACGGCGCCGTGCTCGAGCTCGACGGGCCATCGCCGCACCGTGTCCCGGTCAGCCGGGCGAAGATCGCCGAGGTCAAGGCAAGGCTGGGGCTGGTGAACAGGCGGCAGGCCTGAACTGCATCGGAGGTGCGCTCCCTCCCCCGCTCGCGGGGGAGGGTCGGGGAGAGGTCGCAGCCAGATCGTGGTTGATAGGTCTCTGCCCCTTACGCAACTCGTGCGTTCCCCACCGCAACTCGTGCGAAATCCGCTGTTCCGTGCCGCCAATGTTGCGGCTTGCCCCTCTCGGAGTGAGCCTCCCCCCAACGTCCGCACCGTCATGCGCCAAGGACGACGAGGAGGAGACGATGATCCCGGGCTCATTCAGCTATCACCGGCCGGCGAGTGTCGCCGATGCCGTCAAGCTCTTAGTCGACCTCGGCGAGGATGCGCGGCCACTGGCCGGCGGGCACAGTCTGGTGCCGATGATGAAGCTTCGGCTCGCCGCCCCCGCCCATCTGGTCGATTTGCACGGCATTGCCGGGCTCAAGGGCATTCGCCGCGATGGCCAGAGCCTCACCATCGGCGCCATGACCACCCAGCACGATCTGCTGGCCTCCGACGAGATCGCCAAATCCGCGCCGATCCTGCATGAGACGGCGCTGCTGATCGCCGATCCGCAGGTGCGCTACCGCGGCACGATCGGCGGCAATGTCGCCAATGGTGATCCCGGCAATGACATGCCGGCGCTGATGATGACGCTGGGCGCGACCTATCGCCTCGAAGGGCCTAACGGGGCCCGCGACATCGCGGCGGCCGATTTCTACCAGGGCGCCTATTTCACCACGCTTGAACCCGGCGAGATCCTCACCTCCGTCTCGTTCCCCGTGCCGGCGGCCGGCCACGGCTACGCCTACGAAAAACTCAAGCGCAAGGTCGGTGATTACGCCACCGCCGCCGCCGCCGTCGTGCTGACCATGGCGGGCGGCAAGGTTGCGACCTGCGTCATCGGGCTCACCAATGTCCATGAGACGCCGTTGCTCGCTACTGACGCCGCCAACGCCGTCATCGGCTCCAGCCTCGATCCGGCCACGCTGAAGAAGGCGGCTGCAGCGGCGTCAGCGATCATGGCGCCGGCCGCGGATGCGCGCGGCCCGGTCGAATACCGCAAACATGTCGGCGGCATCATGGTGACGCGGGCGTTGCAGCGCGCAGCCAGCCGAGCGAAGTAAAGGGAGAGGATCGATGGCCAAAACTCACGTCACCATGAAGGTGAACGGCGCCGAGGTCGAAGGCCTCGTCGAGCCGCGCACGCTGCTGGTGCATTTCATCCGCGAGAATTTGCAGCTGACCGGCACTCATATCGGCTGCGAGACCACCCATTGCGGCGCCTGCACCGTCGATATCGACGGCATGTCGGTGAAATCCTGCACCATGTTTGCGGTGCAGGCCGACGGCAGCGACATCATCACCATCGAAGGCATCGCCAATGCCGACGGTACGCTGTCGGCGCTCCAGGAAGGTTTCCGCATGATGCACGGCCTGCAATGCGGCTTCTGCACGCCCGGCATGATCGTGCGCGCGCATCGGCTGCTGAAGGAGAATCCCTCGCCGAGCGAGCCGGAAATCCGCATGGGCATCTCCGGCAACATCTGCCGCTGCACCGGTTACCAGAACATCGTCAAGGCGATCCAGTACGCCAGCGCCAAGATCAACGGCGTGGAATTCCAGGAGGCCGCAGAATGAATGACCTCACTCCCACGCGGGAACAACGCACCGCCGCCCTCGAAGGCATGGGCTGCAAGCGCAAGCGCGTCGAGGACATCCGCTTCACGCAAGGCAGGGGCAATTACGTCGACGACGTCAAGCTGCCGGGCATGCTGCATGGCGACTTCGTCCGCTCGCCGCATCCGCATGCGCGCGTCAAGAGGATCGACGACAGCGCGGCGCTGAAGATCCCAGGCGTGCTCGCGGTCATTACCGCCGAGACGTTGAAGACCGTGAATCTCGCCTGGATGCCGACGCTCGCCGGCGACGTGCAGATGGTGCTGGCCGACGGCAAGGTGCTGTTCCAGAACCAGGAGGTCGCCTTCGTCGTCGCGACCGACCGCTATGCGGCCGATGACGGCATCAACGCGGTCATCGTCGAATACGAGCCGTTGCCGCCACTGGTCGATCCCTTCAAGGCAATGGACAAGGATGCGCCGGTGCTGCGCGAGGACCTCGTCGGCAAGATGTCCGGCGCGCATGGTCCGCGGAAGCACGACAACCACATCTTTGAATGGACCGTCGGCGACAAGGACCTCACAGACGCCGCCTTCAGGAAGGCGGAGGTGTCGATCAAGGAGATGATCTCCTATCACCGCACTCATCCCTCGCCGCTGGAGACCTGCCAGTGCGTCTGCTCCTTCGACAAGATCAAGGGCGAGCTGACGATCTACGGCACGTTCCAGGCCCCGCACGTGATTCGCACCGTGGTGGCGCTGATCGCCAAGATTCCGGAGCACAAGATCCACGTGATCGCGCCCGATATCGGCGGCGGCTTCGGCAATAAGGTCGGCGCCTATCCCGGCTATATCTGCGCGGCCGTTGCCTCCATCGTCACCGGCAAGCCGGTCAAATGGGTCGAAGACCGCATCGAGAACCTGACCGCGACCTCGTTCGCGCGCGATTACCACATGACCACCGAGATCGCGGCGACCAAAGACGGCAAGGTCACCGGCCTGCGCGTCCACGTGCTCGCCGATCACGGCGCGTTCGATGCCTGCGCCGACCCGTCGAAATGGCCGGCCGGCTTCTTCAACATCGTCACCGGCTCCTATGACTTCCCGACCGCGCATCTGGCGGTGGACGGCGTCTACACCAACAAGGCGCCCGGCGGCGTCGCCTACCGCTGCTCGTTCCGCGTCACGGAGGCCGCCTATTGCATCGAGCGCGCCATGGATATTCTGGCGCAGAAGCTCAACATGGATCCGGCTGAGCTCAGGCTGAAGAACTTCATCAAGGCGGAGCAGTTCCCGTATCACTCGGCGCTGGGCTGGGAATACGACTCGGGTGACTACCACACCGCCATGCGCAAGATGATGGAGACGACGGGCTACGCCGCGCTCCGGAAAGAGCAGGCGGAGAAGCGCGAAGCCTTCAGGCGCGGCGAGACCCGCGAGATCATGGGCCTCGGCATTTCCTTCTTCACCGAGATCGTCGGTGCCGGCCCGTCGAAGAACTGCGACATCCTCGGCATTGCCATGTTCGATTCCTGCGAGATCCGCATGCACCCGACCGGGGCCGGCATTGCGCGCGTAGGCACCAAGAGCCAGGGCCAGGGCCACGAGACCACCTGGGCGCAGATCATCGCGACCGAGATCGGCATTCCCGCCGACAGCATCATGGTCGAAGAAGGCAACACCGACACCGCGCCTTATGGGCTCGGCACCTACGGCTCGCGCTCGACGCCGGTGGCGGGCGCGGCGATCGCCATGGCGGCGCGAAAGATCAAGGCCAAGGCGCAGATGATCGCGGCCTACAAGCTCGAGGTTCACGAGGACGATCTCGAATTCGACATCGACGGTTTCCGGGTGCGGGGCCTGCCGGAAAAATTCATGTCGATGAAGGATATCTGCTGGGCGGCGTACAATTCGGTGCCGCCGGGCATGGAGCCAGGGCTGGAGGCGGTCAGCTACTACGATCCGCCCAACATGACCTATCCATTCGGTGCCTATCTCTGCGTGATGGACATCGATGTTGATACCGGCGTGTACAAGGTGCGGCGCTTCTACGCGCTGGACGATTGCGGCACCCGCATCAACCCGATGATCATCGAGGGCCAGGTGCATGGCGGCCTCACCGAAGCCTTCGCCATCGCGATGGGCCAGGAGATCCGCTACGACGAGGTCGGCAACGTCGTCACCGGCTCATTCATGGACTTCTTCATGCCGACCGCGGTGGAGACGCCGCATTGGGAGACCGACTTCACCGTCACCCCGTCGCCGCATCACCCGATCGGCGCCAAGGGCGTCGGCGAAAGCCCGAATGTCGGCGGCGTGCCGGCCTTCTCCAATGCCGTCAACGACGCGTTCTCGTTCCTGGGGTCCAAGCACATCCAGATGCCGCACGATTTCTGGCGCAACTGGAAGGCGGCGAAGGATCTGGGCGCGGTGGCGTAGCGTGATCGGCGAGAGCCGGGCTTTCATCCTTCGAGATGCGGCGTACGCGCCGCTCCTCAGGATGAGGTCATGGACCCTCATGGTGAGGAGCGCGCCTTCGCGCGTCTCGAACCATGAAAGCCACGGAACGTGCGGCATTCAGTTCGAGGTACGATGAAAAATCGAGACGAGATCGCGCAAGCGCTGGCGGCATCGGGCTACATCGCCGATGCAGACCTCGCGACCGCAGTCTCGCTGATGCAATTGCTGCGGCGTCCGCTGTTGCTCGAGGGCGAGGCAGGCGTCGGCAAGACGGAGGTGGCGAAGGCGCTGGCAAAGGTGCATGCGACCGAGCTAATCCGGCTGCAATGCTACGAGGGGCTGGACCAGTCCGCCGCGCTTTATGAGTGGAACTATCAGCGCCAGCTGCTGGCGATCCAGGCCCACCGCGGCGCTGACAGCATCGAGGACCAGGTGTTCTCAGAGAAGTATCTGCTGGAGCGTCCGCTGCTCGCCGCGATCCGCCGGCCGCAGGCGCCTGTGCTGCTGATCGACGAGATCGACCGCGCCGACGACGAGTTCGAGGCCTTTTTGCTTGAGCTGCTGTCGGACTTTCAGGTCTCGATCCCCGAGCTTGGCACCATTCCGGCGGTGACCATTCCGCATGTGGTGCTGACCTCGAACGGCACGCGCGAGCTCTCCGACGCGCTACGCCGGCGCTGTCTTTATCATTATGTCGATTACCCCGATGTCGACCGCGAAACCCGCATCATCCTGGCGCGCGTCACCGGGGCGAGCCCGTCGCTCTCGCTGCAGATCGCGCGCATGGTCGAGGGCGTGCGCAAGGAGGAATTGCGCAAGGTCCCCGGCGTCGCCGAGACGCTGGACTGGGCCGCGGCCCTTGTTGGCCTCGACGTCAGCGATCTCCATGATGCGCCCGAGACCGTCCATGAGACGCTGGTCTGTCTGTTGAAGACCCACGAAGACCGCGCCCGCGTCACGCCGGAGGTGACGCGTCGCCTTTTGGGGAAAGTCGCATGAGCTGCTGCGGCTCCAGTCCGGGCTATGACGATCTCAATGAGGTCTCCCGCCTCGTCTCCGCGAAGCTTGCGGCGTTCCTGCGTACCCTGCGCGATGCCGGCTTTCGCGTTGGGCTTGCCGAAGGGCAGGATGCAGCGACGTTGATGTCATCAGGCTATGCGGCGCGGCCGGGTCTGCTGCGCACCGCATTCAAGCATCTGTTCTCGGCGCGCAAGTCCGACTGGGACAAGTTCGACGGGCTGTTCGATGCGTTCTGGCTGGGCAAGCGCGTGCGCTCGCGCTCCCGCACCACGGGCTCCACGCCCGGCGCGAGCAATCCGTCGTTGAAGAGCTTGCAGGACACGGCAGCGGAGCAGAGCGGCAGCCGGTCCGCCATCGACCAGCTTCCGTCATCCGATGACGCCCCGGAAGGCCGCTCCGGCGAAGGCTGCATGGAAGGCGCTTCGCGCGCCGATAATCTTGCGGAGGTCGATTTCCGAAAGCTCAGTGATCCCGATCAGGTCGCGCAGGCCCATGAAGCCGCCGCAGCGCTCGCGAAGGCCATGCGCACACGGCTGACCCGGCGCGACCTCGCGCGCCGGCGCGGCTACCGGCTCGATCTCCGGCGCACCATCCATCGCAACATCAGCCATGGTGGCGTGCCGATCAGCCTGGTGAAGCGGCAACACAAGGACAAGCCGCTGCGGCTGATCGTGCTGCTCGATGCCTCGGGCTCGATGAGCATGTACACATCAGTGTTCCTGCGCTTCATTCACGGCGTGCTCGATCAGTTTCGCGAGGCCGAGGCGTTCCTGTTCCACACGCGGCTCGCCTACGTCTCTGACGCGATGAAGGAGAGGGATGCCAGCCGCGCGCTCGATCGCCTCTCGATCATGGCGCAGGGCGCGGGCGGCGGCACGAAGATCGGCGAATCCTTGCAGACCTTCAACCGCTGGCACGCGGCGCGCGTGATCCATTCGCGCAGCTGCGTGATGATCGTATCCGACGGCTACGAGACCGGTGACGCCGCACTGCTCGGCCGCGAGATGGCCGCGCTGCACCGGCGCTGCCGCCGCATCGTCTGGCTCAATCCGATGATGGCGTGGGAGGGCTATGCGCCCGAGGCACGCGGCATCAAGGCCGCGCTGCCGCATGTCGATCTCTATGCGCCCGCCAATTCGCTGCAAAGCCTACGCGCGCTCGAACCCTATCTGGCGAAGCTCTGAGGATACGCCGATGACCGCTCATGTCGAAGTGCTGGATCTCGTGGCGCAGATGAAGGCGGCCGAGCGTGCCTTCGTGCTCGCGACCGTCGTGCGTACGGTTTCGGTGACCGCGGCGAAGGCTGGCGCCAAGGCAATCATTGCGGCCGACGGGACCATCGTCGCAGGTTGGATCGGCGGCGGCTGCGCCAAAGGCGCGGTGCTGAAGGCAGCACGCGAGGCGCTTGCCGACGGCGAGCCGCGCATGGTCTCGGTGCAGCCGGAAAACCTGCTCGCCGAACTCGGAGTCAGCGCGGGCGAGAGTCGCGACGGTATCCGCTTTGCCAGCAACATGTGCCCGAGCAAGGGCACGATGGACATCTTTGTCGAACCGGTGCTGCCGCATCCCTCGCTGGTCATTCTCGGCGCGAGTCCGGTAGCGCTGTCGCTTGCGGCGCAGGCGCGCGTGCTCGGCTATCACGTGACGCTCGCCGCGCCCGCCGTCGATCTCACGGCGCAGCCGGATGCCGACACGATCATCGATGGCTACAGCCTCGGCGATCTCGCCGACGCAAAACGCTTCGTCGTGGTCTCGACGCAAGGCAAGGGCGACGAAGCCGCCCTGCGCGCGGCGATCGCGACCGGGGCCGACTATCACGCCTTCGTCGGCAGCCACCGCAAGATGGCTTCACTGCGCGCCAAGCTCGTCGCGGAAGGTGCAACCGCCGCCGCCATCGACGACGTCAGGGCGCCGGCCGGGCTCGATCTCGGTGCCATCACGCCGGAGGAGATCGCGATGTCGATCCTCGCCGAGATCACGAGGGAACGACGGCGCGGCCAGCGCGCCGCGAACCAAGTCGCAAGCAGAGAGTGAGACGGCTGCGGCGCGCTGGTGCGGCTGGAATCCGGGAGCACCGAGCTCACGGTGCTGCACGACGAGGTCAATGCGCAGCCCGTAGGTGGGCGTGCCCACCATCTTCAGTACAAACAAAAAAGGTGGGCACGGCGCTGTGCGCCATTGCCCACCCTACGAGACCTTCCGGAATCGGAAACTAGTCGAACAGGCTCGACACCGACTCTTCCGCGGCGGTGCGCGCGATGGCGTCCGAGATCAGGCTGGCGATCGGCAGGGTGCGGATGTTCGGCGCCTTGCTCACCGCGTCCGTCGGCATGATCGAGTCGGTGATCACAAGCTCCTTCAGCCTGGAGCCCGAGATGCGGGCGGCCGCGCCGCCGGAGAGCACGCCGTGGGTGATGTAGGCGTAGACGTCCTTGGCGCCCTTGGCGATCAGCGCGTCGGCGGCGTTCACCAGCGTGCCGCCGGAGTCCACGATATCGTCGACCAGGATACAGCTGTAGCCGGAAACGTCGCCGATCACGTTCATGACCTCGGATTCGCCGGCGCGTTCGCGGCGCTTGTCGACGATCGCGAGCGGGGTGTTGATGCGCTTGGCGAGGCCGCGGGCGCGGGCCACGCCGCCGACGTCGGGCGAGACCACCATCACCTTGTCGAGGTCGAAACGTTCGCGGATGTCGCGAACCATCACAGGGGCAGCGAACAGATTGTCAGTCGGGATATCGAAAAAGCCCTGGATCTGGCCGGCGTGCAGGTCGAGCGTCATGACGCGGTCGACGCCGGCATGGGTGATCAGATTGGCGACCAGCTTGGCCGAGATCGGCGTGCGCGAGCCGGAGCGGCGGTCCTGCCTAGCATAGCCGAAATAGGGGATCACCGCGGTAATGCGGCGTGCCGAGGAGCGGCGCAGCGCGTCGGTGATGATCAGCAGCTCCATCAGATTGTCATTCGCCGGAAACGAGGTCGACTGGATGATGAAGGCATCCGAGCCGCGAATGTTCTCCTGGACCTCGACGAAGATCTCCATGTCGGCGAAGCGCCGGACCACCGCCTTGGTCAGCGGCATGTCCAGGCCCTGCGCGATGGCCTGGGCGAGAGCCGGATTGGAGTTGCCGGCGACGAGCTTGATGGAGCCGTTCTTGGCCGACATGGACGCTTCCTCCCGCGCTTTGCTGGATACGACGTTCAACATCAGAGAATACCCACTGGCAGCACGGTTACGACGGGCGAGGAAATATCAGGCCGGGGGCCGCAATGGCAACCCGGGATGCTACGTTTTCCCTTTGAAAATCCTGAGTCAGGCCAACGGCTTGGCTGCAACTTGAGCCCGTGGTTTAGCGGGGGTTATCGCTCGGCATAGCCGAGCGCGGAGGCCGGCATCGCGGGCACCGGGACGTCCGGGATCACGCTCGCCACCGCCGGTCCCCGCAGGGCCGGAGCAGTGCCCGGCGCATCCGGGGTGCCGTTGATCATGTTGGAAAGTCCGCTGAATCCGGCCTGGGCGATCTTCCGCAGCACGAGGTCGTCGGCGGCCGCCCAGGCATCGCGGCCGCCCTTGGCCGAGGTCGGTTCCTCGCCGGAGAGGCGCAGCGCCCGCTGCTGGTTGGCGTCGTAGACGTCCCAGACCCAGGCGATCACGGTCCTGCCGCGCACGATTTGGGCGGAGAGGTAACTGCGCACGCGATAGGCAGCCGTCCCCTCGCGGGAGACCACGGACAGGCTGCGCAGCTTGGATTCGCTGTCGAGCACGCCGACCATGCGGTCGAACACCTGCGGCGGCGGCCCGTCGATCGATTCGAAGGTCACCGTCGTCCCACTGCCGGCGCTCGGCGCCATCGCATAGGAGTTAGCGGCGCCACCGCCGCCGGCGCAGCCGCCCAGCGCGCAGGCGATCACGATCGATGCGGCGGCGATTGCGGCGCGCACGATTGTCCCGGTTTGGAGCAGGTGAGTTGACGCTTCCCTCATTGCGCCTTGCGATATCGTTAAAATCGCTTAACGTCTAGGGCAGGCGGGCCACAGGGCTTAACTGACAGAGTCCGCGCGCAAGGGGGCGGTTGGTGAGGGGGGCTGCATTCGGCGTCATCGTTGCATGCCTGGCTGCGTGGCCGGCCGCCGCCGAGGAGAGTGCGGCCGACGTCATTCGCTCGTTCGGACTTGTCGGCACATGGTCGGTCGATTGTCAAAAGGATCCGAGGAAGGCTTGCGATCAGGACTCGTGCGGCGCTCGATTGACCTACATTGTACCGCCGTCAGGTCCGCCGACCATCAACCTCACGAACCGCACGTACGGGCAGATGAGGACATTCATCAGCACGATCCATTCGGCGACACGAATTGCCGACGACAAGATCAAATTCCTATCGGTTCAAGATCCCCCACCCAGCCTGCCGATCGTGTGGTGGCGTCAGCCCGGTGAAGTGTGGGAGATCGTTCTGCTCAAGGTCGGCGACAGATATCGAACTTTTTCTGCACACCGAGACGATAGAAAGAAGTTTGACGTCGAGGAAGGTTTTTACGTGCGTCCTCCTCCACCACCTCCGCCGGCCAAGGCCTACGATACGATGCCAACGGAATGGCACCGCACGACACAGCAAACGCCGCCGTTTGAGAAGTGTAGCGACTGAGGTTCACCCCTCCAGCGCAATCGCGTGAACGTGCCGGCCGTAATCCGGCTCCTTGCGGTGCACCGAGCGGCGGTAGCTGAAGAAGCGTTCGTCGGCGTAGGTGTCGAGGCCGAGGTCGTCGATCATCAGGATGCCGGCGGCCTCCAGGCGCTTGCGGATGAAGCCGGCGAGGTCGAACATGGCGTGGCCCTCGCGCACCGACGGGATGAAGAACATCGCGTTGTCCGCGTCCGCCTCGATGAAGCGCGCCACGAACTCGTTGCCGACCTCGTAGCTGTCCTGCCGGATCAGCGGGCCGATCGCGGCGATGATGCCGCCGCGCGTGGCGCCGAGCTTTTCCATCGCCGAAATCGTCGACTCCAGCACGCCCGTGAGCGCGCCTTTCCAGCCGGCATGGGCGCCGCCGATCACGCGCGCGTTGGGATCGACGAACAGCACCGGGCCGCAATCGGCGGCGGAGACGCCGAGCGCGATGCCGGGCGTGTTCGTCACCAGCGCATCACCTTTCGGCCGCGGGCTGCTCGGCCACGGCGTCTCGGCGACGAGCACGTCGGGCGAATGGATCTGGTGCAGGCTGAGAAACCGTTCTGGTGCGACGCCGACATGCTCGGCCATGCGGCGGCGGTTCTCCGCGACGAGGGCCTGATCGTCGTTGGAGCCGAGCCCGCCGTTCAGCGCGGCATAGATGCCGCCTGAGACGCCGCCCTCGCGGGTGAAGAAAGCATGGCGCAGGCCGGGTACCGCCGAGAGCAGCGATGAAGCAAGCGTCATGAACCCTCTCCAGTCCGTTCGAGATCGCTGAGGCCGGCGAGCCCTGCTAGCCGCGGCTCGGAGATGCCGAGCACCTTGAACATCGAGCCCATGCCGCTGCGCCCGGTATCGGTCAGGCGCTTCAGCGCCACGGAAATGTCGGTGGCGACCTCAGGCGTTGCCTTCTGCATCAGGGCGGCCGCGCGGGTGTCGATGCCGACCCGCTTGAGGAAATCGCCCTGCGTCACCGGACCATGCACACGCGCGCCGACATCTTCGGCCGCACGCGCGAGCGCCTGGAAGTCGACATGGGCGGTGACATCGGCCTGGCCCGGCGCCTTCAAGGGATCGGTGAAGGTGTGGCGCGCGATGGCCTGAAAGGTGTCACCGGCATCGCTGCGCAGATGGCCGTAATCGATGATCAGCGCCGCGCCGTCCTGGTCGCGCACGCGCGTGGCGAGCTTCATGATCTCGCTGTCCGGCCGCCATTCGAATACCGCGCCGACCGGCGCTGCGCGCACCAGCGGCGGCAGCAGCACGTCGAAGCGCGGCGTCGGCTCGGCGGCCGCGCCGAATTCGAGCTTGCCGTTGGGATCGATCTCGATCACGCGCTCGTGCCAGCCGTTCTCGCGCTTCACCATCTGGTGGATCGGCAGCACGTCGAAATATTCGTTGGCGAGGATGATGCTCGGTCCTTCCGGCACGTCGTCGATGCTGTCGTGCCAGGCGATGTTGCGCACGCCCGACAGCGTCGCATTCTGCCGCTCGCGCAGCACCGGATTGACCTCGACCAGGTGGATCTGGAGCGCCTGGTAGAGCGGCGGCAGAACGCGCAACGCGCGTAGCGCATCCGCCATCATGGTGCCGCGGCCGGGGCCGAGCTCGATCAGCCGCAGGAACTGCGGCGAGCCCATCTGCTTCCACACCGAGGCGGTCCACAGTCCGAGCAGCTCGCCGAACATCTGGCTGACCTCGGGCGCGGTGGTGAAGTCGCCCTCACGCCCGAGCGGATCGCGCGAGACGTAATAGCCGTAGCGCGGATGCATCAGGCACAGCTCCATGTACCGCCCGACCGGCATGGGGCCCGAGGATTTGATCAGCGCCTTGATCTCGTTGAGTAGCGGCTGTTCGGTCACGATCTGTCTTCTCAAAAGGAATTAACGAATGGCCTTTGCGGGCTTCGGCGCTCCGCGCCTGACTGCCAATACAATAAGTATGAGGCCGACAATAAGCATCGGGATCGACAACAGCATGCCCATGGTTAACCAGTCGCCCCAGAGGAATTTGAGTTGCGGGTCCGGCTCGCGGAAATGCTCGCCGATGATGCGGGTCAGGCCGTAGATCAGGATGAAGGCGCCGAGGATCATACCGGGCCGCTTCAGCGCGCCGAAGCGGATCATGAGCGCGAGCACGGTGAACAGCAGGATGCCCTCCATGCCGGCCTCATAGAGCTGGCTCGGATGGCGCGGCAGCTGCGTGAGGTCATTGGGGAAGATCATCGCCCAGGGCAGTTCCGGATCGGTGGCGCGGCCCCACAATTCGCCGTTGATGAAATTGGCGATGCGCCCAAGCAGCAGCCCTACGGGAGCGACAGCGGTGGTGATGTCGCCGAGCGACAGGATCGAGATGCCGCTACGATAGGCAAACCACATCACCGCGACCACGCAGCCGAGGAAGCCGCCATGAAAGGACATGCCGCCCTCCCACAGTTTGAAGATCGCGCTGGGATGATCGATGAAGAAGGGCAGATTGTAGAACAGCACATAGCCGGTGCGGCCACCCAGGATGATGCCGAGCGTCACCCACAGGATGAAGTCGTCGATCTGCACCAGCGACATCGGCGCAGGGCCGCCCCACAGCCGCTCCTTCTTCAGGAGCGAGCGCGCATAGAGCCAGCCGAACACGATGCCGCTGATATAGGCGAGCGCATACCAGCGGATCGCGAACGGACCGATCTCGATGGCGATCGGCTTGAAGGCGGGAAAGTCGATGAGAAGGAAAAGCATCAGGCCTTCTTAGTGGTGAATGTCGTTCGCGGACACGCCGGAAGTGCGCTCCCTCCCCCGCCTGCGGGGGAGCGGTGGGGAGAGGGTGCTTCCGCAGGCGAGAGCCCCCAAGAGGAGAAAGCCCTCACCCGCGCCTTCAGCGCGACCTCTCCCGCAAGCGGGAGAGGTGCACCGAGTTCGCGGATGCGTTGGTCCATACTGCTCACACGAGATTGCGGCGATAGAGCGCCAGCAGCCGCTCCCAATGCCGCTCGGCGGCGGCGCGGTCGTAGACCGGGCGCTTGGGGAAGGCGAAGCCGTGATGCGTGTCGGGATAGATCTCGACCTCGGCCTTCGCGCCGCTCATGCCCTGCTTGACCTTCTCGATGATCTCCGCGGGCGCGTAGATGTCGGTCTCGGCGCAGGCGAAATAGAGTTCGGCCTTGGTCTTGGCTGCTGCGAGATGCGGGCTGTCGTCCTGGTCGGTCGCGAGCTGCGTGCCGTAGATCGAGGCGGCGGCCTTGACGCGGTCGGGGAAGTGCGTGGCGGCGTTGACGGCGTAGCGGCCGCTCATGCAGTAGCCGACGGTGCCGATAATCCTGGTGTTTGCAGCCGCCTGGCCCTCGGCATAGGTGAGCAGCGCACGCGTGTCGTCCATGATCATGGGAATGGTGAGCGAGCCCATCAGCGCGAACATGCGCTTGCGCTCGGGCGCGTTCGGATCGGCCGGCAGCGCGCCGAGCTCCATCACGCCGGAACGGTAGTAGAGGTTCGGCAGCATCACGTAATAGCCCGAGGTCGCGAGCCGGCGCGCCATATCGCGCAGCTCTTCGCGGATTGCAGGTGCGTCCATGTAGAACAGGACGACCGGAAACGGCCCGCCACGCTCGGGATAGGAGATGAAGGTTGCGGTGTGGCCGTCCTTGGTCGGGACCGCGATCTGCTGGTCGATCATCTGGTGCGCCTTGTGATTCTTTTTATGCAGGGACGTTGAATACGATTGCAAGGAAACCGGGGCATGACAAGGATACCGCCGCTCAGCCCTTGAACCGTTCGGTCCGGATTGCCATTGTCTTTTTGCGCGTTCGCGCAGAGTTTATCGCAAGGCCGCCAGGAGACCGACATGACCCAGACCAACAACCGGTTTTTCGACGAGATCGGCCGCCTGATGAACGACGCCGCCGGTGCCGCCCAGGGCGTCAAGCGCGAGGTCGATACGGTGCTGCGCACCCAGGCAGAAAAATTCCTGCGCGACATGGACCTGGTCAAGCGCGAGGAGTTCGAGGCGGTCAAGGACATGGCCCGCCTGGCGCGCGAGGAGAACGAGGCCCTGAAGGCGCGCATTGCGGCGCTGGAGGCCAAGCTCGGCGGGTAGGGCACTTGCCCTCCCGGCCAGCCCATTCTCCTTGTCATTTCCGCGTCTTCCGGGTAAAAGCCCGCCAAGTTCGTGGCCCCCGCACCCCTGGAGGCTTGCTGCGAACTATGCCATGGGCCGCGCTGCGGCCCATTAACTTTTGCAAAAACAAGGACTTAAACTATGGCGACGACCGTCAAGGAATTGAAGGCGACCGCACGTCCGAAGAGCGGCAAGGGGGCCGCCCGGGCTGAGCGTCGCGCCGGGAAAGTGCCCGGAGTGATCTATGGCAACAAGCAGCCCCCGCTCCCGATCTCGGTTGATGATCGCGAACTGCGCCAGCGCATCCTCGCCGGCCGGTTCCTGACCACGCTGGTCGACATCGACCTCGATGGCAAGAAGCACCGCGTGATTCCGCGCGACTACCACCTCGATCCGGTCAAGGACTTCCCGATCCACGTCGACTTCATGCGGCTCGGCGAAGGCGCCACCATCCGCATCAGCGTTCCCTTGCACGTCGTGAAGTCGGAAGCCTCTCCGGGCGTGAAGCGCGGCGGCGCCGTTAACATCGTCGCGCACGCGATCGAGCTCGAATGCGGCGTCGAGAGCATCCCGCAATTCATCGAGGCCGACGTCGGCTCGCTCGAAATCGGTCACTCCCTGCATCTGGCCGACATCAAGCTGCCGGCCGGCGTGAAGGCGCTGACCCGCGAGGACGCGACCCTCGTCACCATCGTGCCGCCGTCCGGCTACGCTGAAGAGCAGAAGGCCGCGGCTGCGGCGGCTGCTCCGGGCGCTGCTGCGGCTGCTCCGGCAGCTGGTGCTGCGGCTCCGGCTGCAGGTGCTGCTGCACCTGCCGCGGCTGCCAAGGCTCCCGCCGGTGGCGACAAGAAGAAGTAATCTCTCAAGGCTGGCGCGCGGTCTCTGATCGCGCGCCGAGCGAGGGGCGCGCCGCGTCATGCGACTCTTTGTTGGGCTCGGCAATCCCGGCGCGAAATATGCACGTAACCGGCACAATATCGGCTTCATGGCCGTCGACGAGATTGCGCGGCGTCATGGTTTCGCACCATGGCGCCGTCGTTTTCAGGGCGAGACCTCGGAAGGCACGCTCGGCACCGAGCGCGTGATCCTGCTCAAGCCCACGACCTACATGAACGAGTCCGGCCGCAGCGTTCAGGAAGCCGCAAGCTTCTTCAAGATCGCCCCGGGCGACACCACGGTGTTCCACGACGAGCTTGAGCTACCGCCGGGCAAGGTGCGGGTGAAGATCGGCGGCGGCATCGCCGGCCACAACGGTCTGCGCTCGATCTCGGCGCATATCGGCAACGACTACCGCCGTGTCAGGCTCGGCATCGGTCATCCCGGCGTCAAGGAACTGGTGCACGGCCACGTGCTGTCGGACTTCGCCAAGGCCGACAACGACTGGGTGGCGACGCTGTGCGAGGCCGTTGCCGAGCACGCGGCATTGGTTGCCAAGGGCACGGACGCGACCTTCGCCAACAGGGTGCATCTCGCCATGCAGGCGAAGGGATTTTTGACCAAGGACGACAACGGCAAGGAATAGCGCTCGTGGGATTCAAATGCGGGATTGTCGGATTGCCCAATGTCGGCAAGTCGACCTTGTTCAATGCGCTGACCGAGACGGCCGCGGCGCAGGCCGCGAACTATCCGTTCTGTACCATCGAGCCGAACGTCGGCGAGGTGGCGGTCCCGGATCCGCGGCTCGACAAGCTTGCGGCGATCGCCAAATCGGGCCAGATCATTCCGACCCGGCTGACCTTCGTCGACATCGCCGGCCTCGTGCGTGGCGCCTCCAAGGGCGAAGGCCTCGGCAACCAGTTCCTCGCCAACATCCGCGAGGTCGACGCCATCGCGCATGTCGTACGCTGCTTTGAAGATTCCGACATCACCCATGTCGAGGGCAAGATCGCCCCGCTCGCCGACATCGAGACCATCGAGACCGAGCTGATGCTCGCCGACCTCGACAGCCTCGAGAAGCGCGTCGACAACCTCACCAAGAAGGCCAAGGGCAACGACAAGGACGCCAAGGAGCAGCTCGACCTTGTCAACCGCACGCTGGTGCTGCTGCGCGAAGGCAAGCCCGCGCGCCTCGTCGAACGCAAGGCGGAAGAAGAGCGCGCCTTTGGCATGCTCGGCCTGTTGTCGTCGAAGCCCGTGCTCTATGTCTGCAACGTCGAGGAAGGCTCGGCCGCCACGGGCAATTCGTTTTCCAAGGCGGTGCAGGAGCAGGCTGCCAAGGAAGGCGCTGTCGCCGTCGTCATCTCCGCCAAGATCGAATCAGAGATCGCGACCATTTCACGCGAGGAGCGTGCCGACTTCCTGGAGACGCTGGGTCTCGAAGAAGCCGGCCTCGATCGCCTGATCCGCGCCGGCTACACGCTGCTCGATCTCATCACCTATTTCACGGTGGGCCCGAAGGAAGCGCGCGCCTGGACCATCTATCGCGGCACCAAGGCGCCGGGCGCGGCCGGTGTGATCCACACCGATTTCGAGAAAGGCTTCATCCGCGCTGAGACCATTGCGTATGAGGATTACGTCGCGCTGAACGGCGAAGCCGGCGCCCGCGATGCCGGCAAGCTCCGCCTCGAAGGCAAGGAATACGTCGTCGCCGACGGCGACGTGATGCATTTCCGGTTTAATACGTAAGCTGAAGCTCGTGCCCCGGACGCAGCGCAGCGCTCTTGCGGTGCGCTGCAGAGCCGGGGCCCAGGAGTCTTGTTTGCGGATGCATGGGTCCCGGCTCTGCGGCGCGTCACTGCGTGCCGCACCGCGTCCGGGACACGAGAGCTACCGCATCCCGCCGCCCTGATCCCGGATCGCGCCGAGATGCTCGTTGAT
Source organism: Bradyrhizobium sp. GW821-FHT13H05 (assembly GCF_058804065.1). Lineage (NCBI taxonomy): Bacteria > Pseudomonadati > Pseudomonadota > Alphaproteobacteria > Hyphomicrobiales > Nitrobacteraceae > Bradyrhizobium > Bradyrhizobium sp. GW821-FHT13H05. The sequence goes on along the minus strand of NZ_JBXAPO010000012.1, from coordinate 170,981 downwards.
GCGGAAGATGATCAGGATCAGTTCCGCGACGATACGCGAGAACACGATGCCGACCACGACGCTGGCGATCGACGACAGCAGCACCAGGAAGCCGCCGAACGGGCTGATCGCCATCGCAGCCAGACCTGAGAAGATGCCGGAGAGGCCGAACAGGCAGATCAGCGCGATCACCAGCCAGTAGAAGGTCTTGATGATCGTCGGCGTGATGAAGCGGTCCCACTGGAACAGGTCGCTGAATGAAAACATTGCTCTCCCCAGGGCAAATCCGGCTTCGGTCCTCGGTTAGCCCGACTCAAACCAAAGCCGCGTCGAATGTAGCACGAGCCATGCGGGCCGGCGGGTTGAGATTGCCGCAAAGTGCGGCCACAATCTGTTCATTTCCGCAAGCAAATCAAAGATGACCCTGACCTTCGAAGATTTCCCGCCCGGCCGGTTCGGAACGTTCGGCCCGCGCCATGTCACCCGCGACGAGATTTTGGCCTTTGCCGCCGAGTTCGATCCGCAACCGATGCACCTCGACGAGGAGGCGGCAGCGAAGAGCATGCTGCGCGGCCTGTCCGGCTCGGGCTGGCACCTCTGCTCGCTGATGATGCGGATGATGGCCGACGGTTTCATTATCCGCGCCGCGTCGCTGGGGTCTCCCGGCGTCGACGAGGTGCGCTGGTTGTCGCCGCTCAGGCCGGGTGACGACCTCATGCTCGATGTCGATGTGCTGGAGGCGCGCGCCTCGAAGAGCCGGCCTGAGCTCGGCATCGTCAAGTTCAAATGCACCGTGCGCAACGCGACGGGACAGGCGCTGTGCGAGATGACCTCGCCGATCCTGATCAAGCGGCGCGAGGGGGCGGTCTGATGCGGTTCTTCGAGGACATCGCGATCGGCCATCGCCGCGAGATCGGCGCCTATAAGTTCACGGCGGAGTCGATCAAGACATTCGCCCAAAAATTCGATCCGCAGCGCTTTCACCTCGACGAGGAGGAGGGCAAGAACTCGCTGTTCGGCGGCCTCGCGGCCTCGGGCTGGCATGTCGGCTCGGCCTGCATGAGCCTGCTTGTCGCCGACGGCCAGCGTCTGGCGCGTGAGGCCGCAGCGCGCGGCGAGGAGGTCGCGGTGTGGGGGCCGTCGCCGGGCTTCCGCGATCTGCGCTGGATCAGGCCGGTGCTCGCCGGCGATACTGTCGCCTATGTCAACGAAGTCATCGACAAGCGCACCTCCGCCTCGCGCCCCGGCTGGGGCATTTTGACGGCCCGCACCACCGGCACCAACCAGCGCGGTGAGGAGGTGTACTCCATCACCGCCTCAGCCTTCGTGCCGACGCGCGCGAAGGGTTAGATCTGTTCCAAGATGAACGGCTGAAAAGACGCGCGAGTGTTGCCCGCGCGCTATGGACGCGATTCCGGGTGGCTGCCATAAGCCTGCTCAGCATGGTTATCCGCGAAGCAATTGGCGGAACCATCGAGTTGCTAACCAATTATGAACCTGTCGCTGTCTAATTGAAACGAATTGGGCAGAGTACAGGGGACGAGGACCATGGCAGACCGCGGCGCACTCAAGCTGGTTGGATTTATCTTCGCTACCGCGACGCTGGCCGTCATGCTGGTCGCCGGTATGGTGGTGAAGGGCTATGCCGACGGTGCCTACACCTTGGAAGCCTCGAGCATCGACGCGGCCCGGTAACGGTTCGTTAACTCTGCGGGGCTGCGAAGCGGCCTCCGCCCTCAGCGGCTATAGACGAACGCCAGCACCGCGATCGCAACCGCCAGCAATCCGACAAAGCGCAGCATGATCGTGCCGAACTGGTTCGGCGCCGGCCGCATCGGTATCGGGTCCGTGGTGTCGGGCCGAATGCTTTCCATCTGAAATGTCCCCTGAGCCCGCGTAACACCGACGGGCGCTTGGCATTGGTCGCCGGGGATGGGCGGAGGGTTCAAAGGGATACTCTCGTATCCCGGACGCGCTGCAGCGCCTTAGCGCTGCTGCGCTGAGCCAGGACCCATCGCGCCACATGTTCCGCTGTCATGCCCCGCAGGCGGGGCATCCAGTGCGCCGCGGCCTCTCGGCTCGATCATTGCTGTCTCTGGAATACTGGATCACCCGCCTTCGCGGGTGATGACAGCTGTCGTGAGGCGCGTGTGTGCCTCCATAACACCCACGAATCAAAACCGCCGCGCCCCTTTCGGAACGCGGCGGTTCGGTGATGCTTGGTACGAGCGATCAGCTGTTGCGCAGGCCGTCGGCGGCGCGCTTCCACTGGGCGACGTTGTCGGAGATCATGCGGGTCGACTTCATCGCAGCCTGGCTGAGCTGGGCGTAGCCGGAGATCTCGCGCTGGACGCGCTGGCCTTCGGCATGAAGCAGGTCGCGCAGGCTCTCGAGCTCGGAGATCAGATTCTCGATCTCGGCGAGCGAGGTGCCGGCGACGCGCTGGATCAGCGAGTTGACGTTGTTGACGGTGGCTTCCGCGCTCGGGTCGAGCGGCGGCGCGTCGGTGGTGGTTGCCGCCGGGCGGCGCAGATAGGCGATGTCGTTGCGGACGAAGTCACGGATGCCGGCTTCGACCTCGGTGACCGCGGCGAGGTTGGTGTCGACCGTCTCGGTCTCGGTGGCTTCGATCTTTTCCGGACGCATGGCGTTCATCGGTGTTCCCCTGTTCGCGTTGAGCGCAGCGCGAGTGTCCCCCGCACGACGACATCTGTAAGGCCGTAGCATCTGGACGTCCGATTTTGACCGCAACTTGGCCGAGATGCGGCAAGGGCGGACCATTCGGGGGCTTTGCCATGGCGTGGTTAGGAGAGTGTGAACGCCGTTGAGATGAAGCGAACGTGCGGCTCTGCCGGTGCTCGACTCCCTCGCCCCGCTTGCGGGGAGAGGGTGGGGTGAGGGGGAGTCTCCGCGGGGACGGTGACAGTTGGATTCGCGGAGGCTCCCCCTCACCCGGAATTTGCTGTCGCAAATTCCGGCCTCTCCCCGCAAGCGGGGAGAGGCGAAGAACTCACCAGCTCTTCTTGAATCCCGCCGTCACGCTCTTGTTGACCGCGCCCTGCGAGGTCTCGCCGACCGAGCCGGAGACGGTGACGTTGTCGAACAGCTTCTGCTCGGCGCCGAACTTGCGCAGCCATTTGTCGTCGGTGGTCGACATGGTCTGGCCGGCGGTGATGCTGGTGCCGGTGTCGGTGAGGGTGACCTTGGCGGACTGGTCGGTCTCGTAATTGCGCGTGACGTGACCGCCGACGCCGGGGACGGCGGTGGTGCCCTGCTGGTTGACGCTGTAGCCGTTCTGGAGCGTCAGCGACGTGTCGCCCGACAGCGGCACCGACTTGGTCAGCGACGCCCCGAGCTTGCTCTGCTCGGCGCCGGGATCGACGCGGGCTTCGACCGCGGTCTTGTCCCAGATCACCCCCGCGCCCGGCGCGGTTGCGGCGGCCCAGGCGCTGCCGGAGGATTGCGGCAGGCTGCCGCCATTGGTGGCCTTCTGCGCCAGCAGCTCGGACATCGTCCGCGGCTCGCTTGCCACCGTCATGTCGGCGCCGATCCGGGCGTCCCAGAACGAGGACACCGACTGCTTCACCGTCACCGCCGAGGAGCCGTTGGTGTTGGTATTCGACGACCAGTTCATTCCGTCATTGGCCGCGGCCTGCGCCCGCTTCTTGGCGGCGATGATGTCGTTGAGCGTGCCGGCGTCGATGGCGAGCTGGCTCCAGTCGAGCTTGTCGACGTCGATGCCCTTCATCACATCGGGGTCGTTGACGTTGGGGGCCTCTGCCGTCTCGGCCTCCTCGTCGTCGGGCGCTGCGGACGGGCCGGGGGAAAAGGGCGGAATGATCTGCGCTGAAACCGTCAGAACCGAGCCCAGAATGAACGCCGCCGCCAGCACCGGCAGCCTGGTCCAGCCAAAACCTGTCGTGAATTCCATTGCCCTTGCCCGCGAGCCCTGACGCATCCGAGCCGCCAATATAAAGCGGCTTTTGGTGATGACCATGCGCCATTCGGTCCGCTCAATACATGGTGATCTATCGTTGCGAAATTGTGGCGGCTCGCTCCGAACCCCGATGAGATCAAGAGCAGCGAACCAACGGGCCGCGCGAAAGGCGCGCGCCCGATGACGGGCTTCCGGCACGACGGCATCCGGCGGGGCTGGAGGCCAGGACGTCGCGCCACGCATCGTCATCGGTCCCGAAAGCGGGGCCCGTTGGTGTCCCCCTCAGCCGACGCTGGTCATCTTTGGCAGATGAATGGCGCGGCCGAGTGCCTGCTCGACCAGGTCGAAGCTGTCGATCAGCACGCGCATGCTGATCAGCTTGCCCGCCCTGAACTGGGCGAACTGGGCGACCCGCAGGGAAATCGGCTTGTTGGAATCCAGCGCCGTCAGCGAATAGCGCAGCATCGAGGCGGCGGAATCGACGCCCAGCATGATGCTCTCGCGGTCGAAGCGGCGAACCCTAAAATTGTCGGCGAGCTGATGGATGACGTCGAGCACGGCATCCTTGCCCTGGCGCGCGCCGAGGAACGGAAACATGTCGATCGGGCCGTAGAGCGCCCATTCGACGTCCTCGTCGATCAGGGCCTCGATGTCCTCGAAATGCCGGTCGTTGATCGCGCGGTGCAATGCGCGCGAGAAACGCCAGAGGCTGTGCTCTGTCATTTTGGGCAGTCCTGACGCTGGCTTGCAAAAAACGAAAAACAACCCCACGCACAGTACGCGCAACGGGTTGCCAATTCATTAGTATACGAACAAATACCGGATTTCGGCCAAAACGCAATTCACGTTTTCGCAATGCACAATTGACCGCGCTTTGTGAGATTTACAATAGAACCCCGTAATCTCCCGGTCCCGGACCGGCGGTTCCGGTTCCCCTACACCCCGTCCACCCCTGCCCCCACAATCAGCGGCCCGATCTCGCGCTCCAGCACCTGTTGCACCAGGTCGTAGGAATCGATGATCTCGCGGATCTGTGCCACCAGCCCGCCGCGAAAGCTGTAGAACACGGCGATGTCGAATTGCACGACGCGGTCGTTGCTGCGCTTCTTGAAATGGGTGTGCAGGTAGGTCGCGACCTCGTCGCCGTCGGCGAGGATGTGCGGCGCCTTGTAGCGGACTTCAGAATAGCGCGACCACACCGTCTGCCAGAGCTCGCGCAGCTCTTGCTTGCCATGCCGCGGCACCATGTGCGGCAGCACGTCGATCGGCGCATGGGTGAGGAAGTCGACGTCGTCGGTGCAGCACGACAGCGCGGCCTCGATGTCGCCGCGCGCAAAGGCGTCGAGCAGATGCAGCACGCGTTGCCTGTTCAGCGATTCAACCGTCATGCTGCTCCCGCCCTCGTTGGCCGCGGATTGCAAACGCTATCGTGCGGTTCGCGGGTCCATCAATCCGCAAAAACACAGGGTGAGGGTATGACGCCCGAATGCAATGTCTGGTTCATGGGATGCAAGTCCGGGTTGCGCGTCGGTTCGCATGCAAGAATTCGAGCGGTCGTCGCGTCGTGCAATGATGCCGCGTGCCTGTTGGCCGGCGCGTCTTGCCGTGTCTGGCGCAGGGAACCCGGACCCGCCTGCGCTCGTTGATATCAGGACATCGCATCCGGAGACATCGACCCATGAAATCCCCGCTTCTCACTGTCGCTGCCGCGCTTCTCATGCTCGGCGCAGCCTCCGCCGCCAACGCCAAGGGCTGCATCAAGGGCGCCGTCGTCGGCGGCGTCGCCGGTCACTATGCCGGCCATCACGGCGTCCTCGGCGCCGCCGCCGGCTGTCTCTACGGCCGACATCACGCCAAGGAGCAGGAAAAGCAGCAGCAACAGCAGAGCCAGGTGAACGGGCAGGGGAAGTTGTAGCCGTCGCTCCGAATAGTGCGATCCCGCTGCCGCATCGGCGGTCCGCTCCCTCGCCCCGCTCTTGTCCGCCGTAGCCTTGGCGAAGGCGGATGCGGGGGCGCGACGAGCTTCGCTCGCGCTGAGAGGGTTGGGGTGAGGGGGAGTCTCCCCGGGGACGGTAGCAGTCGGATTCGCGGAGAGTCCCCCTCACCCGAAATTCCCGCTTTCAGCGCGAATTTCGACCTCTCCCCGCAGGCGGGGCGAGGTGAAGGGCACCGCGTGACCCATCTCACATCACCCCTCCGGCATCGCGGCTAACGTCACCGGCATGTCATCAGGGAGACGTGCCATGGCCGCCATCGCCGCCGCAAGAAAGTCCCGCCTGCACAACGCGATCGAAGGCCTCGCGCTGACCGCGACGCTGCAGAGCTTCCCGACTTTCGCCGCCGCCGCCTTTCTGCTCAAGCTCGCGGGCAACCACGACCTCGCCGGCGATCCCGGTGTCGCCATCTTCGTCGCCATCGCCTCGCTCGCCCACGCGATGTTGGCTGTGACCTTCGGGCCGAGCTTCCCGCATTTGTTCAAGACCGTCTACGAGCCAAAGTTCTTCGAGGCCCATCTGTCGCTCGCCGACAAGGTCACCGCCTGGCGCACCCAGCCGGTCGCCTCGCTCCAGCTCGTGACCATCGTGCTGCTGCTGTCGGTGATGGCGGTGGTGACGGCGAGCGTGGGGTGATTGCATCATGCCCTTCATCACCGCGTCGAAACCCGGCCCGCTCAACTGGCTCGAAGGTTTTGCGCTGACCGCAATCCTTCAAGGCTTCCCGATCTTCGCCGCGGCCTCGCTGATGGTGAAGCTGCTGAGCGACTCCCCCGGAAGCAGCCACGTGCTCACCATCGCGCTGGCGTCGATCTTCTACAGCGTCTTCGTCGTCTCGGTCGGCACGGCATTTCCGAGACTCAAGAGCGGCTACGAAGCCCAGTTCTTCGACGCGAACCTGTCCCTCTCCGAAAAGATCGCCCGCTGGCGTGCCAAGCCCGCGACGTCGGTGCAACTCATGGCGTCCGTGCTGCTGCTGTCGCTGCTGGCGACGATCGCGGGATGAGTGAGCTGAGGTTGATCGACAACTATCAAACACGCACTTGAGAGGTAACGACGTCGCAAAACTTGCCCTCCGGCGCTACTAAGATCGACCGAGGGCCCGTAGATCCGGTAATTGTCTATCTTCGATGAAGCCCATTTCAAGCGCAGCCGCCTTGTTCAAGATGGCCGTTTGTGCGTGCCTGTCCCAATTACTTCCGCGGCTAGTTTCGGGTAAAGCAAACCGTATTTGCTGTTTCACAGCGCCGCCAGATTTCGCGCCAACAGCTTTCGCAAAATCCTCGCAAAAGAGAGTGAACTTACTGTCCATTCCTTTTCCTGGTGAGGAGGTCTTCTCCCACGTTTCGCTGGTCCCAAACAGTTGGACTAGTCGCCGATACAAAACACGCCGCACGTCTCCTGTCCAAATATCCGGCTGGTGAACCATTTCAAATCCTCCAATCACCCAAGGCGTTGCAATGCAGCAAGTGACGAACGGTCGACAGCCTAATACCTAAGGTGGATGCACGAAAAGCTACAACTATCAGAGGGTTCCGGTCTATGCTTCCTAAGGGGAGGCTGGACAATGAGCTACAAAACTCTGTCGCTCGATTCGCTTGTGATAAATCGAGCCAACGATCGCCACGGCGAGCTTGAGAATGAGACTGCCGCCATAGCGTGGTTGTTCAATAACTTTGAGCAACATATGCGAAATCTGACGAAGGACATAGTTGTCAATGGTCAGGTCTTTGAGCCGCCGTTAGTTTTTCCTGATGACAGAGGGCAATTCATTTTATTCGACGGCAACCGTCGAATGACTTGCTTGAAGTTATTGGAGAAACCGAGAAGAGCGCCAACGACCGAACTGCAAGAGTTTTTCGAAACGCAGCGATCCAAGTGGCAAAGTGAATTTCCCTCTGCAATCGAATGCCAAATCGAAACCGACCGGGATCGAATTGATGACATTCTTTTCCGTCGTCATACGGGGAGCCAGTCCGGCGTAGGTCAATCTACGTGGGACGATCGGATGAAGTCGAACTTCATAAATCGTACCGGTATGGGCGGAGGCTTGAATATAGCCGACGAAGTTGAAAAGCGGCTCTCTGAGGCCGGCATGCTGCCCCGCAAAAAGATTCCGAGGTCGAACCTAAACAGACTACTTTCCGGAGAAGCATTCCGCAACCGAGTGGGATTCACCAGTGCGAAGGGTAGATTTGAATTTACGCATGACGAGCCAATAGTGCTTCGAGCGCTCCGGCGCATAGCGGAGGATTTCGCAAGTCGAAATAAAGTGCTGGGAGACATTTGGGACATTGATGGGAAGCGGGCATACTTGGACCAATTGGAGCAAGAGGGGATCTTGCCAACGGCGGCAAATTCGCTGGCATTGAAGCAGGAGCCTCCGTCTTCTGCAAAGCCAGCACTGGCCCGTCCCGCGCGTCTTACCAAACCGCAGACCAGAAGAACTCTAATACCAAATACAACCTACGCTATCGCTTGGGCCGGAAGAATTCAGAGACATAGAGCAATATGGGAGGAGCTGCAGTTTCATTTGAACTTAAGTGATCACCCCAATGCGATTTCGGTGCTATTTCGCGTACTGGTCGAACTCGCAACTGAAAACTACATCGAGCAAACCAAGTTAGCGACGATTGCTCACAATGATAGCATTGCAAAACGAGTGTTGAAAGTTGCGCAGGATTTGAAATTTCACGGGAAAATTGACGACAAGTACTTAGAGCTACTTAGCAAATTCCCACAACGTGATCAGCTTCTCTCAGCCGACACACTCAATCGGTATGTCCATTCTCCAAACTTCGCGCCGTCGCCCGACCATTTGCGGGCGATGTGGGATTGGATGGCAAACTATCTTGTTCTCTGTTTGAACGCCTAAGCTCCCTACCTCTTCTTCCACCCACCCCGCCGCCCCGGCATCCCACCCGTCGACTTCGGCGCCGGCCCGAACTCCGGTCCCGATTGCCTTGAATCCGTCGGCTGGATGATCCGGCTCGTGCTGCCGAACGGCTTTGCGGGCAGCGTTTGCTTCTCGCGGTAGGGCAGCGATTCCGGCCCGTGCATCTCGTCGAGATGCGGCTTGTGGACTTTCGATCCACTGCCGCCGCCGCTGGCCTTCAGCGCGGAGCTCACGGTTTTCTTCTTCATGGCGCTGACCGGCAGGTTCGCGGCATCGCCGTACTTCTTCGCTCCGGCGTAGGCGCCGGCCTTGCCCTGCACGGTGCGCTGTTTTGCGGTGGGGTCATCGACCACCGCGAGCTCGGTGGCGCGCAGGCGCTTGACTTCGTCGCGGAGGCGGGCGGCCTCCTCGAAGTTCAGATCGGCGGCGGCCTCGCGCATCCGCGTTTCCAGATCGGCGAGCACGGCTTCGAAATTGTGGCCGATCGAGATGACGTCGTCGGTCATGTCGTGGCCGCCGACCTCGACCAGCACGTGGTCGCGCTCGTAGACGGAGTTGAGGATGTCGCCGATCTGCTTCTTCACGCTCTCCGGGGTGATGCCGTTGGCGGTGTTGTACTCGACCTGCTTTTCGCGGCGGCGGTTGGTCTCGGCGATGGCGCGCTCCATCGAGCCCGTCATCTGGTCGGCATAGAGGATCACCTTGCCGTCGACGTTACGCGCGGCGCGGCCGATGGTCTGAATCAAGGACGTTTCACTGCGCAAAAAGCCTTCCTTGTCGGCATCCAAAATCGCGACCAGCGCGCATTCGGGAATGTCGAGGCCTTCGCGCAAGAGATTGATGCCGACCAGCGCGTCGAAGGCACCGAGGCGGAGGTCGCGGATGATCTCGATGCGCTCGATGGTGTCGATATCGCTGTGCATGTAGCGCACGCGAATGCCCTGCTCATGCAGATATTCGGTCAGGTCCTCCGCCATCCGCTTGGTCAGCACCGTGATCAGCGAGCGATAGCCGGCTTGGGCTGTGGCGCGGACCTCGCCGACGAGATCGTCGACCTGCGTGCGGGCAGGGCGGATGTTGACGGGCGGGTCGATCAGGCCCGTGGGGCGGATGACCTGCTCGACGAACACGCCGCCGCTCTCGCTCAGCTCCCAGCCGCTCGGCGTCGCCGACACCGCGACCGTCTGCGGCCGCATCATGTCCCACTCCTCGAAGCGCAAGGGGCGGTTGTCCATGCAGGAGGGCAGGCGGAAGCCGTATTCGGCAAGCGTCGCCTTGCGGCGGAAGTCGCCTTTGAACATGGCGCCGATTTGCGGGACGGTGACGTGGCTTTCGTCGGCGAACACCAGCGCGTTGTCGGGGACGTATTCGAACAGCGTCGGCGGTGGCTCGCCGGGCAGGCGCCCGGTGAGATAGCGCGAATAGTTCTCGATGCCGGCGCAGCTTCCCGTCGCCTCCATCATCTCGAGATCGAAGGTGGTGCGCTGCTCCAGCCGCTGCGCTTCCAGCAGGCGTCCCTGGTTGTGGAGCTGGTCGAGCCGCATCTTCAATTCGGATTTGATCGACTTGATCGCCTGCACCAGCGTCGGGCGCGGTGTCACATAGTGCGAGTTGGCGTACATCTTGATGAATTCGAGCTCGTCCTGCTTGTGGCCGGTGAGCGGATCGAATTCCTCGATGGTCTCGATGGTGTCGCCGAACAGATTCACGCGCCAGGCGCGGTCTTCATAGTGCGCCGGGAAGATGTCGATGACGTCGCCTCTGACCCGGAAAGTGCCGCGGGTGAAATCGGCTTGCGTCCGCTTGTACTGGAGCGCGACGAGGTCGGCGATGAGCTGGCGCTGGTCGATGCGCTCGCCCTTCTTCAGCGCGAACGTCATCGCGGTGTAGGTCTCGACCGAGCCGATACCGTAGATGCAGGACACCGAGGCGACGATGATGACGTCGTCGCGTTCGAGCAGCGCACGCGTTGCCGAATGGCGCATGCGGTCGATCTGCTCGTTGATGGACGAGTCCTTCTCGATATAGGTGTCGGTGCGCGGAACGTAGGCTTCCGGCTGATAATAGTCGTAATAGCTGACGAAATATTCGACGGCGTTGTCCGGAAAAAAGCTCTTGAACTCGCCATAGAGCTGGGCGGCGAGCGTCTTGTTCGGCGCCAGGATGATGGCCGGCCGCTGCGTTGCCTCGATCACCTTGGCCATGGTGTAGGTCTTGCCGGAACCGGTGACACCGAGCAGCACCTGGCTGCGGTCGTTGCGGTTGATGCCCTCGACCAGCTCGGCGATTGCGGTCGGCTGATCGCCGCGCGGCTCGTAGGCCGACTTGATCTCGAAGCGCACGCCGCCTTCGGACTTTTCGGGGCGCGGCGGCCGGTGCGGGGTCCACACCTTGGTGGAGCCGTCGTCCTTGCGGAACTCGGGACGGCCCTCGCGGATCAACGATTCCAGCGCGTCGGCGGTCGCCTTGACGCCGAGCGCCTCCATCTTGTTGCGCGGGGGACGCGCCAGCGCCTCGGCGTCGTCCTCCTCGGTGGGAAAACCGAGCTGCCGCGCCAGTTCCGGATCGAGCGTCGGAATCGTGGCGGCGGTGCCGTAATTGGCCTGCGGCGCCTCGTCCAGTCCCGCCGGGCGGTCACTGGGGAAGTCCTTCGGCGTCGAAGCCCGCGCCCGATGCGCGGCGGCCTCGCCCCCGGCGCGGCGGTCGCGCGAATTGTCCGGCGGCGGTTGCAGCCCGGTGCCCGATCCAAGCCCGGCATCGCCGCGATTGATTGCGGGATTGAGCAGCTCGGCCAGCGCCGGCCCGATCGGCTGCACGTCAGGCCTGTGCGCCTTCGAGTTCGGGGCCTTGGTTTTGGAAGATTTGCCGGATTTTTCGGAGGATGCAGGTTTCTTCGCCATGCCCCGAATATGGGGCGAGTCCGCCCCTCAGAAAAGGGCGAAGGTACGTCCGTGCTCACGCTGCTGACAGCAGGTTGGCAGCAGGGCAGGATCACGCCGCGGGTGGCGGCTCGTTCGGCCGCTAGTGGCCGGCTGCCCCGAGCTTTTTCGAGATCAGCTTGGGTGCGTCCGACCAGGAGGTGAAGTCGACGCCGAATTGCAGGGTCTTCATGTGAAGCTCGTCCCGGCACACCCTGATATGCTCGGCGTTCTCCGTGATGAAGAGTGTGTCACGCAGGGTGCCGTGGATCTTGGCGCGTTCGAGTGCGGTCTTGAAGACCTTGGCTGCGGGCTTCCTCACCCCGGCATGGGTCGACAGCGTCACGCGTTCGTCGACCGGCTCGAACAAGCCCCGCAGATGGGTCCCGTCCAGCACCCCGAGATATTCGGCGAACGTCGCCGCGATGGCCTCGGGGGTTCTTGGTTCCGGCATCGTGTAGTCGGAGACCAGGCACATGACCAGCGGCTTGTGGTCCGCCGCTTTCAAGGCCTTGAGCTTGGCGAGCGCGTCTTCAACCCCGGGGTACGGCTTTTTGGCGGCGGTGTCGTAGAGCGTGTCGCCGAGGTCAAGCAGCAGAGCCTTGATCATTGTCATGCCTCCTGCGCTTGCTCGCTCGCCCGCCTTACGCCGCCGGCGGCGGTTCGTCGTCGTCCTCAGCCGCGAGGTGCGGCTTGAGAATGTCGAGATGGATCCCGCCGCAATCGGTGCAGCGCATGGTCCAGTACTCACATCCAGCACGGCCGCCGATCACGCGGAGCACCGTGAGATCGCCGTCGCATTCCGGGCATTGCGACAGCACCGTACGGTCGTAAATCCGAGGCCGTAATGCGTCTTCGAATTCGATGACTGACAAGACCGGTTCCCCCTGTTGCGTGCCGTCCCTGCTCGATTATTCGTCGTCGCTGTCATCCGCGCGCCGGCGGAAGCGATCGATGTGGTGCTTGGCATCGCGGATTGCAGCGTCGCGATCGGGCCAGGCAAAGCCGACCTCCATGGCCGGAAACAGCACGCCGTCGATGGCAACCAGGCTGAGATCGGCGCGCCGGATACGGGCATGCCACAGCCCCTTGCCAGCTTCGAAGGATTCGATGTCAAAGCCGTCGTAAAGGGTCGTCATTGGTAGTCCCCAGAGTGTGTTTTGCGTGTCGTGGTCGAGTGTCTTGCTCGAACGCCGTGTTGGAGGGTCAGGGGACCACATTTGCGGATTTTGGGATGTGAAGCGGTTCACAAGGGGCGGGCTTTTTTGCCCGCGGAACCGCTGGATTTCAGTTCCGTGCGGCAGTGCGGCCGGCCCGCCGGACGGGGCGGGCCGCGGGCTCGGAGGCCGCGCGCATGATCCAGCGGCGGAACGCGGCAAAGTCGCGCTGCTCGGTCTGAAAACTGCGATAGAGCAGGTACCAGCGCATGCCCTTGGGCACCGAGAGGTCGAATGGCGCCACCAGCCGGCCGGCGGCGAGGTCGTCGTCGATATAGGGCCGGATGCCCATGCCGATGCCGAGCCCGTCGGCGGCGGCCTGGAGCGCCTGGCCGTAGAACTGGAACTCCGGTCCGCGCGCGCTGATGCGCGACAGGCCGGCGGCCTTCAGCCAGATCGGCCAGTCCTCGGGCGAATGCGTGACGCGGATCAGGCCGGGTCCTTTGAGGTCGGCGGGCCGCTTCAGGCCGCTGGCGAGCCGGGGCACGCAGACCGGCGTCAGGTCGCCTGCGAACAGTGGCTCGGCCACCAAACCCGGCCAATCGCCGGTGCCGAGCTTGATGCCGCAGCTCCAGTCCTCGCCGAATGGGACCTCGGCGCCGCCGGTGGTGAAGCGCACCTCGATGTCGGGCTCCTCGCTGCGAAACTCCGACAGCCGCGGGATCAGCCAGCGCATCGCAAAGGTATGGCCAACGCCGATGGTGAGCACGCGCACGCTGGAGGGCGCCGTCACCTGCGCGGTGAGGCTCGCCAGCGCATCGAAGATCGGCGTCAGCCCGCTCTGATAGGCGCGGCCGGCCTGCGTCAGCACCAGCTTGTTGGCCTTGCGCTCGAACAGCGCGACGCCGAGCCGCTCTTCCAGCAGATGCACCATGCGGCTGACGGCGGCCGCCGACACGTTCAGCTCGAGCCCGGCCGCGGCAAAGCTGCCGGTCCGCGCCGCCGCCTCGAATGCCTTGATGCCGTTGAGAAACAGCAGCCGCCGCAAATGACCCACCCTCAGGAAAGCTGATGCAAGGCTAAGATAACTCAGTTTGCGAAGGCAGGGCAAGCGAGGCAGAAATATCGGCGTAATTCGTGCTGATTTGCTGAAGCGGAGACGGTGCCCTTCGCCTCTCCCCGCCTGCGGGGAGAGGCCGGAATCCAAGCAAAGCTTGGATTCCGGGTGAGGGGGACTCTCCGCGAGTCTCACTGCTAGCTCCCTTGTGGAGACTCCCCCTCACCCCACCCTCTCCCCGCAAGCGGGGCGAGGGAGTGCAGGCAGTTTGCGTCCCTTACTTCGCCCACTGGAGAATCCCCTCGTGACATCAATCATGATCGCTGCCCTTGGATTGCTGATGGTCGGCACCGCGTTTCTGTCGGGGCTGTTCGGCATGGCGGGCGGGCTGATCCTGATCGGCGTGCTGCTGGCCCTGATGCCGCTGCCGACGGCGATGGTGCTGCACGCGATCACGCAGATGGCCTCGAACGGCTGGCGCGCGTTGCTGTGGCGGGCGCATATCCGCTGGCGGCCGGTCGCGAACTATATGGTCGGCGCCGCCGTCGCGCTCGCGGCCTGGTCGCTCACCCGCTACGTACCTGACAAGCCGATGGCGCTGCTGCTGCTTGGCATCACGCCGTTCATGGCGCGGCTGCTGCCTGCGAATATCAAGCCCGATCCCGACCGTCTCTGGCAGGGCACCGTCTACGGAACGATCTGCATGGGGCTGATGCTGATGACCGGCGTGTCGGGCCCGCTGCTCGACACCTTCTTCCTCGGCGGCGATTTCGGCCGGCGCGAGAAGGTTGCGACCAAAGCGATGTGCCAGCTCGTCAGCCATTTTACCAAGCTGGTCTATTTCGGCGGCATCATCGACCAGGCGGCGAGCCTCGATCCCGTGCTCGCCGGCGTCGCAATTCTCGCCTCGATGCTCGGCACCACGCTGGCGCGGCGCATCCTCGAGGCCATGACCGACCAGCAATTCGTGGCCTGGTCGAACAAGCTGATTACCACCATCGCCTGCTACTACGTTGCCTATGGAGGCTGGCTGCTGGTTCGAACTCCGGTGCTGGCGGCCTTCGACAAGGGAGGTTTGCAATGAGCTGTAATGCCGATCCGCTGGTGCTGGACTTCGTCGAATGGGTCGCACGCGAGCCCCGCGCCTATGCTGAGGTGATCGCGACCTGGAAGACCTCATGCCCGCGCCTCACCATCTGGGAAGACGCCGCCGATCGCGGCTACGTCGCGCGTGAGACGCTGGCGGGCGTCGGGCTGGTCATCGCGGTGACACAGGACGGTGAACGGCTGCTGCGCATGAACGGGCGGTGATACGCACGTCCGCCTCCACATCGTCATTGCGAGCGCCAGCGAAGCAATCCAGAATGTCCCCGCAGCGGCAGTCTGGATTGCTTCGTCGCTACGCTCCTCGCAATGACGGAACGCCAGCCATGTCACTCAAACTCTACGAACTCGTCGGCACCGACGCTGCGCGCCCGTTCAGTCCGTTTTGCTGGCGCACGCGGATGGCGCTGGCGCATAAGGGGCTCTCGGCGGAATCGCTGCCCTGGCGCTTCACCGAGAAGAGCGCGATCGCGCCGCACGGCTCGGAGAAGGTTCCCGTGCTGCTGCATCACGACAAGCCCGTGGTCGATTCCTGGGCGATCGCGACCTATCTCGAGGACAATTTTCCGAATGGCCCGTCGCTGTTCGGTGGCGAGGGCGGCCGCGCCATGGCGCGCATGATCAACGCCTGGGGCGACATCGCCATCGTCGGCGGCATCTTTCCGCTCATCATCGCCGACATCCCCAAAAACCTCGCCGAGGTCGATGCCAGCTATTTCCGCCAGTCGCGCGAGGCGCGCTTTGGCGGCAAGAGCCTGGAAGAGATCATGGCGAGCCGCGACACCGGCGTGGTCGCGTTCCGCAAATCGCTCGAAGTGATGCGGCAAACCTTGAAGAAGCAGCCCTTCATCGGCGGCAGCGCACCGAACTATGCCGACTACATCGTGTTCGGCGGCTTCCAATGGGCGCGCGTGACGAGCCCGTTCAAGCTGCTGGAGGCAGATGATCCGGTCTATGCGTGGCGCGAAAAGCTGCTCGATGCGTTCGATGGCATGGCGCGCAAATCGCCGGGGCACGCGGTGTAGCTTTCTTCGTAGCCCGGATGGAGCGAAGCGAAATCCGGGGCTGGCGCTCGCGGAACGATTCCCGGATTACGCTTGCGCTCCATCCGGGCTACGCGCTTCCGCAGCCGCCTTCCTCAAACACGCCCGACACAAACAATCCTCGCCCTTCACCGGCATCGGCAGCTTTGCCGTTTCCTCCGCGCACCAGCATTTGCCGGAGAGATCGCAGCCGAACTCGGTGCCGCAGCGGGAACAGCTGAGGCGGCGTAGTTCCTGCCGCGCGAATTCTTTCGGATTTGTCATGATTTGCGCAAAAGCTGTGCCGTCATTTTCATGTCGGGTTCATCTCCCGCTGCGGTATATTAGGCGCCGCGCACGGATCAGGAAAGCGGTTGGCAAGGCGCGGAGGACAAATCGATGGCCCGCGATTCGCAAGCCGCCCTCGTTGCGCTCAACCGTTTCGGCTTCGGGGCCCGCGGCGGGGCCTCCGGCGATCTCATCAATGCAGCCTCCGATCCCAGAGGTTTCGTGAAGGCGGAACTCGCCCGCCCCAATGGCGTGCTGCTGGAGGCGCCGGGTCTGCAATCGACGCCGCAACTCGGCCAGGCCGTGTTCGCCTATCAGGACGAGGTCAAGCAGGCGCGCGAGGCGGCCGCCAAGGAAACTGCGAAGGCCGGGACGCCGCCCGAAGCGCCGCCGCCGCAGGCGCCGGCCGACCAGAAGCCCGGGCCGCGCCGCAATCTCTCGCTGAACATGGTGGCGACCGAGATCGCCGGCCAGATGGCCGAGGCGAAGCCGGCCGACGGCGCGGCGAAGCCCGAGACCATGCAGCCCAGCATGGCGGCGCCGCCCGCCGCAAAACCTGCGCCGCAGCCGCTCAACGTGATCCAGAAAACCTTTCGCGCCGAGGCGCTGGCGCGTTTGCAGCGCGCGACGTTGGTCGAGTGCGGCTTCACCGAGCGCCTCGTCGTGTTCTGGTCCAACCATTTCTGCATCTCCGCGACCAAGGGCGAGCTGGCGCGGATCTGGGCCGGCGCGTTCGAGCGCGAGGCGATCCGTCCGCACGTGCTCGGGCGGTTCGCGGACATGCTCAAGGCGGTCGAGCAGCATCCGGCCATGCTGTTCTTTCTCGACAACCAGCAATCGCTCGGACCGGATTCGCGCGCGGGGCAAAACCGCAAGCGCGGGCTGAACGAGAATCTCGCGCGCGAAATCATGGAGCTGCATACGCTCGGTGTCGGCGGCGGCTACACGCAGGAAGACGTCACCTCGCTCGCGCGCATCATCACCGGCTGGACCTTTGCAGGCCGGCAAGGCGGGTTAGGTGCGCCCGGTTCCTTCGTGTTCAACGCCAATGCGCACCAGCCGGGCCCGCAAATGCTGCTCAGCAAGACCTACGAGCCGACCGGCCTTGCGCAGGGCGAGGCCGCGCTCGCCGACATCGCCCGGCATCCGTCGACGGCGAATTTCATCGCGACCAAGCTGGTCCGTCATTTCATCGCCGACGATCCGCCGCCGTCCCTCGTTGCGCGGTTGCGCGACGTCTTCGTCAAGACCGATGGTGATCTCAAGGCAATGGCGACAGCGCTGGTCGATTCCGACGAAGCCTGGAAGGCGCCGCTGACCAAGATGCGCAGCCCTTACGATTTCGTGGTCGCGAGCGGCCGGCTGCTCGCGCGCGTGCCGGAGGATCCCGGCGGCTATATCAACAATCTGAACCTGCTGGGACAGCCGCTGTGGTCGCCGGCCGGTCCCAACGGTTTCCCGGACACCAGCGCCGCATGGGCCGCGCCCGAAGGCATGAAGCTGCGGCTCGACATCGCCGCGCAAATGGGCGCGCGGCTCGGGCCCAACATCGACCCGCTCGATCTGCTGGAATTCGCTGCCGCGGATGCGGCGTCGATCGAAACGCGCAAAACCATCGAGCGGGCGGAATCGCGTCAGCAGGCGCTGGCGCTGTTGCTGATGTCGCCGGAATTGCAGAGGAGATGATGATGATCGACTGCGTCGAGAACCGCCTTCTCACCTCGCGCCGCGGCCTGCTGCTCGGCGGTGCGTCCTTTGCTGCCTGGGCCTATTTGCCGAAATTCGCCCGCGCGGCCGACGGGCGCGATCCCAGGCTGATCGTCGTGATCCTGCGCGGCGCGCTCGATGGGCTCTCGACCGTCGCGCCGGTTGGCGATCCCGATTATGCCGGCCTGCACGGCTCGATCGCGCTGACGTCGGACGGTGCGCATCCCGCGATCATGCTCGACACGTTCTTCGCGCTGCATCCGGCGATGCCGGAATTCGCGCGCATGTATCGCGACATGCATGCCGCGGTGATCCACGCAGTCGCGACGCCCTATCGCGACCGCTCGCATTTCGACGGCCAGGACGTGCTCGAAAGCGGCTATGCCGGTCCGGGCCGGGTGCAATCGGGCTGGCTCAATCGTGCGCTGGAAGCGCTGCCGCGCGGCGAGCGCGTGTCGAGCGGGCTTGCCGTCGGCCCGACCACGCCGCTGGTGCTGCGCGGCAATGCGCCGACCGTCGGCTGGGCGCCGGTCGCGCTGCCGCAGGCCGACGACGACACCGCGATGCGGCTCGTCGATCTCTACCGTCACCGCGATCCCGCGCTGGCGATGGCCTTGTCGCAAGGCCTCCAGCTCGACAAGGTCGCGAGCGGCGACGACATGAAGCCGAAGGGTGGCAACCAGGTCGCGCAGATGCGACAGGTGGCGCGTGGCGCGGCAAAGCTGATGGCGGCCGACGACGGCCCGCGCATTGCCGCGCTCGCCTTCGACGGCTGGGACACGCACGCCAATGAAGGCGGCCCGGTCGGGCGCCTCGCCTTCCTGCTCGGCGGTCTCGACGGCGCGCTCGCCGAATTCGAAAGCGGGCTCGGTGGGCGCTGGCGCGACACCGTCGTCGTCGTCGCCACCGAATTCGGCCGCACCGCGCGCATCAATGGCACCGACGGCACCGATCACGGCACTGGAACGATCGCGCTGCTTGCCGGCGGCGCCGTGAAGGGCGGCCGCGTCATCTCCGACTGGCCCGGCCTCAAGCTCGCCAACCTCTATGAGGGGCGCGACCTCAAGCCGACGACCGATCTACGTTCCGTGATCAAGGGCGTGCTGCAAGGCCAGTTCGGCCTGTCGGACCGCGTGCTGGCCGAGACGGTGTTTCCGGACAGCGCGGGAGCACGACCCATGAAGGGATTGATTGCCTAATCCACAAACGCCGTCATTCCGGGGCGCGCGTAGCGCGAGCCCGGAATCCATACGCCCGATGGGGGTTATGGATTCCGGGCCTGCGCCTTGCGGCGCATCCCGGAATGACGACATGATTGCCTGAACAACAGGAGACCACCCATGTACATCGCCATGAACCGCTTCCGCGTCGCCAAGGGCTCCGAGGCCGCTTTCGAGCAGGTCTGGCTCACGCGCGACACGCATCTGGACAAAGTGCCGGGCTTCGTCGAATTTCATCTGCTGCGCGGGCCGGAAGCCGAGGACCACACGCTCTACGCTTCGCATACGATCTGGGCGAACCACGCCGCGTTCGAGGCCTGGACCAAGTCGGAAGCATTTCGCGCAGCGCATGCGCGGGCCGGCGACACCAAGCCGACCTATCTCGGTCATCCCCAGTTCGAGGGTTTCGAGGTGATGCAGACGGTCGGGCGCGGCGCCAAATAGCGCCGCGCTGGAAATGTCAGCCCTGCGTGATCTTGTCGATCTCCGCCATCTCCTCGGCGCTGAGCTTCCACGCGATCGCCTTCACGTTCTGCTCGATCTGCTCGGCGCGGGTCGCGCCGGCGATCACGCTCGAGACCTGCGGGCGCGCGGCGAGCCAGGAGAAGGCGAGCTCGAGCATCGAGTGCCCACGCGCCGTCGCGAAAGCCTGTAGTTTCTCGACGATGGCCTCGTTGCGCGGCGTGACATAGCGGTCGCGCAACCGCGGAGTTTGGCCGAAGCGGGTGTCGCCGGGCGCGGCCTCGCCCTTTTTGTACTTGCCGGTCAGAAGTCCGCTGGCGAGCGGGAAGAACGGCAACAGGCCGAGCTTGTATTCCTGCGCCGCTGGCAGCAGGTCCTTCTCGATGTCGCGCACCACCAGCGAATATTCGTCCTGGCACGAAACGAAGCGCGTGACATTCATCGCGCGTGCGACGTACTCCGCTTCGGCGATGCGCCAGGCCGGAAAGTTCGAATTGCCGATGTAGCGGACCTTGCCCTGGCGGACGAGGTCGTCCAGTGCGCGAAGACTCTCCTCGATCGGCGTCAGCGGGTCGTAGTCGTGCTGCTGGTAGAGATCGATGTAATCGGTCTTCAGCCGCTTCAGGCTCGCTTCCACGGCAGCCACGATGTAGCGGCGCGAGGCGCCCTGCTTGGTGCCGTCCTCAGCCATCGGCTTGGAGTATTTCGTCGCCAGCACGATGTCCTTGCGGCGATCGCCCAGCACGGCGCCGAGCACGGTTTCCGAGCCGCCCATGGCCGAATAGATGTCGGCGGTGTCGAACAGCGTGATGCCGAGGTCGAGCGCGCGATGGATCACCTTGCGCGAGGCCTCGAGGTCGATCCGCTGGCCAAAATTGTTGCAGCCGAGCCCGACCGCAGACACGCGAAGGCCGGAGGCGCCGAGATTACGAATTTCCATGGGAGGTCCTGTCAGGAGAAAGCAGGCCATTGTGGCCGCGGTGCCCGCCAGCGGCAAGGCGCCGCCTTGCGTTGCTGCCATGCTGCCGGGAACTGAGGGCAAAAAAATGCGGCCCCAGTCAGACGCGGCGACTGACGGGGACCGCTTTGGAGCGCTTGATCGGTGACGGGGGGCCTGATCAGACGCAAGCGGGAGCCTAGTCCCGCTATGTTACGCGCGGGTGACAGGCGAACTTATCCACAGGCAGCGTCCGCGGATCAGAACAGCTTGCGATAGACGATGAATCCGGAGCGTTCCGCGACCTTGTCGTACAGGCGCTGCGCCGTGACGTTGGTCTCGTGCGTCTGCCAGTAGACCCGCGGCGATCCCGCCAGTTTCGCCCGCTCGTACACGCCATGGATCAGCGCCGAGGCGACACCCTTGCCGCGCGCGGCCTCCAGCGTGAACAGATCCTGCAAATAGCAGGACGGCTCGATCGCGGTGGTGCTGCGATGGAACAGATAGTTCGTCATGCCGAGCAGCTTGCCGTCGCTCTCGGCGACCAGGCCGTGCACCGGCTCATAGGCGTCGAAGAAACGCCGCCACGTCACGGCCGTGATTTCCGGCGCGAGCGCGGTCGGGCCGGAGCGGCCGTAGAAGGCGTTGTAGCCGTCCCACAGCGGCAGCCATTGATCGTAGTCCTGCCGCGTGACGGGGCGAATGGTGAGTGACATCTTGGAATTCCGCGAGCGATGAAGTGCCCTTCATACGTGATGAAGGGCATGGCGATCAATCGCGGCGTTGCATCACTCCGCGACGCGCAGATACCGGATCAGCTTGCGGTTCGCGGGATCGCGCAGCGAGCGGTAGTAGTCGGCGCGTGAGGGCGTATCGGTGTGGCGCACGAGATCGGTGACCGGCGTATAGCTCAGCATGCGCCCGCCGTCGGGCAGCGCGGCGCAGACGAAGCGCAGCACCTCGCCACTGCGCAAGTTGATGTTGATCGGCGTGGCATCGCCGATCCGCACCATCTCCATGCGCTGCGCGATGAAGGTGCCGAGCTCGTCCTCGGGCAGCTCGAACGCGCCGGTGTCGCGGCCGTGATACATCAGCGCGATGAAAGGCGGCTTGCCGTCGGCCATTTCGTCCGGCAGCGCAAAATAATCGCGGAAAGCGCGGTTGATGAATTCGGCACGCGTCTCGGTATCGAGCAGCACGATGCCGATATCGACCTGGTTGAGCGCGGCTGACAGCCGCGCGGCGATGGCGTGGCTCTGGCGCTCAGTGGCAAAGGCGGCGAGCAGCCGCTCGCGCATCAGGCCGGTGATGCCTGCGGTGCCGAACGCGGTCACCGCGAGCAGGCCGATCAGATCAGCACTGGCATGGAGGGTGCGATGGCCGGCGAAGAACAGCGCCGCGCCAAGGACGGCGAGGGCCGCGCTGGTCATGGCGGAGGCGAAACCCGACAGCGCACCGGCAAGCGCGACGACGCAGACGAACAGGGGCGCAGGCGAAGGAATGTGAACGGCGCGATCAAGCATGATCGCCAGCAGCGTCATCGCTACCGTCAGCACGGGACCGGAGATCGCACGCCATCCGAACCGCATGGGCCTGTCTCGTTCCTCCCTGAACGAGGTAAGGCCGCAACACTGACTGATTGTTGCGATGACGCAGTGCGAAATCGTGCAGAGCGCTTAAGGGCGGCTTGCGACGGCGCGCAAAGCTTTCGGATGATTTAGAGCGTTTTCGAGCGAAGTGGGGTACCGGTTCGCGGAGAGAAAACGCGTCAAAACAAGAATCTACACCACGTGCACGTGCCTGAGGCGTTGCTGGAACGCGGGCGCATTCAACGTCGAGGTCCCCGAGCTCTTGCGCACGCCGGTGAAAATCAACAGCGACGCCGCGACCAGGATGGCCGCAGTCAGGGTAATTGCAACGACGACCACAGGTGATTTCATCGAAATCCTGTTGCGATATCGGTCGACGCGGGCCACGCGGCGCCTTGACGGCTGATCCAGGATGAAACGGGAGTCAGACCGGCAGGCCCATCGCCATGGTCGCTTTGGTCGACAGCACCGTGAGGGTGACGATCAGGCACAGCGACAGCGCCGCGACGGCGAGCGAAGCCGCGACCGCGTTGGTCAGCCGGGAAGACGAAACGGTATCGGGTTGGCCCTGAAAGCCTGCCGTGCCGGACGCCCGAATCATGGGTCTAAATCCTTCAACGCGCGGGCGAATCACCCGCGACGTCGAACAATTTCAATGTTTTAACCGGCAATATTGGGGCGGTGGCCGCGCCCAAAATGGCGAGAATACGGCAGAAGCGACCCTTATGCCCGCTATTCGCCAGAGCGCGCCGGCGCCATCAGGCGCCCGCGGCGATGCTGGCGGGGTCGTCGACGTCGGCCGGACGCCAGTCCATCGCCACGAAGCCGGGCGCGGCCTCCACGCGCTTTAGCCAGTCCCGGATCGCCGGGAAGGGCGCCAGGTCGAAGTCGCAGCGGTCGGCGAGATGGGTATAGCCGTACAGTGCGATGTCGGCGACCGTGAGCTGGCGGGCGGCGAAATAGGAATTGGTCTTGAGATGGTTCTCCATCACTTGGAGCGCGCCATAGCCGCGCTCCATCCAGTCCTCCAGCGCATGAGTCTGGAGATCGCGGCCGCCCTTGACCAGCGACAGCCAGAAATAGGCGGCGCCGATGTTTGGCTCGAGCGCGTGCTGCTCGAAGAACATCCATTGCAGCGCTTCGGCGCGATCGATGCGGTTCTCCGGCGCGAGCGGCGTGCCGACGGCGACGTACCAGAGGATGGCGTTGGACTCGGCGAGGAAGCGGTTGTCGCCGACCTCGAGCAGCGGCACCTGGCCGGAAGGATTCTTCGACAGAAAATCCGGCGTGCGGCTTTCGCCGCGCAGAATGTCCACCTCGACCGCTTCGTAAGGCAAGTTCAACAGCGCCAGCGCAAGGCGGACCTTGTAGCTATTGCCCGAGCGTTGCATCGAATAGAGCTTGTACATTCCGGGAGTTCTAAACCGAGGACGGGAAGCGCGGCACATGTTGCCCCGCAGCGCGGATAAAGAATGATGCCGATGCGAATCCGCCGCAAGGGCCAGCCAATAGAAAAACTCGAAAACCCTACCGCATTGCAATGCGGCAGAAGATCATTTCGGTGCGGCCATGCAACTCAGTTCACGCTTGCGTCAACGTGGCCGCATCGCGCCGCGCATTGGTGTGAGATCATTGAACGGTGGTGGTCACGCCTGGCGCTGACGACCAGCGGCGGGGTCTCGTGCATCCTCTCGCGCGTCAGCCTGGCGTCAGTCTCGTGGTCGGTTCGGGGCCTTCGAACGGTTCAAAATTGCTCCGAGGACAAGCCTTGCCGGATATGAGGGGTTTGCGCGACAAAGTTACAGAAAATTGCGGGAAAACGCGGCTCGAAACGCCGAAATTCGTAAACTTTCTCGAGATCGGGCCGAAGTTTCTTGCGGTGCAGCGGCACACGTTTTAGGGTGGCTGCATTCCCACAATCGGAGTCGTGAGGCCACAGGGTTCACGACGCTTGTCAGGAGATGACGATGGCCTTCCTTGCTGCTGCGCTCGACCGTGTGAAGCCGTCCGCGACCATCGCGGTCACGGATAAAGCACGCGCGCTGAAAGCGGCGGGCCGCAACGTCATCGGCCTCGGTGCCGGCGAGCCCGACTTCGACACGCCCGCCAACATCAAGCTGGCGGCGATCCACGCCATCGAAGCCGGCAAGACCAAGTACACCGCGGTCGACGGCATTCCCGAGTTGAAGGAAGCCATCATCGGCAAGTTTCAGCGCGAGAACGGCGTCGTCTACAAGCCGAACCAGATCATCGTCGGCACCGGCGGCAAGCAGGTGCTCTACAACGCGCTGATGGCGACCATCAATCCGGGCGATGAGGTGATCATCCCCGCGCCCTATTGGGTGAGCTATCCCGAGATGGTGGCGCTCGCCGGCGGCGAGCCGGTGCCGGTGGTCTGCACCGCCGCGGCCGGCTTCAAGCTCCAGCCCGAGGCGCTCGAGCGCGCGATCACGCCGAAGACCAAATGGGTCATCCTGTGCTCGCCGTCGAACCCGACCGGTGCGGCCTACACCAGGGCCGAGCTGAAGGCGCTCACCGATGTGCTGGTCAAGCATCCGCATGTGTGGGTGATGACCGACGACATGTACGAGCACCTCGTCTATGACGACTTCCAGTTCACCACGGTCGCGCAGGTCGAGCCGAAACTCTACGATCGCACGCTCACCGTGAACGGCGTGTCGAAAGCCTATTGCATGACCGGCTGGCGCATCGGTTACGCCGGCGGCCCGGTTCAACTCATCAAGGCGATGTCGACGATCCAGTCGCAGTCGACCTCGAACCCGTCGTCGATTGCGCAATGGGCGGCGGTGGAAGCGCTGAACGGTCCGCAGGACTTCATCCCCGCCAACAACAAGGTGTTCAAGGAGCGCCGCGACCTCGTCGTCTCCATGCTCAACCAGGCCAAGGGCATCGAGTGCCCGCGTCCGGAAGGTGCGTTCTACGTCTATCCGTCTTGCGCCGGCACGATCGGCAAGACCGCGCCGTCGGGCAAGGTGATCGACAATGACGAGACCTTCGTCACCGAGCTGCTGGAGACCGAAGGCGTCGCCGTGGTGCAGGGTTCGGCCTTCGGCCTTGGACCTGCCTTCCGCATCTCCTACGCGACCAAGACCTCGGACCTCGAAGACGCCTGCAAGCGCATCCAGCGCTTCTGCGGTAATCTCCGGTAAGCCTGTCGCGGCAGCGCGAATTGAAAGGGCCCGCTTCGTGCGGGCCTTTTTTGCTCTGGTAGGTGAAGATTTGTCCAGGGCAAGAGGCGCACTGCTCTATCCCCGTCATTGCGAGCGTAGCGAAGCAATCCAGAATCCCTCCGCGGAAAGACTCTGGATTGCTTCGCTACGCTCGCAATGACGGAGGATCTGGCACCGTCATCACTCTTGTGGCATAGACCATCGCGCCGCTTGCAGGCTGCCTTCTCTGCTCGCATCACATTCATCGCCGGAGACATTCATGCGCCGTTCGTTCATCTTCGCCGGGCTCGCCGCGGCCAGCCTCGTTGTTTCCGTCGCCGACAGCAGCGCGCAGCAGCAGCGGATGGTGCGGGTCGGCGTGCTTGAATGCCGCGGCGGCGCCAGCGTCGGCTTTATCGTGGGATCGGTGACCAATCTCGGCTGCGTCCTGCGCGCCGACGGTTTGCCGGAGGATCGCTACGTCGCGACCATCCGTAAAGTGGGCCTCGACATCGGCATCACCCAGGAGACCACGCTGGCCTGGGGCGTGTTCGCGCCGGTCGACCGGCTCGGCCCCGGCGATCTCTCGGGCAACTACGCGGGCGCGCAGGGCAGCGCCTCGATCGGCGTCGGTGTCGGCGGCAACGCGCTGGTCGGTGGCTCCAACAATTCGATCGCGCTCCAGCCGCTCAGCGTGCAGGGCCAGGTCGGCCTCAACGTCGCCGCCGGCCTCGAAAGCCTGGAACTTCGTCCGGGTCGTTAACGATTGCGGGTGTGATCGCGCCGTTCCGCCGGCGCGATCACAACGACGCACCGCAGCGACGTTTGACGCTTGCCAAATCTCGGGGACGGGCAGAGCATCTGCGTTTGCCGACCCAATCATGGGCCGAGCTCCACACCAAGGAGGCGGCGAATGGGACAAGACGTCAGAAGTCCCCGAGGTCCACGGTGCATTGCGCTGGTGGGCCCATTCCAAAGCGGTAAAACCACACTTCTCGAGGCAATACTGGCGCGCACGGGCGCAATCCCCCGCGCCGGCAGCGTCGACGCCGGCACGTCCGTCGGAGACGCCAGTGCCGAGGCCCGTCATCACAAGATGACCGTCGGCCTGACTGCCGCCACCACGAGTTTCATGGGCGACAGCTACACTTTCCTGGATTGTCCGGGTTCCGTCGAGTTCGCCCACGACATGCGCGCCGCACTTCCTGCGGTCGACGCCGCAATCGTGGTCTGCGAGGCCGACGAGAAGAAGCTGCCGCAGCTTCAGATCATCCTGCGCGAGCTGGAGGAGCTGAAGATCCCGCGCTTCCTGTTCCTCAACAAGATCGACCGTGCCAACAAGCGCATCCGCGAGACGCTCGCAACGCTCCAGCCCGCCTCGCGCGTGCCGCTGGTGCTGCGCCAGATCCCGATCTGGAAGGACGAGATGATCGAGGGCTTTGTCGATCTCGCGCTGGAGCGCGCCTTCATCTATCGCGAGCACAAGGCCTCCGAAGTGATCACGCTCGAAGGCGGCAATCTCGATCGTGAGAAGGAGGCGCGTTTCTCGATGCTGGAGAAGCTCGCCGACCACGACGACGCGCTGATGGAACAACTGCTCGAAGACATCCAGCCGCCGCGTGACGCCGTGTTCGACGACCTCGCCCGCGAATTGCGCGAAGGACAGATCTGCCCGGTGCTGCTGGGCGCGGCCGCGCGCGAAAACGGCGTCCTGCGTTTGATGAAGGCGCTGCGTCACGAGGCGCCCGGTGTTGCGGAGACCGCCAAACGTCTTGGCGTTCCCGAGAGCAAGGACGCGCTCGGCTTCGTCTTCAAGACGCTGCATTCGCAGCACGGCGGAAAACTGTCGCTGACGCGGCTGCTGACGGGCCATCTTGATGACGGTGCCACGCTGCAATCCTCCTCCGGCGGGATCAGCCGCATCTCCGGCATCCTCGCCGTCACCGGCGCCTACGACACCAAGCGTGCCGCGGCGGAGGCCGGCGACACGGTGGCGCTGGCCAAGCTCGATTCGGTCAAGACCGGCGACACGGTCTCGAACGGCAAGACCCAGCCGGCCGCGCTGGCTGCCGCAGAACCCACGCCGCCGGTGCTCGCGATCTCGGTTGCGGCCACCGACCGCAAGGACGACGTCAAGCTCGGCCAGGCGCTGACGCGGCTGCACGAAGAGGATCCCTCCCTCGTCATCGTGATGAACGCCCAGACCCACGACACCGTGCTGTGGGGGCAGGGCGAGATGCACTTGCGCGTCGCAAGCGAGCGGCTGCGCGACCGCTTCGGTGTCAAGATCGCCTCGCACCCACCCGCGATCGGCTACCAGGAGACCATCCGCAAGCCGATCGTCCAGCGCGGCCGCCACAAGAAGCAGTCCGGTGGCCACGGCCAGTTCGGCGACGTCGTGCTCGACATCAAGCCGCTGCCGCGCGGCGAGGGGTTCAAGTTCGCCGAAAAGGTGGTCGGCGGCGCTGTGCCGCGCAACTACATCGGCGCGGTGGAAGAGGGCGTCGTCGACGGATTGGCGCGCGGCCCGCTCGGCTTCCCCGTCACCGATTTGCAGGTGACGCTGACCGACGGCTCCTACCACAGCGTCGATTCCTCCGACCTCGCCTTCCGCACGGCGGCGCGGGTCGGACTCAACGAAGGCCTGCCGCAATGCCAGTCGGTGTTGCTGGAGCCGATCCACGTGGTCGAGATCGTCTGTCCGACCGATGCCACCGCCAAGATCAACGCGATCCTGTCGGCGCGGCGCGGCCAGATCCTCGGCTTCGACACCCGCGACGGCTGGAGCGGCTGGGACTGCGTCCGTGCCATGATGCCGGAAGCCGAGATCGGCGAGCTGATCGTCGAGCTGCGCTCGGCCACGGCCGGCGCCGGCAGCTTCACCCGCACGTTCGACCACATGGCCGAAGTCACCGGCCGCGCCGCCGACCAGATCATCGCCGCGCATCAGCACGCGGCGTGATCGGCTTCGCGCGGTAACGGGCGCATCGCTCTCTCACTCCCTCTCCCCGTTCTTACGGGAGAGGGAGTGAGGGGCTGGATCCCCGGCGCACGGCGAGAGTTGGACGCACGCAGCTTCCTCCCCACCGTCATTGCGAGGCGCGAAGCGACGAAGCAATCCAGACTGTTTCCACAGAGACAGTCAGGATTGCTTCGCTGCGCTCGCAATGACCGGGGATGCAGACTCGCTTCAAGGCCAACCCATTCAGCGCTTGCGTTCGCCTCGCGATGATGTATTTTACATCATTGTATATGCATCAGATATCATTTATAAGCTCTGATACGTGAGGCCAAGGTGATCACGTCATTCCAGATGCGGGCAGCCCGTGCGCTGCTCGGCATTGACCAGAGAACCCTGGCCGAGCTCGCCGGCGTTTCGCTGCCGACCATCCAGCGGATGGAGGCCTCCACCGGCAATGTTCGTGGCGTGGTCGAAACCCTGATGAGGGTGGTCGAGGCGTTCGAGCGGGCCGGCGTCGAGCTGATCGGCGAACAGGCGCGCAGCGACAGCGGCGGACGCGGTGTTCGGCTGAAAGAGCCGGGGCCACCGCGCCGGGTGGGAGCGTGATCCCGCGATGATCATGCTCGGAGCAGGTTGAATTAACGCACCGTCGCGCCGAAGCACGCGGCCGCACGATGCATCGGAGCGTTGTGGGCAGCGGAGCAGTTTGCTGAAATGAGCATCACGGGCGAACACGCAGGCAAGCTGCACCAGCTTCGTCAGCCGACCTTTGCCGAACTCTATCTGCCGAAGCTCGTCACCGTCTGGCGCGAGGGTTATGGCCTTGCCGATTTCCGCGCCGACGTGTTCGCGGGCCTCACGGTCGCGATCGTCGCGCTGCCGCTGTCGATGGCGATCGCGATCGCCTCGGGCGTGACGCCGGACCGCGGGCTTTACACCGCGGTCGTCGGCGGCTTCATCGCGTCGCTGCTCGGCGGCAGCCGGTTCCAGATCGGCGGTCCCGCCGGCGCCTTCATTGTGCTGGTTGCGGCGACGGCCGATCGTCATGGCGTTGACGGCGTCATCCTCGCCACCCTGATGGCGGGACTTTTCCTGATCGCCGCCGGATTCCTGCGTGTCGGGACCTACATCAAGTTCATTCCCTATCCGGTCACGGTCGGCTTCACCGCCGGCATCGCTGTGATCATCTTCGCAAGCCAGTTGCGCGATCTCTCAGGCATCACGCTGGCAGGCAAGGAGCCCAGCGAATTCGTCCCGAAACTCGCAGCGCTGGCCGGAGGCCTGCACTCCGTCAATCCGGCAGCGCTTGCGGTTGCGATCGTCAGCATTGCCATCATCGGCGCGTTGCGGCGTTGGCGGCCGTCCTGGCCCGGCATCCTGATCGCGGTCGTGCTCGCGGCCGTCGTGTGTGCGGTGTTCGCGCTACCGGTGGAAACCATCGGCTCGCGCTTCGGCGGCATCCCGCGCGAATTGCCCTCGCCGGCGCTCCCCTCGTTCTCGCTGGCGAAGGCGCAGGCGGTGCTGCCGGACGCGATCTCGTTCGCGCTGCTCGCCGCGATCGAATCTCTGCTGTCCGCGGTGGTGGCCGACGGCATGACCGGGCGCCGACACCGCTCCAATTGCGAACTGGTGGCGCAAGGCGCGGCCAATGTCGGCTCGGCGCTGTTCGGCGGCATCTGCGTCACCGGTCTGATCGCGCGCACTGCGACCAACATCCGCGCCGGCGCGCGCGGCCCGCTCGCGGGCATGCTGCATTCGGTCTTTCTGCTGCTGTTCATGCTGATCGCGGCGCCGCTCGCGAGCTACATTCCGCTCGCCGCGCTCGCCGCGGTGCTCGTCGTGGTGGCCTGGACCATGGCGGAGAAGCACGAATTCGCAACGCTGCTGCGCTCGTCATGGGGCGATGCCGTCGTGCTGCTTGCAACCTTCCTGCTCACGATCTTCCGCGATCTGACCGAGGGCATCCTGGTCGGCTTCGCGCTCGGCGCGGTGCTGTTCATCCACCGCATGTCGGAGATGACGGGTATCGAGGAGCGTACGCCGCTGGTGGCGGCCGACCGCCCCGATGACGGCAATGGCGAGCGGGTGCCTTACGATCCCGCGCTCGCGGTCGATCGCGACGTGCTGGTCTATCGCATCACCGGCGCGTTCTTCTTCGGCGCCGCCTCCGCAATTGGAAGCGTGCTCGATGGTATCGCCGACAAGCGCAAAGGCTTCGTCGTCGATTTTGCCGCGGTGCCGTTCCTGGATTCGACCGCGGCGAACGTGCTCGGCCGCGTCGCCGCCAAGGCGCACCGCCAGGGCATAAGGCTGTTCATCACCGGCGCATCGCCCGCCGTCCGCCGTGCGCTGCTGACTCACGGCGTGACGCCGCCGCGCGCCCGCTATCGCGAGACGATCGAGCGCGCGGTCGCCGACATCAAGGGTGGCGCAGCAAAGCCTGCGGCCGACGACATGGCCGCGACCTAAGGGCACGCACTTCTCAAGCCGGCGGATTTGACCGACACTGCCGCATCACGGCGGTGGTGGATCGGATTGGAATGCTGAATTCGAGGCGTAATATTGCGCTGGCCTGCGCGCTCAGCATGCTCGCGGGCTATGTCGACGGCATCGGTTTCCTGCATCTCGGCGGCCTGTTCGTCTCCTTCATGAGCGGCAATTCCACCCGCCTCGGCGTCAGCCTTGCTGAGGCCCAATGGTGGCAGGCCGCCGGCGCCCTCGGCCTGATCGCGCTGTTCGTCGCCGGTGCTGCGGCGGGCAGCCTTGTCGTGCTGGGCGGTGGTGCCGAGCGGCAGCCTTGGCTGCTGCTGATCGAAGCCGCGCTGCTCGCCGTTGCCGCGCTCTGCCATGCCTACGGCCTGCCGAACCTCGCCATCGCCGCGATCGTGCTCGCGATGGGGCTGGAGAACGCCGTGTTCCAGATCGACGGCGGCGCGGGCCTCGGCCTCACCTATGTCACCGGCGCGCTCGTCAAGGTCGGCCAGCTCCTCGCCGTCGGCCTCACCGGCGGGCCGCGCTGGGGCTGGGCGCCGAACCTCCTGCTGTGGGCGGCGCTGGTTGCGGGCTCGGCAACCGGCGCGCTCGCCTATGCCTGGATCAACCTTGCCGCGATCTGGTTCGCCGCCGGCGCAGCGCTGGCAATGGCCGCAATCGTCACAGCAATGATGCGGCGCCCGCACGCTTGACAGAGCCGGCGGGACGCGAAATGGATCGCCTCCGATAAAACCCAAGGAGACGATGACCGTGACCAAGGCTCCCGCAGCCTGTCTGATCGGATGGCCGGCCGCGCATTCGCGCTCGCCGCTGATCCATCATTACTGGCTGCGCACGCTCGGCATCGAGGGCGGCTACCTCATCGAGGCGGTCCCGCCTGATGATTTGCGCGATTTCGTGCTGCGGCTGTCGCTGCGCGGCTTCGTCGGCGCCAACGTCACCATTCCGCACAAGGAGGGTGTGCTGGCGCTGTCGACGCCCGATGCGCGCGCCAAGGCCGTCGGCGCCGCCAACACGCTGTGGTTCGAAGATGGCGAGCTGCGCTCGACCAATACCGACGTCGAGGGTTTTGTCGGCAATCTCGACGCCAGCGCGCCCGGTTGGGACAAGGCGGAAGAGGCGCTGGTGCTCGGCGCCGGCGGCTCCTCGCGCGCGGTCGTGTTCGGCCTGCGCGAGCGCGGCATCAAGCGCATCCATCTCGCCAATCGCACCATCGCGCGGGCCGAGACGCTGGCGAAGCAGTTCGGGCCGAACGTGCATCCGCTTCCCTGGGACGGGATCGACGACGTCCTGCCGCGCGCAAAACTTCTCGTGAACACGACCTCGCTCGGCATGCACGGCCAGCCTCCGCTCGAGGTTGACGTTGCGCGCCTGCCAGAGGCGGCCGTCGTCGCCGATCTCGTCTACGTCCCCCTGGTGACGCCGCTGCTTGCGGCAGCAACCGCGCGCGGCCTGAAGACCGCCGACGGGCTCGGCATGCTGCTGCACCAGGCGGTGCGCGGCTTCGAGCTGTGGTTCGGTCGCAGACCCGAGGTCACGGCCGAGCTGCGCGCGCTGGTCGAGG
Organism: Bradyrhizobium sp. GW821-FHT13H05; assembly: GCF_058804065.1. Taxonomy (NCBI): domain Bacteria; kingdom Pseudomonadati; phylum Pseudomonadota; class Alphaproteobacteria; order Hyphomicrobiales; family Nitrobacteraceae; genus Bradyrhizobium; species Bradyrhizobium sp. GW821-FHT13H05. Next base: position 138,525 of record NZ_JBXAPO010000012.1, on the reverse strand, counting down.
CCGATCTCACAAAGACTTGAGCGAATAGTGCGCGGTTTGCGGAGTTCTATCTCCGTGGGACAATCGGAGACCGTCATGACCATTCAACGCGTAACTTTCACACGCCCGCTCATCGCTGTCGCGATGGTGGCCGCTTCCACCCTCTATGCCGTCGCGCAAAAGGCGCCGGTGCCGACGCGGGTGCGCGGCACGATCGAGAGCATCGACGGCGACACCATGCAGGTCAAGTCGCGCAGCGGCGAGGACGTCAAACTGCACATCGCGTCCGACGTGCGGGTCGCCGGCATTACCAAAATTTCACTCGCCGACATCAAGGTCGGCTCTTTCGTCGGCGCCACCACCGTGCCGGGACCTGACGGCGGCGACAACGCCGTCGAGGTCCATGTGTTTCCGGAAAACATGCGCGGCACCGGCGAGGGCTCGCGGCCCTATGACCTCAAGCCGAACTCCAGCATGACCAATGCCACCGTGTCGGAGAGCGTGGTCGGCAATGACGGCCATACGCTGCTGGTCAAGTACAAGGACGGCGAGAAGAAGGTGTTCGTCTCTGCCGATACGCCGGTCGTCACCTACGTGCCCGGCGATAAGACCGACCTGAAGGCCGGCGCCAAGGTCATCGCCTTCATGAAGCAGCTGCCGGACGGCTCGTTCGAGACCAACCGCGTCAGCGTCGGCCGGGATGGCCTCACGCCGCCGATGTGATCATACTTCGTAGCCCGGATGGAGCGCAGCGAAATCCGGGGGGCTTTTTGCGCGGTACCTTCCCGGATTGCGCTGCGCTCCATCCGGGCCACGGACTGCCGGAATACGCGGTCAGGCTCGGTGTTTGTTCCTGCGCAGCCAACTTCCCCGGAGAAACACAATGTCGAAATCGCCTTTGCTTGCGGCGCTGTTCGCCGTCGCCCTTGCTTCGATCGCCTCGGCGCAGCAGGCGCCGACGGTCCGCATCCGCGGCACCATCGAGAGCGTCGACGGCAACACGCTCGCCATCAAGACCCGCGAGGGCACCGACGTGAAGGTGAACATGACTGACAATGTCGCGGTGTTCGCCGTGGTCAAGACCTCGCTGTCGGAGATCAAGGACGGCTCCTATATCGGCGTCACCGGCATGCCCGAGCCCGACGGCACGCAGAAGGCGATCGCCGTGCATATTTTCCCCGAGAACCAGCGCGGCGCCGCCGAAGGCTTTCGACCCTGGGATGCCCGCGCCAATTCGACCATGACCAACGCCACCGTGGCGCAGACGGTGAAGGGCACCGACGGCCAGAACATCACGGTGAAATACAAGGACGGCGAGAAGAAAGTCGTGGTGCCGCCGGACACGCCGATCGTCACCTTCGTCGCCAGCGACAAGTCCGAGATCAAGCCGGGCGCCAAGCTGATCATTTTCGGTGCGGCGAAGAAGGAAGACGGCTCGCTGGAGGCCAACCGCGTCAATGTCGGCCGCGATGGCATCACGCCGCCGATGTGAGGGGCCTGTAAGGGACGTACCGCTCTCTCGCTCCCTCGCCCCGTTCTTACGGGGAGAGGGTGGGGTGAGGAGTTCTCTCCGCGAGTTCGATTTGCATCGTGACCCGTCACGCGAGTCGGATGGATCTCTGTTTGCGCCGGCAGTGTGCCTCGCCCCTCACCCGGATCGCTTCGCGATCCGACCTCTCCCCGCAGAAGAGTGGGGAGAGGTTGGGAACCACCTCACACCGCGATGATCTGATCGTCGATCTCGTCGATCCTGTTGACGCCGCACAGGCCCATGGTGGTGAGCAGCTCCTTCTGGATGATGTCGATCGCCTTGGCGACGCCGGCCTGGCCGCCGGCACCCAGGCCATAGGCATAAGCGCGGCCGATCATGCAGGACTTTGCGCCGAGCGCGAGCGCGCGCATCACGTCCTGGCCGGAGCGGATGCCGCCGTCGAACATGATCTCCATTCTGCCGCCGATGGCGTCGACGATCTCGGGCAGCACCTCGATCGAGGACGGTGCGCCGTCGAGCTGACGGCCGCCATGGTTGGAGACCACGATTGCCTGCGCACCGGTCTTTGCGGCGAGCTCGGCGTCCTCGACGTCGAGAATGCCCTTGAGGATCAGCTTGCCCGGCCAGATGCTGCGGATCCAGTCGATGTCGTTCCAGTTCAGCGAGGTGTCGAACTGCGAGTTGATCCAGGTCGACAGCGAGGTGATGTCGTCGCTGACCTTCAGATGACCGGCGAGATTGCCGAAGGTGCGGCGCTTGCCTTGCAGCACGCCCGACACCCAGGCCGGCTTGGTGGCGAAATCGATCAGCTTCGACAGCGACCATTCCGGTGGCACCGTCATGCCGTTCTTGATGTCCTGGTGTCGCTGTCCGATCACCTGGAGATCCACGGTGAGCACGAGCGCGCTGCACTTGGCCGCCATCGCGCGCTGGATCAATTCCTTGATGAAGCCGCGGTCCTTCATGACGTAGAGCTGGAACCAGAACGGCTTCTCGACATTGGCGGCGATGTCCTCGATCGAGCAGATCGACATCGTCGATTGCGTGAACGGGATGCCGGCGGCCTGCGCGGCGCGGCAGGCGTGGATCTCGCCGTCGCCATGCTGCATGCCGAGGAGTCCCACCGGTGCCAGCATCAGCGGCATGGTCGAGGGCTCGCCCAGGATCGTGGTGGAGGTGTCGCGCTTGGAGACGTCGACCAGGATGCGCTGGCGGAACTTGATGTTCTGCATGTCGTCGCGGTTGGCGCGCAGCGTTTCCTCGGCATAGGAGCCGCGGTCGCAATAGTCGAAGAACGCCTTCGGCACGCGGCGCTGATGCAGCGCGCGAAGATCGTCGATACAGGTGATGTGCTTCATGAACGTTCCCCGGCCCGTCTTGTCTCGGAAGTCTTGCAAGAAGCTCGTCGGACAAGAGTCTTGCATCGGAAGATTGAGGGGTCATCTAGCATGGTTGGATGCACAGCCAAATCGTTTGAGAGAAGGGTGCCATGAGCAAACCGCACGGACAGCCGACGCCGGAAGAGATCAAGGAGAAGCAGGACCTCGAGGACGCGCTGGAGGAGGGCCTGGAAGAGACCTTTCCGGGCTCCGATCCGGTCAACGTCACCCAGCCGGCGCCGAGCCGCGGCGACGGCCATGTGAAGCGCTCGAACTAGCGGCGGTTCCGCTTCATTCCGGCGTCCGAGCCGGAAATATAATGTTAACAATAAGTTGCTGGGGCGATGGCGGCCCCGGTTCCGTAATGATTCATCATATTTTTTGAAGCCAAGTTAGCCGCACAGGCTTTATAAGACCTCAGCAAATCAGGGATGCGGGGCCCGTCGGGGCAGCCGCAGGTTGTGTTGGGGATTCCTGGTTGTTGCGTGGGGGACGATATGAGCCGCAAATATTTCGGGACGGACGGGATTCGGGGCCGCGCCAACGGACTGATCACGCCGGAGCTCGCGCTCAAGGTCGGCCAGGCCGCAGGCCTTGCGTTTCAGCGCGGTGACCACCGCCACCGGGTCGTGATCGGCAAGGACACCCGCTTGTCCGGCTACATGATCGAATACGCGATGGTCGCGGGCTTCACCTCCGTCGGTATGGACGTGCTGCTGGTCGGCCCGATGCCGACGCCGGCGGTCGCGATGCTGACCAAGTCGATGCGCGCCGATCTCGGCGTGATGATCTCGGCCTCGCACAATCTGTTCGAGGACAACGGCATCAAGCTGTTCGGTCCGCAGGGCTTCAAGCTCTCCGACGACGTCGAGAAGCAGATCGAGCAGCTGCTCGACGAGCCCATCGACAAGCGCCTTGCACAGAGCGCAAGCCTGGGCCGTGCCCGCCGCATCGACGGCGTGCATGACCGCTACATCGAATTCGCCAAGCGCACGCTGCCGCGCGATCTCTCGCTCGACGGCCTGCGCGTCGTGATCGATTGCGCCAATGGCGCGGCCTACAAGGTGGTGCCGGAAGCGCTGTGGGAACTGGGTGCCGACGTCGTGCCGATCGGCGTCGAGCCCGACGGCTTCAACATCAACAAGGATTGCGGCTCGACCTCGCCGGAAGCATTGTCGAGAAAGGTCCGGGAAATGCGTGCCGATATCGGCATCGCCCTCGACGGCGACGCCGACCGCGTCATCCTGGTCGACGAGCGCGGCCACGTCGTCGATGGCGACCAGTTGCTGGCGGTGATCGCGCAGAGCTGGAAGGAAGACGGCCGGCTGTCGCGGCCGGGCATCGTCGCCACCGTGATGTCCAATCTCGGCCTCGAACGTTTCCTGAAAGGGCAGGGGCTCGATCTCGTGCGCACGCCGGTCGGCGATCGCTACGTGCTCGAGCAGATGCTGAGCGGCGGCTACAATCTCGGCGGCGAGCAGTCCGGCCACATCATCCTGTCCGACTACGCCACCACGGGCGACGGCTTCGTGGCCGCGTTGCAGGTGCTGGCCGTGGTGCAGAAGTCGCGCCGGCCGGTGTCGGAAGTCTGCCATCGGTTCGATCCGCTGCCGCAGATCCTCAAGAACGTCCGCCACAAGGGTGGCAAGCCGCTCGACGATTCCGACGTCAAGTCGGCGATCTCCGACGGCGAGAAGCGCCTCAACGGCCACGGCCGCCTGCTGATCCGCTCCTCCGGCACCGAGCCCGTGATCCGCGTCATGGGCGAGGGCGAGGACCGCATCCTGGTCGAGGACGTCGTCGACACGATTGTCTCCGCGCTGGGCCAGGCCGCGGCGTAAGCAAGTGCGATCGTAGCCCGGATGGAGCGCAGCGAAATCCGGGATTCGTGCAGCAGGCGATAAAGGCCCCGGATTACGCTTCGCTCCATCCGGGCTACGAAGTCCCTGGAAGAGAGCACCCGCGCATTCCAGCTATCGACGATTGGGAGTGGTTCCGCCGCCCCCCACATCGTAGGTAGGCAGATGCGGCGGTTCGCCGCGCCTGCGGGATCGCTCCATTGAACAAGCCAGTCGTCGTCTCAGAGGAAACGCTGACCGAGCCCGTCGTCGTCAGCGACGTGGCGCCTGCTGCCGCCAAGGCCGCGGGGCCGGCCTATATCGTGCTCGCGGGCATCAGCTTCTCGCACTTCCTCAACGACACCATGCAGTCGCTGATCGCTTCGGTGTATCCGATCCTGAAGGACACCTACGCGCTCGACTTCGCGCAGATCGGCATGATCACACTGGCCTTCCAGTTCACGGCCTCGCTGCTCCAGCCGGTGGTCGGGCACTACACCGACAAGAAGGCGCAGCCCTACTCGCTGTCGATCGGCATGGCCTCGACCTTCTTCGGGCTGCTGCTGCTCAGCGTCGCGCACCAATATCTGATCATCCTCGTCGCGGCCGCGCTGGTCGGTCTTGGCTCGGCGGTGTTCCATCCGGAGTCCGCGCGCATCGCGCGGCTCGCTTCCGGCGGTCGCTACGGCTTTGCGCAATCGGTGTTCCAGCTCGGCGGCAGTTTCGGCACCTCGATGGGGCCGGTGCTCGCGGCGCTGATCGTGGTGCCGTTCGGGCAGGGCAGCATCGCCTGGTTCTCGTCGATCGCGTTCCTCGCGATTCTCATCCTCTGGCGCATCGGCCGCTGGTACGAGCCGCAGATCAGGGCGAAGAAGGCGGCAGCTGTCCAGGCTTATCCTGACGCGCCGAGCTCGCGCCGCGTTGCCGTTGCACTCCTCGTGCTGGTGGCGCTGCTGTTCTCGAAGCAGCTCTACGTCTCGAGCCTGTCGAGCTATTACATCTTCTATCTGATCGACCGTTTCGGCGTGTCGACGCAGACCGCGCAGATGTACCTCTTCATCTTCCTTGCGGCGAACGCGGTCGGCGCGTTTCTCGGCGGACCGCTCGGGGATCGCTTCGGCCGCAAGATCGTGATCTGGATCTCGATCCTGGGCGCGCTGCCGTTCACGCTGGCGCTGCCTTATGCCGGGCTCTATGCGAGCGCGGTTCTGTCGGTCATCATCGGCCTGATCATCTCCTCGACGACGTCGTCGATCATCGTTTTCGCGCAGGAACTGGTGCCGCATCGCTTCGGCATGATCTCCGGTGTGTTCTTCGGCGTCGCCTTCGGCATCGGGGGCCTCGGCGCGGCCGTGCTTGGCAAGCTCGCCGACCACACCTCGATCGAGTTCGTCTATCAGGTCTGCGCCTATCTGCCGGCGATCGGGCTGCTTGCGGTGTTCCTGCCAAAACTGCCGCGGCACACGCGTTAACAAATCTCCCTTCGCTGCATTGCAGCTTCATACATCGTTAGCAATTGCGGCGCGCGCCTGCCGCATTTTTGCAACGCTTGTGCCGCATCCGCGTGTGGGGTGAGAAAAAATCAACCTTAAAAATTAGGGTTAAGTGGCGCTTAAACATTTGGTGCGATCGTCCGGCCGTGAGTTTCCAGAACGTGGGGCCTGTGTATTTGCCTCACCGGCCAAAAGGACGAAGCCAATGCGTAGCGTTAAGTCTCTCCTTGCCGCGGGTGCGGCAACCCTGATCTCGTCGATGGCGTTTGCCGCCGATATGCCGATCGCGGCGCCCCCTCCCATGTACGCGCCGCCGGCCCCGCCCGCCGATTTCGGCGGCTGGTATCTCCGCGGCGACGTCGGCATGACCAATCAGCGCGCCAAGAGCATCGAAAGCGCGCCGGCGGCTGCACTGCCGTTCACGACCGAAGGCCTTGGTTTCGACTCGTCGGCGCTGTTTGACCTTGGCGTCGGCTATCGCTTCAACAACTGGTTCCGTGCGGACGTGATCGGCCAGTACCGTGGCAGGGCTAATCTGCACGGCGCAAACAATCTCGTTCTGCCCGGTTACGCTGAGACCAACAACTATACCGGCAGCAAGTCCGAGTGGGTCGTCATGGCCAATGCCTATGTCGATCTCGGCACCTGGTGGTGCATCACCCCGTTCGTCGGCGCCGGCGTCGGCGGCTCCTACAACAAGATCAGCGGCTTCCGCGACGATGGTGTGATATACGGCGCAGCGGGGGTGCCGGCCGGGGTCCCGAGCAACAGCGTCACTTACTTCGCCGACAATGGAAAGTGGAACTTCGCCTGGGCCGCACACGCCGGTCTCGCCTACAAGGTCAATCCCGGCTTCACCGTCGAATTGGCCTACAGCTACATGAACCTCGGCGACGCCGCGCCCGGCAACTTCCGTGCGTTCGACAACAGCTCTTCCGGCCCGACCTCGATCAAGATCAAGGATCTCACCTCGCACGACCTGAAGCTCGGCGTGCGCTGGGAGCTCAACAGCCCGCAGCCGGCCTACATGCCGCCGCTCGTCACCAAGGGCTGATCGTCAGCCTCATCGCTTAAGATACCTTAACGGCGCGGGATCATCCCGCGCCGTTTTGCATTGCGTATTTTTCATGGCGAGCGGCGACGAAAGGCTCCGGCGCAACCATTGGTTAAGGTTAACGAGCCATGATCACCAGCGAAAGTTCGAGTTCGATGGAGCGTTGCGATGCGTAGGCTTTTGTTGGCGGCGGCGATGTTGGGGACGGTGTCTGCCGCGCAAGCGGCCGACATGCCGGATCTGCCCATCCTGCGCGGCGGCATCACCGACGGCCTGTCCAAGACGTCTCACAACTGGGACGGCTTCTATGCCGGTGGCTCCGCCGGATATTCCACCGCAGCGGTCGACTTCAGCCAGAGCGTCGTCGGCCTGACCAATTACATCTTCCGCGACAGTGTGCTTCAGGAGCCGACCTCGACCTGGTCGCTGATGAACAAGACCACCACGCAAGGCGTGAATTTCGGCGGCTTCGTCGGCCGCAACTGGCAGTGGTACGATGCCGTTCTCGGCCTCGAGGGCACCTACAATTATTTCAACAAGATTTCCACGTCGACATCAGGCTCCAACTCGCTCGACATCGTCAACCCGCCCGGAGACGTCCAGCCCGCCGGCGTGACCAACCATTATCTCACGACCTTGACCGGCACCGCCGCGGCGACGGTCAAGGACATGGTCTCGCTCCGCGGGCGCGTCGGTTGGGACGGCGGCGATTTCATGCCTTACATGTTCGCCGGCGCCGCCATCGGCCGCATGGACGTCTCGCGCACGGTGACCAGCGATGTGAAGCTGCGCCAGGATGCGACCGTGACGGACGCACTCGGCAACGTCATCACCATCACCGGAACGCCGGTGGCGGTGCCGGCGCAGTCGCAGACGCAGACCCAGCACCGAACCAACAATTTCGTGGTCGGCTGGACCGCCGGCATCGGACTGGAATATTGCCTGTGGGGCGGCCTGTTCGCGCGCGTGGAATACGAGTATGTGCGGTTCTCTCCGGTCATGAACACGCAGGTGACGCTGAACAACGCGCGCCTCGGCCTCGGCTACAAGTTCTGACGCCGCCGCGCCTCGCTGCCTGTTGACAGGTTCTCGTCGTCCTGATGCTCTGTCGCCCGAATGCGGGGCGGCAGCGATGAAGATCTACGGCGACACCAATTCCGGAAATTGTCTCAAGGTGAAGTGGGTCTGCGACAAGCTCGCGTTGCCCTATCACTGGATCGAGATCGACCCCCGCAAGGGCGAGACGCGCACGCCGCAATTTCTCGCGATGAACGGCGCGGGACAGGTGCCGACCGTCGCCTTCGACGACGGCCGCACGCTGGCGCAGTCCAATGCCATCATCCGCTATCTCGCCCGCGACAGCGCGCTGATTCCGCACGACGCGTTTGCCGCGGCCAAGATGGACGAATGGCTGTTCTGGGAGCAGTACAGCCACGAGCCTTATGTCGCGGTGTGCCGCTTCCAGCTGGTCTATCTCGGCAAGGACGCATCCGAGCTCGACCCCGAAAAGGTCAAGCGCGGCTATGCGGCGCTCGACCGCATGGAGCAGCATCTGGCGGCCAGCCGCTTTTTCGCGGGCGATGCGGTTTCGCTCGCCGACGTCTCGCTGCTTGCCTATACGCGTGTGGCGCATGAAGGTGGCTTCGATCTCGGCCGTTACGCGGCCATTCGCCGCTGGATCGGCGAGGCCGAGGCCTGTCTCGGCCTGCCGCCGGCGCGCTGAGCCCGGAGTTTCTTCCATGAATGCCAAATCCGTCTTCATTCGTCCCGCGCGCCGCGAGGACGTCCCTGCGATGATCGCAATGCTCGCCGACGATCATCTCGGGCGTGCCCGCGAACGTGTGGAGGATCCGTTGCCTGCGTCCTATTACGAGGCATTCGCGCGGGTCGAGCGCGATCCGAATCTCACGCTCGTCGTTGCCGAGAGCGAGGGCAGGGTGGTCGGCTGCCTGCAACTGGCAGTGCTGTCAGGCATCAGCTCGCAAGGCGGCATCCGCGGCCTGCTTGAAGACGTGCGCGTTGCTTCCGATTGTCGCAGCCGCGGCATCGGCGAGCAATTGGTGCAATGGGCGATGACGGAAGCGAAAGCGCGCGGCTGCAATCTGGTCGAATTGCTGACGCATCAGACGCGCGTCGATGCGCAACGCTTCTACAAGCGACTCGGATTCACAGCGAGTCACGTCGGTATGACTGTCCGCTTTTGATGCAGCATCTCGCGCGCGTTGCGTCATCAGCGAAATCGGATCGCGCGTTCGTTCATATTAAGAGTGGGTAAACTACCCCTCCGTCGTTCACGTGGAACCAGGAACGAACGGTGCTACGCAGGCGTCTGAAACCGGGCTCGGTCGGTTCGGGGATTTCGATGAAAAGCTATTCGATGATCAAGGTCGGCAACGATTACGTTGTGCAGGCCAATGACAAATGCATTTTGAAAGTCGGCAGCCGCCGTCGTGCGGCGCAATTGATCAGCGATGCCACGGACTTGCTGAACGCGCTTGCCGTGGTCGAATCCCCCGATGTCGCGCCGGAGGCGCCATCACTCGCGCGTGAGGCCCCGGAACTTCCTTGACGACTCTACCCGTTTCCCGTATCAGCCGCGGCGGGACACCTCCCCCCAACGGGAGGCTTACTATCTGGAAGGGTAGAATATGACTGTAGCGAAGCCCGCTTCGCGGCCCAACGTGCCGCATTTCTCCTCCGGCCCCTGCGCCAAGCGCCCCGGCTGGAACGCCCAAAATCTCAAGGACGCAGCGCTCGGCCGTTCGCATCGCGCGAAGGTCGGCAAGACCAAGCTCAAGCTCGCGATCGATCTGACGCGCGAAGTGCTTGAAGTGCCCGCCGATTATCGCATCGGCATCGTGCCGGCGTCGGATACCGGTGCGGTCGAGATGGCGCTGTGGTCGCTGCTCGGTGCGCGGCCCGTCACCACGCTCGCCTGGGAATCCTTCGGCGAGGGCTGGGTCAGTGACATCGTCAAGGAATTGAAGCTCAAGGACGTCACCAAGCTCAACGCAGCCTATGGTGAGATCCCCGACCTCTCCAAGGTCGATCCCAAGAGCGACGTCGTCTTCACCTGGAACGGCACCACCTCAGGCGTGCGCGTGCCGAACGCCGACTGGATCAGCGCTACCCGCGAAGGCCTGACCATTTGCGACGCGACGTCCGCAGCGTTCGCGCAAGCCCTCGACTGGGCCAAGCTCGACGTCGTCACCTTCTCCTGGCAGAAGGCGCTCGGCGGCGAAGCCGCGCACGGCATGCTGATCCTCAGCCCTCGCGCAGTGGAGCGGCTCGAGACCTACAAGCCGGCCTGGCCGCTGCCGAAGATCTTCCGCATGACCAAGGGCGGCAAGATCAACGAAGGCATCTTCGTCGGCGAGACCATCAACACGCCGTCGATGCTGTGCGTCGAGGACTATCTCGATGCGCTGAACTGGGCCAAGTCGATCGGCGGCCTCAAGGCGCTGATCGCGCGCGCCGATGCCAACACCAAGGTGCTGGCCGACTGGAAGGCGAAGACGCCCTGGATCGATTTCCTGGCCAAGGACGCTTCGATCCGCTCCAACACCTCGGTGTGCCTGAAGTTCACCGATCCCGCGCTCACCTCGCTCTCTGACGACGCGCAAGCCGACTTCTCCAAGAAGCTGGTCGCGCTGGTCGAGAAGGAAGGCGCCGGCTACGACTTCGCGTATTACCGCGACGCTCCGGCCGGCCTGCGCATCTGGTGCGGTGCGACTGTCGAGGCCAAGGACGTCGAGCTGCTGACGCAGTGGATCGACTGGGCTTTTGCCGAGACCAAGGCCACGCTGGCCAAGGCGGCCTAGTTCTTTTCTTCGCCTCTCCCCGTTCTTACGGGGAGAGGCCGGGTCGCGCAGCGATCCGGGTGAGGGACTCTCTCCACGAGCACTTTGCCTGTGGCTGCCTCTCTCCCCGTAAGAACGGGGAGAGAGCAAAGAGCTTCCGAGCAATTACCCATTCCGGCCCTCGGGCCGATCTCCCTTTAGGGACGGTGAAGGACACATCCATGACCAAGCCCAAAGTTCTCATTTCCGACGCGCTCTCTCCCGCCGCCGTGCAGATCTTCAAGGACCGCGGCGTCGAGGTCGACTTCCAGCCGAACCTCGGCAAGGACAAGGACAAGCTTGCCGAGATCATCGGCAATTACGACGGGCTTGCGATCCGCTCCGCGACCAAGGCGACCGCAAAGATCCTGGAGAAGGCGACCAACCTCAAGGTGATCGGCCGCGCCGGCATCGGCGTCGACAATGTCGAGATCCCCGCCGCCACGGCCAAGGGCATCATCGTGATGAACACGCCGTTCGGCAATTCGATCACGACCGCCGAGCACGCCATCACCCTGATGCTGGCGCTGGCCCGCGAGATCCCGCAGGCCGACGCCTCGACCCAGGCCGGCAAGTGGGAGAAGAACCGCTTCATGGGTGTCGAGATCACCGGCAAGGTGCTTGGCGTCGTCGGCTGCGGCAATATCGGCTCGATCGTCGCCGACCGCGCGCTTGGCCTGCGCATGAAGGTGGTCGCGTTCGATCCGTTCCTGTCGCCGGAGCGCGCCAGGGATATCGGCGTCGAGAAGGTCGATCTCGATGATCTGCTCAAGCGCGCCGATTTCATCACGCTGCACACCCCGCTCACCGAGAAGACCAGGAACATCATCGACGCGGCCGCGATCGCCAAGATGAAGAAGGGCGTGCGCCTGATCAATTGCGCCCGCGGTGGTCTCGTCGACGAGCAGGCGGTGGTCGATGCGCTCAACGCCAAGCACATCGCGGGCGCCGCCTTCGACGTTTTCGTCGAGGAGCCCGCCACTTCGAACGTGCTGTTCGGCCATCCCAACGTGATCTGCACGCCGCATCTCGGTGCCTCCACCACGGAAGCGCAGGAGAACGTCGCGCTTCAGGTCGCAGAACAAATGTCGGATTACCTCCTCACCGGCGCGATCTCGAACGCGGTCAACTTCCCTTCGATCACGGCCGAAGAAGCGCCGAAGCTCAAGCCCTTCATCGCGCTCGCCGAGAAGCTCGGCTCGTTCGCCGGCCAGCTCACGGAAAGCGGGATCCTCAAGGTCGAGATCACCTATGAGGGACATGTCGCCGAGATGAAGATCAAGGCGATCACCTCCGCGGTGCTGTCGGGCCTGCTGCGGCCGATGCTCGGCGAGGTCAACGTGGTGTCCGCGCCCGTCGTCGCCAAGGAGCGCGGCATGGTGGTGGACGAGATCGTGCGCGCCGCCCAGAGCGACTATGAGAGCCTGATCACCGTCACCGTCACCACCGAGCGGCAGGAGCGGTCGGTCTCGGGCACGGTCTATGCCGACGGCAAGCCGCGCCTCGTCGACATCAAGGGCATCCGCGTCGATGCCGAGTTCGGCAAGTCGATGATCTACGTGACCAACGAGGACAAGCCGGGCTTCATCGGCAAGTTCGCCAGCCTGCTCGGCGACGCCAAGATCAACATCGCCACCTTCCATCTCGGCCGCGTCGCACCGGGCTCCGATGCCATCGCGCTGATCGAGGTCGACGGCGCGGTGCCGGCGGATCTGCTCGCCAAGGTGCAGGCCCTGCCGCAGGTCAAGCAGGTCAAGGCCCTGACGTTCTAGTACACCGTCATTCCGGGGCTCGCGAAGCGAGAACCCGGAATCTCGAGATCCCGGGTTCGGCTCTGCGAGCCGCCCCGGAATGACGCTCATCATATTCCATATTCCGACCCGCGGAACTACGCCGCCTCCATCACCGGAGGCGGCGTTTTTATTTCTCCCGCGCGCTGCCAACTTTGTGTACCAATGGCGCCGAGAAGACCTCGACAGACGCATCTGTACCAATGTTCGAAAGGGAGAAAACAATGCGTGAAGCCGTCATCGTTTCCTATGCGCGCACGGGCCTGGCCAAGTCCGGCCGCGGTGGATTCAACATCACCCCGCCGATGTCGCTGGCCGCGCACGCGATCAAGCACGCGGTCGAGCGCTCCGGCGTCGAGAAGGACTATGTCGAGGACTGCTATCTCGGCAATTGCGCCCATGGCGCGCCGAACATCGGCCGTCAGGCTGCGCTGCTCGCGGGCCTGCCGAAGACCACGGCGGGCGTCTCGGTGAACCGCTTCTGCTCCTCGGGGCTCCAGACCATCGCGATGGCCGCCAACTCGATCCGCTCCGACGGTGCCGACTGCATCGTCGCCGGCGGCGTCGAGAGCATCTCCATGCCGGGCGGCGGCACGCCGAAGGAATCGATCGATCCTGAGCTGCTCAAGGTCGCGCCCGACATCTTCATGGCGATGATCGACACCGCCGACATCGTCGCCGAGCGCTACAAGCTCAGCCGCGAATACCAGGACGAGTTCTCGCTGGAATCGCAGCGCCGCATGGCGGCGTCGCAGCAGGCGGGCAAGTACAAGGACGAGATCGTCCCGATGAAGACGAAGATGAAGGTCGTCGACAAGGCGACCAAGGCCGAGTCGATCGTCGACTACGTCGTCGACCGCGACGAGTGCAACCGTCCCGAGACCACGCTGGAAGGGTTGGCAAAACTCGAGCCGGTGAAGGGCCCCGGCAAGTTCGTCACCGCCGGCAATGCCAGCCAGCTCTCCGACGGCGCCGCCGCCGTGGTGCTGATGGAAGCCAAGGACGCCGAGAAGCGCGGCCTCAAGCCGCTCGGCCGTTTCGTCGCCTGGGCGACCGCCGGCTGCGAGCCCGACGAGATGGGCATCGGTCCGGTGTTCGCGATCCCGAAGCTCTTGAAGCGCACCGGCCTCAAGATCGACGATATCGATCTGTGGGAGCTCAACGAGGCCTTCGCCAGCCAGTGCCTCTATTCGCGCGACAAGCTCGGCATCGATCCCGCCAAGTACAACGTCAACGGCGGCTCGATCGCGATCGGCCATCCCTTCGGCATGACCGGCGCCCGTCTCACCGGCCACCTGCTCCAGGAAGGCGCGCGCCGCAAGGCCAAGTGGGGCGTGGTGACGATGTGCATCGGCGGCGGCCAGGGCGGCGCCGGCCTGTTCGAGATCTACAGCTGAGATCACGCACCATGAATGCGAAAGGGCACGGCGCGAGCCGTGCCCTTTTTGTTCGAGCTGCATCACATCGTCATTGCGAGCGAAGCGAAGCAATCCAGAGTCTCACCGCGGCGGCAGTCTGGATTGCTTCGCTTCGCTCGCAATGACGGAGGATCGTTCGCGCCGCCTCATGCCCCCGCCACCATCGGTGCGAACACCACTTCGATCAACGTGCCGGAATTCGCTGCGCTCTTGATGTTGAACCGCGCGCGGTTGGCTTCGACCAGGGCTTTGGTCAGCGACAGGCTGAGCGCCGAATTGTCCGAGGCGTCGCCGGGCGGCGGGGTGCGGAACGGCTCCATCGCCGCGGCGACCTCGCGTTCGCTGAGGCCATGGCCGGTGTCGCGGATGCGCAGCGCAATCTCGCCGCGGTCGGACAGCGCGGTCGAGACGATGACCTGGCCGCCGGCGCTGGCCAGCCGGATCGAGTTCGAGATCAGATTCATGGTGATCTGCCGCATCGCGCGCGCGTCCACCGTCACCTGCGGCAGCGCATGGGCGAGCGAGGTGCGGATGATGATGCGCTCGCGGTTGGCCTGCGGCTGCATCACCACGACGCAGGCCTCGACCAGATCGTTGAGGTTGAGGTTGGCGAAGTTGAGGTCGAGCTTGCCGGTCTCGATCCGCGACAGCTCCAGCAGATCGTCGATGATGGCGATGACGCGCTCGCCGGAGGCGCGGATGTCCTTCATGTATTCGCCGTAGCGCTCGTTGCCGAGCGTGCCGAAGCGTTCGGAGATCATCACCTCGGCAAAACCGATGATGGCGTTGAGCGGCGTGCGGATCTCGTGGCTGATCCGCGCCAGCATGTCGGCCTTGGCGTTGGCCGCGCCGTCGGCGAGACGTCGTGCGCTCTTCAGCTCGCTCTCGCCCTTCTTGCTCTGGGAGAGATCGCGGAACACGGCGAAGAAGTTCGGGCCGTCGGGCCGTGTGCGGCCCATGATCATCGCGAGCGGAATGACGCCGCCCTTCTTCTCGCGCCCCAGCACCTCGCGGCCATGGTCGAGCAGGCTCGCAATGTCCTGGCTCTTGAGGTTTTCCAGATAGTCGACGACGACATGCTGGCTCTCCGGCGCGAACAGCGTCACCAGATTCTGCTGCATCAGCGCTTCGCCGTCGTAACCGAACAGCGCTTCGGCGCTGCGGTTGCAGGCGTGGATGTTGCCTTCGGCATCGAACATCACGATGCCCTCGGCCGTGGTGTCGAGGATCGCGGCGAGATCCTCCGCGTCCGCATCGCCGGCCTGGGATTCGAGCTCGAGCTCAGGCGCGAACGGGAAGGACTCCGGGACCACGGGCTCGACGACCACGGGCGGCGCGGCAATGACAGGTGCCGCCACAACAGGTGCCGCTTGCGGCAGCGCGCAGATCAGCGCATGCGCGCTCTCGCCGTCCCAGTCGATCGTGTGCAGATGCGCCTCGGTCGTCGGCAGCGGCGCTTCGCCATTGGCAAGCGTCGCACTGATCGTCACCGGCGTGCCGGCCTGCGAGGTGCTGCTGGCTGACGACACGCCCGGCTCGACATAGAGCGCATCGAGCCCGCCGGCATCCTCCAACGCGCCGAGGCTGGCATAGCCCATGCGCGCGAGGAAAGCGGGGTTGGCGTAGAGCAGGCGGTCGAGGCGATAGATCAACATGCCCGTCGGCACGAGGTCGAGCAGCGCGCGGTCGCGCGCGCTGTGGCCGTGTGCGGGCGGCGCGGGCTCTGTCAGCCATTCGGCCGGGGCGTGCGGCGCTTCGGGCTCCGGCGTCGGCGGTTCGGGCGCGCTCTCCATCGCCGGCGGCTCGTCCGTAACAGAGGCGATCGTCCCGCGCTCGCGTTCGAGCCGCTCGGACAATTGCCGGGCGAGCTCGTTGAAGGCGCTGTTCTCGACCGGTGTCAGCGTCGGCGATCTCAGATCACCGGGTGATCTGGCATCGCCGGCTGGACGGAACGGCACGACGTTGGGAGGCGTTTCCACTGGCGTTTCCGGTTCGGTGTTGTGTGAAGGCGCTTCGGTTGTGGGTTCGGGCAGCTCAGTGACGGGCTCAAATATGGGCTCAGGCTCAGGCGGCTCGATCGGCGGAGGCAGAGCCTCGGCCACCGTGTCGGCGACAGACTCCGGCTTCGGTTCGGGCTCCGGCTCGACGACGTCGGCAGACAGGCTCTGCGGCGCCGGCGGCTCGACGAACAGCTCGAAGCGGCGGAGTGCATCGAGCCGGTTGAGGCCGTCGAGATCGCGGCAGACGCCAAATCCCTTGAAGCCCGCAAAGTTGCGCATCCGGTCGTAGATCGGCAGGCCCGCAAGCTCGACCGGCAGATGCTCGCCGCCGTCGGCCGGCCAGTTCACGGTGATCCCGGCCCAGGTGTCGTGGCTTGCGAGCGCCTGCGCCACGCGCCCGTCAGGATCGAGCGAAAATTCGTCGGCGATCTCGCGCCAGGGGCGGCCGAAGCCGGCTGCCGTGTGCGCGCCCATCAGGCGGATGAATTCGTCCGAGCCGAGCACAAAGCGCCCCTCCGCATCCATCTGCCAGAGGAAGCGCAGCGGATGCTGACGTGGTGCCGGCGGCTCTGCTGACGGCGGCTCGACCATGGCTGTCGTGATCGGCGCGGCCTGCGGCGGCACGATGGCTTCGGCCAGGTTTTCAACCGGAGAATCTTGCGCGGCTTCGGCTGTCTCGGAGGCCGTTTCCTGGACCGGCTGTTCGACTGTGTCCCTGACGGCGTCCTGGATCGAGACGATCTCCGCGGCAGGCTCGTGCGCGATTGTCTCGACCGGCGCAGGCGCCTCGGCCGGCTCGGCGAAGGCGTCGAACAGTGCGATGTCGGACGGAGCCTCGTTCGACGGTGCGCCCTGCGCCTGGTCCGGCACCGCGGCCGGAGCTTCGGCCGGCGTCATCTCAGGCGCGGGCTGAACAGCCTCGTCGCGCGCGGTGGGCTCTGCGGTCTCGGGCGTGGTCTCCGCCGCAGCCGCCTCCGCCACAGCCGGTTCGATCAGCGCGATCAGGCCGACATCGGCCCCCGTGCCGACCCGTTGCAGCACCATCTGCCCGATCCCGATCGGCATCTCGGCGCGGCCGTCGCGAAGCGCATCGCTGCGGGCCTGTTCGAGGCCGGCCTCGCCGAGGTCGCGGAAGCCGAGCAGGGAGCGGGCCGGTTCGCTGGCGCCGGCGAACATGCCGTCGGGCGCGAACGCCGCCATCGGCACCTTGGCGCCGTCGACGAGACGATGCAGCCGCTCGATCAGCGACATGCTGCGCACATGTGTATCCATCGCCGTGACCAGCACGGCATGGCCGCCATCGGCAAAGTCGAGCCGCGCGCAGGCGCAGGTCATCAGCGTGCCGAACCGGGCGCCGAAGCCGCGCAGCCGTTCCAGCCTGATCGCGCCGTCCGCCGGCAGCTGGCGGGCGAGCCGGGTGACCTGGCGACGATGGCCGTCGGCCGGTCCGAAGATCCTGTCCGCCAGCGCTGCCGCATGCGCCGCGCCGAACAGCTTTGCGCCGACCGGATTGGCCCAGAGCACGCGCGTGCCGTCGATCGACCAGAGCCAGGCGGGCAGCGGGGAGGTCGCATGCACGGCCAGCCGGGGATCGCCCACGCCTCGCAACTGGAAATCCGAACTAGTCATCCAACCGGCTTCAAGTCTCGCTGTCACGCATCTCGTGGGTGGCTGCCGGGAATGACAGCCTTAAGAAAGGGTTAGTATCGCGCGCGGGCGCGGGCAGGTCCACGGCCCCAGCCTACGGGGGAGGGCCTAATGCCGCGATAACCTTAACGTGGCCGAACCCGCAAGCCGCAGGCGGGCTGCATCCGCAGGATTCGCGAAGGACCGGATCGTCAGCCGCGCAGGCCAGGGATGCAGCACGTCAGGAGCACTGACATACCGCAACCATGGGTTCCCAAGATCCGGGACCTCACCCTCCCCGGGATTAAATTTCGCGATGCACCCCCGGATCGCGTTGCGCTGCACAATGTTGACATGTTAGGCAGCAACACTACTGGGCGTTGGGCGAGCCATCTCTTTCTCGTATCCAGTTGTCGTACCCGCTGAATTTGAAGGCCCGGATCGGGGCCGGCGGGCGCGCCAGATGGCTCACCCCATTTTCCATTACCGTGAGGGACAACCATGACAGGTGCGACTGATCCATTCTCTGCCTCCGTCATTCCGTTCGAGGTTCCGGAGCAGATGCGTGCGTTCGCCGAAAAAGGCGTTTCGCAGGCCCGCGAAAGCTATGCCAAGTTCAAGGACGCCGCCGAAAGCCATAACGGCACCGTCGAGGCCGTGTTCACCTCCGCCCACAAGGGCGCGAGCGAGTACGCCGCCAAGGTGATGGAGTTCATGAAGGCGAACACCACCGCCCAGCTCGAGTTCACCCAGCAGCTGTTCACCGTGAAGTCGCCGTCCGATGCCTTCGCGCTGTGGACCGGCCATTCCAAGACGCAGCTCGAGACCTTCCAGGCCCAGGCCAAGGAGCTCGCCGAGATCGCCCAGCGCGCAGCCACCGCCGCCGCCGAGCCGATCAAGGCCAGCGCCGCGAAGCTCTACCCGCCCGCCGCCTGAGCGGATCGGGTCTGAATGAGTTGAAAACCCGGGCCGCAAGGTCCGGGTTTTTCTTCACCTCTCCCGCTTGCGGGAGAGGCCGGGAGAGGGCTCTCTCCTCACGGGGAGTGTCGCCGCCAAGCCGGCGAGGGGAGCGCAACCTCGCTACGGTCGACATCAAGCCCGATTTCATCGCGTTCAGGGTGATTTACCCCGGTTTTTCGTCCGTTTGCGGCCTTGCCAAAAACGGCCGTTGCACCTAGTTTCCGCCCCGTCCAGCCCCCCTCGGTGACCGGCCCGTCAGGGCGCCCCCAAGGCGCGGCTCGCAAGGATGCAGTTGTAGCTCAGTTGGTTAGAGCGCCTGTCTGTGGAACAGGAGGTCGGTGGTTCGAGCCCACCCAACTGTACCAGCGGTGCGCATGGCCCGTGGTCTCAGCATTTCATTTGAGTCGCCTCATTCCCGTTCAACGAGAGCAGCCGGCTGCCTTGCAACTTGTTCCGAGCTGAAGGCACAATGTTTGGAACCAGAAGCAAGCGTTATGCACGCGGGTGATGGCGTACGGGGGGACTCCATGCCGTCAACAGACAGAAGCAGCGCAGACAGCAGCTTTCGCATTGAAAAGGTGCGAGCCTATGCGGCCATCTGCGTGGCTCTCATCGGAGCAATGTCCGGCTGGGTCGCACTTGCCACGCAGAAGGCGACAGAAAAGCCCGAGACGTCTGCAAAGCAGGTATGGATACGAATACTCGGCGTTGACGGGGGTGATCTCTACCGCGATCCAATCAAAATTCCGTTTGAAGTCAACGGCGTCTCATACGTCTATCCGACAGTAACGGACTTTGCCGGAGCTGCCCGCGAGATGTCTGTGGCATCGTACCCGGTTTCGATCAACGAGCGCTCGTACAGAATCAAATTCAGAATCATCACGCCGGAGCAAGCGCATGGCATTAGCGAATACGTCAGCAATGAGCTCATGACGATCACGCAAATTCCCTCTGGCGTTCAGTACTATCACTTGTTCAGCAAAGAGAACTCCAGCTCTCGTTACGGCAGCAAGGCTGATGCAGCCGTCCGATTCGAAGTGGGTTATTAGATTTGTCCGGCGGGTTAAGCTGATGGTGCGCGATACTCCCGGGCACCGTGCGACAGCAGTTTGATGCACTGTCACCGTAGTTTGAAAGATCGACGCCCAGAACCGTGCTGGCGCCATTGTCGCGCAGCCAGCGTGAGACCCAGCCGAACCCGCAGCCGAGATCGATGGCGCGCCGGCCATTCCGGTGCGCCGGCAAGGCCGTGCACCTGGCGAGGAAGCTGGCTGTAACCTGCGAAGAGATCGGGATTGTCGTAGATGTTCTGTGCCATGACATGCTCCGTCCACGCTGGTGGCCCGCCCCACCCATGCGGCCGAATGACTTCGTTCTCGCCACCACCGTCAGGCCCGGGAATCTTGACGAAAACTACGCCGGGACCCGCCCTCGCCGGAACGGTAGCACCCAAGTCAGGCAAAGCCCGCCTCGATCGCGGTTTGATGCGTTGAATGCGAATCGCCCGCTGCGGCGGGGCGAGCGCCGCACTCGACTGGCGCTTGCACAAACGACCTTGTAGCGTTCAACCTCAGGTTCTCTGGTTGGCGCATCGGGCGCCGGGGCAAAGTTCGTTCAATGCAGACGTTGGAATTCTCGGCTGGCGAAACCATCCTTAGCGAAGGTGATCCGGGCGATAGTGCGTTTCTGATTGTGTCTGGCTCGGTCGAGGTCAGCGTGAGCACGGGGGCCGATGTCAAGATCCTCGGGACGCTGGTCGAAGGCGACGTCTTTGGCGAGATGAGCCTGATCGATCCGGGGCCGCGGTCGGCGACCATCAAGGCGGTCACGCCGACCAAGTGCCTCGTCACCGCCTATGACGAGTTCATTGCCTCCTCCCAGGACAATCCTGAACGCGCGCTGGAGTTCACCAAGACGCTGGTCCGCCGGCTGCGGGCGATGAACAAGCATGTCGCGCGGATGAGCCCGAGCACGGGGCAGAAGGTTCAGCAATATCTGAAGGTCATCATTGCCGGGCTCGATGGCCATGTCCCTCTGTCCGCGGTGGAGGTGGAGGACCTTCATCGCGAATTGCGCATGCTGCTCCAGGACGATCGCCTCCAGGTCGCCACTGAGCACGCCGACAAGGCCGCGCTGGTCTTGTCCTACATGCTGCGGCCGAGCATCGAGGAGTGCCTCAGCCTCTGGTTTGGAAAGTCGCAGCAGACCGATCAGGACATCTGGAACCGGTTCGGTGTCGACGTCGCCCTGGCCGCCCAGGGGCACTACGACCACTGGGCGCTGAACGTCGAGCAGCCGCATCTGATCGTGGCGCTCGTGATCATGCTCGACCAGTTTCCGCGCAACATCTATCGCGATACCTCGCAGATGTACGATTGCGATGCGCGATGCCGCACGCTGGTCAAGCGCGCGCTGCGTGTCGGCATCGGCGAGCGGCTGCGGCCGATCGAGCGCGTCTTCCTCTGCCTCGCGCTGACCCATTCGGAATCGCCCGAGGACCAGCACCTCTGCATGGAGGAATGGAGCCGGGCGATGCGCGAGCTTGCGCCGGACGATCCGCTGAACGTCTTTCACGAGATCTTTCACCGGCATGTTGCGGTCATTCATCGTTTCGGCCGGTTTCCGCATCGAAACAAGATTTTGGAGCGACGAAGCACGGCGGCGGAGGAGGAGTTTTTGACCGACAGCTCCTTCCGCTTCGACCTGCCGCTGGTGCGCCAGCCGGACGGCAAGCTTACCTTCGCGGGCACGGTCAAGAAGCGCACGGTGACCGTGCTCGGGCACGAATACGAGACCCTGCTTCCTGACACCGACGAGACGCCGGGCCAGGTCTTCGAGTTCAAGTACGAGGGACCGGAAGTCGCCTTCACGCGGACGCAGAAGCAGCTGACGAGCCAGGGCTACATCCGGATCGGCGACAGCGTTCCGGATTTTGCGATCGACACCAGCCAGGGGCCGATCAGGTTTCACGAGTTCATCGGCGAGTCCTGGTGCGTGCTGTTCTCGCATCCCTCCGATTTCACGCCGGTCTGCACCACCGAGCTCGGCGCCGCGGCGAAGCTTCACGACGAATGGAGCAGGCGCAACACCAGGATCGTCGGTCTCAGCGTCGACAGCACGGACGAGCACGAGCGCTGGATCGCCGACATCAACGAGACACAGCAGACCGAGGTGCGATTCCCGATCATCGCCGACAAGGATCGCCGGATCTCCATGCTGTTCGGCATGCTCGACCCCACGACGTTTCGACATGGACCGAGCCTTGGCGAAACCATGACCGTGCGCAGCGTTTTCGTCATTTCGCCGTTGAAGCGCGTGGAGCTGATTCTCTCATACCCGGCCCATGTCGGGCGAAATTTCGACGAGATTCTCCGGATCGTCGACGCGCTCCAGCTCGCTGCGAAGTATCGCGTCGCAACGCCGGCCAATTGGCGTCCGGGAGAGGACACCGTGGTGCTGCCGTTCATTTCCGACGAGGAAGCCGAGCAGCTCGCAGATCAGGGCGGCGTGCGCAAGGTTCGCTCGTACCTCAGATATGTGAGAGACCCGTCGTTGCGAACGCTTTGACGGTGACCGTCGCTACCTGATCGCCGCCACCACCATCACGACCACCGGCAAGGTCACCGGGATCATCGTGTCTCACTTGAGGGGGGCAGTCCAGTGCACAAACCTCTCGACGCGAGGAATGCCCCTCCGCAACGCCGCCCAAAGCCGGTTTTGTCCGCGCTCTCCGTAGCCCCTCCGTTCGCAATGCGCTATCGGTAGCGAGCCAACGACGTCCATCGACAAGCAAGCCAGGCGAAAAACATCGTGAGTTTCTTCGAGCGTCTCAAGACAGCAGCATCCGTTGAGTGGCGAGCCTACACCGAGCATCCCTTCACGAACGGATTGGCGGACGGCTCGCTCCCTGAAGCTGCGTTTCGTCACTACCTCGTTCAGGACTATTTGTTCCTCATCGAGTTTGCGCGCGCCTACGCGCTCGCGGTCTACAAGTCGCCCAGGCTTGCCGACATGCGTGAAGCAGCTAGCGGCCTTTCGGCCATCCTCGATGTCGAGATGGACCTGCATGTAAAACTCTGTGCCGATTGGGGACTGTCCCCGGCTGACCTTGAACAGGCCCCTCCGGCGGCCGAGATGCTGGCCTATACGCGCTACGTGTTAGATGCGGGAATGCGCGGCGACCTGCTGGCCCTCAAGGTGGCGCTGGCTCCCTGCGTGATCGGGTACGCGGAGATCGCAACGCGGCTCGCCTCGCTCCCCCTCGCGGACGCCACAGCGAACGCCTATCGCGTCTGGATCGCCGAATATGCCGGCGCGCCGTACCAGGAGGTCGCGGCCAAGGCGCAAGCGCACATGGAGCATCTTGCCGATCTCTACGCCACGCCGGCCCGCGAGGCAGAGCTGATTGCGATCTTCAAGGAAGCCACCCGCCTGGAGGCAGACTTCTGGGAGATGGCCTGGCGTGTGGGCCGCTAGACCGCATTCATCATTTCGCGTAGTCTTCTCGCACAGCAACATGTCAGCGGAGGTCCTCCGTGGAACATCGCGGCGTCAGATTCTCAATTGTTGAAATCAGCTATTTGTCTGGCTGGCAGTGGACGGTCGGAAAGGGCCGAACCGTGTCGGTCGGTGTTTGCGCGACGAGGGCGGACGCGATCCGCCAGGCTCAGACTTTCATTGACGCGATTATGGACTGGGCGGCTTGAGCGGCGCGGGTGCGAGTTCCTGCTGCTCGTGCTGAGGGCTCAGTCGGGACAACCCGGCCTCGATGATCCCGATTTCTTCCGTGAGGGAGGCCATCATCCGGCTGGTGTCCATGTCGGCGATTGATCTCGCCGAGTCCAGCAGCTCGACACGATGGGCGCGTAGCGTCTCCAGCGCCCCGCGATCCCCCAGGCGCACATAGCCGTCCACGATCAACGATATGGCAAGCGGCATGCCCGGTCCGGCTCAATGACCGCGCGGCACGCGATACGCGACGTTTCGCAGCTTCATGATGTGCGAGGTTGAGAGTTCTGCGGCGGACAGGCGGGACGCCACGTACATCTGCGAAGCGATGAACAGGCAAATCGAAAATGCAATTGTCGTCGTCGCACTCGCAATCTGGTGCCAGGCACGCATCGATCCCTCTTCCTCCAGACAGTCCCGGATTCAGAAGCAGCAGGGCGGCCATTCGTTCCTGATTTCGGGAAAAATTGGCAATTGATGTGCGATCGATGTGGAGGACCTTTTCGTCCCTCAGGGTGTCTGTGGTCGCAGCAGGGCCAGACAACGCTGAGGAGCAGAACAATGAACGGAATTATCTATATCGTCGGTCTCATCGTCGTGGTGGGCGCAATCCTGTCATTCCTCGGATTGCGTTGATCCCGCGAGGGCGACCACAAGAAGCGGGACGCACCATCATCACGACCATGGCAGCGTCACCGCCGCCAACCCGTACTGGCGCCAAAGATACGCGCGGGCGACCAGCGATGGTTCTTACGCAGGCAGTAGTCCGGCGGTCCTGTAGCTTTTGATCAACGCATCGAAGAGCGCGATGTCCGCCCGACTTCTTGCCATGAGCTGAGCGCCGGCGACGGCCGCGAAGATGGCGCGCGCCCGCTCTTCGCTTTGCTCGGGACCAACGACGCCGGCCGCGTTGAGCAGCCTCCTGAGCCAGGCCACGTTGACGTTGGCAAAGGTCTGGACTTCCTTCTTCACAGGCTCCGGAAGGTCGTCATATTCCGCCGACATGAAGCTGCCGAGGCACAGCCGATTGCCCCGCTCGAGGGAGCGGCGAAAAATCTCGGGATATCTGCGCAGGGCTTTGATGGGATCGCCTGTCTCCGCAAACATGGCTTCCAGATCGGCCGCCGTATCTTCCCAATAGCGTTTCGCGACGGCGGCGCCGAGCTCAGCCTTGCTGGGAAAGTGGTGGTAGATGCTCGCAGCCTTGATGCCGACTTCCTTGGCAAGATCCCGGTAGTTCATGCCGCCATAGCCATGCGCCTGTGCGCTGCGTGTGGCCGCCTCCAGAATCGCATCGTTCGTGCTCATTCGCCCACCTGCCCCTCAGCCTACCATACGTTAGATAGGTCTTGACGCATCAGAAATCATCATGAGCAACGAACTCATCTTTTCCGACGCAACCAGGCTGGCCGAATTGGTCCGCACCAGGCAGGTCTCCCCGGTCGAGATCGTGCAGGCACACCTCGATCGGATCTCGGCGGTGGACCCGAAGATCAACGCGATCGTCACCGTGGCCGACGATGCCCTCAAGGCAGCCAGGACGGCCGAGGCCGATGTCCTCTCGGGTGAGGCACGCGGCCCGCTTCACGGCGTTCCCTTCACCGTCAAGGATTCGATCGATACCGCCGGCGTTCCGACTCAGCGCGGCTCGCCGATCTTCAAGGGGCGCACGCCCCACACCGATGCGATCAGCGTCGCGCGCATGAAGAAGGCCGGCGGAATCCTGCTGGCGAAGACGAACCTTCCGGAATTTTCCTACTGGATCGAGAGCGACAATCTGCTCTCCGGGGCGACCAACAATCCCTGGGATTTGACTCGCACGCCGGGCGGTTCGAGCGGCGGTGAATCGGCCGCTATCGCGGCGGGCATGTCGCCAATCGGTCTCGGCACGGACCTTGCGATCTCCGTGCGGGGCCCGGCTGCGCAGACCGGCATCACATCGATGAAGGCAACGCACGGACGGGTGCCGATGACCGGCATCTGGCCGCGCGCCCCGCGCCGCTTCTGGCATGTCGGGCCCATGGCCCGCTCGGTTCGCGACATCGCGCTCGCCTTCTCGCAGCTCGCCGGGCCAGACGGCCAGGACGCCTTTGCCACCAGCACCGTTCCGTTCGATGCGGGGATCGGCCGCCAGCCTTTGCTTCCCCTTCGTGTGGGCTGGATGGTCGGGCCCGGCCTGGGGCCGGTGGATCAGGAGGTCGCGGCGACCGTGCGGGCGGCGGCCGAGGCACTCAAGAGCATCGGCGTCTCCGTCGATGAGGTCGGCATTCCCGCGCTGGAGCGCGATTTCGCCCTCGACGTCTTCAACAAGCTCCACGTCATGGAGATGAAGCCGGCCTTCGCCGAAGCAACCGCCGGCCGAAGCCGGGACGATCTCTACAAGATGGCGAAGACCATGCTCTCGCTGCCCGATACGTCCATGAAAGACTACATCGAGGCCGAACAGGCGGCCGAGCGTATCCGCGACGGCTATGCCGATTACTTCTCGCGCTACGACGCTCTCGTGACGCAGGTGCTGCCGATCCCGGCGCACAAGCACGGCGTCAAGGCGTTCACGATCGATGGCCAGACCGTGGATGCCACCTACCTGCAAGGCGCGACCGTGCCGCTCAACGTCGCCGGACTACCCGGCGTGGCGATGCGATTCGGCACCAGCAAGGAAGGCCTGCCGATCAACATCCAGATCGTCGGCAAGTGGCAGGCGGAGTCGACGATTCTCCACGTCGCCTCGCTGCTCGAAGGCGTGAGTACCGTCCGGGATCTCCGTCCAGCTCTCTGACGGCACGGCGCGCCGGCGGGATGCAGCACACATCTCGTCGGCGCCGCTCCGTCAAAACGCATCCGATGATCCGGCAAAGGCGGATGCGACCATTCACTTCCATGCGCGAAGCGTGGTTCAGACAAGCGCGCTGATACCGAACCGCGATGACGTGGCATACGCGCCGGTCCGCATCACTGCGAACAGCACGATCACGCCGGCTGCAATCCACGACAATCGCGAGCGTCTCCCCCGAACGAATGACCGGAGCAGTCCGCAAAGCTGGAGCCCCTCGCGCGGTCTGCTTGTGGGCGAGAGCCGCCGTGTCAATTCTGCAACGCCACTTTCAAATTGCGACGGCCTCCTGCGTTCGCACGACGCGCGCGGTGCGATTTTTCGGCTTCCTGTCGCCGCTCCGGATCAGAGGTTGAAGATCCGATCGTTCGCTACCACAGCCAAACACATGTCACTTGGAGACCTTCGATGAGAAACACTTTCGCGGCTGCGATCGCTCTGCTGCTGGCTGCCACGGCCGCGAGCTCCGCGGCCGATATCGGCGCGGTCCGGTTCAAGGCTGCGCCTGCGGCTGTCGTGTACAGCTGGACCGGCTTTTACGTCGGCGGCAATCTCGGCGGCGGCATGGCGTCATCCCATTTCGACGATCCCTGTTTCTACTGCTCCTCGGCGACCCCCACGCGAGGCTTCTTCACCGGCGGCGCACAGGTCGGCTACAACTACCAGTTCGGTCACGGCCTGATCGGCATCGAAGCAGACGTCAACGGCAACGGCGGTTTCAAGGATTCCGTGCTTGGCGGTGATGACAACAGAGCCATGACGGTCGGTCTCAAGGCGGATACCAGCGGCACGATCCGGGCGCGCGCCGGCCTCGCCGTCGACAATGTCCTGGCTTATGTGACCGGTGGCGCAGCTTGGGCCGATGTCAGGCAGACCGGGACAGAAATCGGCAATTCCGTTGGCAGCGCGACCTTTGGAAGCCCCACCGGAGTCACGGCCAATGGCAGTGGCGTTCGCTGGGGTGGCGTGATCGGGTTGGGCGTCGAATATGCGCTGGATTCGAACTGGATTGTCGGCGGCGAATTCCTGCATACGATGTATCAGGATGGCGACGCGACCATTATTCGTGCCGACGGCAGCCATGCCTGCACGGGCCTGCCCGCAGCCAATTGCGCCATCCGCAGCCAGCTCTCGACCGACGTTGCGCGCGTGAGGTTCAGCTACAAGTTTCAGTAGCGTCCAGATCGTGGCGGGCAGCGTGAGCCCTACCTCACCCCCGCCACGATCATCACCACCACCGGCAACGTCACCGCCGCCAGCAGCGTCCCCAGCGCCACGGCACCCGACACCGGGTTGACCAGCCGCTGATACTGAACCGCAAAGATGTACGCGTTCGCGCCGGTCGGCATCGCCGCGAACAGCACGATCACGCCGGCCGCGACCGGCGGCAAGCCGAGCAGCCTGGCCAGCGCGAATGCGGCCGCCGGCATCGCCAGCAATTTGAGCGCGCTCATCACGACGACGTTCAACGTTTCGCCCTTCACCTCGAACCGAAAGAGATTGATGCCGAGCGCGATCAGCGCCGCCGGAGATCCCGCTTGCGCCAGCAGCTCGATCGTCCTGTCGACGACGGGATTGAGGCCGAGGCCGGTAAAGCGCCAGACCACGCCAAAACCGATTCCCAGCATCAGCGGATTGCGCGAGAGATCGGCGAGCACGGGCCGGATCACCGCGAGGGGGGAGCCGGTCCGCTTGCGGCTGACCAGCTCCATCTGCAGGATGCCGCAGAGCCAGAGCAACGGCGTGTTCACCGACAGGATCAGCGCCATCGGGCCTGCGGCCTCGTTGCCCAGCGCCGAGAGCGTCATGGGAATGCCGAGCATCACGATGTTGCCGTAGACCGAGCCGATCGCGAACACGACGCCGTCCTCGCGATCCTCGCGCCGTTCGCGCAGCAGCGCCGAGAGCGCCAGCGCCGCGATCCAGGTGATCGCGAGTGCGCCGTAGTAGGCGCCCCACATCCGGTAGGGACTGACGTCGGGGAACTCCGACACGACGATGGTGCGGAACAGCAGCGCGGGGATCGCGATGCTGAACGCGAATTCGGAGATGCCCTTGTGTGCGGTCTCCGAGACAAAGCGAAACAGCACCGCGGCGTAGCCGGCCGCGATCAGGGCGAACACCGGCGCGACGATCAATATGGTGGCCATGCGCCCCTCAACCTCACGGGGATCTCAGCCGACCACCCCACGCACTCCCGACGATGCCATCATGCCACTGTTTTGCCCGACGGGTCAAATCGATTTCGTAAAATCCGCAGATGGTGCCGGGACATGTCTACTGTGCATGGGGTTGTTTTCGCGTTTTTGTTGGGAGGGGGCAGGTACGCTCCCTCTCCAGCTTGCGGGGGCGCCGCAAGCCGGGACCCCGCCTGTTGCCGAGACCGCACACGTCCGAGCTTTCGCCTCCGGCCGCGTTGCCAACGAACCGCCGTTCACCCACACTCCGCCCTGACTCGAAATTTGGGGGGATCGATGCCGGCGTTTCACTCTGGAAAGTCCGTTCTTGCCGTCATGGCCGGGGTTGCCCTGGCCGTGCTGATCCAGCCCCGCGCCGGCTTTGCCTACACCCCGGAGGAGCAGCAGGCCTGCACGCCCGATGCGATGCGGCTGTGCGGCGAGTTCGTGCCGAACGTCGACGCCATCACCGCCTGCATGATCCGGAAGAAGGCGCAGCTCTCGCCGCAGTGCAAGGTGTACTTCCGCCAGGGACCCGAGCCCGGCGAGGCCCGTGCCGGCAAGCCGGTCAACATCGCGCCCAAGAGCGCATCGAGCGCTGCGAAGAAGAGTACCAAGCCGGCGCCGAAGGCGAGCAAGAAGAAAAAGACCGAAGACTGAGCGCTTCACAGCGCGTTCCTTCTCTGAAACTCCGTGGTGCCCGGGCTCATCCCCGGGCATTTGCGTTTCGTCCGCCTGCTGTGTGGACTTTGATACGCAGCGCGCACGCCGCGACGGTGGTTCGCGGTCTCTTCGGTCAAAATGACCAGGCATCAGCCACGCGACAGCCACCGGACTCGTTTTGTTCGCCGGCTTGCGCGGACACCTGCGACAATTACGAATGCGCGTGATGGAAGAGAGATGCGAGACGTTTTGCGCGGGGAGGTTGCATTCCGGCTTTTCCCGCGCGCCTGCTCAAAAAACGCACGAATGCCCGTGCGAAAGGCGTTTCGTTGCGGTTTGTGTCTCGTCGCTGGGAGCAGTGTGACTCAAAAGCCAACACGTCTTGTTATTTCGTGGCTGTAGCGCAACTGCCGACAAATTTTTCTTTCACGAATCAGCGCGGTGATTCATTTTCGCAGCCTGGGGTCAATCTGGAGGCCAAGGGTATGAACGTTATTGTTTTTGCATCGCGTAAAGGCGGCTCGGGCAAGAGTACCCTGGCCGCACATCTCGCCGCGCAGATCAAGGCGACGAAGCCTATTCTGCTCGTCGATGCCGATCCGCAGGGCTCGCTTACGCTGTGGCACAAGCTGCGTGGCACCAACGAGCCGCCGATCAAGGCGGCCGTGAACTCCGTCAGCGGCATCGTCTCCGCCGCCAAGCGCGACGGTTATGAATGGGTGTTGATCGACACGCCGCCGAATCTGTCGGCCGTCGTCGACGACGCGATCCGCAATGCCACCATGGTGGTGATTCCCGCCCGTCCCGGCGTGTTCGACGTCAACGCGGTGCAGGAAACCATCCAGATGTGCCGTGCGGCGCGCAAGCCCTACGCGGTCGTGCTCAATGGCGCGCCGGCGCGTCGCGACGAATCCGAGAGCCCGATCGTCACCATCGCCCGCGAAGCGCTGGCGAAATTCCGCGCGCCGGTGTGGGGCGGTCAGATCACCAATCGTTCGGATTTGCTGATGGCACTCAGCCACGGCGAAGGCGCGCGTGAGTATCAGGCCGAGAGCCGCGCAGCTCAGGAAATTGCAAGGCTGTGGGCGGCGATCGAGCGTTCGGTCAAGGCCATTCGCGGCACGGCGTCGGCATCCGGCGCAATGCACAAGCAGGCGGCATAATTTTCACAAAATCATTCCCCGGACGAAAACGCGCGGGTGTCCGCGCGTTTTGCGTTTCTGGGGCTCACTCGTCATTCCGGGATGGCGCGTCAGCGTCAGACCTGGAATCTCGAGATTCCGGATTCGCCCTTCGGGCGCTCCGGAATGACGAACTGAGAACTACGCCACCATCAGCATGTAGAACACGATGACCGGCGACAGTGTCAGGATCACCGACCAGATGCCGACGGCCCAGAGGATGTCCTCAGTGGTGAAGCTGTCTTCGGTGCCAAAGCTCCGCCGTCCGGCGTCGAAATGCGACGCCATTTCATTTTGACTATTCACAAACGCCCCCGCGATTTCTTCGCTTATGGGCTTCACGCTACGCGAGATGTTTTAAGATTCCGGATCGCAGTCCCGCTCGCATTTTGAGCGCATTTGTGACCTCGGTTTAACCATCCGCGCGGGCCGGCCGCCTCAGGCGAGCCAGACCCGAAACAGCAGTACCGGCATCAGGCCGAGCACCACCGCCCAGAACCCGAACGATGATACGACGAGAATTCCCTGCAAGAGATCGGCGGGCGCGAATTGGCTCGCGGCCGTAGGCCGGGTGCGATGCCCCATGGTAATTTCCCCTTTGGTCAAGCTTTGAGAAAAACGATACGGGCGGATGCGTAAACGAGACGTGGATGCGCCATGCGGCGGATGCGAAGGCAATTGAGGTGCGGTTAACCACGAGCCGCGCTGCTTCACTCTCTCTCCCCGTTCTTACGAGGAGAGGGAGTGACAGCAGCTAAACCCATCCGCTGTACCTGCGTCTGATCTCGTCAACACGGTCGCACTCCCGCATCACGACGTCCTCGCTGAGCCCGATGTCGCGGCGCAGCCAGGGGGACAGCGGATATTTGTCGACCCATTTGTAACCCTCCGCGCATGACAGGAATTGCCAGATGGCCTCGAGGGCGAGGGTCCATAAACGGAGTCCCATGAACAGATCTTTCCGGATTGAGTTGGAGATTGGTTTGCATTTGGACACGGCGCGGCCTTCCCTCTCCCGATGCGGGAGAGGGTGGCTCGCCGCGGAGCGGCGAGAGGAGCGAGGGATTATTTTCCGCGGACGGATCTGCCGCTGTGACGGCTGATACAGACGCCGCGCACACCGCGTGCTAGGGGCAGCACGCAAGTGAGGTGAAGAGGCGCGCTACGCCGCGACTTTCATCCGTCGCTCGATCTCGCGGTCGATCTGGGCTGCGAGCTCGCTGCTCACTTCCACCATCGGCAGGCGCACTTCGGGACTGTCGATCAGGCCGCTGCGCCACAGCCAGTATTTTGCGGGCGCCGGGCTCGGCTCGGCGAACAACAGCCGCGTCAATTCGGCGATCTCGTGCCAGCGCGCCTGCGCCGCATCGTGGTTGCCGCGCTTGTGCTCGGCATAAACAGCCGCAAACGTCGCGGTCTCGACGTGGGCCGACAGCACGATGCCGCCATCGGCGCCGTCGCTGAGCGCCTCGAGATAGTTCGCGTCCTCGCCGGTCAGCACGCGAAAGCCCTCCGGCCTGTCGCGCAGCAGCGCGATCGACTGCTCGCGGCTCGCGCCGCAATCCTTCAGGCCGACGATGTTGGGATGCTCGGCGAGCCGCAGCATGGTCTGGTTGGTGATGTTGACCGAGGTTCGGTAGGGGATGTTGTAGAGCGCCAGCGGCCAGGCGGCGTGGTCGGCGAGCGCCTCGAAATGAGCCAGCAGCCCGCGCTGCGACGGCCGCACATAATAGGGGCTCGCGATCAGATAACCGTCGATCGGCCAGTCCGCGGTTTCATCGAGCCGATCCTTGAGCCGCGAGGTGTCTGCGCCTGACAGCCCGAGGCACATCGGAAGACTGCGCCGGCCGGCGGCCATCTCGTCGCGCACGACGGCGACAAGACGTTCGAGTTCGGCATCGCGCAGCGTCATGCCTTCCCCGGAGGTCGCCGCCAGGATGAAGCCGTCGATGCCCTGTCCGCTGTAATGCCGCGTCAGCCGCCGCAGCGAGGTCTCGTCGAGCCTGCCGTCGCGAAACGGCGTCACCAGCGGCAGCCAGAGTCCGTGCAAATGATCTCGTAGTCCGGTCATGTTCTGTCTCCTTCTCGGAAAAAACCTGAGACGGAGGGCACATGAAAAAAACCCCGTCCAGGTGGCGGGGTTTTCGGGATTGGCTCGCGATGACGAAGTCTAGTTAGCGCGCGCAAAAATCCGAGGTCCCCGGGTGGGGCCCTTTTTTCGAAACGAGTGCGCACGACTTCGTGATCATTTGCAAATGATGCGGGCGATACGTGGAACTGTCAATACACGCGGAAGGCGAATGCCGAACTGGACAGAAAAAAAGCCGGGCTCGAACGAGCCCGGCTTAAGGTATTGGCCACGTGAGGCCGACACAATCACCTTCCAAGAGGGATTACTGAACTCCCGCGCCACTGGAGGAGGGGGACAAATGCGCAACGCGAAGGCTCAGCGTGCAAACATTATGAGCTTGCCGAACGCCATGCAGCAACAGCCGAGGCCGCATGTCAGACATGCGGAAATCAGGACGGCCAGCGCTGCGCCTTGCTCACCACGAAGTCGCGGAACACCTGCACGCGCGCGACCGTCTTCAACTCCTCGGGATAGACGAAATACGTGTCGAGCTGGATCGAATCGGATTCACCGAACAGTTGCACGAGGCGGCTCTGCTCTTCGATCAGATAGTCGGGCAGCGCGGCAATGCCGAGGCCCTGCTGACAGGCGCGCACCAGGCCGAGGATGTTGTTGACCCTGAAATAGGCCTCGCGCGGACCCGAGCCGTTGCGGCCGGCTTCGACCAGCCAGTTGCGGTTCTGCAGATGCGGCGCGAAGTTGCCGTCGGAGAGCGTGATGATGCGGTGGGAGTCGAGCTCCTCCAGCGTCCGCGGCGTGCCGAAGCGCTTGATGTAGTCAGGCGAGCAATAGGCGTGGAAGCCCATCGCGAAGAGCTTGCGCTGGATGAGATCCGGCTGCGTCGGCTTGCGGGTGCGGATGGCAACGTCCGCCTCGCGCATCGACAGGTCCAGCTCCTCGTCGGTGACGATCAGCGAGATCCGGATCTCCGGATAGAGCGCGGTGAATTCGCCGAGCCGCGGGATCAGCCAGTTGATGCCGACGCCGGGCGTGGTGGTGATCTTGAGATCGCCGCTCGGCCGCTCGCGGCTGTCGGTCAGTTTGGCGCGCGCCGCCTGGAGCTGCATGAACACGTCATGCGCGGTGCGGAACAGCAGGTCGCCCTGTTCGGTGAGGATCAGGCCGCGGGCATGGCGGTGGAACAGCGAGACCGAGAGCTCCTGCTCCAGCGCCGAGACCTGGCGCGAGACCGCCGATTGCGACAGGCCGAGCTGCTCGCCCGCATGCGTGAAGCTGCCCGCTTCCGCCGCCGCGTGAAACACCTTCAGCTTGTCCCAGTCCATATCCGTAAATCCGTCGCGTGTTCGAGGCATGATCTTTATTCCGCTGCCGCGCGCTCGCTGGCGCGCAGGGCCAAGAAACGTTCGGCTTCGAGAGCGGCCATACAGCCGAGGCCGGCGGCCGTCACGGCCTGGCGATAGGTTTCGTCGGCGACGTCGCCGGCGGCGAACAGGCCGGGCACGGAGGTCGCGGTCGAATTCGGGGCGACCTCGACATAGCCCGACGGTTTGAGCTTGACCTGATCCTTCACGAGCTCGGTCGCCGGCGCATGGCCGATGGCGACGAACACGCCGTCGGTCTTCACGTCCGTGAGCGCGCCGGTCTTGACGTTCTTCAGCCGCACATGGGTGACCTTGTTCGGGTTCTCGGTGCCGCAGATCTCGTCGATGGCCGCATCCCAGACCACCTTGATCTTCGGGTGCTTGAACAGGCGCTCCTGCAGGATGCGTTCGGCGCGGAAGTGATCGCGGCGATGCACGATGGTGACCTGCGAGGCATGGTTGGTCAGATACAGCGCCTCCTCGACCGCGGTATTGCCGCCGCCGACCACCACGACCTCCTTGTTGCGGTAGAAGAAGCCGTCGCAGGTGGCGCAGGCCGACACGCCGCCGCCCTGGAATTTCGTCTCGGAGGGCAGCCCGAGCCAGCGCGCTTGCGCGCCGGTGGCAAGGATCACGGTTTCGGCGAGATAGACGTCGCCCGAGTCGCAGGTGAGGCGGAACGGCCGCTGCGCAGTCTCCAGCTTGGTGACCAGGTCGGAGACGATCTTGGTGCCGACATGGACCGCCTGCTTCTCCATCTGCTCCATCAGCCAGGGGCCCTGGATCACGTCGGCGAAGCCCGGATAGTTCTCGACGTCGGTGGTGATGGTGAGCTGGCCGCCCGCCTGGATGCCCTGGATCAGGATCGGCTCGAGCATCGCCCGTGCGGCATAGATCGCCGCGGTGTAGCCGGCGGGCCCGGAGCCAATAATCACGACCTTTGCATGAACAGGAGCGGACATTTCGATGGACGCCTTTCACGGGGGATTTGCAGCGCGGGCGCGGAAGGAGCCAGGAGGCCTCGCGGAGGCGCTGAAATATCAGAGCTAATCTAAGCCTTCTGGTGAGCTATGCAAGAATTGCATTCCCTGTCGGCGGATTTTTCCAACAGGGAACAAAAGTCGATTGCGCTGCACGCGCAATAAAATTGCGCTAAGCGCGCGGATTGGGCTATGAGGATTGCGATAGACCCACCCAATACCGCAGCAAAGGCCAGGAGTTCCAATCACGTGTCGCGGAACCTAGACGAGATCGACCTGAAAATTCTCACCGAGATTCAGGCCGACGGTCGAATCACCAATGTCGAGCTGGCCAAGCGCGTCGGAATTTCGCCGCCCCCCTGCCTGCGCCGGGTCCGGGCGCTGGAGGAGGAGGGCTACATCCACGGCTATCGCGGGCTCCTGGACGCCCGAAAGCTCGGTTTCGACGTCACAGTGTTCGCCGCCGTGCACCTGTCCAGCCAGGCCGAGGCCGATTTGCGCGCCTTCGAGGAGTTCGTCCGCGCCGAGCCGCTGGTGCGGGAATGCTGGATGCTGTCGGGCGAAGTCGATTTCATCCTGAAATGCGTCGCGCCTGACATGGCGACGTTCCAGGAATTTGTCACGCACCTGACCGCCGCACCCCATGTGCGCAACGTGCGGACCTCGCTGGTGCTGCATAATTCGAAATACGAGGCGGCGGTGCCGCTGGATGTGAAGGGGCGGAGGTAGGCTGCCGCTTTTGTGCCCCGGCTCTGCGCAGCAGCGTAAGAACGCTGCAGCGCGTCCGGGACACGCGAGAGGCGGACGCTGCTACCCTACATTCCGTCATTGCGAGCGCAGCGAAGCAATCCAGACTGTCTCTGCGGAAAGATTCTGGATTGCTTCGCTGCGCTCGCAATGACGAGGAGTGAGAGCGTGCTTCGCCACAAGCGCAAGCAACGCGCCGAAACAAAAAGGCCGCGCAGTGCGCGGCCTTTTCAAAACCTCATCATCCGCAGCGGCAAATCCTTACCGCCACTCCACCTTGGTGATCTCATACGCCTTGGCGCCGCCGGGGGCGTTGACCTCGACGGTCGAGCCCTTCTTCTTGCCGATCAGCGCGCGCGCGAGCGGCGAGGTGATGGAGATGCGGCCCTTCTTGGCGTCGGCCTCGACCTCGCCGACGATCTGCCACACCGTCTTCTTCTCGGTGTCCTCGTCGACCAGCGTCACGGTGGCGCCGAACTTGATGGTGTCGCCGGACAGTTTCGAGATGTCGATGATGTCGGCGCGCGCGAGCTTGTCCTCGAGCTCGGCGATGCGGCCCTCATTGTGGGACTGCTCTTCCTTCGCGGCGTGATATTCCGCGTTCTCCGACAGGTCTCCGTGCGAGCGCGCCTCGGCGATATGCTCAATGATGCGCGGACGGTCCTCGGACTGGCGCTTCTTCAATTCTTCCCCGAGCGCGGCAAAGCCGCCCGCAGTCATCGGAACCTTTTCCATCTTCTCTCTCGTCCTTCGATCGCGCGCCCAAGAACACGAAAGGGCGCCCAACCTTGATTCGTCGGTCTTTCCGGAGCCCGATACGGGGGCCGCCGGACGTTGAAAGATATGGGCTTAGCGCCGGAACAGAACAACCACAACGGCCGGACAGTTCCTCGGGCCATTGTGACTTCATTGCCAGTCACTTAGCGGAAGCGTCGCCCCCGCTAGCGATCAGGTTTCCGAAAAGTAGCTCTGCAGGGTCCGAACCTCAAGGTCCCCGCCCAGATAGGCGCGGATGCCCTGCGCGGCCGCCACGGCCCCGGAAAGAGTGGTGTAATACGGCACTTTATGCAAGAGGGCCGCGCGCCGCAGCGATCGGCTGTCGGCGAGCGCCTGCGGGCCGTCGGTGGTGTTGAAGACGAGCTGGACGTCGCCATTGGTGATGGCGTCGACGATGTGCGGCCGCCCCTCAAGCACCTTGTTCACCTTTTCGGTCGGGATGCCCTGATCGGTCAGGAAGCGCGCGGTGCCCGATGTCGCCAGCACCTTGAAGCCGAGCGAATGCAATTCGCGAACGGCGTCCGCAATGCGCGTCTTGTCGCTCTCGCGCACCGAGACGAACACCGTGCCCTTGCGAGGGACCCGCGTGCCGCCGCCGAGCTGGCTCTTGGCAAAGGCGACCTCGAAGTTGCGGTCGATGCCCATGACCTCGCCGGTCGAGCGCATCTCGGGGCCGAGCACCGTGTCGACGCCGGGGAAGCGCGCGAACGGGAACACCGATTCCTTGACGCCGACATGCTTGAGCTTCGCCTTCTTGAGCTTGAAGTCGGCAAGCTTCTCGCCGGCCATGATGCGCGCGGCGATCTTCGCAACCGGCGTGCCGACCACCTTGGCGACGAAGGGCACCGTGCGCGAGGCGCGCGGATTGACTTCGAGCACGTAGATGTCGCCGTCCTTGATGGCGTATTGCACGTTCATCAGGCCGACGACGTCGAGGCCGAGCGCGAGCTCGCGGGTCTGCCGCTCGAGCTCGTCGATCATCTTGGCATCGAGCGAATAGGGCGGCAGCGAGCAGGCGCTGTCGCCGGAGTGAATGCCGGCTTCCTCGATATGCTCCATGATGCCGACGATGAAGGTGTCCTTGCCGTCGGAGAGGCAGTCGACGTCGACTTCGGTGGCGTCAGAGAGATAGCGGTCGAACAGCAGCGGGTTCTTGCCGAGCACCGTGTTGATCTGCCCGGTCTTGTCGTTGGGATAGCGCGCCTTGACGTCGGCCGGCACCAGCTCCGGCAGCGTGCCGAGCAGGTAATCGCTGAGCTGGTTTTCCTCGCGGATGATCTGCATCGCACGGCCGCCGAGCACATAGGACGGGCGCACCACCAGCGGCAGGCCGAGATCGGTCGCGACCAGGCGGGCCTGCTCGACCGAATAGGCGATGCCGTTTTTCGGTTGCTTGAGGCGGAGCTTGTCGAGCACGCGCTTGAAGCGGTCGCGGTCTTCGGCCAGGTCGATGGCGTCGGGGGAGGTGCCGAGGATCGGCACCTCGGCGGCTTCCAGCGCGCGCGCCAGTTTGAGCGGCGTCTGGCCGCCGAACTGCACGATCACGCCGTGCAGCGTGCCGTTGGTGCGCTCGGTCGCGATGATCTCCAGCACGTCCTCGGCGGTGAGCGGCTCGAAGTAGAGCCGGTCCGCGGTGTCGTAGTCGGTCGACACCGTCTCCGGATTGCAGTTGACCATGATCGTCTCGTAGCCGGCATCGGCCAGCGCGAAGCAGGCGTGGCAGCAGCAATAGTCGAATTCGATGCCCTGGCCGATGCGGTTCGGGCCGCCGCCGAGGATGATCACCTTCTTCCGGTCCGACGGCTGACTCTCGTCCGCGACTGTGCCGGCGAACGGCGACTCATAAGTCGAGTACATATAGGCCGTGGGCGAGGCGAATTCGGCGGCGCAGGTGTCGATGCGCTTGAACACCGGGCGGACGCCGAGCGCGTGACGCTTGGCGGTGATCTCGGTATCCGTGGTCTGCGTAAGCACCGCGAGCCGCGCGTCCGAAAAGCCCATGGCCTTCAGCGTGCGCATGCCGAAGGCATTGGCGGGAAGACCGCTCTTCTTGATCTTCTCTTCCATGTCGACGATGCCGCGCATCTCGCCAAGGAACCACGGGTCGATCTTGCAGGAGTTGAAGATCTCCTCGTTGGACCAGCCGAGCCGCATCGCCTGCGCGACCTGGAGCAGCCGGTTCGGCGTCGGCGTTCCGAGCGCGGCGCGGATCGCGTTCTTGTCGTCGCCCTGGCCGAGGCCGTCGATCTCGATCTCGTCGAGCCCGGTCAGGCCGGTCTCGAGCCCGCGCAGCGCCTTCTGAAGGCTCTCCTGGAAGGTGCGGCCGATCGCCATGACCTCGCCGACGGATTTCATCGACGTGGTCAGCGTGGTGGAGGCGCCGGGGAATTTCTCGAAGGCGAAACGCGGGATCTTGGTCACGACGTAGTCGATGGTCGGCTCGAACGAGGCCGGCGTCGCGCCGCCGGTGATGTCGTTGGCGATTTCGTCGAGCGTGTAACCGATGGCGAGCTTGGCCGCGACCTTGGCGATCGGGAAACCCGTTGCCTTCGAGGCCAGCGCGGACGAACGCGACACGCGCGGGTTCATCTCGATCACGACCATGCGGCCGTCTTCGGGATTGACGCCGAACTGCACGTTGGAGCCGCCGGTCTCGACGCCGATCTCGCGCAGCACCGCCAGCGAGGCGTCGCGCATGATCTGGTATTCCTTGTCCGTCAGCGTCAGCGCCGGCGCCACCGTGATGGAGTCGCCGGTATGTACGCCCATCGGATCGAAATTCTCGATCGAGCAGACGATGATGCAATTGTCCTTCTTGTCGCGCACCACCTCCATCTCGAACTCTTTCCAGCCGAGGACGGATTCCTCGATCAGGACTTCGTTGGTCGGGGACGCATCGAGGCCGCGCTCGATGATGTCGAGGAATTCTTCCTTGTTGTAGGCGATGCCGCCGCCGGTGCCGCCCATGGTGAAGGA
The DNA here is from genome assembly GCF_058804065.1 of Bradyrhizobium sp. GW821-FHT13H05. Taxonomy (NCBI): domain Bacteria; kingdom Pseudomonadati; phylum Pseudomonadota; class Alphaproteobacteria; order Hyphomicrobiales; family Nitrobacteraceae; genus Bradyrhizobium; species Bradyrhizobium sp. GW821-FHT13H05. Next base: position 99,142 of record NZ_JBXAPO010000012.1, on the reverse strand, counting down.
GGGGCGGATGATCGCGGGCAGGCCGATCTCGGACAGCGCCATCATCGCCTGGCCCAGCGCATATTCCTGGTAGCGCTTGCGGCGGTCGCCTTCGCCGAGAGTCCATTGCCGGTCGTGCTCTTCCAGAGCCGCGCCCGACAGCTTCTCGCGTTCGGCCTGGTGTTTGTCGCGGAAGGACTTCTTCAGCGCCGAGGCGTTGGCGAGCCGCGACTTCGGCGTCTCGAGCCCGATCTTGGTCATCGCCTCCCGGAACAGCTGGCGGTCCTCGGCCTTGTCGATGGCATCGGCGGTCGCGCCGATCATCTCGACGTCGAATTTTTCCAGCGTGCCCTGCCGGCGCAGCGACAGTGCGCAGTTCAGCGCGGTCTGTCCGCCCATGGTCGGCAGCAGCGCGAAGCCGCCGGGAATGACGTGACGCTCCTTCTCGATGATTTTTGCGACGATCTCGGGTGTGATCGGCTCGATATAGGTCGCATCGGCCAATTCCGGATCGGTCATGATGGTGGCCGGATTGGAATTGACGAGGACGATGCGATAGCCCTCTTCCTTCAGCGTCTTCACCGCCTGCGTGCCCGAATAGTCGAACTCGCAGGCCTGGCCGATCACGATGGGGCCGGCGCCGATGATCAGGATGGTGGTGATGTCTGTACGTTTGGGCATCAACTCTCGCCGAAGTGGAATTTGGGCACAAAAAAAGGGCGCGCTGCTGCGCGTCCCTTTGGCCGAGAGCGCGTTGGTCTCCCTCGCGCGCGGACGGGTCTTAGACCAGTTTTCGGGACGGCGAAACCCCGAAAAACGCCCATCAACCGGCAATTTTGACGGGTTTTGGCCGGGCCTGCCAGCCACGGGCGAGATGCACCAGAAGCGAGGCCGCAACGCTCATTCCGCCGATCCAGCCGAGATCGTTTGGCGACATGGTGGCCAGCACCGCGCCCCCTAAGGCACCGCCGATGGCGAAGCCCAGATACATCGCGGAGGCGTTGAGCGAGAGGGCAATCATCGAGGCCTGCGGCTCGATCCGGATGATGCTGGCGATCTGGGCCGGGTAGAACGCCCAGCCCGAAATGCCCCAGAGGAAGATCGTGCCCAGCACCGCGTAATGGGCCTGGCCGGGCATCAATTTAAGGACCAGCGAATGCAGGATCAGCGCGCTGGCCATGCCGGCGAGGCCCAGGGCTGCGGTCGTCAGCGTGCCAAGCCGGTCGGCGAGGGCGCCACCGAGCATGTTCCCGATCGCGGCCGCGCCGCCAAACACCAGCAGTGCAAGGCTGATGTGCGACGCGTCGAAGCCCAGGCCGCGCAATGGGACGGCGAAATAGGTGAACACGGTGAAGCCGCCGAGCGCCCACAGGATGGTGATGACCAGCGCGATCAGGACGTTGCTGTGGCGGGCCACGGCCAGCCGCTCGCTGAGCGACGCCGTGTTCCGCGGCAGGCCGCGTGGCAGGCCGAGCAGCAGTCCGGCGAGCGCGACGGCGCCGATCAGGGCGACCATGGCGAAGGTCGCGCGCCAGCCGAACAGGCTGCCGACGAGATTGCCGAGGGGGACGCCGATCACGGTCGCAACCGTGAGGCCCGAGGTGACCAGCGCCACTGCGCGGCCGCGCCTTTCAGGGGCGGCGACGGCCACCGACACGGCGAGCGCCGTCGGCATGCACAGGCCGGAGCCCAGTGCCATCAGCATGCGCGCGGCCAGCAACAGGGCGTAGCTGGATGCCACCATGGCCGCGAGGTTGCCGGCGATGAAGGTCGTCAGCGCCAGGGCCAGCACGGTGCGGCGGTCGATGTTGTTCAGCGCCACCGCGAGGATCGGTGAGCCCACGGCATAGGTGAGGGCGTAGGCGGTGACCAATTGGCCGGCGGCTGAGACCGAAATCGACAGATCGGTCGCGATCGCCGGTAAAAGTCCTGCAATCACAAAGCCTTCGGTGCCGATCGCAAAGGCCGCCAGGGCCAGCCAGAAGACGCTCATTGGAGACAATCCCTATGTTCAATGCTTATTGAACTATCGAACCCAAAGCTTTTGGTGTCAATTGGTTCAAGAACTATTGAACATTGTCGCCGCATTGCTATGATTCCAGACCATGAGCCGCACGCCCCTCCATCCCACCCGCGAGCAGATCGAGCTGCCGATGGTTCTGGATTGCCTGAGCGATCCGATCCGATTGGCGATCGTGTACCAGCTCGCCCAGCAAGAACCTGTCAGCAGCGAACTCTGCTGTGGCGACTTCTACGCGCTCGCCGGCAAATCCAACCTCGCCTATCATTTCGCCAAGCTGCGCGAATGCGGTGTCATGCAGACGCGCGTCGCCGGCACCAACCGCTTCATGCGGCTGCGCCGCGAGGATCTGGACGCACGCTTTCCGGGTCTGCTCGATGCGGTGATCAGCTCTGCGGCGAAGGATGCGGAGCGGCTTCCGCTGGTTGCGGAGTGTGAAGTGGTCGAGGCCGATTGAAGCGGGAATAAAGTCCGTCTTCGCTTTCGCTTCGCTCCAGCTACGCCGGACACGCTTCGCCCCTGCGGGTCTTGCGTGGCTGCGCCACGCCCGGCTTCGCCCTTTGGGCTTCGCCGCGGCAGCCTTCGCCACGATAGGGCTTGCCGAGCCGAAGCTGGCGAAGCCAGCGAAGGCTGGAGACCCGGCCTGGATTTGAACCAGGATAAAGAGCGATGCACCGCTCTCGCGTAGACGCTTCCGCCACCGGGCCGTACGGATCATGTCCGATCGAGGTGCGACAAGCCACCTCAGGCGGTCGTTATGCTTAACGCACCAGAGGCGGCCGCGCGATGAAGGTCATGCGCCAGCGATTATGGCCGATATTGGTGTGGGCACGCTGGGCTGCGAAGCCGGCCGCCTTGAGCCTCTCGGTGATCTCGTCCTCGCTGTAGCGCTGCAACCCGATGCGCGAGCGCAGATGACGGTAATCCGACAGTGCGGTGCTGATCAGGCCTACAAGCGCGTCCTTCAGGAAGCCGTGCCGCAGGCCGAAGCTGAGCAGCGCCATCACGTCCCTGAACATGCCGACATCAGGCCGCAAGATATCGCCGAGCACCAGCTTGCCGGACGGAGTCAGCAATCGCCGGATATTGAGAAACGCGGCATCGAGCTCGTCCGGCGTCATGTATTGTGCGACCGAGTTCATCACCACGAGGTCGATCGACTGGTCCTGCATCTTGCGGACGTCGTCGAGCGAGCGGACACGGATTTTCGTGTTCGGCGCAAACCGCGCGATCAGCCGGCCGCGCACGCCCGGGGCGGGCTCGGCGAGGATCAGCTTGCCGCAGGCGGCCGCGACCTGGCTCGCCGACAGCGCCTCGCCGCAGGCATAGTCCAGCACGGTCGCCTCGGGCGAGGAGATGTAGCCGATGATGTCCCGCGCGATGATCTGGAAGTGCAAATCGCGATGCAGCTTGCTGACATAGATCGTATGCGTGGAGTCGTAGTAATCGATCCAATCGTCCATGGTATCCGAGGGCCCCGGCCAAGCGGTTCCTGCGAAGGAACCGGCGCTGCCCGCATGCGTTAGGGGTGCGACGGCGCGCCGTCAATGTCTGCGTCCTAACAGGAAGGTTTCCCGTGAGCAAAGCCCCCAGCAAGGTCTCTCCTGACCTCGACACCCCCACCGATCTGGCAGCCCCGGCGGTCAAAAAGGTCTCGGAGGCGCTGAACGTGCTTCTGGCCGACGCCTTCGCGCTGTACCTCAAGACCAAGAATTTCCACTGGCATATCAGCGGCCGGCATTTCCGCGACTACCATTTGCTGCTGGACGAGCAGTCCGATCAGATTTTTGCCACCACTGACCAGCTCGCCGAGCGCGTCCGCAAGATCGGTGGCACCACGCTGAAGTCGATCGGCCAGGTCGCAAAGCTCCAGACCATCAAGGACAACGACGAGGACTACGTGCCGCCGCGCGAGATGCTGCGCGAGCTGATGCAGGACAACAAGCACGTGGCTGTCGCCATGCGGAAGGCGCACGAGGTCTGTGATGACGCCGGCGACGTCGCCAGCGCCAGCATCCTCGAGAACTTCATCGACGAGACCGAGCGCCGCACCTGGTTCCTGTTCGAAGCCACTCGCCAGGAAGGCGCCAACGAGGCGTAGGCAGCGTAGTAGGGTGGTTAGCCGAAGGCGTAATCCACCACGTCTATCTCGACGGAAACAGAAGAGGTGGGTTACGCTTCGCTAACCCACCCTGCGGCCTCCGCCCTCGTAGCTACCGCCACAACCGCATCAACGCCCCATCCTTGCCCGTCACCGGATCGGCCGGCGGCAGCGCGACATCAAGAATCGTCTTCAGCGCGCGGGCGTGGTTCTCTGCCGTTGCCCGCGTGATCTCCATCTTGCTGCCAGGTGGATAGGCGCCGATCACGCAGAAATCACCGCTCGCCTTGATGCATCGATGCCCGGTGCCGGCCGGCAGGATCGCGACGTCGCCTGCCTTGATCTCCAGCTCCTGCCCACGATCGCCACCGAAACGAACCCGCGCACTTCCACGCGCAACGCCGAGCACCTCATGCACTGTCGCGTGATAATGCAGATAGTCGTAGACGCCGTTGCGCCACGTGCCGACCCAGCCGTTGACCTCGAACAGGTTTTCGATGGTCTCTTCCGGCTGCTTGGGATCGAGCTTCACCACGTCCTGGTAGACGAGGAAGGGGAGGATGTTGTTTGGCACGAGCCCATCGTCTTCGAACACGATGGCGAGTGGCTCGGCATTGTCGCGGACGGCGGACATGGCGGGGCTCCTGCGTGAACGTAGCAGGAAATCAACGAAAAGCGTGCAGCGCCGTTCCTCTGACGAAAAAGCCCGGGACCATGCCCGGGCTTGATGTCGTGGATGTCGTTGATGGGCGCCTTACGCGCTCTTCTTCTGCCGCATCAGATCGGCGAAGCGCCGGAACAGGTAGTGCGAGTCGCGCGGACCGGGTGAGGCTTCCGGATGGTACTGCACCGAGAACACCGGCTTGCCGTCGAGCTGGATGCCGCAATTGGAGCCGTCGAACAGCGAGATGTGGGTCTGCGTCGCGCCCTTCGGCAAGGTCTTCTCGTCCACGGCAAAACCGTGGTTCATCGAGGTGATCTCGACCTTGCCGGTGGTCTCGTCCTTGACGGGATGATTGGCGCCGTGATGGCCCTGATGCATCTTCCTGGTCCTGGCGCCGACGGCAAGGCCCAGCATCTGGTGGCCGAGACAGATGCCGAAGGTCGGCGTGCCGGACTTGATCACGTCCTGGATAACAGGCACGGCGTATTTGCCGGTCGCGGCTGGATCGCCCGGACCGTTGGACAGGAACACGCCGTCCGGCTTCATTGCCAGGATGTCCGCGGACGAGGTCGTCGCCGGCACCACCGTCACCTTGCAGCCGACGCCGGCGAGCAGGCGCAAAATGTTGCGCTTGATGCCGTAGTCGATGGCGACGACGTTGAACTCGGTCTTGTCCTGGCGGCCAAAGCCCTTGTCCCACAGCCAGGGCGTCTCATCCCAGGTGAAGCGCTGGCCGCTTGTGACCATCGGCACGAGGTCCATGCCCTCGAGGCCCGGCCATTCGCGCGCTTCTTCCTTCAGGCCATGCAGGTCGAACTCGCCGTTCTTGGCGTGCGCGATCACGGCGTTGGGCATGCCCTTGCTGCGGATCAGCGCGGTCAGTGCGCGGGTGTCGATGCCGGAGAGGCCGATGATGCCGCGCGCCTTGAGCCAGGCGTCGAGATGCTTGGTGGCGCGGTAGTTCGAGGGATCGGTGATCGCGGTGCGCAGGATCACGCCGCGCGCACCTGGCGTCGCGGCCATGTTCACCGTCTCGATGTCTTCCTCGTTGGTACCGACATTGCCGATATGCGGGAAGGTGAAGGTGATGAGCTGGCCGGCATAGGAGGGATCGGTGAGGATCTCTTCATAGCCGGTCATCGCGGTGTTGAAGCAGACTTCACCGACGGCGTGGCCTTCGGCGCCGAGACCAAAGCCTTCGAGCACCGTGCCATCGGCGAGCACGAGGAGCGCGGTCGGTTTATGGTCCGGCCAGGCGGGATCGTTGTCATGTTGTGTCATGAGCCCGCTTCATAAGCCCCCCGCGCGCCTCCGTCAAAGCGGGAGAGGCTCGATTCACATGCGTTTTTGCATATTTGACAGCCCATCTCGGCCACTTAAGCTTGGGCGCACAATTTCCGGCAATTCTTGGGGCTTACGAGGCAATAATGGACCAGACCACCCCGCTTCTGCTGGTTCCGGGGCTGGCCTCCTCGGCCCGGATCTATGCCCCGGTGATCCCGGCGCTGTGGCGGTTCGGCCCGGTCATGGTCGCCAACCATATCCGTGACGACAGCATGGCCGCGATCGCCCGGCGGGTGCTGAGCGAGGCACCGCCGCGCTTCGCGCTCGCCGGCCATTCCATGGGCGGTTACATCGCGCTCGAGATCATGCGCCAGGCGCCCGAGCGGGTGACAAAACTCGCGCTGATCAACACCCAGGCCCGGCCCGACACGCCGGAAGCGACGCAGCGCCGCCGCGGCCTGATGGAACGGGCGAAGCGCGGTGAATTACGCGCGGCGCGCGAGGAGATGTTTCCCGAACTCGTGCATCCCTCACGCCGCGATGATGCCGGCATTCGCCAGCTCGTGCATGAGCAGGGCGAGGACGTCGGCGCGGAAGCATACATCCGGCAGCAGACCGCGATCATCGCGCGGGTGGATTCACGGCCGACGCTGGCGACGATCACATGCCCGACGCTGGTGCTGACGGGCGATCAGGACAATACGATTCCGAATGCGTTTTCGAAGGAGATGGCAGAGGGGATCGCCAGCGCAAAGCTGGTCGTTTTGGAGCGTTGCGGGCACCTGCCGCAGCCGGAACAGCCCGAGGCAACAGTGCGGGCGCTGACGGAATGGCTTCAAACCCAGGTTGTCTCAGGAGCGCGAACGGCCTAGATCAGGCGTCGGATATTCGAAGGGATCACGATCATGCTGCGCGACGACATCAACAATGCGGTCAAGGAGGCCATGAAGGCCAAGGACGAGCGCAAGCTGTCCACGCTGCGCATGGTGAACTCGACCATCAAGAACGCCGACATCGAGGCCCGCGGCAACGGCAAGCCGCCGCTGACGGACGCAGACCTGCTCGGCGTCTTCCAGAAGATGATCAAGCAGCGCCAGGAATCGGTCGAACTCTACGACAAGGGCGGCCGTGCCGAACTCGCAGCGCAAGAGCGCGAGGAGATCGCGGTGATCTCGGCCTATCTGCCGAAGCAGATGTCGGACGACGAGGTCAAGAAGGCGATCTCGGACGCGATCGCCGAGACCGGCGCCGCCGGCATGAAGGACATGGGCAAGGTGATCGCGGTGTTGCGGGCGAAGTACGCCGGGCAGATGGATTTCGGCAAGGCGAGTGGCCTCGTGAAAGCCGCGCTGACGGGCTGATCCGTCATTCCGGGGCGACGCGTAGCGTCGAACCCGGAATCCATCGTGCTGCTGAATCCGTTGCTCAATGGATTCCGGGCTCGTGCTCCGCGCGCCCCGGAATGACAAGAAGAAACAGGGGAGGCAACCGATGACCGCCGTCAAACCGTTCCGCATCGCCATCAGCGACGGCGTCCTCTCCGACCTCAAATCGCGCCTTGCCCGCACACGCTGGCCGGAGGCTGAGCTGGTCGATGACTGGAGCCAGGGTGCGCCGCTGAAATGGATCCAGGAGATCTGCGGCTACTGGGCTGATGGCTATGACTGGCGCACTCGCGAGGCAAAGCTCAACCGCTTCGAGCAGTTCACCACCGAGATCGACGGGCTGGATATCCATTTCCTGCATGTGCGCTCGAAGGAGCCGGCCGCACTGCCCCTGATCATCACCCACGGCTGGCCCGGCTCGATCGTCGAATTCCAGAAGGTGATCGCACCGCTGGTCGATCCGGCCGCCCATGGCGGTAATCCCGCGGATGCGTTTCACGTGATCTGTCCGTCGTTACCGGGCTTCGGCTTCTCGGCGAAGCCCAAGACCACCGGCTGGGGCGTCGACCGCATCGCCGCGACTTGGGCCAAGCTGATGGACCGGCTCGGCTATATCAGCTACGGCGCGCAAGGCGGCGACTGGGGCTCGGCGGTGACGACCTCGCTCGGCGCGCAGGATGCCGGGCATTGCGCCGGCATCCACATCACGCTCGCCTTCAACGCCGCGCCGAAGGTCGAGGGCGAGCCGACGGTGGAGGAGAAGCGAGCGCTGGCCGGCCTCAAGCATTATGTCGATCTCGACTCCGGCTACTCCAAGCAGCAGTCGACGCGGCCGCAGACGCTTGGCTACGGGCTGACGGATTCGCCGAGCGGGCAGGCCGCCTGGATCCTGGAAAAATTCTGGGCCTGGACCGATTGCGACGGTCATCCCGAGACCATCTTCACCAAGGACGAGCTGCTCGACAACGTCATGCTCTATTGGGCGACGGCGACGGCGACGTCCTCGGCGCGGCTCTATTGGGAAAGCTTCGGCAAGCGCCGAACGACGCCCAAGGTCACGGTGCCCACGGGCGTCGCGGTGTTCCCCAAGGAGATCATCACGCCGGTGCGGCGCTGGATGGAGCCGAATTTCTCCAGCATCACGCATTGGAGCGAGATGGAGAAAGGCGGCCATTTCGCCGCCTTCGAGCAGCCGGAACTGTTTGTGCGCGATGTCAGGAAGTTTTTCGCTACGGTGCGGTAACTCTCTCGGTCATTCCGGGGCTTGTCCCGAGCACTCATGGCTCTAGACTGGGCGACAACAACAAGACATCGGGAAGACGACCAAGCCCATGCTCACCGAAGCAAAGACCTACGACGAGCTCTATCGCAATTTTCGCTGGGACGTGCCTGATCGCTTCAACATGGCGGAGGCTTGCTGCGACCGCCATGCCGACGGCACCGGCCGCCTCGCACTGGTCTATGTCGACGAGAACGGCGCCACCACGCGCACGTCCTTCGACGAAGTCGCCGAGCTGTCGCGCCGCTTCGCGAACGTGCTGAAGGCCGATGGGCTTGGCCGTGGCGACCGCGTCGCGGTGTTCCTGTCGCAGTCGCTGGAATTGCCGATTGCGCATACGGCGGCGTTCCGCTCGGGCATGATCTCGATCCCGCTGTTCGCACTGTTCGGCGAGGATGCGCTGGAATTCCGCCTGTCGAACTCGCAGGCCAAGGCCATCGTCACCGACGAGGGCGGCTGGGAGAAGCTCGCTAAAATCCGCGACCGCCTGCCTGACCTGAAGAACGTCTACATCGTCGGCGAGCGAGCGCCCGCGGGCACGAAATCGTTCTGGGATGCAGTCAAGACCGCGTCACCCGACTTCGCGCGGGTCGATACCTCGTGCGACGATCCCGCGCTGATCATCTACACCTCGGGCACGACGGGCAATCCGAAGGGCGCGCTGCATGCGCACCGCGTCGTGCTCGGCCATCTACCGAACGTCGAGATGTGTCACAACTTCCTGCCGCGCCCCGGCGATCTCATGTGGACGCCGGCGGACTGGGCCTGGATCGGGGGCCTCGTCAACGGCCTCTTTGCGTTCTGGTACCACGGCATTCCGCTGGTCGGCCATCGCGCGCGAAAATTCGAGCCGCTGGCTGCGATGCAGATGATGGCCGATCTCGGCGTGCGGAACGTCTTCCTGCCGCCGACGGCGCTAAAACTGATGCGGCAGGCCGGCGTAAAGCATTCCGGCGTCAAGCTCCGCAGCATCTTTACCGGCGGCGAATCGCTCGGTGGCGAGTTGCTGGGCTGGGTGCGCGAGACCTTTGGTATCGACGCGCACGAAGTGTTCGGCCAGACCGAGTGCAATCTCGTGATCGGCAGCAACTCAAACCTGTTTCCGATCCGCCCCGGTGCCATGGGCAAGGCGACGCCGGGTTTCGACGTCCGCATCGTCAACGACAAGGGCGAGGAACAGCCAAGGGGACAGCGCGGCATCATCGGCGTGCGCCAGCCCTGTCCTTGCACGATGATCGAATACTGGCGCAATCCGGATGCGACGGCGAAGAAATATGCAGGCGAGTTTCTGCTCACAGGCGATCTCAGTGTGCAGGATGAAGACGGCTATTTCTGGTATGTCAGCCGCGAGGATGACGTTATCACCACCGCCGGCTACCGTGTCGGCCCCTCCGAGATCGAGCACACGCTGATGAAGCATCCGTCCGTGGCGATGGCCGCTGTGGTCGGCATCCCCGATCCGATCCGCACCGAATCGATCAAGGCGTGGATCGTGCTGCGTCCGGGCTTTACCGGCAGCGACGCGCTCGCGCGCGAGATCCAGGAGTTCGTGAAGGTGCAGCTTGCTGCGCATGAATATCCGCGCTTCGTAGAGTTTGCGGAGACGCTGCCGATGACGGCCACCGGCAAGGTGCTGCGGCGCGAGTTGCGGGCCAAGGGTTAGACATAGTCAGACAATGCCAAAGACATCTCAAGCCGCGGGGCTTCATCGCGCCTCGCTCGACAAGCTGCACGATCTCGATGCGGCGCTGGAGCTGATGTATTACGGCTGGCGCGGGATGACGCTGGAGGCCGACGACTATCTTGCGAAGCAGGGCCTGTCGCGTCCGCACCACCGTATTCTCTACGTGGTGGCACGCCGGCCCGATATCGCGATCGGCGCGCTGATCGAGGTCCTCGGCATTTCCAAGCAGGCGTTGAACCGGCCGCTCAACCTGCTGGTGGAACGCAAGCTCCTGACGTCGAAGCGCTCGCCCGAGCAGCATCGCTCCAAGCTGCTGCGCCTGACGGAGGCCGGGCGACGCATCGAGCAGAGGGCATCGGACCACGAGCGCAAGGTCATGCGCGAGGCGTTCGATCGGGTCGGGACGCCGGGCGCGGCGGCGTGGACGGCCGTGATGAAAGCGATCGCCGACAACAACTGACAAATCTTAAAGTCAATATAGTTGACATGAGACGCCGGCTTTGCCACTTTCCTCGCAACGAGCCAGGGGAGGACCGCGTCGTGAGCGGACGGAAGCCATGAGCGCTCAAGACATGAGCGCTCAAGACATGAGCGCACAGAAGATGAATCGCGGAGCCGCCGAGCAATTTGTCGCGGCGTGGTGCGCGAACTGGTGCAGGGTCGATATCGACGCTGTCGTCGCGCATTTCGCTGAGGATGCGCAGATGCGCAGTCCTCTGGCGCTGACGCTGACCGATTCCCCTGTCGTCACCGGCGCCGAGAACATCCGCGCCTATTGGCGGAAAGCATATGGCCACATCGAAAGTGCAGACCTGAAGATACTTAGCTGGAGCTGGGACGAGGCGATCGCGCGACTGACCGTGTGGTGGCAACTTGGCGACACCCGCGCCAGCGAATTCATGGACTTCAACGCTGCGGGCCGTGTGGTGCGCAGCGAAGCGTTTTACGGAAAATAGTCATGCGTCTTTCGGATTTCGTCCTGCTTCTCAACACGCTCTGGTTCGTCGGGGCCTTCATCCAGTTCAGCATCGCGCAAGCCAACACGCTGAAGATATTGTTGCCGCGGGAAGAGCGCGGCAATCCGATCGCGCCGACGCTGGCCGCCAGCGTGGCGTTTCTCGGCGGCATCAATCTGCCGATCGGGCTGCTGTCGTTCTATCTTCTGGCCGCGCGTCCGCTGTTCTTCCAGCCGGTCCAGGCGCAGCTTGTGCTGTTCCTGTTCTTTGCCGCCTGCCACTTCAGCCAGTTCGCCTATAACCTTCCGGTCCTGATGCGCGGCGGACGCGTCGGGGTGGCCTACTGGCCCGTGTTGAAAGGTCCGATGCTCCGGATCTTCGTCATCGACGCCGCTCTGTTCGCAGCCAATCTAGGTGTGGCGTTCCTGCTCGCGTTCGCGTCCTGATGTCATCGCGGCGGTGCTGACAAGGCCGACCGCAGCATCGCGGCAAGATCCTTGCGCCGGAACGGTTTTGTCAGAATGCGGGCGTCGCCGACCCCGTCGGGCGTCTTGACGGGATTTTGGGTGTAGCCGGAGGTGAAGAGCACCTTGAGCTCCGGCCGCAATAGAATGGCTTGCCTGGCAAGCTCCGGCCCGAACATGCCGCCGGGCATCACGACGTCGGTGAACAGCAGGTCGATGTCCCCCGCCTTGCGCAACAATGCCAGCGCCGCGGGACCGTTCGATCGCGCGATGACGCGGTAGCCGAGCGCCTTCAGCTCGTTCTCGACATAGGCTCGCACCATGTCGTCGTCTTCGACGACGAGAATGGTTTCGCTGCCATCGGGTGCCGTGGTTCGCTCCGGGGGTAACGGCTGCTCGGGCGGCGGCGTTGCAAGGCGGGGGAAGAACAGCCTGACGACGCTGCCGCGACCCGGTTCGGACCGCATCTGCACCAGGCCGCCGGACTGTCGCACGAAGCCGTAGACCATGCTCAGCCCAAGCCCGGTCCCCTTGCCTACCTCCTTGGTGGTGAAGAACGGCTCGAAGGCGCGGCTTGCCACTTCAGCGGTCATGCCGCTGCCGGTGTCGGTTACGGCTACCATGACATAGTCGCCCGGCCGCGGCTCGCCGTTGACGTCCAGATCGGCGGCGCCGAGCGAAATGTTGCGCGCCTCAACCGTCAGCTTGCCGCCATCAGGCAGAGCGTCGCGCGCGTTGAGCACGAGGTTGAGCAGGGCAGTTGTCAGTTGGCCGGGATCGACGCTGGTCAGCCATAGATCCGGATCGAGCGCGAAGCTGCACTCGATGTGCCCGCCCAGGGTTCGGCGCAGCAACGGCTCCATGTCGAGAATCTTCCCGGCGATGTCGAGGTCTCGCGGCCGGAGCGGCTGCTTGCGCGCGAAGGCGAGCAGGCTTCGCGTCAGGTCGGAGCCGCGCTCGGCGGCGGTCGCGATGTCGCCGGCGATCCGGTGCAATTCCTTGTTCCCCGCCAGACTGTCGGCGAGATGCTCGGCATTGCCGAGAATGACGGTCAGGAGATTGTTGAAATCGTGCGCCACGCCGCCAGTGAGCTGGCCCATGGCTTCCATCTTCTGGGATTGGCTGAGCTTCTGGTTGAGGTCTGCGATCGCAGCGCGTTGCTGCTGAAGCGACTCGGCGGTGTCGTTGAGCAGCGTCATCAGTCCGCCGAGCTCGCCGCGCGGATGTGGCGGCGGAATTCGTGCGCTGAGGTCGCCGAGCCCGAGCTTCGTCGCCATCGTGGCGAGCCGCCCGACCTGGCGTCCGACGCTCATGGTCGCAAGAATCCAGACACCCGCGAGCAGCAGCAGTAAGGCCACCGCCAGGATCGCCATGTCCTCGTAAAGCCGGCGGTTCGCTGCCGCGACGAGGCCATCCTTGGACCGTCCGACCAGGATGTAGAGCCCGGCCTTGCGAAGCGAGGGCGAACGGGCGACGGCCCAGACCTGCGTGCGGCCCTCGCGGTCGGTCACCTCCCGAAACGCTTCGCGATCGGGCGCCGCCGCGAAGCGGAGCAGATCGGAGCCTGCGATCGATGTGCCGACGGGCTCGCTCCAGCCGCCGCCCTTGGGCGCGACCAGCACCGTGCCCTTGCTGTCGACAAGCAGGATGTCCTTTTCGGCGAGCAGCCGCTTGTCGTGGAATTCCGCGAATTTGTTCAGGTTGAACGAGGCGAGCAGCACGAACTTCAGCGCGCCCGCCTCCGATCGCACGGGATAGGCGATCTGGAGCACCGACAGGCCGGTCAGGCGGCCGAACACCGGCTCCACCGCGACGACGCCTTGCAGACCCTTGACCTGCTTGAAATAGCCGCGGTCATTCAGATCGAGTGTGCGGTTGGTCCGTAGCGAATCGCAAAACAGGCTGCCGTCGGGATCTATGGTCAGGATACCCGTGAATTGCGGGTATTCCTCGCGCACATCCGACAGGAACGCCGAGCATGCCGCCTTGTCGCGCGTGTCGAGGTCGCGCGCACGGGACAAACCATAGTGAAGCTGGGCGGTGCCCTGGATCTTTTCGTCGAGATCGCTCGCGATGTCGTCGGCCGTCGCAGCCAGATTGGCGAGGGCCGCGTTGATCTCGCTGCTGCGATTTTGCACGAAACGCAGGCCAACGAGGCTCGCCGGCACCAGCATGGCCGCGATGACGAGTATCAGTAGCCGGGTACGCAAGCTCATCGGTCGAATCGTCCGCTTCTGTCATCGCGTGTGCTGGTTCGTAGGTACAATTTGCGGCACCAGCCTCCGCTCAGTCCATAGGCATCGTGCCGAAAAGCCGTCGATGGGGAAAGATTTTGAAGTGGCACGCATCAAGGGGGTGCTGCGGCGCTCCCATGATACCGCCCGCCAATCAACTTGCTCGTGCGCGCGACGGCGGGGGACGCTAGTATCGAGGTCGCGTGCGACGAAGATCGCGCCGGCAAATGGGGAGGAAGTTGATGTCCATTTCGGGCAAGGTCGATCCGGTGGTGCGTCCCGTGGTGGCGGCCGATATCGCGGAGGCGCTGGTCGAAGGCTTGCGCGATTTCCAGGCGCTGCCGCTCTACGGGCTTTGCTTCGGCGCGCTCTATGCCGCCGGCGGCATCGCCATCATGCTCTGCGTCACCGCCTTCGGCATGGTCTATCTGGTCTATCCGCTGGCCGCGGGCTTCGCGCTGATCGGTCCATTCGTGGCGATCGGTCTCTACGAAGTCAGCCGCCGCCGCGAGCGCGGCGAGCCGGTCTCCTTCGGCGCGATCTGGTCGGCGATCCGATCGCGCAGCGAGATCGGCTGGATGGCGTTCGTGACGCTATTCGTGTTCGTGGTCTGGATGTACCAGGTGCGGCTGCTGATCGCGCTGCTGCTCGGCCTGCATGCCTCGTTCTCGAGCCTTCAGGAATTCATGACGGTGGTGCTGACAACCAATGAGGGCCTGCTGTTCCTCGCCATCGGCAACGCGGTCGGCGCGGCGCTGTCGCTGATTTTGTTTTCGCTGACCGTGGTGTCGTTTCCGCTGCTGCTCGACCGCGAGGTCGATTTCGTCACTGCGATGGTGACGAGCGTGCGCGCGGTGGTGACCAGCCCGCTGCCGATGATCGCCTGGGCGGCTGTGATCGTGATGCTGCTGATCGTCTCGGCGCTGCCGTATTTTCTCGGGCTGGTCGTGACGCTGCCGGTGCTCGGGCACGCGACGTGGCATCTTTATCGGCGGTTGGTGGTGCCGGTGGCGTAAGAGGCGAGCCGGACGCAACGCCAGCGAATTACTCGCCCGTTGCCAGGCGGCGAGCGCCGGATGAGGTCAGTTCGAGTTCGCCGAGCCGCCTGATCACATAAGCCAAATTGGCCAGGCGTTCGCCATGCGCTTGTGGGATGTCGCCTTGCGCCTTGCCCTTGCCGATCTCGGCCAACGACGCGAATTCATCGGCGCTGAGCGCAGCGGTACTGTCTGTCATCAGGCGACCTCGTCGGTCCATACCTTGAAATTGAGCAGCTTATTCGGACCGAAGGTCTGGGTGATCGGGACGTCGGAAGCATCGCGTCCCTGCGCGATCAGCACGCGGCCGATCCGTGGCGTGTTGTTGCGCGGATCGAACATGTGCCAGCTGCCACCGATGAAAGCCTCGAACCAGCCGGCGAAATCTCCTGCAGCCCACGGCTGCGGCGTGCCGATGTCGCTGAGATAGCCGGTGCAGTAACGCGCCGGGATGTTCATGCAGCGGCAGAATGTGATGGCAAGATGGGCATAGTCGCGGCACACGCCCTTGCCTTCGTCGTAAGCTTCCCGGGCCGTTTTGGTCGCACGCGCGTGCTCATAGCCGAACGTGATGTGGCGATGAACGAAATCGCAGATGGCCTGGACCCGCGCCCAGCCGGGCGGCGTCCGCTCGAACAACTTCCATGCGATATCTGACAGGCGATCAGTCTCGCAGTAGCGACTGCCGAGCAGATAGACAAGCGTGTCGGCCGGCAGCGCTTCGACGGTGTGCTGAAGCGCGTTGGGAAACACCGGGTCCGGCAGACCGTTGTCGCGAACGATGCCGTCGCCGGCAAGTCGGAAGGCGCCGGCCGGCGCCACGATGCGGCTGCACCAATTGCCGAAGAGGTCGCGATAGGGACTGATCGCCACCGAGGGGCTGGTGGTCAGCAGGTCGGGCACGATGACATCGGAGGCGCGCGTGAAGTGCGTGCCCAACACCATGATCATAGGCGTCGGTTGCGGGAACTCGTACAGCATCTCGAACCCGACGCGGAGCTTCATACGAAAGACTTTCCCTTGGCGAAGCTCTCAACATGGCTACGGCGCGGTCGAACACAAGGCTTCGACGCCTTTATTCGGTCGGAAGCGGCCCTTGGCGCTTTAAAAGCGCGGCGCGGAGAAGAAAACGATGGCTAATTGCCGCGATTGCGCGCACGGTGCGCCGATGTCGGAAAGAGCGGTCGTCTCTGCGCATACGCGGCGCCACGACGATACGCGCGCGACGTCAGCTGGCTGATCCTCGCACCGCGGAGCCGCCCCATCAAACCGTCGTAACGGCGGTCTTTGCGCATATTGCCCGTTCCCGCGGGTGAGACGGACGCGGCAGGCTCGTGCCGCGGATGCCCAAGAGATTCCACCGCGGCTCGATATGAGATCGAACGCCAACTGAAAGCACCCGATGCAAACTCAACCGCAAGCTCTCTCGCCACGGCACGTCAAGACAGACGAAGCACTCCGGCTCGGCGTGGAGTCGGGCTGGTACGCGATCAAGGTCAGCGGGACCTTTGTCTCGGGCCCGCACGACTCGGAAGGGGATTGCCGCCGCAAGATCGACGAGATTCAACCGCCGCCGGCGAAGAAGAAGCGATGAGGGCGCAGATTCGGGCCGCTACGGCGTCTTGATCCCCATTGCCTTCAACGCCGCCAGCATCCGTGCCGGCGGCGCCATTTTGATCTGCGGCGCCTTGCCCGTCTCCAGCAGGCTCTTCAGCCCCGACAGGATCGCTGGCCAGCCGGTGCGGCCGCCGGAGAGGATGTCGTCGCTGAGCTCGCGGTCGTGGCGCTCGCTCATGGTGAGGCGGACGGCTTCGCCTGCGGGCTCGATCTCGTAGGTGACGAGCGTAGTGCCGAGCTTTGCAACGAGGTCGGGCCAGTTGACGTTCCAGGTCACGGTGAGCTTCTTTGGCGGATCGTATTCGAAGACTTCGCCGGAGATGTGCTCGGAACCGTCAGGCGCGCGCACGATGAAGCTGCCGCCGAGCTTCGGCTCCATCTCCACCGCAAAGCCGGAAAAGTACTTTCGGCTGAACTCGGCCGAGGTCAGAGCTTCCCACACCTTCTCCGGCGTCGCGGCGATGTAGATGGTGTAAACCGTCAGCGGCTTGAATTGATCGAGGTTCATTTTGCGTCGAATCCCTTGTTCAGGGCTGTGCGCGGAATGCCGAGCAGCTTGCCGGTCTCGAGCAGGCTCTTGAGCTGGGACAGGATCGCCGGCCAGCCATTGGAGACGGCGCCGAGATATTTGCCGCCCGCGACGAAACCGTCGTGCAACACGGTCAAACGCACGAGCGCGCCAAAGGGTTCGATGGTGAAGACCACGCGTGAGATCGGCTCGCCACGCAGTTCCTCGAACTTGTGGTGCTTGAAGCTGTAGGACAGGCGCCGCGGCGGATCGGCCTCCAGGATTTCACCGGAATCGGTGACCTCGCCGTCCAGCAGAAGCGCAAAGGGCGAGCCGATCTTCCAGTCCGACCTGACCTCGGCGCCGAACCAGTATTGTCTGGTGAACTCGCTCGACGTCAGCGCCTCCCACAGTTTTTCCGGCGTGGTCTCGATATAGGTCACGTAGACGAATTGCGGTTTACTCATCGCGCTTCTCCAACTGACGTTTCAACTCGCTGAGTGCGACGAGCTTGTCGCGCTCGAACTTCCTGATCCAGCGGTCGCCGATCTGATGGATCGGCACCGGATTGAGGTAATGCAGCTTCTCGCGGCCATGCCTGATGGTTGTCACCAGATTGGCCTCTTCGAGAATGGCAAGGTGTTTTGTGACGGCCTGCCGCGTCATCGCGAGGCCTTCGCAAAGCTCATTCAGCGTCTGGCCGTTGTTGGCGTGAAGCCTGTCCAAGAGCGACCGTCGTGACGCGTCGGCCAGCGCTTTGAAGACCTCATCCATGAAAGTGATAATATGCAACCAAATGGTTGCATGTCAAGATGGTGTCTTGGGCGCGCGCATTCGGTTGTGTTAGCCTTTCATCTCAGCCAACGCAGATTGGTTCCGGGAGGACATTGATGTTCCGTTGCGTCCCACTTGCTGTAGGACTCGCCCTTTTTGCCTGCAGCACCACGGCCCAGGCACAGCAGAAGCAGACGATCGGCGCGCCGCCGGAAGCTTCCAACATGAAGCTGGTCGGGGCCAACGACCTCCAGGCGCGCAGCGCCTATCAGCCGACGATCCATCATCAGGGCGACCGCTGGATCGCCTATATCGGTCATCACGGTGGCACCGACGACGTGCCCAATCCGGTCAATCCGATGACGGGGCAGGCGGAGCCGAACGGAACCTCGATCGTTGATGTCACCGATCCCGCGCATCCAAAGTATCTGCGTCACCTGCCGGGGCAGGAAGGCAAATACGAATCCGGCGGCGCGCAGATGGTGCGGGTCTGCGACGGCAAGGCGTTGCCGAAGGGCGATCCGAATGCGGTCTACATGCTGCGCACCTTCGGCAGCGAGGCGCATGAGATCTGGAATGTCGCCGATCTCGCAAGTCCCGTGCTCGTCACGCGCATTGGCGGCTTGAAGGACACGCACAAGAGCTGGTGGGAATGCGACACCGGCATCGCCTTTCTCGTCTCGGGCGCGCCGGACTGGCGCACCCGGCGGATGACGCAGATCTATGATCTCTCCGACCCCGCACATCCGCAGAAGATCCGGGATTTCGGCTTGCCCGGGCAGGAGCCGGGCGCGACCGGCGCGGTGCCGACCGAGCTGCACGGGCCGATCTCGACCGGACCGGATGGCAACCGCGTCTTCTTCGGCTATGGCACCAACAAGGGCGGCATCCTGCAGATCGTCGATCGCGACAAGCTGCTGAACGGGCCGAAGGAGCCGACTCCGGACAATCTGCGCTACCCCGAGATTTCGCGGATGCCGATGTCCGCCTTCAACGGCGCGCATACGACGTTTCCGATGCTCGACATGCCCGTCGCGGAATTTTCCGAGGACAAGGACGGCAAGACCCGCGACATCGTGATGATCGTGGACGAGGCGATCCTCAATGAATGCGGCGAGGCACGGCAGATGGTGTGGTTCGCCGACGTCACCACCGAGACGCGGCCGATGATGATCTCGAGCTACACCGTGCCGGAGGCGAGCGGGCAGTTCT
This sequence comes from Bradyrhizobium sp. GW821-FHT13H05, assembly GCF_058804065.1. Taxonomy (NCBI): domain Bacteria; kingdom Pseudomonadati; phylum Pseudomonadota; class Alphaproteobacteria; order Hyphomicrobiales; family Nitrobacteraceae; genus Bradyrhizobium; species Bradyrhizobium sp. GW821-FHT13H05. Next base: position 79,944 of record NZ_JBXAPO010000012.1, on the reverse strand, counting down.
GCCAGCGTGGCGGCCGCTTCGGCTCGCATTCCTCGAACGAGAGCATGGCGCCGGTCTATTACAAGAAGATGGCCTTCATCGCCTTCTTCAATGCGGGCGTGCGCGCGCTGGACATCCGCGATCCCTATCATCCCAAGGAGGTCGGCTACTTCATTCCTGGGATCACCGCGGCCACCGACAAGCGCTGCATTCCGACCGAGGCCGGCGCGCGCTGCAAGGTCGCGATCCAGACCAACAATGTCGAGACTGACGACCGCGGCTACATCTACATCGTCGACCGCGCCAATACCGGCTTGCACATTCTCGAGTTGACCGGACCCGCGCGCGCGGCTGCCGGCCTGCCGAGGAACTGACCATGCGGCGCGGGGCGACCATGCTGATGGCCGTGATCGCTCTCGGTATGCTGTCGGACGTGCGCGCCTATGGCGCTGAACGCGCCGCGCAATGGCGGGAGATCGCGTGGCCATTTCCCCGCGACGGCTGGCCCGCAGGCCGCGCGTTCCGCTGCTCCACGGACGGCTGCGCTGGTGCCGAACTCTATGTCCGCGCCAAGCGCGGATTCTGCAATTGCGATACCGGCGTTGCCGATGACGACGAGGTCGACCGCGTCACCGACATCGACCTGATCAGTCCGCGCTTCGTGGCTACAGCGCCGGGTGCGATCGTGAGTGTCGCGGCCATGCAGGGCCGCATCCGGCACTATGATCTCGCCATGCCCGACGGTGCCCGCCACGCCGCCGCCGGCCTCGCGCTGTCGCGCCGCTGCGATTTGCTCGTCGCGGTGGCGCAAGGCGCGGGCGAGGCGAATGCCGTGCAGCGTGCGGCGCTGGTGTTCCTGGAGACGGAGGAGATGACGCAATGGATGGCCGCTGCGCTGGACGGGCGATGAGAGCGGTGCTGCCCGCGCTACGCTCTCCGCTGTCATCACCCGCGAAAGCGGGTGATCCAGTATTCCGAGGCGTTTGTGGGATACGGAGAGGCCGCGGCGTACTGGATACCCCGCTTTCGCGGGGTACGACGCCGGTGGTTGGGCGGACACCTCGCACTCATCTCACTTCCGTTCCCACCCGTCCCATGCATTAATATCCCCAAACCGCCCTCAGCCGAGTCCCTCCCATGATGTCCATGCAAGCCTATCTCGCCTTCGTTGCCGCCTGCATTGCGCTGGCATTGCTGCCGGGGCCGATCGTGACCCTCGTCATCGCCAACGGCCTGCGCTACGGCACGCGCTCGGCGCTGACCAACATTCTTGGCGTGCAGATGGGGCTGTTGATCGTGATCGGCATCCTCGCGGTCGGCCTGACCACGCTGATGGCGACGATGGGCTATTGGTTCAACTGGGTGCGTTTTGCGGGCGCGGCTTATCTGGTCTGGCTCGGCATCAAGCTGATCCGCTCCCCGGTTGAGGGCGTCGACGCCGACGCGCCCCCGCCGCCCCCTCGCGGTGGTTTCCTTTTGCAGGGCTTTGTCGTGGCGTTGTCGAACCCGAAACTGCTGGTGTTCTTCGGCGCGTTCATTCCGCAATTCATGGATATGAGCAAGGATCACCTGTCGCAGGTCCTGGTGCTCGGAATCACCTTCATGGTGCTTGCCGGCTTGACGGACGGAATCTACGCGCTGCTTGCAGGGCAAGCCCGCGGCTTTTTCTCGGCGCGCCGCACCCGCATGGTGTCGCGCGTGTCCGGCGGCTTCATGATCGGCGGCGGAATCTGGCTGGCGTTGATCCGGGCCAAATGAGCCTGTCGGCCGGTTGAACCTTCGTCCGCAGCGGTGCGTCCAAGGAAGCATTGCCGCTGACGAAGGACTTTGCCGTGCCGAATTTGCCCCCGCTGGTTTACGCGATGCTGCTTGCGCCGCTCGCGCTGATCCTGGTCGCCGCCATCGTCAAGACCTGGCAGGCGCGTGAGGCGCGGAGCTGGCCGCAAGTCGCCGGCAAGGTCGTCACATCAGTTGCGGAGGTCCGCGAGGTCAGGGTCTCCGACGACGAGCGCGAAGACGGTTACCGGATGGAGAACCGCAACTTCGCCAACGTGACCTACGAATATTCAGTCGGTGGCCGCAAGCTGCGCTGCAACCGCATCTCGATCGGCGAGGATCTCGGCAATTTCCAGGTCGCCGAAAAACTGGCGAAGTATCCGGCCGGCAGCATCGTCACCGTCTACTACAATCCGCGTCATCCCGATCAGGCGGTGCTGGAGCGCGACCTGCCCAAGGGCCTGTGGGGCTGTCTTGGTATCGGCTCGGTGATCGTGATCGCCATCATCTTCGGCTCGGCCTTCGGCCTCAACCAGAGTTACCAATATCTCGCCCATCACGTCGGGCGGCCCGATCTTGCGGGGCTTGTCGTCGGCTTCGGTGCGTTCGGCCTCGTCATTGCGCTGATGGCGTGGGCGGTGCAGCGGCAGGCCTCGATGGCGACGCGCTGGCCGGTCGTGCCGGGTACGATCAAGCTGTCGGGCATCGAGGAATATCACCAGGCGAGCGAGCCGGGCGAGCGGCGCGGCACCGAGATGTTCGGCAAGCGCGTGACCTACACCTATCTCTACCAGAACGTCAGCTACACCAATGAGTGCGTGCGCGTCGCGACGGAAACGCCCTCGGCGTCCGATGACATGCTGCGAAAGCTGATGTCACGCTATCAGGACGGCGCCACCGTCGAGGTCCGGGTCAATCCCGACAACCCGGCCGAGGCAACGCTCGACGCCCGCGGCGACGGCCGCATCGCCTACGTGCTGTGGGGCATCGCCGCGATTTTTGCCGCGCTGGCGCTGTTCGTGGCGACGCGCGGCGGTTAGTCGACCAGCCTCTCCGCCCGCAGCTCCACCTCGATTTCCGCAAAGATCCTTGCCAGCCGCTCGGCCCATTGCTGCTGGCCGGACTGGTCCGCGATCAGATCCTGGCGGATCTCGATACCGGTGTTGACGAGGCCGCGGGCTTCGCCGTGCACGGGGATGGTGTAGTCGGTGAGGTCGTTCACCGCATAGGGCTCGTTGTCGCCGACGACGAGGTCGCTCTCCGCGCGCAGGTGCTTCAGCAGGAGCTGCGGCAGCACCGTGTCGCGGTTGTAGAGCGCGCCGATGTGCCAGGGCCGTGGGACGCCCGCATAAACAGGCGTGAAGCTGTGCAGTGACACAAGCACGGTCGGTCGCTTGTCGTGCAAACGTTCGTTGATCGCGGCGTCGATGCGGCGGTGATAGGGCTCGAAGATCTCGTGCCGCCGCGCCTCGCGCTCATCCTCCGAAATGCCCTCGTTGCGCGGGATCGTCGTGGCCTCGGAGATCACGGGGATCGAGCTCGTGGCGCCCGGCGGGCGGTTGCAGTCGATCACAAGCCGCGAATAGCGCTGCGCGATCAGATGTGCGTCGAGCATCTTGGAGAGGCGCTCGGCGACGCCGGCGATGCCGATATCCCAGGCGATGTGCCTGACAAGCTCGGCCTCGGCAACCCCGAGATCGCCGAGTGCCCGTGGCAAAATCCGCCCGTAATGATCCGAGGTGAGCAGAAAGGGCGATGTCCCCGCCGCATTCACCTCATGCACTGGCGGAATGTCACCTTTGCCGAGGAGTTGATCGGTCGCATTAGCTGTGTCTAAAGCCATCCAGATTGCCTACGGAAAGAGCAGTCACCCCTAGAATTGGGCAGAATCGCTATAGATTGATCCGCCCAAACTCACCATGATCGCCTCACGATGCCGCTGCTCACGATTCATCACAAGACCGAATATCGCTACAACCGCCCCGTGGCGTTCGGCGAACACAAGATCATGCTGCGTCCGCGCGACGGGCACGATCTGCGCGTGCTCGACTCCAGGCTCGATATCTCGCCCACACCGATGTCGCTGCACTGGATTCACGACGTGTTCGGCAATTCGGTCGCGATCGCCAATTTCGACGAACGTGCGGAGACGCTGACCTTCGACTGGCATGTCACCGTCGAGCACAACCCGGTTGAGGAATTCGCGCTCACGCCGGATGATCCCGCCTACTTCTATCCCTTCGTCTACGACGACGAGGAATTCCCGGATCTGGTCCAGTACATCGCGCCGCAATACACCGATCCCGACGGCGAGATCGCGGAGTGGGCCCGCGGCTTTCTCGACGAGGATGCGCCGTCGCCGACCTTCAAGATCCTGAGCGGCATCACGCACGGCATCCGCAAGCAGTTCAAATACCGCAAGCGCCATGAGCCCGGCACGCAGCATCCGCTCGATACTTTGCAGTCGGGCACTGGAACTTGTCGGGACTATGCGCTGTTTATGATCGAGGCGTTGCGCCATCTCGGCATCGCTGCCCGATTTGTCTCCGGCTACATCTTCGTGCCGGAGGATATCGAGCAGCGACATGTCGGCGGTGGATCGACGCATGCGTGGGTGCAGGTCTATCTGCCGAGCGCGGGCTGGATCGAGTTCGATCCGACCAACGGCATCGTCGGCACCCGCGATCTCATTCGTGTCGCGGTCGCCCGCGATCCGCGCCAGGCGATTCCGCTGCACGGCGTCTATATCGGCCCCGGAGATGCCTTCGAGGCCATGGACGTGAACATCAAGGTGGTCTCGGACGACCAGCAGAGCGACGAAGAGATGGAGGCGGAAGTTTCGTAGATGGAAATCAAGGTCGGCTTCGAGCTCACCTACGCGGCAGCGCAGCCGACACCGATGGTGATCATGCTCAACATCCACCCCTCCCGGCAGGCCGACATCATCGGCAAGGAGACGGTGGTCGCGGAGCCCGACGTGCCGATCCGCTTCTATCACGACAGTTTCGGCAATATCTGCGGCCGCCTCGTCGCGCCCGCCGGCGGTGTGACGCTGAAGGGCCGCGCGCTGGTCCGCGATACCGGCCTGCCCGACGAGGTCATGCCGACCGCGCAGCAGCTCCCGATCGAGCAATTGCCGAATGAACTGATGCTCTATCTGATGCCGAGCCGCTACTGCGAGACCGACAAGCTCACAGATATCGCCTGGTCACTTTTTGCCAAGACCAAACCCGGCTGGGAGCGTGTCGCGGCGATCACCGAGTTCGTGCACAAGCACGTCACCTTCGGCTACGAGCACGCCCATCACATGAAATCGGCGCACGATGTCTACGAGCAGAAGACCGGCGTCTGCCGCGACTTCGCGCATCTGGCGCTCGCCTTCTGCCGCTGCATGGGCATCCCCGCGCGCTACTGCACCGGCTACATGGGCGACATCGGCATTCCGCCGGATCCGGCGCCGATGGATTTTTCCGGCTGGTTTCAGGTCTGGCTCTCCGGCAAATGGTTCACCTTCGACGCCCGCCACAATATTCCGCGCAGGGGCCGCATCCTGATGGGCACCGGCCGCGACGCCGCTGACGTCGCGCTCTCGACCAGCTTTGGTCGGATGGAGTTGAAGAAGTTCGTGGTGGTGAGCGACGAGGTGGTGAAGGCGGCGTGAGCTGTTGCTCCACGTTCGTCGCACCAGCGCAAAATTGCTTTCGCAATTTTGTCGCGGGCTCCTCGCAATGACGGCGTTGTGAGTCTATAGAGCCTCATGACCTCCGATCGTCTCTTCGTCTACGGCACCCTGATGCGCGGCTTCGACCATCCGATGGCGCGGCTGCTGGCCGGCCATGCGGAATTCCTGGGTGAAGCGACCTGCCGCGGCAGGCTTGTTCTTGTGAAGCATTATCCGGGACTGCTGCTGTCGGACGCAGCCTCCGACATCGTCCACGGCGAGCTCTTCCATCTGCGCGTGCCCGACGAGCTGCTGCGCGAGCTCGACATGTACGAGGCCTGCGGCGAGGGCTTTCCGGAGCCGACCGAATATCTGCGCCAGCTGATCGACGTGACGCTGCCGGACGGCACCACGGGCAAGGCGTGGACCTATATCTACAACTGGCCCGTCACCGATCTGCCCCGCATCGCGTCCGGCCGTTTTCTCGACCACTAGGCCGACAGCACTTCCTTCACCACGCGCACGTCGACCTCGCGCTCCACATACGTCCATTCCTCGGTTCGCCGGAGCATCGCCACCAGCTCCTCGAACAGCGAGGCATGTGCGGGGGCGAATTCGAACCAGGTCAGGAAGTCGAAGGGGCCGCCGAGGTCGCGGCAGTGATAGAGCTGCCGGGCGATGGCGGGCAGGAAGCGAAGGCTGCTGGCGATGTGATGCGACTTGTCCTCGAAGATCTTGCGGCGCTCTTCCTGCGTCAGCTCCCACCAGGCCTGTGACTTGCGGATCGGGATCAGCGCCGCGGACGTCGCCTCGGGCCGGCCGAGCCCGGCCTGCACGGCGACGAGCCGCTGCTTCTCGCCCCGTTCGGTGTAGCGCAAGCTGCTGGCAACGCCGACCAGCCGCCAGGCATTGCGCGAGGGCACCAGCGGCAACGAGATGGCCTCGCTGTCGGTGACCGACAGCGCCGGCATGAAAGGCAGGGGCTCACCCATCACGGGCGAAATCGAGGTCACGCGCCAGCCCCCGCTATGGCCGCCTCGAAAGGTCCTGAACATGGCCTATGGAAGCGTGGAACCGGGCGCGGTTCAAGCGTTTCCGCGTGCCCCGGAACGACGGAAGGGGCTGTGAACAGCGCGTATAAGCCTGACAAACCTGACTTTTAGGCGCGTCGCACCTATATCCCTGATCCTTCGCCCGACTCACACGGTTTCGCGCTAGACACATCCCATGCGCTTCACGCCCCAATTCCTCGACGAGCTGCGTGCCCGGCTTTCGGTCTCCGAAGTCGTGGGCAAGCGCGTCAAGCTGAAGAAGGCCGGGCGGGAGTGGAAGGGGCTGTCGCCGTTCCAGCAGGAAAAGACGCCGTCCTTCTACGTCAACGACCAGAAGGGTTTTTACCACGACTTCTCCTCCGGCAAGCACGGCGACATCATCAATTTCGTGATGGAGACCGACGGCCTGCCGTTCGCCGAAGCGGTCGAGCGGCTCGCCAGCATGGCGGGCCTGCCGCTGCCGGCGGTGACGCCGGATGCAGCGCGCCAGGAGCAGCGGCGCCGCTCGCTGCACGACGTCATGGATCTCGCCGCAAAATATTTTGCGGAAACGCTGGCCTCGCGCCTGGGTGCGAAAGCGCGCGGCTATCTCGCCGACCGCGCGATCTCGCCGGCGACGCAATTGCAGTTCGGCCTCGGCTATGCCTCGCCCGATCGCTTCGCGCTGAAGGAGCATCTCGGCAAGCTCGGCATCTCCGTCGATGACATGGTCGAGACCGGGCTGCTCGTTGCCGGCAACGATATTCCCGTGCCTTACGACCGCTTCCGCGATCGCGTGATGTTTCCGATCACGGATATTCGCGGCCGCGTCATCGCTTTTGGCGGGCGCGCGCTGGAGAAGGACGTTCCGGCCAAATATTTGAACTCGCCGGAGACGCCGCTCTTCCACAAGGGCGACAATCTCTACAATCACCAGACCGCGCGCAAAGCCACGCATGACGGCGCAACGCTGATCGTGGTCGAAGGCTATGTCGACGTCATCGCCATGGTGACGGCTGGCTTTGCAGGCGCCGTCGCGCCGCTCGGCACCGCGCTGACCGAAAGCCAGTTGGCGCTGCTCTGGAAGATGGCGGACGAGCCGATCCTGTGTTTCGACGGCGACCGCGCCGGACAGAAGGCGGCTTATCGTGCTGCGGACCTCGCGCTGCCCTTCCTCGCTCCCGGCAAGAGCCTGCGTTTTGCGCTGCTGCCGGAAGGGCAGGACCCCGACGATCTCGCGCGCTCCGGCGGCCGCGGCGCGATCGAGGAGGTGATTGCGGCAGCGAAGCCGCTCGCGGAGATGATCTGGTCGCGCGAGCTCGAAGGCGGCAATTTTGCCACCCCCGAGCGCCGCGCCGCGCTCGAAGCACGCGTCAAGGAGCTGTCCAATGGCATCCGCGACGAGGTGGTGCGGCGCTATTATCGCGACGATTTTGCCGAGCGGCTTCGACGCACCTTCGCGCCTGAGGGCGGACGCGGCGGCTTTGCCGGCCGGGGCAATTTCCAAGGCAGTTTCCAAGGCAATTCCGGCCGCTCCTTCCAGCCCCGCAGCGGCGGGAACGCGAATCGATTCGGGGGGCAGGGATTCGGCAATCAGGGGCGGCGTGGGGCCCTCGGTTCTGCCCCGATTCCCTCCGGCCCCTACCAGGCGGCGAGCCCGCAACTGGCGACGAGCCCGATCATGAAGGGCCAGCGCAGCGCCATCTCCCGCCGGGAAGCCCTGATCCTGCAAATCCTGATCAACCACCCCTGGCTGCTGCACGACCATCTCGAGGAGGTTGCCGCCCTGGAGCTGGCCCATCCCGAGGCCCATAAGTTGCGGGCCGGCATCATCGCCGCCTTCGCCAACGACCACCACCACTCGCCGGACCCCGGGGAGCTCGCCGAGAAGATGCGATCCGACATCGAGAAGGGCGGATTTTCTCAGCTTCTTCAAAGGGTTGAGAATGGCATCACCACCGCGGCGGTGTGGGGTGCCCGCGAGGGCGCGGCCCGGGACGACGTTCTCTCCACCTGGCACCAGCTCGTTGCCTTGCATCGGCAATACCATTCACTACTTAGAGAGTTGAAGGACGCCGAGCTGGCCTTGGGGGAGGACCCCAGCGAGGCCAATTTGGCGTGGCTGCGTGACGTCAAGGCTCGGATAGGCGAAGTCGATGGCACCGAGGCTCTGATCGAGGGTTTTGGCGAGCTGTCGGGCCGGTTCCAGAAGAGCGTGTGATGAAAGAATCATGCGGACGGCCGGGCTAGGTACCGCTAAAAGACTCGCCAAATCCATGGTTTGGCGGCAAAAACAGGGTTAATCGAGGCTTAACGGTCTTGTAGCACTTTGGCCCAGGGCGGCCGCAGGCAGAACAGACGCGTCAGGAATGAATCCGCGCGAGCACTGTTGGCACTACACCTGCATCCGCCGCGACAAAGAGGCTCACGAAGCGTTAGGCAAATCCGGCGAGAGAAAGATGGGGGTGGCGAGAGATGTGCGCGCCGCCCTTTCCGTGTCGAGAGCTGACGAAGCGAGAGCGTCGAGCAACAGGTTCAAGTGATTTCACGCGGGCGCGGCGAACGTCTGTATGAAACGCGTTTAGGAGCAATGGATGGCCACCAAGGCAAAGACGCTGCAGGCGAAGGACAAGGAAAAAGACGACAAGGCAGCGGATGCTCCGGAGAAGGATTCCCAGGACGCGCCCTCGCCGTTGCTCGATCTGTCCGACGCGGCCGTGAAGAAGATGATCAAGCAGGCCAAGAAGCGCGGCTTCGTGACCTTCGATCAGCTCAACGAAGTCTTGCCGTCCGACCAGACCTCGCCCGAACAGATCGAGGACATCATGTCCATGCTCTCGGACATGGGCATCAACGTCACCGAAGCCGACGATAGCGAAGGCGAGGAAGACAAGGACGAGGGCGGCGAGGACGAGACCGACAACGAGCTCGTCGAGGTCACCCAGAAGGCCGTCACCGAGGTCAAGAAGAGCGAGCCGGGCGAGCGTACCGACGATCCCGTCCGCATGTATCTGCGCGAGATGGGCACCGTCGAGCTGCTCTCCCGCGAAGGCGAAATCGCGATTGCCAAGCGCATCGAGGCCGGCCGCGAGGCCATGATCGCAGGCCTCTGCGAAAGCCCGCTGACCTTCCAGGCCATCATCATCTGGCGCGACGAGCTCAACGAAGGCAAGATTTTCCTTCGCGACATCATCGATCTCGAAGCGACCTATGCCGGCCCCGACGCCAAGGCCGGCATGAACAATGCGATGATCGCCGGTCCCAACGGTGAGAACGGCGAAGCATCGGCCGAGGGCGGCCAGGCCGCTGCGGCCGTGGGCGCGCATGTCGCGCCGCCTGCTGCGCCTCCGGCGCCGACCCCGTTCCGCGCAGCACCCGCGCCCGGCAATGCCGGCGAGGCCGAGAAGGATCCGGCCGAAGCCGCCGCCGAGTCCGACATGGACGAGGACGACGAGTTCGAGAACCAGATGTCGCTCGCGGCCATCGAGGCCGAACTCAAGCCGAAGGTCGTCGAGATCTTCGACAAGATCGCCGAGAGCTACAAGAAGCTGCGCAAGCTGCAAGAGCAGGACATCCAGAACCAGCTCGAGAGCACCTCGCATGGTCCCTCGCTGTCACCGCACCAGGAGCGCAAGTATCGCAAGCTCAAGGACGAGATCATCGTCGAGGTGAAGTCGCTGCGCCTCAACCAGGCGCGTATCGATTCGCTGGTCGAGCAGCTCTACGACATCAACAAGCGCCTCGTGTCGCATGAGGGCCGCCTGATGCGCCTCGCCGACAGCCACGGGGTCGCGCGCGAAGACTTCCTGCGCAACTACACCGGCTCGGAGCTTGACCCGCGCTGGCTCAACCGTGTCTCGAAGTTGTCGGCCAAGGGCTGGAAGAACTTCGTCCACCACGAGAAGGACCGCATCAAGGACCTCCGTCACGAGGTGCATCAGCTCGCCGCGCTGACCGGCCTCGAGATCATCGAGTTCCGCAAGATCGTGCACTCCGTGCAGAAGGGCGAGCGCGAGGCACGTCAGGCCAAGAAGGAGATGGTGGAAGCCAACCTCCGTCTCGTGATCTCGATCGCGAAAAAGTACACCAACCGCGGCCTGCAATTCCTCGATCTGATCCAGGAAGGCAACATCGGCCTGATGAAGGCCGTCGACAAGTTCGAGTACCGCCGCGGCTACAAGTTCTCGACCTACGCGACGTGGTGGATCCGGCAGGCGATCACCCGCTCGATCGCCGACCAGGCCCGCACCATCCGCATCCCCGTGCACATGATCGAGACGATCAACAAGATCGTGCGCACGAGCCGCCAGATGCTCAACGAGATCGGCCGCGAACCCACGCCTGAGGAGCTGGCCGAGAAGCTCGGCATGCCGCTCGAGAAAGTGCGAAAAGTCCTCAAGATCGCCAAGGAGCCGCTGTCGCTCGAAACCCCCGTCGGTGACGAAGAGGATTCGCATCTCGGCGATTTCATCGAGGACAAGAACGCGATCCTCCCGATCGACGCCGCGATCCAGTCGAACCTGCGCGAGACCACCACGCGCGTACTCGCCTCGCTCACCCCGCGCGAAGAGCGCGTGCTCCGCATGCGCTTCGGCATCGGCATGAACACGGATCATACGCTGGAAGAAGTCGGCCAGCAGTTTTCGGTGACGCGCGAGCGTATTCGTCAGATCGAGGCGAAGGCGCTGCGGAAGCTGAAGCATCCGTCGCGGTCGAGGAAGCTGCGGAGCTTCTTGGATAACTAATTGGGATCGTCATGCCCGGGCCTGACCCGGGCATCCATCTAAACAAAACGGCGGGCCGAAAGCCCGCCGTTTTTGTTTCTGGATAGGGAGTTTGCCTAGCTCAAACTAAGCGAAAAGATCGCTGTCCGTTTCACCGAAATCGACATGACTCATACCAAGGAATTTTCGTTGTTCAGCGGTCAAACGCGAGAGAGCCATTTCTCCGAAAAGATCGAGAAAAATATCACCGATTATCTTTCGCGATATCCCGCGAAGCTGGGTATCAAGCGATACGAAGTTGTGTGCACCTTTGTAAATCGAGAAGTATGCGGAAATCGAATCCCAAACGTCGATGATCGTCTCTTGAAAATTGCTGTCAGCTTTCATGCGGGCCTGGATCGTGTACTCCTCCTCTAGCTTGCGCACGATCTTTCGGATCTGCTTGTTTGCAACTCGCCAAACAGCCTGCTTATCGTCCCCGACTCTAACAATTTCTCTGCCAAGGAAATCGATTGGATCGTCTGGACCGAGGAGCTGCGTCTTGGACTCGTCGCTCATGCCTGGGATTGATAAGCTGATGCGAGCCAGAGCATCGCTGATTATCTTATGGCCTTCTTGGGCTTCTTCCTTGGTCTCAAAAAATGCCGCTATGTCATCCGCGTAGCGGACCATCTTCACGCCAAGATGCTCCATACGGCTATCAAATTCTGAAAGCACTAGGTTCGCCAAGATCGGCGACAATGGCATTCCTTGTCGTACGCCATGCCCCAGTTGTATGCTGTGCTTTGAAATTTTGGCACGATTCCAGATCGTGGGCTTCACCTCGCAATCAATGATCTTGGAAATTATAGGAGCGAGGCTGTGCTTGCCGAGTGCCTTGCTCACGCGAGCTTTGAGATATTGACGCGGTATCTTGTCAAAGAACGACTCGATATCAGTCTTAAGACACCAATCGTAGGATTGCCGATATCCGACGGTCGCTTTGATCGCAGCTTCCGTTCCTAAGTCGCGTAAAAAGCCGAACGACGATGAGTTGTATATCGGGAATTTTCGATTCTTATCGAGATAGATGATGATGGCTCGCTGGACCAGGCGATCTGACACCGTCGGTATGCAGATCATTCTCTCCTTGTCAGAGTTAGGCTTCGGAATAAAAACAGCCTTAAGCGGCGCTGGCCCATATTGGCCCTGCTGTAGTCTGCGGGCCAGTACGGAGAGATTGTTGTCCAGATTTGCGGCGAATGCTGATGCCGTAATGTTGTCGACGCCTGGTCGCCCAGCACTTGGAGAGGAATCTCGAGAATCGTTCCAAGCCAATCGCAGCTTAGACTTTGAAAGTATTCTCGTCGGTCTCGGCGTCATGCCGTTCGCACAAGCTCAGGATCGAGGATGTTGGTGCACCTAAGCTTGCTAGAACTGGCGCCACCAGATGGTCAAAGACGCATCTGCTGGGTCTTGGAGCTTTGCAGCTGCCACGCTTGCGCGCGACACGCTCGGCTCGTGACAGATCACCGTCGTCTGGTCAATCGCGACGGTAAAGCCGCCACCAGACCCGGCGATCAAGTTGTTCGCCAGGCAAGCTCCCGCAAGCAGCGAAAGAACAGACCATGAACGAACGGTATCGGCACACCGTCCCCGCCCCTTCGGCGCTCCGTCACAATTATCAATAGTCCGCCTCTTAGTGTTACGCACCACGGACATTGACACCTCCGTTGTTCTGCCGTGCCACCAGATGGTCAAAGACGCATCTGCTGGGTCTTGGAGCTTTGCAGCTGCCACGCTTGCGCGCGACACGCTCGGCTC
>NZ_JBXAPO010000012.1:0-66874 GCF_058804065.1 Bradyrhizobium sp. GW821-FHT13H05 | reverse complement strand
GCTCTTGACAGATCACCGTCGTGAGGCCGCTTTCGGAAAAGAAGCGATTGCCAACGTTATAGAGCTAGGGACAGGCGACGATTCGCGCAAGAGTTGAAGGTGATAGTGATGCAAAATTAGCTCCGATCTCCAACCTATTCACAGGCCAAAAGCCACTAAGATACCTCCGCCAACACCGTTCAAGATTACCGCCGTGAACGAGGAGTTATTTGAGGATGTGGACACAGTGAGCTGGTTAGCTTCGGGGGCCGCTGATGAACAATACGGAATTCAAATCCAAGCTAGCAATTCTTTCAAATCGATTGGAGCACTTGGAAAGATTTTTGGGGGCCTTTGCAAAGAGCCTACCTCCACCGCTGTTCTATGATTCGGGATTGCAGCATTTTGGCTTTCGATACGGCAAACCGGACTTGCGACATTTTTGCCTTCTAAAGGCAGTAAGGGCAGTTAGCGCTCTAAATGCATCGATAGAACTCGTCCGATCGGGCTACACGCAAGAACTCTACGTTCTCTTGCGAACGGTAATCGAGTTCAAATCTCATATCGAATATGTGCTCTCGGCTAGAAAAGACGATGGCAGTTTAGCCGAAGATGTTGATCGTCATATCCAGGAGTATTTCGCTGACTTTAGGAGAAATAGCCCGTCGGACTATAAGCGGCCTAAATTGCGGCAGGGGCTTGTTCATGAATCTGTCGGGAGCATGTACGTCAGCGATATGGATAAAGCCGGCACGATTGATCGATTCTCCAATGTCGTCCCATCTAAGCTACTCTCGAATATCTACTTGAATTTTTCAAACTACGTTCACGGTCGATATCCTGAGACCATGGATCTGTACGGCGGAGAGCCAACGAAATTCCACCTTCGCGGCATGAGCGGAACGCGAAAGGACAACGAAAACTTCCTCATGTTGGAAGCGTCAGTCGAAAGCATTTCGATAACGCTAAGAATGCTAATTCAGAAACTCGATTTGCGTAGCGTTATAGCTTCCGATAGTGAATTGAAGCGCTGGTTCTCGAATGGCTAAATTCTAGACGCGCTTCCAGTTTGCAGGTTGCGCAACGATTGCTGTCGCATGTCATTTTTTGACCGCGATCGCCCATCACGGTTCCAATCGTGCATCACGCTCCCCATCAATCGCCCCGGCCCGACGAGTCCGCACCCGGCATGACACCGGCGAGTGCCGCGGAGACCTGGCCGCCGCTCCGCCGTTTCATCATCCGCGAACGGCGCCTCGGGCGCTTCATGGCACGCCGACGATCGACGGCAATCGTCTATGAGTTCCTTCGCTTCGGCATCAAGCAGGGCTGGGCCTGCCTGTTCGGCGGCATCGCGGTTGCGCTGATGATTGCGACCTGGCGCTTCTATCCCGCGAGCGCGCCGCTGGCGCGCTATGATTTTCTGTTTCTCTGCATGATCGCGGTCCAGATCGTGCTGCTCGGGGCGCGGCTGGAGACGCTGGATGAGGCGAAGATCATCGTGATCTACCATGTCGTCGGCACGGTGATGGAGATCTTCAAGACCTCGGTCGGCTCCTGGATCTACCCGGAGCCGAGCTTCTTTCGGATTGCCGGCGTGCCGTTGTTCACCGGGTTCATGTATTCATGCATCGGCAGCTATCTCTGCCGCGTGTGGCGGTTGTTCGATTTTCGCTTCGAGCGGCATCCGCCGCGCTGGGCGCTGGTTGCGCTGAGCATCGCGATCTACGCCAACTTCTTCACCCATCACTACGTGCCGGACCTGCGGATTGTGCTGTTTGCCGCGGCCGCGCTGCTGTTCGCGCGCACGACGATCTATTTCAAGGTCTGGGGCGAATACCGTTCGATGCCGCTTCTGCTCGGTCTCGGTCTGGTGACGCTGTTCATCTGGTTCGCCGAGAATATCGGGACCTTCACCAGGACGTGGCTCTATCCGTCCCAGAGCCACGGATGGGCGATGGTCTCGTCCGCCAAGTTCGGCTCGTGGTTCCTGCTGCTCATCATCAGCTACACGCTGGTGAGCCTGATCAACACGCCGCGTGTTCGGGTCGAGCCGCGACGGACCGTTCCGGTCATGCCCGAGTTGGAGGCGGTCTAGTCCGATCCGGCGAGCGGTTTCGCGCGCGGCGAGGTTGCCGTTTCGATGCGAATGGCGGCTATTTCTTCTTCGCCCCGACCCGTTCGAGGTCCTTGATCGCCAGCGGCGGGCGGCCGGATTTCTCGGCGATCTCGCGGTCCTGCTCCATGATGAAGCCGCGCGCCGGCTCATCGCCGTCGAGGCCGCCGAGCAGCTCCGAAGGCACGCGCCGGTTCGAGCGCTGGGAGCCGTCTTCATAGAAGACGTTGAAAAAGGCGAATTCGCCCTTGGGATTGGTTCCGGGTTTTTTGGCCATGGCGGGCTTGTCGTCGATCAGGGCGCCATAGTCAAATGACTTTGGCGGGTTTCCGGTGGTCAGCCGCGGCCTTTCGGCGGCAGAACGGGCTGCGCGATCGATCGACGAGGTTCGCTGGCGAGAGGTTCGGGGGCAGGACGGCGCGCCAGCGCTGCGTAAAATCCGATGAAGTCCGTCGATGGGACCCTCGCCTCAATAAACGGCGGGCCGCAAAGCCCGCCGTTTATTTTTGGTCTTCAGCGTCGCCCGGGGCTGGCGGGGCAACAACCTAAAATAGAACAATATAACTTGCGCCATGCCGTGGCAAGGTAAATCGTGGCGGCGCTGGTGTCGCAGCGAGCGCATCAGATATGCGTTGATCGCGATCTCCAGTCTTCGAAGCAGTATTTGTTTAGGCCATCAAATCACTTTGTTCATATTTCTCGCTCTCGCGATGCAGCGAGAGTTGCGCTCTTGTAGGAATGCGCGTTGGGCTGCATGTCTTCCCGTCTGCGTGCGGATACTGTGACGCTCGCGCACGCTGGTTCCATCTTCGCGGTGCACATCTCAAGGCGTGCGCGGGTGTTGTGCTTCCTTATGGCGCCACCAGCTCCACGCGCCGGTTCAGCGCGCGTCCGGTGTCCGTGGCATTCGAGCCGACCGGCGCCAGCAATCCGACGCCGGCGGTGCGCAGCCTCGTCTGCGCGATGCGGAAATTCTTCACCAGCTCAGCTGCCACCGCCTCCGCGCGGCGCTTCGACAGATCGAGATTATACTCATAAGCGCCCTGGCTGTCGGTGTGGCCGACGATGAAGACGTTGAGTTGCGGCTGGCTCGTCAGCAGCTTTGCGATCTGCTCCAGCGTCGGGCGGCTCTCGGGCTTGAGCACGGCCTTGTCGGTGTCGAAATAGATGCCGTAGAGCGCGATGTGGCCGGTCTCGCCAAGACCTTTCGCCATCGCGGCGGCGTCGACCATCTTGTTTGCGATTGCGCCGAGCTCGGCGACGGTGACCTGCGCAGTGATGTCCTGGTTGTTCTGGCTGACGATGACGCTGGCATAGGTCTCGCGCCCGCCCTCGGTCTTGCGGCCGGCGAAATAGCGGTAGTTGAAACCGTCGACCCACATCTGCGGGACCGGTAGCGTATCGATGCTTTCCGTGAAGGGAATCGCGCCGCAGGCATCGGTGTCGCAGGCAAGCAGCGTCTCGAAGCCGGCTTTCGCGAGCTGCGTCTCGAAATTGCGCGACACTTCCAGGATCGAGGGGCCGGGATTGGTGCGATAGGCGATGCGGAAGATCCGGCCTTCCAGCCGCCGCGCGTCGGTGGGCTGGCCGTCCTTGAACGCGGCCGCCTGCATCCGCGTCGCGTCAAAATCCTTCATGACGTAGCCGGTGATGACGCTGCCGGCGAACCGGCCGATGCCGGGATAGTCGCGCGCGCCCGCCACGTCGCGCGTCTGCGCGGCGGCGGGGGCGATGGTCTCGAACGAGAGCAAAGCAAGGACAGCAAGCATCCGGTACGGAATGGGCATGGTCATCTCGATCGGTTGGGGACGGGGTGAGCGCTGTTCGTTAGTCGCGCCCATGGCGGGATCGGTTCTGACGAGGTTTTGCCGCTTTGACGCGAATCCTGTTCCCGGGCATGATCCGCCCCCCGCCGCGCACCTCTTGAGGATTTTCCCGTATGTTGAGACCGCTTCTCGCCACCGCCTTCGTCCTCTCGCTGGCCGGGGGATCGGCGCAGGCTGCCCGCTGCGGTGGCGACTTCAACAGCTTTGTCGCCAGCATGACCGCGGAAGCGCAAGCGGCCGGCGTTTCGGCGGGCGTGACCAGCGCGGCCTTCAGCGGCATCACCCAGGACGGCGCGGTGCTCGCCTTCGACCGGCGCCAGCGCTACACCTTTAACAAGAGCTTTGAGCAGTATGTCTCGACCCGCGTCGGCCCCGGCCGCATCAATGGCGGCAAGGCACTGCTCCAGCGTCACGCCGCTCTGCTCTCGCGCATCGAACAGCAGTTCGGCGTGCCCCGCTATATCCTGGTTGCGATCTGGGGCCTGGAGAGCGATTTCGGCAAGGGCGACATCGGCAAGCTGCCGGTGATCCGCACGCTCGCGACGCTCGCGCATGATTGCCGCCGTACCGAGCTTTTCCAGGGCGAGCTGCTCGCAGCGCTCAAGATCGTGCAGCGCGGCGACCTGCCGCTGCGCGACCTGATCGGCGCCTATGCCGGCGAGATCGGCCAGACCCAGTTCCTGCCGTCGTCCTATATCAAATACGGGGTCGATTTCGACGGCGACGGCCACGTCGACCTTCGCCACAGCGTGCCCGACGTGCTCGCCTCGACCGCGAACCTGCTCCACACCAGCGGTTTCAAGATGGGGCAGCCCTACGGCGAGGGCACCGCCAATTTCGAGGCGATGCGCGAGTGGAACAGGGCGGTGATCTATCGCAAGACGATCGGGTATTTTGCCGATCGGCTGGCGGGGCAGTGACCGGCTGCATACTCACTGTCATCGCCCGCGAAAGCGGGCGATGACAGTATTCCAGAGGCGGCAGCGATAGAGCAGAGAGGCCGCGGCGTACTGGATTCCCCGCTTTCGCGGGGAATGAC
This sequence comes from Bradyrhizobium sp. GW821-FHT13H05, assembly GCF_058804065.1. Classification (NCBI taxonomy): domain Bacteria; kingdom Pseudomonadati; phylum Pseudomonadota; class Alphaproteobacteria; order Hyphomicrobiales; family Nitrobacteraceae; genus Bradyrhizobium; species Bradyrhizobium sp. GW821-FHT13H05. Next base: position 61,914 of record NZ_JBXAPO010000012.1, on the reverse strand, counting down.
AGCGCAGTGTGAGGAAGCGCTCTTGCGCGCCTGACTACTTCCTCGCCCCCTTTGCCATCCTCTCCAGCTTCCGCTGCAGCGGCGCCCAGTATGTTCCCGGGCGGAAGCGCTGCAACAGGTCCATGAAGCGGGCGTCGTTGCCGATCAGGATGCGGGGCTCGTTCTTCTCGATGCCCCTGATGATGCGGAGCGCGGCATCCTTCGGCGTCGTCTTTGCCGCAGTCTCGAACCGCTCGATCATCTGCGAGCGACGGGCGTTGTCGGTGACGCCGACCCCGGTGCGCGAATTGCGCGCGATCGCGGTGGCAATGCCGCCGGGATGCACCACCGACAGCTTGACCGGACTCCCCGCTACCGCGAGCTCGTGCCGCACGCTCTCGGAAAAGCCGCGCACCGCGAACTTGGCTGCCGCATAGGCCGATTGTCCCGGCGGCGCGATGATGCCGAAGATCGAGGAGATGTTGACGATGTGCGCCGCTTCCATCGTCTTCAGATGCGGCAAGAAGGCGCGCGTGCCGTGCACCACGCCCCAGAAATTGATGTCGAACAGCCACTCCATCTGCGCCTGATCGATCTCCTCGAACGTGCCCAGCAGCGCCACGCCGGCATTGTTGATGACGATGCCAAGCGCAGGATGCGCGGCGAGCGCTTCGCTGGCGAATTGCGCGATGTCGCCGGCCTCGCTGACGTCGACACGATGGACGCTGATCTTGCGTGCGGGTCCGATCTCGGCGGCCAGCGTCTTCAGCCCGGCCTCGTCTCGATCGGCGAGCGCGAGGTCGCAGCCGCGCCGGGCAAGTTCGATGGCGAGGGCCCGGCCGATGCCGCTCGCCGCTCCCGTGATGGCGGCGGCGCCGCGAATCGCTGTCATGGATTCCCCCTCCAGCTCCGATTAGGGAACTATGATTTACATTTTTTCAGAATGGAACTGAACCGTATTCAAGCTGGCTCCTTAACATACGCGACTTGAACTTACGTGACTTGGACGGAAGCGGCAGCATTGGGAGCCATCGATGGGACCATCAGAACCATTTACGGCAACAGCACTCATCGTCGAAGACGACGCCATGCAGCGGGAGATGCTCAGTCTCCTGCTGGAAGAGAGCGGGTATCAGGTCATCCAGTGTGAGAGTGCCGAGGCGGCCGAGCGTGTGCTGGACAAGAATGCCGGCGTGCTATGCCTGATGCTGACCGACGTGCAGCTCGCGGGCCGCATGACCGGCGTCGAGCTGGCTCATGTCGCGAAGGACCGGAATCCGAAGCTGGACGTTGTCGTCACCTCCGGCCGCCCCTTGATGCAAGCCCTGCCCGATGGCGCCAAATTCTGGGCCAAGCCGTGGGCGCCGCTCGACGTGCTGCGCGAAGCCGAGCTTGCGCAGCTGAATTAACGCAGCACCACCTCCCGCTCGGTCCAGCGCAGATAGTGCCGCGGTGCGGCGCCCAGTTCGCGCTTGAACATCGCGGCGAACGCGCTCGGGCTGTCGTAGCCGACGTCGAGCGCGACGCAAGTCACGGCCTCGCCGGCACCTAATCGCGCCAGCGCTTCCAGCAGGCGGACGCGCTGGCGCCAGGCCGAGAAGCTCTGGCCGGTCTCGCGGCGGAACAGCCGTGTCAGTGTCCGCCGGCTGAGGCTGCATTTGTCGGCCCAATCATCGAGCGTGAGGTCCGAGGAGGGATCGCCGAGCACCGCCTTGCAGATTGCGGCAAGACGCGGGTCCGGCGGCATCTGCACATGCAGCGTCACCTCCGGCATACGCGCGATCTCGGTGAGCAGGAATTCGATCAGCTTGCCGTCGCGTCCATCCTGGTCGTAGGTCTGCGGCATGCGCACGGCTTCGTCCATCAGCGCCTCGACCAGCGAGGAGGCCCGGATCAGGCGGCACGTATCGGCGGCATTCTGCTCACGGTCCGGCGTGACGTAGATCGTCTGCGCCTCGACCTCGCCCCAGGCGCGCGACTGATGCACGACGCCGGCGGGAATCCACAGGCCATGGCCGGGCGGGATCACGAAATGGCCGCGCTCGGTCATCATCGCCGTCACGCCCGCGATCTGCAGGATGAATTGATCGCGCCGATGCGCGTGCCGCGTGCTGGTGCTTTCGTTCGGATAGATTGCGGTCATCGCGCCGACCGGCCGCTCGACCTTTTGAAGTTGTCCGGCATAGCGTGCGACATTTGCAGGGCCCACCTGCTTGTGGCCGACGCGCAAGTCACCAGTGTCATTTCGCCGCGCTGCGATTTTCACGTGTCGTGAGCTCCCGGTTTAAGTCCTTTTCGCAAGGCTCTTATGCATCTTCCGGGCCAGATATGGCCCGATCGCGATGGTTATTGTCCCCGATCAGGTAGCGCGGGACAGAGCGTTTGGCAACAATACGCGCGCCCACGACATTCGCTGAACCCGAATGCGTCGCGTGGCAAAGTCCTTCTCACGTCGATATGCGACCACGGAGAGCTCGATGAACAGACGCGAATTCACCCAGGCCATGCTGGCCGCGGGCGCCGCCATCCCCTTCGGCATCACGCGCGCAGCCGGCCAGACCCGCGGTGGAACGCTCAACACCATCATCCAGCCCGAGCCGCCGCTGCTTGTGACCGCATTCAACCAGCAGCAGCCGACGCTGACGCTCGGCGGCAAGATCTACGAGAGCCTTCTCAAATACGGCGATGATCTCAAACCGATGCCCGGCATGGCGCAGTCCTGGGAGATTTCACCCGACGGCCTCACCTATACGTTCAAGCTGTTTCCCAACATCACCTTCCACGACGGCAAGCCGATGACATCAGAGGACGTCGTGTTCAGCTGCATGAAGGTGCTGACCGAGACGCATCCGCGCGCGCGGCAGAATTTTGCGCGCGTCGCCTCCGCCGAAGCGCCCGATCCGCTCACCGTCGTGTTCAAGCTCAAGCAGCCCTTTGCGCCGTTCCTCGGCTGCTTCGACTGCACCTCGGCGCCGATCCTGCCCAAGCACATCTATGAAGGTACCGACTTTCGCAAGAACCCGCTGAACGACAAGGCGATCGGCACCGGCCCGTTCAAGCTGAAGGAGTGGGTGCGCGGCTCGCATGTGCATCTGGTGCGTCACGAGGGCTATTATCTCAAGGACCAGCCCTATCTCGACGAGATCATCTATCGCATCATCCCGGACTCGGCCTCGCGGGCGCTGGCGCTGGAGAACGGCACCGTGCAGCTCGCGCAATGGACCGACGTCGAGTTCTTCGACGTGCAACGCTTCAAGGCGCAGAAGAATCTCGAAGTCACCACCAAGGGCTATGAATATTTCGCGCCGCATCAATGGCTCGAAATGAACAACCGCATCGCGCCGATGAACGACAAGCGCTTCCGCCAGGCCGTGATGCACCTGATCGACCGCGACGCGCTCGCCAAGCGCGTCTATTTCGGCAACGCCAAGGTCGCGACCGGCCCGATCTCGTCCAAGACGAAATTCTATGATGGCAAGGTCAAGCGCTACGACTATTCGATCGAGAAGGCCAAGGCGCTGCTCGACGAGATGGGCCTGAAGCTAGATGCCAACGGCAAGCGTGCCGAGATCAAATATGTCGTGCCGCCTTACGGCGAATCCTATCAGCGCGCCGGCGAGTTCTTCCGCCAGAGCTTTGCCCGTGTTGGCATCGATCTCGTCCTTGTCGGCACCGACATGGCCGGCTGGGCCGAGAAGGTCGGCAATTGGGACTACGAGATGACCCAGAACCTGCTCTACCAGCTCGGCGATCCCGCGCTCGGCGTTTCCCGCACCTATGTCTCCTCGAACATCAAGAAGGGCATCCTGTTCTCGAACACGGAAGGTTATTCCAACCCCGAGGTGGACAAGCTGTTCGACGAGGCCGCGGTCACGCTCGACGAGGCCAAGCGCCAGGAGCTCTATTCCAAGGTGCAAGCGATCCTGGTCGAGGACGTGCCGGTAGCCTGGACGCTGGAGCTCGAATATCCCATCATCTACGACAAGGCGTTCAAGAACGTCGTGTCGACCGGCATCGGCTCGCACGAAACCTTCGGGTCGGTCTACAAATCGTGATCCGTCTCGGCAGCGCGGCGATGATCGGGCTGATGGCGCTGAGCCGGATCGCCCAGCTCATCGCCGTCATCCTCGTCATCGCCACTTTCAATTTCGTGCTGGTGCGGGCCGCCCCCGGCGACCCCGCCCAGGTCATGGCCGGGCAATCCGGCGCGTCCGATCCCAAACTGCTGGAGGATCTGCGGAAAGAATATGGGCTGGACAAGCCCTACGCGGTGCAGCTCGCGAGCTATCTTGGCCGTGTGATCAGGCTCGACCTCGGCTATTCCTATCGCCAGCGCCGCGCGGTGGTCGATCTCATCCTCGAGCGCCTTCCAGCAACGCTTCTTTTGACGGTGACGGCCTTCTGCCTCGCGTTGCTGATCGGCACGACCCTTGGCGCGCTCGCGGGACTAGCTGCCGGCAGTGTGCTGGACACGGTTTTCACCGTGCTGTCGCTGGTGCTCTATGCGACGCCGGTGTTCTGGCTCGGGCTGATGCTCGTGCTGGTCTTCTCGGTGACGCTCGGCTGGTTGCCGCCGTTCGGCTACGAAACCATCAACGTCAAACTCTCGCCGCTCGCGCATGCGCTCGACATCGCAAAACACATGATCATGCCGGTGACGTCGCTGGCGGCAATTTATCTTGCGATCTATGCCCGGCTGATGCGCTCCTCGATCATCGAGGTGGCCCAGCAGGATTTCATCAAGACCGCGCGTGCCAAGGGCCTGTCCGGCCCGAGCATCGTGGTCGGCCACATGCTGCGCAACGCGCTGGTGCCGGTCGTCACCGTGGCCGGCATGCAGGCCGGCGCGCTGGTCGGCGGCGCCGTGGTGATTGAGACCGTGTTCGCCTGGCCGGGCCTTGGACGGCTCACCTTCGATGCGCTGCTTCAGCGCGATTATCCCGTGCTGCTCGGCATCTTTCTCATTCTGTCGATCGTGGTCATCGTGCTCAATCTCCTGACCGACCTGATATACAAGCTGATCGATCCCCGCATGACCACGGGAGCGGCGTGATGGATGCGGTCCGCGCCTTCCTGCGTCATCCCTCGGGCATGGTTGGCCTCGTCGTGCTGCTGATCGTTGTCGTCGCGGCGATCATCGCGCCCATCGTGTTCCCGGTCTCGCCCTGGGAAATGGTCAGCGCACCCTTCACGCCGCCCGGCGAGGACGGTCTTCTGCTCGGCGGCGACACGCTTGGCCGCGACGTCGCAGCCGGTGTCGCCTATGGCGCCCGTGTGTCGCTCGTGATCGGCATCGCCTCGGCCATGGCCGCCATGGTGATCGGTGTCACGATTGGTGCGATATCAGGCTATTTCGGCGGCAAGATCGATCTGGTGCTGATGCGGATGACCGAACTGTTCCAGACCATCCCGGCCTTCGTGCTCGCGATCCTCCTGGTTGCGACCTTCAACCCGTCGCTGTTCACGATCATCCTGACCATCGGGGCAGTGAGCTGGCCGCCGCTGGCGCGCCTCACCCGCGCCGAGTTCCTGCGCCTGCGCAATCGCGAATTCGTCGAGGCCGCGCTGTGCCAGGGCGAGGGCACCTTCCGCATCGTGCTCGGCCACATCCTGCCCAACGCGATCTCGCCGATCCTGGTGGTGACATCGCTGACGGTCGCGACCGCCATCCTGCTGGAAAGCGCGCTGTCCTTCATGGGTCTCGGCGATCCCAATCTGATGTCCTGGGGCTTTATGATCGGTGCCGGGCGCACGGTGATCCGTAATGCCTGGTGGATGAGTGTGTTTCCGGGGCTCGCCATTCTCATCACGGTGCTTGCGATCAATCTGTTCGGCGAGGGCCTCTCCGACGTCCTCAACCCGCGTGTGTCGAGGCGCCGGTCATGAGTGACCCCATGCAGACCAGGACTCCGGTGCTGGCGGTCGAGAATCTCTCGATCGCACTGCCCGAAGGCGGTGATCGTCCGTTCGCCGTCGAGAACGTCTCTTTTGACGTCAAGCCGAACGAGGTCGTTTGCCTCGTCGGCGAGTCCGGCTCGGGCAAGTCGATGATCGCGCATGCGGTACTGTCGCTGTTGCCGAAAAGCATTGCGGTTGCCTCCGGCGCCGTAATGGTGGCGGGGCAGAATCCGACCAAGCTCGACCGGCGCGCGCTGCGGCGCCTGCGCGGCGGCGATGCCGCGATGATTTTTCAGGAGCCGCTGTCCTCACTGAACCCGCTCAAGCGTGTCGGCAAGCAGATCGAGGAGATGATCCTCTCCCACCAGCAGCCGACGCCGTCGGCAGCCGGGGTGCATGCGCGCGTGCAGCAGCTCCTGACCCAGGTCGGCCTGCCCAATCCACAATTACTCGAAAGGAGCTACCCGTTCGAGCTCTCCGGCGGCCAGCGCCAGCGTGTCATGATCGCGATGGCGATGGCCAACCGGCCGGCGCTGTTGATTGCGGACGAACCGACCACCGCGCTCGACGTCACCACCCAGCGCCAGATCCTGCGCCTGATCGACGATCTCCGCCGCGACCGCGGCATGGGCGTGCTGCTGATCACCCATGATTTCGGCGTCGTCGCCGACATTGCCGACCGCGTCGTGGTGCTGCGTCACGGCAAGGTGGTGGAGCAGGGCACGGTCGAGGAAGTCCTGCGCCGTCCCAAGGAGGCCTACACCCGCGAGCTGATCGACGCGGTGCCGAAAGCGCGGCTCGACGACATCCGTCACAAGACCATCCGGCCAGAGTCGCTGCTGGAGGTCGTCGGCCTCCAGAAGACATTCCGGGTCAAGCGGGGCTGGTTACAGCCGCCGCGCGAGGTCGTCGCCGCCGACGGAATCTCGCTGACGTTACATGAGGGCGAGACACTTGCCGTCGTCGGCGAGTCCGGCTCCGGAAAATCGACGCTCGGACGCATGATCATGCGGCTGACCGAGCCCGACGGCGGCGCCATCCGCTTCAACGGCCAGGATCTGCGCCTGTTGCGCGGTGAGGCGCTGCGCCAGGCGCGCAAGCAGCTTCAGATCGTGTTCCAGGATCCCTTTGCCAGCCTCGATCCCCGCCAGAAGGTCGGCGACGCCATCGCGCGCGGCCCGATGGCCTATGGCACGTCGCGCAGCGAGGCGATGGAGCAGGCGAAAAAGCTGCTGGTGCGGGTCGGCCTCAACGCCGTCGCCGCCGATCGTTACCCCCACGAATTCTCCGGCGGCCAGCGCCAGCGTATCTGCATCGCGCGGGCACTGGCGCTGAAGCCCCGCGTGTTGATCGCCGACGAGGCGGTTTCCGCGCTCGACGTCTCCGTGCAGGCCCAGGTGCTGGCGCTGCTCGCCGAGCTCCGTCAGGAGATGAAGCTCGCGATGGTCTTCATCACCCACGATCTGCGCATCGCCGCCGAGATCGCCGACCGCGTCATCGTGCTCCAGAAGGGCCGCATCGTGGAAGAGGGCGCGACCGCTGACGTCTTCACGGCGCCGCAAGCCGCCTACACCCGCGACCTGCTCGATGCGATCCCGGGCCGCGACTTCTTCGACCAGCCGGGCTTTGCCAGCGCGGCCGGCAAAATTCCGACAGCAAGGATGAGTTCATGACCGACAGCGTTCCCCTTCCAGCCGGCGCGCGCGAGCGCATCGAGGCCGCCGTCGATGCCGCCTTCGACCGGCAGGTCGAGACCACGATCGCGTTCACGGCCATTCCGAGCACGCGAGCTGCGGAAGCCCCCTGCCAGGACATGTTCGCAAAGCTGCTGCGCGAGCGCGGCTACGAGGTCGACGACTGGGTCATCAATCAGGACGATCTGAAGACGCTGCCGGGCTACGGTCCGGTCGAGACCGATTTTTCGCGCGCGCGCTCCGTCGTCGGCACTTTTCGGCCCAGGAAGGAAGAGGGCCGCTCGCTGATCCTTCAGGGGCATTGCGACGTGGTGCCGGTGGGCCCGCTCGATATGTGGGAGCGGCCGCCGTTCCAGCCGGTGGTCGAGGACGGCTGGCTCTATGGCCGCGGCGCGGGCGACATGAAGTCCGGCACCATCTCGGCGCTGTATGCACTCGATGCGATCAAGGAAGCGGGCTACAAGCCCAAGGGCCGCATCCACCTGCAATCGGTGATCGAGGAGGAGAGTACCGGCCTCGGCGCGCTCTCGACCCTCCAGCGCGGCTATCGCGCCGACGCCTGCATCCTGCCCGAGCCGACCGACGAAAAACTGATGCGTGCCCAGGTCGGGGTGATCTGGTTCCGCCTGAAAGTGCGCGGGATACCCGTCCATGTCGCGCGCGCCGGCACCGGCTCGAATGCGATCAAGGCTGCCATTCATCTGATCCAGAAGCTCGAAGGTCTCGAAGCCGAGTGGAACGAGCGCGCCAAGACGCATCCCTCGTTCAAGTCGGTCGATCATCCGCTCAACTTCAATCCCGGTATCATCAAAGGCGGTGACTGGGCCTCCAGCGTTCCTGCCTGGTGCGATGTCGATTGCCGCATCGGCGTCCTGCCCGGCTGGAAGATCGCCGACGCCCAGGCCGAGATCGTGGATTTCGTCGCCAAGGCGGCGCGCTCGCATCCGTTCCTCGCCAACAACCCACCGGAGATCGTCTGGTCAGGCTTCCTGTCGCCGGGCTACGAGGCGACCGACATTCAGGAGAGCGAAGCCGTTCTGGCTCCGGTCTACGAGCACGTGTTCGGCCGCAAGCTGACCAGCTTCTCGTCCACCGCGCTGACCGACGCACGCTTTTATGGCCTCGACTTCGGCGTTCCCGCCTTCTGCTTCGGGGCCAAGATGGAAGGCGCCCACGGCTTCAACGAGCGCGTCGATCTCGCTTCGGTGAAGCGGGTTACCAAGGCGCTCGCACTGTTCACGGCGAGCTGGTGTGGCATCGAGGCGAAGTAGTTCAAAGAAGGAAACACAAAGGGAGGTTCGTGAATGGACAGCCAGGGTGCAGGCGGCAAGCCGCCGGTCAAGTCGCAGGAGGATCTGCGCGCGCATTTCGGGCAGCTCAGCCCGCTCGCGGAGAAGAAGGTTCTCGATCATCTCGATAAGTTCTGCCGAGACTTCATCGCCCTGTCCCCGTTCCTCGTCCTCGCCACCAGCGACGGCAACGGTCACGCCGATGCCAGCCCCCGGGGCGACGCGCCGGGCTTCGTCGCCGTGCTCGACGACAAGACGCTGCTGATCCCCGACCGGCGCGGCAACAACCGTGTCGACACCTTTGGCAATATCATCGCCTCGCCCGGCATCGGGCTGATTTTCCTGGTGCCCGGGATCAACGAGACCCTGCGTGTCAACGGCCGCGCCGAAATATCGCAAGATGCCGAGCTCTTGACGCCGCTCGCGGTGCAGAACGCCGTCCCCATCATCGGGCTCAAGATCCATGTCGAGGAAACCTATTTCCACTGCGGCAAGGCGCTGATGCGCTCGAAGCTCTGGAATCCGGCCGCGCAGGTCGAGCGCAACAGCTTTCCGACGCTCGGCCGGATCATCGCCGAGCAAACCGCCGCCATCGGGGTCGCAGAGGCCGAGAAGACGATGGAAGAAGCGTACCGTACGAGGCTCTATTGAGAATGACCGATCTGATATCCTGGCGGCAACGGGCAGGCACGCTGTTCGATTGCGAGAAGACGCCGGCGACCGCCCGTCGCGGCATGGCCGTGACCAATCATCCGCTGGCTTCCGCTGCCGCGCTCGAGATGATGGCCGCCGGCGGCAATGCGATCGACGCGACCGTCGCGGCGCTGTTCACGCTGACCGTGGTCGAGCCGATGATGGTCGGCATTTTTGGTGGTGGCGTCGCGGTGATCAGGCTTGCGGATGGCCGCATTACCACCATCGACGGCCTGTCCACCGCGCCGGCGGCCTGCCGTCCCGACAGTTACAAGCCAGTGTCCGACCGGTGGCCGGACTACATGGAGACGGAGGGGCGCCGCAACGCCGTCGGTGCGGCTGCGGTTGCGGTGCCCGGCACGCTGAAGGCATGGTGCGAGGCGCTGGAGCGGTTCGGCAAGCTGCCGCTGGACTCGGTGATGGAGCCCGCCATCCGGCATGCGCGCCGCGGCTTTGCGGTCACGCCCTATCTCGCCAATTGCATTGCCGAGATGGCGCCGGACCTGTCACGCAACGCCGCGATCTCGGCCAAATTCCTGCCGAAGGAGAGGCCGCTCAGGGCGGGCTCACTCCTGGTGCAGGGCGAATATGCGGAGACGCTTGGCGCCATCGCCAAGGAAGGGCCACGGGCGGTCTATGGTGGCAGCCTCGGCGACGTCATCGCGCATGAATTGTCGAAGGCGGGTTCGTTCCTGACCGCCGCCGACCTCGAGGCCTACAAGACGATCGAACGCGAACCTGTCCGCGGCACCTATCGCGGCGTCGAGCTGATCGGCCCCGAGCCGCCCGCGTCCGGCGGCGTCCACATCATCCAGATGCTCAACATCCTGGAAGCCTACGACATCGGCAAGTCCGGCTTCGGTACGGTCGAGACGATCCATCTGATGCTCGAGGCCCTGAAGATCGCCGCCGCCGATCGCCGCGCGGCGACGGCCGACCCGGCCTTCGTCAAGGTGCCGGTCGAGCAGCTTGTCTCCAAGGACTACGCCGCCCGGCGCCGCGCCGAAATCGATCCTGCGCGCGTCGGCACCTATGCCGCCGGCGTCGGCATCCAGACCACGCCGACGGGCACCAACGAGTCCGCCAACACCACCCATGTCACGATCGCCGATGGTGACGGGAATATCGTCACCTCGACCCAGACCATCAACTCGCTGTTCGGCGCGCGCATCATGATATCAGGCACCGGGATCATCCCGAACAATTACATGTACCTGTTCGACCCGCATCCTGGTCACGCGCTGTCGCTGGCGCCGGGCAAGCGCATCACCAGCGGCATCTCGGCGATGATCGGCCTCAGCGAGGGCCGGCCGGCCTTCGCGGTCGGCATGCCCGGCGCGCACCGGATTCCCGCAGGCGTGCTCCAGGCCGTCATCAACCTGGTCGACCACGGCATGAGCCTTCAGGAGGCGGTCGAGGCGCCGCGCATCTTCTCTTGGGGCCAGGAGGCCGAGATCGAGACCGGGATGGCTGCTGGCGTGCGCGAGAAGCTCACGGCGCTCGGTCATCCCGTGGTGTCATCCGCCCATGTCGGCGGCGGCATGTGTGCGATCGGCTTTGGGCTCGACGGCGAGATGACAGGCGCGGCCTGCTGGCGCGCCGATGGCGTGCCGATGGGCGTCGGCGGCGGCCTGGCCCGCGCCGGCACCTCGTTCTGGCCCGATCCGCGTCGGCCGCGCTGACCGGGTCGTGACTTCTCGGGGTGGGGCAGGGATGGTAGTGACAGGACATGTCCTGGTCTTTCCTGCTTACCTCGCTCATCGTCGTCGCCTCGCCAGGCACCGGCGTGCTCTACACGCTGGCTGCGGCGCTGACCCGCGGCTCGCGCGCCAGCGTCGCGGCGGCGTTCGGCTGCACGCTCGGGATCGTTCCGCACATGATGGCGGCGATGCTGGGCCTGGCCGCCGTGCTCCACACCAGCGCGCTCGCCTTTGCTGCGCTGAAATGGGGCGGTGTGCTCTATCTGCTCTACATGTCCTGGCAGGCGTTACGCGAGACCGGGGCGTTGGCGGTGGAGGGTGAGATCAAGGAGAGGTCGAGCGGCCGGGTCATCGTCACCGGCTTTCTCATCAACATCCTCAATCCAAAGCTCTCGATCTTCTTCCTCGCGTTCCTGCCGCAGTTCATCGCATTGGACGAGGCGCATGTGCTGGCGCGGATGCTGGAGTTGAGCGGCGCCTTCATGGCGATGACCTTTGCCGTGTTCGTCGTCTACGGCCTCTGCGCCGCCTCGGTGCGCGAGCGCGTGATCTCCCGCCCCCGTGTCATGGCCTGGCTGCGCCGCAGCTTTGCCGCCGGTTTTGCGATGCTCGGTGCCAAGCTGGCGTTTGCTGAAAGGTAGGCGCTCTTCACCTTTTCCCCGCTTCCTTCCTTCACCTCTCCCCGCCGGCGAGGAGAGGGAGTGAGAGAGAGCGGAGCGCGACAAGGCAGCCAATAAAAAAGCGGGCCTTGCGCCCGCCACCTTCAATCTCTCTCAATCCCACCCGAAGCCCGGGCGGAGCGAGGCTCCACCCGGGCAAAGAAAAAGAAGCCTCGTTACTTCTTCTTCGCCTTCTTGGCCTTTTTCGCCTTCTTCTTCGCCGCCTTCTTCGCTTTCTTAGCCATAGTATCCTCTCAAGGGTTCATGGTTAAACGCGACACGAGGGATGCTCGGCGGAGGGCCAGCCTCGCAACATCCTCGAACACAAACTCAGCAGATTCGCAGGCCGCTGCCCTCTGCTGTCACATCCGTGTCATCGCGTTATCCACAGCTCAGATGCATTTTCGGGTGATTTTTGCCCGCGAATCCGCATCGCAGCGCAAGTGGCGCGTCGCCAGCGACATGCCTAACGATCCGACAACGCGCGCGCCGTTCATGAATCCAAAACCAAGGACGCGGTTTGAAGGGTCGCAGTGAGACTCCGTTAAGTGCAACCCGCGCATTGTTCCCCGCAAGAAAACGGGGATGGGTGATGGACGAACGGCTGCCACAGACAGGGGGCGTGACGCTACGCGCGCTGCGGGCGCCATGCTGAACGTACCGACACTCTGGACGGTCTTCGTCGTCAACTTCCTGGCGCTCGGCCTGATCTGGGCCTACGTGACGCGCTCCTATCCGAAATTCGCGGCGGCACGGTTCTGGATGGCATCGGCCTTCGTCGGCTCGGCGGGCGCAATGACGGCCTTGCTGCGCCTGTTCGTCTCTTCTCCATTGCCCCTTCTGTTCGGCGCTGCCGGTGTCATCGCGGCGAGTTGCCTCGCAGCCATGGGCATCCAGCGCTTTTACGACCGGCCGGTGTCCTGGCGCATCATGGTCGTAACGGGCGCCTTGAGCCTCGGCGGTGTCGTCTTCTTCATGGTTGGTTTCGATCACATGCAGCTGCGCATGCTCAGCTACACGATCGGCCAGGCCCTCCCGCTGGCGCTGTCGCTGCACCTGCTGCTGTTGCCGCCCGAAGGCCGCGTCAGTCCGGGCGCCCGGCTGTCCGGCATCGTCATCCTCGCCACCATCGCGATCTTCCTCGCTCGCACCGCGGGCAATCTGCTGGGCTACGATTTCTCGGCGGCCGCCGGCGGTCAGACCCATGCCGTGATGGTGCTGGGGCTGCTGTTTCTGTCGATGACGCTCAATTTCGGCTTCCTGCTGATGGCGATGGACCGGCTGCGGGGCGAGGTCGCCGACCTCGCATTGCTCGACGATCTCACCGGTGTCGCCAACCGGCGACATCTGTTGCAGCGCCTGTCCGAGGAATGCGCCCGTTCGGAGCGCAGCGGCGAGCCGTTCTCGCTGCTGGTGATCGATCTCGACGGCTTCAAGACCATCAACGACACCCATGGCCATGCCGCGGGCGACGCCTGCCTGCGACACTTCACCCTGATGGCGCAGACGCGGCTTCGGCCGGGCGACATGCTCGCCCGCACCGGCGGCGACGAGTTCTGCGTGGTGCTGCCCTCGTCATCCCTGCGCGAGGCGGCCACGATCGCCCGCCGCGTGCTCGAGGTCTGTCGCCAGGACGCCGCCGCCTGCACGCCCAAGGACATCCCGATCGCGATCTCGATCGGCGTTGCCGAATGGGACAGCGGCATCGGCCAGTTCCCGGACCGGCTGATCGCGCATGCCGATCACGCCCTCTATGCCGCCAAGAAGAACGGCAAGAACGATTTTGCCGTCTACGATCCGGCCCCGCCGCTCTCGCCCGAGCCGAACGGCTTCGGTCAGGCCGCGCGCAAATTCGCGTAAAGCCTGCTAGGATTTGGGTCCGCATTGGACCCGTATGATGATCTCCCGCCTGCTCGCCGCACTTCTCGCCATCATTCTGGTCGCACCGACCGCTGCAACGGACGCCGACCTCGCAAAGCTCGCGCGCGCCTCCGGCTCGCCTGATATTCCCGGCCTGAAGATCGTCTGGCTTGCGCCGTGGGGCGACGTTCAAAACGCCCATGCCTGGCGCAACATCATCGTGCACCAGACCGAGGGACCGGCGGGCTCGGCGCGCGGCGGCGCGGCGGAGCAGTCGAAGAACCCAACGCGCCGCGGCGTCACGGTATGGGTCGAGACCGACGGCACGGTCTATTGGGCGGTCGCGGAAAATTTGGTGCCGACCCATGGCGACGGCGCCAACCGCAACGACAACAAGTTCATCGACAACAGGCCGACCTATCGCCAGGTGGTGCGCGACAATTCGATCGGCGTCGAGTTCGCCGGCAACTATCCGGATGTCGCGGCCGGCCCGACCGATGCGCAGGTCGCGGCATGGAAGATCCTCGTGAAGGTGCTGCGCTCGCGCTACGGCATCCCGCTCGACCGCGTCTATGCGCACAACTGGATCGACTACAAGGACGCGCGCTATTGCGAAGGCTGCTGGCTCGCGACGCTGGCGCGGACGTGGGGAGAGTAGGGCTGAAGCGCGATGACGATTCATCGAATCTCATCGCGCTTCAGCGTGCCTTCCACGTTCGGGAGTTGCCCGTTCAGGGGAATGCCTTGGGAAGATCGGCCGAAGGCTTCGTGACGATCTGATGCGCATCGCGCCAGATCACTTCACGCTGGTGCGACGTCGTGATCGTACGCACCGGCAGGCCACCCTCCTCGAGCAGCCAGGCGCAGTAACGCGCGCGGCTGACCGCTTCGCGGGCTCGGGGATCGAACCAGCAAATGCCCCAGATCGAATCGCGCCGCTTGAAGTGCCGCGCGATGCGCCCGGGAAGCGGCAGATGCTGCGCGAACCAGGCGAACTGGTCCGAGAGCTCCTGCCGAATCCAGTCCGGACAGTTGTTTCGCTGGACGTACCAGGACGCGCGAAAGAAGCCGCTCTCCACGCGGCTGTGCGGGTGGATGAGCGGTGTAACGAACCGCAAATACATGACGACACGGCGCGACGCCGTGTTGCGTCACGCCCCTCGTAACCAGATTGGATGAATGAAGAACAGCCGCGAAGCGGCGCTCAGCTCATGACCGATCGCCGGTCACCTGTGGGCGGTGGCGGTCGGAACGTGTCGATCTCAACTTCATGCCGCCTCCCTTAAGAGCGTGAGCAAAGTGGCGCGGTAGTGCGCCGGGGCGGCAGCACATACACCAGCCCGCGTCCTGCGACAAGTGGAGCGAGATGACCTCATACCGGTTGTGCCATCCAGCCGAGCAACCGCCGGATCAATCCCGGCCGCCGCGGCACTTCCGGCGGGCCGTCTGCTGCCAGCACGCGTTTGAAGAAGTAATCCAGAAATACCATGTCGTTCGGCTCGGTGACGGTGAATGTCTCGTCGCCGAAGAACACGCTGTAGTTAAAGAAGAACGGCCCCATGATCGGGATCGTCGCGGTCGAGGCGTAGTCCTTGGAGATCACGAACTCGGCGGGGTCGAGCCCGTGCTCGCGCATCGCCTGCTCGACCAGCGGCAGCTTGCGCATGAACTGGGCGGAGAAGCCGCCGACGGTGGATTGCAGGATGATCGACACGGCGGTGTCCGTTCTCTTGGTGCTGCGCCCGATACTTTGGGTCGGTTGACCGGCGACGCCGGTTCAAGAAGCGCGGCCGGCGTCTGCGCGAACATGCTGCACCTCACACAAACAAAAAAGCCGGCGTTGCCGCCGGCTTTTCGTCTCTTCTCGATCCGCCAATCTCTGGCGCCGGCGAAACCGCGCCTAATGCGCGGCTTCCAGCGCGGCCTGTTCGGCCCTTGCGATCGTGCCCTTGACCGCGGACTGCACCTTCTCGAAGGCGCGGACCTCGATCTGGCGGACGCGCTCGCGCGACACGCCGAACTCGGCGGCAAGGTCTTCCAGCGTCATCGGCTCATCGGCGAGGCGGCGGGCCTCGAAGATGCGGCGTTCGCGCGGGTTGAGCACGCCCATGGCGCCGTTCAACGCGACACGGCGTTCGTCATACTCCTCGTGCTCGGCCAGCATGGCTTCCTGGTTGGGCGTATTGTCGACCAGCCAGTCCTGCCATTCGCCGGCTTCGCCGTCGTCGCGGATCGGAGCGTTGAGCGACGCGTCGCCACCGAGGCGGCGGTTCATGTCGATCACGTCCTGATCGGTGACGCCGAGACGCTTGGCGATGATCTTCACCTGGTCGGGGCGGAGATCGCCCTCGTCCAGCGCGTTGATCTTGCTCTTCGCCTTGCGCAGGTTGAAGAACAGCTTCTTCTGGTTCGCGGTGGTGCCCATCTTCACGAGCGACCAGGAACGCAGGATGTACTCTTGAATCGACGCCTTGATCCACCACATCGCGTAGGTGGCGAGACGGAACCCCTTTTCGGGTTCGAAACGCTTCACCGCCTGCATCAGGCCGACATTGCCTTCCGAGACGACCTCGGAGATCGGCAGGCCGTAGCCGCGATAGCCCATGGCGATCTTGGCCACGAGACGGAGATGGCTGGTGACGAGCTGGTGCGCCGCGTCGCGATCGTCATGCTCCCGCCAACGCTTGGCGAGCATGTATTCCTGCTGGGGTTCCAGCATCGGGAACTTGCGAATTTCGGCGAGGTAACGAGAAAGGCCGGATTCTCCATTGAGGACCGGCAGAGCAGCGGTACGGGCCATTGTAAGCCCCTCCAAAGGTTCAGGCCCCCGATAGCGGCGGGCCAGGCAGACGACCGCTGTGTTAAAGCCGGCCGTAGCTGCGATGTTCCGCGTTGGTCATTTCCAACGCAGGCGCAATATACCCCATGGGGGGGCAAAAAGGGAAGGATTGCTGACGTCACGTCCCCGTGTGGCAGCTATAACTTTTTGTAATGTAACGCTTTTCTTAAAGCCCCTGCGTCATAGCGCCGCTTTCAGGGACCTCTCCAGGAGAAGCAAATCCTCCGGCAGAGGCGCCTCCCAGTGGAGTAATTCTCCTGTTCTGGGGTGCTCTAATACCAGCAGATAGGCATGCAGGGCCTGCCGTCCAAGCGCCGTCAGCGCGCCTTGCGACTCGGGGCCGAGCTGGTTCGCCTTGGTCTTGAAATGCGGGCCATAGACGGCATCGCCCATCAGGGGATGGCCGATATGGGCGAGATGGACGCGGATCTGGTGGGTGCGCCCGGTCTCGAGCTCGCAGGCCAGCAGCGTCGCGATCGGCTTGCCGTCGCGCCCGGCAAAGCTCTCCAGGATTTCCCAATGCGTCACCGCCTCGCGGCCACCCTGGCGCACCGCCATCTTCTCGCGCGCATGGGGATGGCGGTCGATCGGCGCATCGACGGTGCCGCGATGCCGGCCAGGCGCCCCCCAGGCAAAGGCCATGTAGCCGCGGCGCATCGCACCGGTCCGGCCGTGGTCGGCGAACTGGGCCGACAGCGAGGCGTGGGCGAGGTCGTTCTTGGCGACCACCATCAGCCCGGTGGTGTCCTTGTCGAGCCGGTGCACGATGCCGGGCCGGCGCACCCCGCCGATGCCCGACAGCGTCGCGCCGCAATGGGCGATCAGCGCGTTCACCAGGGTCCCGGTCTCGTGCCCGGCCGCGGGGTGCACGACCAGCCCCTTGGGCTTGTTGATGACGATGATGTCGTCGTCCTCGAACACGATATCGAGGGCGATGTCCTCGCCCTTGGGCTCGGCGGGCGCGGCCTCCGGCACGTCGATTATGATCGTATCGCCTGATATGACGTGATAAGCGGGGTCGCGGACCGCGGAGGCCTTCAGGCTCACCGCACCCGCCAGGATCAGGGCTTTCAGCCTCGATCGCGACAGGTCCGGCAAACGCGCCGCCAGCACGCGGTCGAGCCGGGCCGAGCCCTCGTCGCCGGTGACGACAACCTCCAACCTTTGCGCAGAGCTAACATTTTCCATGACGACGTCTGATACCGCTGTTCCCGAACCGAGCCCCGAGCAGGCCGCGCTGTTCGCGCGGGTGCGGCGGATGATGCTGATCGCGGGGTTGACCACGGCGCTGGCGATCTGCGCCGTTCTGATCGCGGTGGGCTACCGCCTTTTCAAGTCGGAGGGAAGGGCGCCAGAACCCGTGGGCGACGTCATCGCCACCCTGCCCAAGGGCGCCAAAATCGTCGCGACCGGGATCGCCGGCGACCGCCTCGTGATCACGCTCGATATCGGCGGGGTCATCGAGATCCGCACCTTCGATGCCCACACCCTGAAGCCGGCCGGAAAGCTGAAATTTGCCAATGAGCCGTAAAAGGCCCATTCGGGTCCTTGCGGCGGACAAATTTCGAGGTTATTGGCTAGCCCTCACGCTCCCTTCGTCTAGCGGTTAGGACGCGGCCCTCTCAAGGCTGAAACAGGGGTTCGATTCCCCTAGGGAGCGCCAGCCTCACTCCTTTCGATCTGATTTTCCTCTCGTTTTTGGCGTTTTCCCCAAATCCACGGAAGTGATTTGGGCAATCCTGTTCGCCCTGTGTCCTTCGAGCTTGATGACTGTGTCTTCGGCGAGGCCCGCCTGATCAGCCTCTTCCGTATAGCGCTTAGCTTCAGCAAGTGTCGTGTGTCCGAGGACAGACATGATCATCTTCGCCGTTGCGCCGGCTTCGGCGAGCAAACGTCCGGCGGCTTTCCGAAGGCCATGCGGCTTGCAATCGAGCGGCGGTCCGGCCTCCGAGATAGCGTCCCGCATCCATCCACTAAAACCATCGACCGTGAAGGACTTGCCATCGCGTGACGGATCAGGATCCGAAGCTTCTTCAGAGTATCGAGTGCCGCACCGGGGCGATCAGCATAGGGCTGAAGAATGCCAGTGATGATGCGCTCGCGCGAGAGCCCGGCGACTGTGCGATGACCGTGTTCGGTGCGGAGCGTTTCAAGACGGCTAATGTAGCCAGTCTTGCTCGTATCGCGGAGGCCAACGTATTTATCCAATTCTGCCCAATTCTGCCAATTTCCTGATGATTTTTTCGGATAGTTGTTCGGGCTGCTGGCCGATTGTGTGCAGGTGTATCTCGGGACTGTGGGGAGCTTCGTAGGGCGCATCGATGCCCGTGAAATTCTTGATCGTGCCGGCCTTCGCTTTCGCGTAGAGACCCTTCGGATCGCGCCGCACGCATTCGTCGATAGGAGTATCCACGAATACTTCAATAAACTCCTCATCCGAAAACAAGCGTCGAGTCATTTCGCGTTCAGCGCGATACGGAGAGATGAACGAGCACAGCACGATGAGTCCCGCGTCTAACAAGAGCTTAGCGACCTCGCCGGCGCGGCGAATGTTCTCGACCCGATCGGCCTCCGTGAAACCGAGGTCTCGATTAAGTCCGTGGCGCATAGTGTCGCCATCGAGTAGCATTGTGTGATGACCGGCAGCGTGCAGCTGCCGCTCGACAATGTTGGCAATCGTCGACTTGCCTGCGCCTGACAAGCCGGTAAGCCAAACAATTGCGGGTCTTTGGCGCTTTTGTGCGGCCCGATCGGCTTTTCCGAGCAGGGTCGTTTGCCGATGGATACTTGTGCCCCGCCGCAGGCTGAAGGCAATCATCCCCGCACCAAGAGTATGATTGGTAAACCGGTCGATGACGATGAATGCCCCTGTTTTGTGGTTATGCACGTACGGGTCGAATGCAACTGGCGTGTCGGTCGCAAAGTTACAGAAGGCGATATCGTTGAGATCGAGAGTATGAGCCGCCAGATGCGCGCTCGTATTGACATCGACTTTGTGCCTGATTCCGGTCACTGTGATCGGCGTTACTCTGGTTCCAATGCGTGCCAAGTAGGAACGCCCGGGCATCAGCGCTTGGTCGCTCATCCAGATGATGTGTGCGGCAAATTGATCTGACACCTCGGGGCGAGACATGGGACTGGCCAGGAGATCGCCGCGTGCAATATCTAACTCGTCCGCGAGTGTGATCGTGATTGCGTCTCCTGCCTGTGCGAACTGCTGTGGGCCGGCAGAGGTTATAAGTTCCTTCACGCTTGAGGTCCGGCTCGAGCCGGCGACGAAGATGGGATCGCCGGGATTGACCGTCCCGGAAACCACTGTTCCGGCATAACCCCGGAAATCAGCATTCGGACGATTGACCCATTGTACCGGAAAGCGGAATGAAACTTCCGCTGTTTCATTCTCGACATTGATCGTCTCGAGATAGTCCAGCAAGGCTGGTCCGCTATACCAAGGTGTCTTGTCCGATAGCTTTACGACGTTGTCGCCGTTTCTGGCCGAAATCGGAAATGACACAATGGACGAGAACCCGAACTGCGATGCGAAGGCACAATAGTCGGTAACGATACGGTCGAAAATATCTGCTTGATATGCGACTAGATCGATCTTGTTCACGGCTACGACCACATGGCGCAACCCAAGAAGTGAACAAATTAGCGAATGCCGCCTGGTCTGCAACAACACGCCCTTACGCGCATCGATCAGGATAATGGCCAAGTCGGCCTTCGATGCCGCCGTCGCCATATTCCTCGTGTACTGCTCGTGACCCGGCGTATCGGTTACGATGAAAGAGCGCCTCGGCGTGGTAAAAAAACGATAGGCGACATCGATTGTGATGCCCTGCTCACGCTCGGCCTCAAGGCCGTCCACCAGAAGGGCAAAGTCGATGTCATCGCCGGTGGTGCCGTAACGTATCGAGTCTTTGGCAAGCGTCGACAGCTGATCCTCGAAAATCAGCTTTGAATCGTGCAGGAGACGGCCGATCAGCGTGGATTTTCCGTCATCTACCGATCCACATGTGAGAAATCGAAGTAGATCCTTGTTCGTCTCTTCGGCAGGAAGGCGGGCGCACTCCATCAAAAATAGCCTTCCCGCTTCTTTTTCTCCATCGACGCCGACTCGTCGCTATCAATGAGGCGCCCCTGGCGCTCCGAAACGCGTGTCGATTGCATTTCCGATACGATATCCTCGAGGGAAACGGCATGGGATTCGATCGCTCCCGTTAAAGGATAGCAGCCCAGTGTACGAAATCGAACAAGTCGCACTTCCGGCTCTTCGTTGGGACGGAAGGGCAGGCGATTGTCATCTACCATGATCCAGGTCCCATCGCGACGCACGACTCGGCGATGTTTGGCGAGGTAGAGCGGCACCACGGCAATATTTTCTAGCATCACATAATGCCAGATATCTAATTCGGTCCAGTTCGATAAAGGGAACACGCGAACCGTCTCGCCAGGTCGAATGCGGCCGTTGAAAAGATTCCACAATTCGGGACGTTGGTTTCGCGGGTCCCAGACGTGGCCCTGAGAGCGAAAAGAGAAAATACGTTCCTTTGCTCGGCTCTTTTCTTCATCTCTTCGCGCACCACCAAGCGCTGCATCGAAGCCGTGAAGGTCGAGCGCCTGCTTGAGTGCTTCCGTCTTCATGATCTGTGTGTGGACGGAAGAGCCCGACGCAATTGGGCCAATGCCACGGGAGAGGCCGTCGTGATTGACATGGACCAACATCTCAATCCCGAGACGGCGTGCGGTTTCGTCCCGAAACGCAATCATCTCGCGAAACTTCCAGGTTGTGTCTACGTGTAGAAGGGGAAATGGTAGCTCGGCGGGGTAGAAGGCCTTGATCGCCAAATGCAGCATGACGCTGGAGTCTTTTCCAATCGAATAGAGCATGACGGGCTTTTTGAATTCAGCCACGACCTCGCGCATTATCTCAATGGACTCGGCTTCCAAGGCCTTGAGATGCTTTGGAAGCCTGCGCCGCGTTTTCGTAGTAGGTGATGCTGAGGCATCCATGAGGTAACGAACTCCAGTTCAGCATTATCAAAACGAGATGAGAGCGTGACATCATGCTCGTGCGGGAGCCTAATGCTTAGGGATGTCCACCGGCGTAAAGTAGATCGGTTCATGGTCGAAGTTTCGTGAACTCCACCGACCTCTTAGTTCACAGCCGCAATTGATACAGATCAGTTGTTCGTCCTCCGTCAAGGGAATCTCCTTGGGGGCAACGACGTACTCCATGCCGCAGGAGCACCAATGCTTCATATTGAAGTACGGAATTTTATTCTCTGCTCGATCAGGGCAACGATCGTATCTCGGCCGCATGGTAAAGACGAAACGACTCCGTCGCCAGGCTCGCGAACGCGCCCAGCTTCGCGGACTGCGCCGCTGCCTGCGCCGCGGGAATTGATCGACGATCGCAATCACGGTCAGCATCACGGCCGCGATCCCGTGCGGGTCGTCGAAAGCTGACGGGATCGACCGCGCCGACGCGCTGCATCACAGCCGTCGGCCGCCGTCACCACTGATATCTTGCGACGGCCTTGCCGGCGTAGCTGCTGGAATTGCCGGAGAACTCGCCGTCGAAGGTGCCGGCGAGCGAGAAACCGTTGCGCCAGACGAGTTCGGCGGCCAGGGTCGTCAGCGCCTTGTCCGGCAATTGGGCCGCGCCGCTCACGACGAAGGAGGCGCCCGGCAGCGACTGGAAGGTGGCGCCGACGGAGCGGTCGGTGGAATAATCGTGCGCCCAGGCGAAACGGCTGCGCAGGGTCAGCGTCGTGCCCGGCAGCGTACCCATGAGGGCCCAGGATTTGTCGGTGCGGAAGCCGAGCTCCGAGCGCGATGCCGTGACGTCTTTGGCGCCATAGCGCAGCGCAAAGGCGTCGCTGCCGATGACGGCCGCCTCAGCGTAGGCCGGCAGGTTGAAGGTGGTGAACTGACCGGCCGCATAGGGCGTGATGGCGACGCCCATCCAGGGACTGACGACGCGATAGCCGCCTTCGAGCCGGCCCGACCAGGCGTTGGCCTTGAACCGGGCCTGCAACTGGTCGAGGCCGGCCACGGTGCGGTTGGTGGTGATATCCTGCCAGCCATAGGCGAGCGCGGCCGCGACATAGGCCGCCCCCATCGTATGCCTCGCATAGGCGCCGGCCTGGAACAGGTCGGAGTGGCCGCTGCCGAGACCGCCAGCAACAGTGAAACTGGTGCCGCCGCCGGCGAGCGCGAAGCCGACGATCGTGTTGGGTGCGATCAGATAGTCAGCGCCGACCGCGCCGGCCGCGATGCGACTGGTGGTCGAATTGCTGCCGACTGCGGCGTTGCCGTCGGTGGTCTGCGAGCCGCCGAAGCCCGCGGCCCAGACGTTCCAGCGTGCCGCGAAGTCCTGTTGCATAGGCGCCTTGGTGACCATTGCATAGGCCTCGCGCTCGGCCGCGGTGCGTCGCCGTCCGGCCGAGGCATGGGCGCCGGCCTCGCCTTCGGAGGCGTAGCCGCTGACGCCAGCCGGCGTGACGGTGCCGCGATTGAAGGGATCGAGCATCACGCCGACGAACTGGCCCATTGCATCGAAGGTGACCTGCTGAGCGCCGGTGGCGCTTTCGCCGGAGAGCTGGTTGAGCATGCCGCGGTAGCCGTCGAGCGATGTCGGGCCGTTGAGCAGCAGGTTGAAGACTGGCCCGCCGAGGCCCGAGCCTTGCCCCGCCCCGTTGAGCGCGTTGGCGAGCGATGTCTGGTTGCCGGTGAGGCCGGAGGTCACGAAGTTGATGGAGCTCCTGATCGCGACGTCGTTGGCGTTGGGATAGACCAGTTCGACGTGCAGGACCGGGCTCGCCTGCAGCGCCTGCAGCGACAAGCCGCCGTTTGTGACGCCGCCCGCGGCCGACACGATGGTCTGCTGGTACACGCCAGCCTGCGCGTTCAACAGGCGCAGCTGCACGGTGCCCGCCAGGTTGGCGGTTCCCGACACGTTGACCCGGTCAGCGCTGCCGCCGGCCATGTTCAAATCGATCGTTAGGCGCCCGGTCGCGGTCTGCACCAGGTTGCCGGTCAAGGCCGTGGTCAGGACCGTCCCGGCGCCGCCGGGCGACAGGGTGCCGGCATTGGTCAGCGCGTTGCCGGCGCCGAGACTGACGGTGGCGCCGGAATTGAACAGGCCGCCCGCCGTGTTGTTGAAGACGTTGGTGCCGGTGCCAAGATCGACATTGCCAATCACGGTGCCGAAATTGCTGACGGCGTCATTGCCCGTGCTGGCCGCGATCGCCAGCCCCGACAAGGCCGTCACGGTGCCGCGGTTGACCAGCGTGTTGTCGGTGCCGCCGATGAGGGAGACACCCGTTCCGGAACCGGTGCCGCCGGACACCGTGCCTGAATTGATGGTGACCGCGATCGGCCCGCCCACGCTTTGGGCGGACATCCCGCTCGCGTCGGAGCCCGTGGTGGTGATGTCGCCGGTCGAGGTCACCGTCACCGCGCCGTTGCTCTGGGCAAAAATCCCGTTCGCGCCGGCGCCCGTGGTGGCGATGCTGCCGGTCGAGGTCACCGACGTCGCCGCGCCGTAGCGCGAGTTGTTCGCGGCATAGATCCCGTGGGCGGCCTTGCCCGCGGTGGTGATGTCGCCGACCGAGGTCACCGTCACCGGGCCGTATACCGGGACGCCCACCGGGAAGAGGCTGGCGACGGCCTTAATCCCGATCGAGAAGTCGCCCTTCGTGGTGATGTTGCCGGTCGAGGTCAGCATTACAAAGCTGCCGCCGCCGGCATAAATCCCGTTCGAGAACCACTCCGTCGTGGTGACGTTGCCGGTCGAGGTCACCAACATCCTGCCGCCGTTGCTCTGGGCAGAAATCCCGCCGCCCGTCGTGGTGATGTTGCCGGTCGAGGTCACATACACAGAGTTGGGGGAGCTGGCCTCAATCCCGACCGCGTTGACGCCCGTCGTGGTGATGTTGCCGGTCGAGGTCACCGTCGCCGTGCCGTTGCCGTGCGCATAAATCCCCTGCGCCTGGCCGCCCGTGGTGGTGATGTCGCCGGTCGAGGTCACCACCGCCGTGGGGCCGCCCACGGCAAAAATCCCGGCGCCCGTGGTGGTGATGTTGCCGATCGAGGTCACCGTCGCCACGCCGGAGCCGAAGCTGTTGGCCACGGCAATAATCCCCTGCGCGTCGTCGCCCCTGGTGGTGATGTTGCCGGTCGAGGTCACCGTGACATCTTGTGTGGAGCGAGCAAAAATCCCGACCGCGCGATTGCCCGCGGTGCTGACGTCGCCGGTAGAGGTCAGCGTTACAAAGTCGACGCCGTCGGCCTGAAGCCCAGTCGCGTCGACGCCCCCGGTGGTGATGCTGCCGGTCGAGGTCAGCGTTATCCGGCCTAGGCTGTAGATATTAATCCCGCTCGCGTAGGCGCCCCTGGTGGTGATGCTGCCGGTTGAGGTCACCACCGCGCCGTGGTAGCTGACAGCTGAAATGCCCTGCGCGAAGTTGCCCGTCGTGGTGATGCTGCCGGTCGAGGTCACCGTTACCTCGCCTGCATGGCCTACGACGCTGTAAGCATCAATGCCGTGCGCATTGTCGCCCGTCGTAGTGATGCCGAAGGCACCGGTGTCGCTGTTGATGGTGACGTCGCCGGTGGTGGAGCGGAAGCTGATGCCGCGGGTTCCACTGGCGGGCGCGATGGCCGTGGTGAGATTGTTGACGTTCAGCGTGGTGACCGGCGGGACCGGAAAATCGGTCCCGCCGGCGATGCCGGCGGATTGATCGCCGCTGCAGGTCGCGACCGCGCCATTGATCACGCAGGGCGTCGGCGCCGCCGCAGCCGGGTCGCCGACGGCGAAGCTGAGCGCGCCGGCGGCAGCGCTGCCGAGCAGCGCCGCGCGCCAGCTCGCGCCGGGCCAGCGTACGAGCCGCAGCGTCGGCGTGTCGACACCGCGATCGAATCTCGCTGGCGCGGGATTCTCAGATCGCTTTTCGAGGTGTCCGACCAATTCAACAGGGCTCATGAAGCGATCCCAACCTCGACTGGGATTAAGTCTGCCCCGACGCTTCATGCTTCAGCCCACTGCGATATCTGCATTGCGACCGAAGAAACATCGAGCCGCCTCCAGACACGCTCTAGCAACCAATTGTTTGCTCAATATTTGAGGGGTACGGCCATGCCCGCCTCGGGTGGCGTCTGTACGCGAGCATGTTCAGCCGGAGAGGTCAGAATGGGATGGACCTGCGTGGTCTTGATCGACCAGGCAGCTTCCTAGCTACCTGTCTGTCCATTTTTGGGTGTCGCGTGCGCATTGGTATTTCCTGGTGGTGTGTGGCTCCGACGCCACAGAGACGCCCCGGAAGCCTGCCTACTTTGCATCGCGTGGATGCCAAGCGGGGAGCGAACGGCGCCGCGCGTCGATGCCGATCACCGACGCGATCGTCCGACACCCAGAATGGTCAGATGAATCGCGCTTCCAGACCGTGCCACACAGCAGGACGAGTCCGATCGCGAGACTTGCTCCGCAGCAAGAAATGCCGCATAGCGAGACTTGCTGGAACAAGACTTGCCTCAGCGAGACGCCGCCAGATGTTGCTGCAACGAACGGCGCGTTCCCGAGAATCAAGGACCTGAATCATTGAGCGACGCTGCGCCCAGCCCCACATCATCAGCCGCCACGCTGCCGCAACTGACGGCGGCGCACATCACCTGTTCGCGGGGCATGGCGGGTTGGCTGCAAGCCAATCAGGTCAGCCTCGTCTTCACCTCCTATCAGACCGGTCGGCTCTATCTCGTGGGCGTCGACGATGGTGGAGGGCTTGCCATCCACGAGGTCGGCACCGGCCGCGCGATGGGGGTGTGGGCCGATCCCCAGCGCCTGGTGCTGGCGACCTCATTCCAGGTCTGGCGTTTCGAGAACATCCTCAGCTCCGACCAGACTGCCGGCGGCGCCGACCGCTATTATGTGCCGCGCGTCGCGCACACCACGGGCGAGCTCGACATTCACGATGTCAGCGTGCTCGGCGATGGCCGTATCGTATTCGTGAACACGCTCTATTCGTGCCTGTCGCTGTTGTCGCCGGTGCACGCCTTTCGCGTGTTCTGGAAGCCGCCTTTCATCTCGAAACTGGCGGCCGAGGATCGCTGCCATCTCAACGGCCTTGCGGTCAGGGACGGCGAGGCGGCCTTCGTGACCGCGACCAGCCGCAGCGACGTGGTCAATGGCTGGCGGGCGCGGCGGGCCGAAGGCGGCATCGTGATCGACGTGGCGAGCAGCGCAGTCGTCACTGAAAAGCTTTCGATGCCGCATTCGCCGCGCTGGTACGGTGACCAGCTCTGGGTGTTGAACTCCGGCACCGGACAGCTCGGCACGGTCGATCTCGCGAACGGCAGCTTCGCGCCGCGCGCGTTCTGTCCGGGCTTCCTGCGCGGGCTGGCGTTCCACAACGGCCACGCCGTGGTCGGCCTGTCGCTGTCCCGCGACGGGTCGTTCTCGGGGCTGGCGCTCGACGACGAGATGAAGCGGCGTGACGCCGACGGCTGGTGCGGCCTCCAGGTCGTGAACCTCGCCTCCGGCGACATCGTGCAATGGATCCGCATCGAAGGCGCGGTGACGGAACTTTACGATGTCGCGGTGCTGCCGGGCGTGCGTCGTCCGATGGCGGCTTCGTTCACCGATGCCGAGATCAACAACCCCTTGACCTTCGAGCAGTGAATGGGTCGGGCATCGGCCCGCGATCTCTGTGCGTTTTGGGTGTCGCGTGCGCATCGGTGTTTGTCGGGGGCGCGTGTGGACTCAGCGCCACAGATGATTAGAGCGGCAGGCCGCTTCAGCCTCCGCTGCGTGGCAGAAACAGATCGAGAATCGCAATAACCGTCAGCGTCACCTGCGCCTTCAAGTTTCGTCCTCCGCAGGCGGCCGTTCCGACACCAAAAACGCGACACTCTTTTGCGTCTTTTGACGATCTTATGAGTCCCGCTACAATGTGCTCATCGATGGCAAGTCAATTTCGGGCCTCAGGCCCGAGCAAGTTCGCGCCTCGGAGTCGCAGCCGTTCCCGAAGATCACCACGTGCTCAGCGAATTATCTGTGGTCGACATCTTCGGGGTGCCGGCCATCATTTGCCGGGCCGCAAACGTGAGGATGGGATCGAGGCGGCTCTGGATACGTTTCCCGAGCTTCGCCAAAAGCTTGATGCGCGGGCCGGATCGCGTTCCGGCGGTCAGCAGCAGATGGTTGTGCTGGCTCGCAAGCCTGTATGCGGAGTTCATCTCGTCCTGATGCCACTCCGCCGCACCCCGCGCGGCAGCTTTGGGCACGCCGCGCTGACGAAACCCGAGAATGACGATGGCATGCGTGTGCGGTACGGGCGTCGGCGCCTCGATGGTCGTGAACGACATGAAGGGCATTCGCCCCTGATGGACGAGGGGGGTGATCGGTCGCGCATGATCGTTTACCGACTTGGCGGTCAGCTCGGCCGAAGGCGCGTCACCTTAGAAGTCCGACACTTTTCCCACACTAAGTCCCGTAAAACGATCTGGCCGGTAGGGCCTCGGATCCACGATTGGCCCCGCGCCGGTCACGATATCGGCGATCAGGTGGCCCGCCCCTGGACCGATGCCAAAGCCATGGCCGCTGAAGCCCGCAGCCAATATCAAACCGGGGAAATTCGACACCTCGCCAATGACTGGCACGCCATCAGGCGTCGAATCGATGTAGCCCGCCCATGCAGCAGTGATTTTCGTATTCTTCAGTGCGGGTAGTAGCTCGAGGGCGCGGCGATGAGTGAGTTCGATCGTGCTTTGGTCAGGCGCGGGATCGAGAATACGAACGCGCTCCATCGGGGTCGGGCCATCGAGATGCCAACGGCGTAGCGTTTCGTGTCCCGACCTCGCGCCTTCGAGGCTGCCGGGGAGCAGACTGCGCCAGCGCCGCGCGAACATCGGCAGGAATTGCGGGGCGAAGCGGAGTTGCTGGGCCGTCGGATCGATGCGGCCGCGGCCACTGATGGCGAGTGTGTAACCGCCATCGCCGCGTTTCGTCACCGAAACGGCGGAGGTGTGGAGCGCATCCGGTAGGCCTTTTGCATCACCCGAGACGGACAGGATGGACGAACGGATCGAAGCGAGCGGAAGGCGGATGCCGGCCTGATGGCAAAAGGACGAGGACCACGCGCCGCCCGCCACTATGGCGACACGCGTGCGAATCGCGCCGCGCTCTGTCGCGACAGCGCTCACGCGGCCGCCTTCGGTCTCAAGCCCGCGAGCCGCGCACATCTGGTGCACGGTGCCCCCGCGGCTGAGCATTGCCCGCGCCACCGCCGGGGCAGCATTGGCGGGATCGGCGATGCCGTCGGTTGGCGACAAGACCCCACCCCTCCAGGCGCGCCCCGTCGCGGCGCCGCGCTGCGTTGCCGCGGTCGCATCGAGCATGTGCGTGGTGATGCCGACCGTTTGAGCGAAGTCGCGCCAGCGTGCCCAGCCCGCGAGCTCGGCCTCGTCGTTGCTGAGATACAGAAGGCCGCAGCGGGAGAAACCCGTGCTCTCACCGCTTTCGGTGCCGAAGCTCTCCCACAAGTCCAGGCTCTTGGTCGCTATCGGCAACTCCCGGGCATCGCGATTTTGCTGGCGGCACCAGCCCCAGTTTCGGCTGGACTGCTCGGCTCCGATCCGTCCCTTCTCCACGAGGGCGACGCTGAGGCCCCTCAGGGTGAGATAGTAGGCCGCAAATACCCCGATGATGCCACCCCCGATAACCACCACATCGGCGCTGACGGGAAGATCCGGCGAGGTCTCGATATGGCTGAGCGGCGCGGGCATGCTGGCATCCTGGATTTCGCTCGTCGCAGCATAAGTCGTGCCTCGCCGCTTGCGGCGCTGGATTCGATGGCAGCCCAGCATTTTATGCCGTATGCTCGCTGTGCCACAAAACAGCGTCCGATATGGATGATACGAAGTCAGTGGTGGACGGTGGATGCGGAATAACTGAGCTTTCGGTTCATTGTACCAAATTTTCTGCTGTGCCTTCTGGCGCGTGCTCAACGGAGAGACACCAATGAAGCTGGATCGGATCGACATCAAGATCCTCCACGAGCTCCAGAAGAACGGCCGCATCACCAACGTCGAGCTCGCCGAGCTGGTGAGTCTGTCGCCCAGCCCGTGTCTCATGCGTGTGAAGCGACTGCAGAGCGAGGGCTACATCGAGGGCTACGCGGCCCAGATCAACGTGCGCAAGCTCGGACAGACGCTGACCGTGTTCACCGAGGTGACGTTGAAGAACCATCGACAGATCGACTTTGCCCGTTTCCTGTCGGCGGTCGACAAGGTCGACCAGCTGATCGAGTGCCATCTGGTCTCGGGAGGTTACGACTACATGCTGAAATTCGTCACCGCCAGCATAGGCGAGTACCAGACGATTATGGAGCGCCTGACGGACATGGATATCGGCATCGACAAATATTTCAGCTTCGTCGTCCTCAAGTCGCCGATCGTGCGCTCGCAGATGCCGCTGACCAGCCTGTTCCCGGCTTGACTGGCCGCGGCGCCAGCCGCTTCTACCGATGACTATAGGCGAGCGCCTCGCTGGCATTCTGTTGCAGATTGTCGAGCCAGTCGGGATCGAGCTT
The DNA here is from genome assembly GCF_058804065.1 of Bradyrhizobium sp. GW821-FHT13H05. Taxonomy (NCBI): domain Bacteria; kingdom Pseudomonadati; phylum Pseudomonadota; class Alphaproteobacteria; order Hyphomicrobiales; family Nitrobacteraceae; genus Bradyrhizobium; species Bradyrhizobium sp. GW821-FHT13H05. The sequence continues at coordinate 31,711 of NZ_JBXAPO010000012.1, read as the reverse complement.
GGGCACCGAGGAGAACAGCAGCCGGGTATAAGGGTGCTGCGGGGTCGCCAGCCCGGTCGACGCGATCTGCTCGACCTTCTGGCCGCGATACATCACGATGATTTCGTCGCAGATCGCCTCGACGACCGACAGATCGTGGCTGATGAAGACATAGGAGATGCCGAGCTCGCGCTGCAACTCCTTGAGCAGCTCGACCACCGCGGCCGCCACGACCGTATCGAGAGCCGACGTGATTTCGTCGCACAGGATGAGCATCGGCTCGGCGGCAAGCGCCCGGGCAAAGTTCACCCGCTGCTTCTGGCCGCCCGACAGCTCTCCCGGCAATCGATGCCGCACGGATTTGGGGAGCCGGACGAGATCGAGCAACTCGCTGACGCGCGCATCGCGCGCCTTGCCTCTCATGCCGTGGTAGAAGGTGAGGGGACGCCTCAGGATATCGTCCACCGACTTCGCCGGGTTGAGCGCGGTGTCTGCATGCTGGAACACGATCTGGATCTGGCGCAGTTCGTTGCGGGTGCGGTTGCGGCCGGCCTTGCCCAATTCGCGTCCGTTGAAGATGATGTCGCCGGCATGAGCGGGCAAAATGCCGGCAATCGCCCGGGCAAGGGTCGACTTGCCGCAGCCGGACTCGCCGATGATGCCGAGATTTCGTCCCCGGTTCAGCTTGAGGCTGACGGCCTGGACGGCGTTGATCAGCGGCTGTCCATCGCGCGAACGAGGACCATAGCCGACCGTCAGATTATCGACCTCAAGCAAGGGGCGCTTCGTTGCGCTCTCGTCGTCAGGCGCCCGCTGCTGGGTCTTCGGCCTGAACGCGGCCAACAGCTGCCTCGTATAGGGGTGCTGAGCGTTCTCCAGGATATCATCAGTCGTCCCCATTTCCTGGACCGTGCCGTCCTTGAGCACGATGATCCTGTCGGCGATCTGGGCGACGACGGCCAGATCGTGCGAGACGTAGACCCCGGCGATATTGTGCTGTGCCGTGACAGCCTTGAACGCCCGCAGCACCTCAACCTGGGTCGTGACGTCGAGCGCCGTGGTGGGCTCGTCGAAGATGACGACCTTCGGCTGGCCGATCAGGGCCATCGCAGCGGCGAGGCGTTGCAGCTGGCCTCCCGAGACCTGGTGCGGATAGCGGTTGCCGATCGTTTCCGGGTCCGGCAGCGACAGCGCCTTGAACAGTGAAAGCGCCTTTGCCTGCGCCTCGGCAGCCGGCATGAGCCTGTGGATCCGCGCCACCTCGACAACTTGATCCATGATGGTGAGTGCTGGGTTGAAGGCGGCCGCAGCACTCTGCGGCACGTAGGCGACGCTCGTGCCGCGAATGCGGGCGCGTTCCTTTTCCGAAAGCCTCACCATGTCGACGCCGGCCAGGCGCACCTCGCCGCCGGTGATCGCGCAGCCTTGCCGGGCGTAGCCCATGAGCGTCATGGCAATGGTGGTCTTGCCCGAGCCGCTTTCGCCGATGAGGGCGACGATCTCGCCTTCGGCGATGTCGAGGCTGACACCTTTGATGATCTCGACCCGCCTGCCTGCATCGGTCGTTGCCTCAACCCTGAGATTGCGGATCTCGACGAAGTTTCCCGTCATTCGGCGCTCCGGTCGCGGATCCTGCGCGGCAGATTATCGATCAGGAGGTTGACGCTAATCGTGAGGCTTGCAATGGCGAGCGAAGGGAAGATCACGGCCGGTGCGCCATACGGCAGGCCGCCGATGTTCTCTCGAACCAGCGCGCCCCAGTCGGCGTAGGGCGGTTGCACGCCGAGCCCTAGAAAGGACAGGCCGGAGAGCAGCAGTACGATGAAGACGAAGCGCAAGCCGAGATCGGCAAGCACGGGGCCGAGGATGTTGGGAAGGATCTCGGAGGCGATGAGATAGGGTAGGCGTTCACCCCTGATACGGGCGACCACCATGAAGTCCATCGTGTTGACATTGACCGCGAGCGCGCGGGCGAAACGATAGGCGCCTGGGGTGTAGATCACCGACAGCGTCCCGATCAGCGCCGGGATTGATGAGCCGACCGCGGCAACCACGACGAGGCCGAACAGCTTGCTGGGTATCGAGTTGAGCGCATCGAGGAAGCGGCTCAGCATGCTGTCGAGCCACCCCCCGGCGACGGCCGCAGTCATGCCGAGCGCGATCCCGCTGAAGCAGGCGATGGAGACCGCGGCGAGCGAGATGCCGAGCGTGTAGCGTGCACCCATCAGGATGCGCGAAAAGATGTCCCGGCCGAGATAGTCGGAGCCGAACCACAGATCGCGGCTCATGGGCCCGAAATAATCGGCATCGACGATCTCGCCGACGGAATGCGGGATGATCTGCGGGGCGAAAAGGGCGACGCCGGCCCAGAGCAGGATGATGCCCAGCGCCAACAGGCCCATGAGGTTGAAGCGATAGCCCAATCGCATGCCCAACCGGCCTGACGAGGTCGGGTTCGTCATCGGAGCCTCGGATTGGACAGAACGGCGATGATGTCGGCGGCCGTGATCAGTGCCAGGTAACCCAGGCAGAAGATCATGGCGCATGTCTGGATCAGGGGCAGGTCACGGGTCGAAACGGCATCGACCATCAGCTTTGCGACGCCCGGATAGTTGAAGATGGTCTCCACGATGATGACGCCGCCGAGCAGATAGGACAGCGAGAGCGCGACCGCATTGACGATCGGGCCGAGCGCATTGGGCAGCGCGTGCCGCAGCACGATCCGGGGGCGCGAGGCGCCCTTGAGCAGCGCCATCTCGACATAGGGCGTGTTCAACGTCTCGACCACGGCGGCGCGGGTCATGCGGATCATCTGCGCCGATACGCCGAATGTGAGAGTCATGACCGGCATCGCGTAGATCCTCAACAGGTCATGGAACGACTTGATCTCGTTGGTGAGGGAGAGGGCTGGCAGCCATTTGAGGTAGACCGCGAAGAGCAGCACCGCCAGCGTTGCAATCATGAACTCCGGCACCGAGATGATGCCGATGGTCCAGATGGTCACGATGCGGTCGTACAGGGTGCCGCGCCACATCGCGGCGGTGATGCCAAGCGTCAGCGCAAGGGGGACCGCGATCGAGGCTGTCAGTCCTGCAAGCTTCATCGTGTTGACGAACCGTCCGCTTATCAGATTGGCGACCGGGACATTGTTTGCATAGGACTTGCCGAAATCGCCCTGGAAAAGGCCGGCCATCCATTTCAGGAATCGAATGATCGCGGGGTCGTCGAGGTGCATCGCCTTGCGCAGGCCCTCGACGGCTTCCGGCGTCGCGGACTGCCCGAGCAGGATCGTGGCGGTATCGCCGGGCAGGAGCGCGGTCGCAAAGAAGACGGCGAAGGAAACGATCACGAGCGTGATCAAGGCGATCAGAAGCCGTCTCACCACGAGCGACGAAACTTGCTTTTTCACATTCGCGCTCCCACGCCACGCCGGTCGTTTTCGTCAGTCACGGCTCCGTGTCAGGATAGGGAGCCGGGACCTCGCCACGCGCAAGTCAGGAGGTCAGCCAGACATACTCGGCGAAAGCGTAGCCCATCATGCCGCCGAGCGGGTTGGGCTCCAGTCCCTTCAGCTTGGCGGTGATGGCGTCCACGTTGGAGATGTAGGCCGGAATGATGGTGCCGGCTTGTTCCGACACCAGGACCTGCATCTCGTTGTACATCTCGCGGCGCTTGGCCTGATCGAGCGAGCCGCGGGCCTCGAGCAGCATCTTGTCGAATTGTTCCGAGCTGAACCGGCTCTCGTTCCACGGTGCATCCGACTTGTAGAGCAGGGAGAACAGGATGTCGGGCGTCGGGCGCGGATTGATGTTGCCGAAATGGATCGGCGCCTTCAGCCAATAGTTGCTCCAGTAGCCGTCGGAGGGCACGCGCTTCACATCGAGCTTCATGCCGATCTGCGCGGCGCTTGCCTGGACGATCATCGCCATGTCGATCGCCGAACCGGCCGCCTCGGAGGTGATGACCTCGATGGTCTGACCGAGCACGCCGGCCTTCTGGAAATGGAATTTGGCCTTGTCCAGGTCGAACGATTTCGGCTTGAGAGCGGCATTGTGGTAGACGTTGGCGGGTGACACGGGCTGGTCGTTGCCGACGACGCCGAAGCCGCGCAGGGCAGATTTCACGATCTGTTCGCGATTGACCACGTATTTCATGCCCTCGACGAAATCGCGGTTGTTGCCGGGCGCCATGTCCATGCGCATGTTCAGGTCGGTGTAGGTGCCGGACGTGCTCGTGGACAGCACGACGCCGCTCTGGCCGTCGAGCAGGCGCACCGACCGCGGATTGATCGAGGCAGCGAGATGAATATCGCCGGACAGCAGCGCATTGATCCGGGCGTTTTCATCGGGGATGGCGAAGAACTCGAATGAATCGACGTTCGGGCCGCCTTTGAAATAGTTCGGATTCCGCACGCCCACCGAGCGTTCGCCGGGGGTGAACTGCTTGCACTTGAAAGCGCCGGTCCCGTTGCCCGAGGAGAAATCGGTGGTGCCGTCGGCCACGATCATGAAGTGATGCATCGACAGGATCGTCGGCAGGTCCGCGTTGGGGTTCGCCAGCGTGACCTCGACGGTGCTCTTGTCCACGGCCTTGAAGTCGGTCATCTGGGAGGCGATCGCCGCGACCTTCGATCCGGTCGCCTTGTCCAGATGGCGTTTCAGCGAAAAGATGACATCGTCGGCGCTGAGGTCCTTGCCGTTGTGGAAGGTGACGCCCTTTTTCAGCTTGATCGTCCAGGTCTTGGCATCGCCACTTTCGATCGACTCGGCGAGCTCCATCTGGGGCACACCTGCCTGGTCGAGAAATGTCAGGCGGTTGTAGAAGGAGCAGCAGCGAACATAGTCGGTCGAGAGCGAAGCTTTGGCGGGATCCAGCGTGTCGGCGGTCGATGAGGACCAGGCCGCGGCTTTCAGGGCGCCGCCTTTCACGGGTGTCGCCGCCACCGCTTGCGTCGCGCGACCGAAGACCGTGCTGGCTGCAGCCATGGCCATGCCGTTGGCGAGCATCAACTTCAGCAGGTCGCGGCGCGAGGCTCCGCGCCGAATAGCGTTCTCGATCGTGGCATCGTCCGAAGAAGACCAGTTCGTCGTATTGCTCATGTCAATCCCCTCGCTGGCTAAGGCTACGGCTGGTGTTGCGGTGAGCGGCAAATTGTTCTGCCGCGCCGTTGGGGTGGAGGCTGGGGCGGTCCGTCATAACGACGATTGCCACGTCTCCACTCAGGACTGCATTCTTTCCCGCGATCGAAGTCTCGCAGGATAGTCCCGCGGCTTTGGCCGAAAAAACTGCGGGCCACGGCACAAAATTGCGAAGATGTCTCGCTTTCTAGTGTTTCGAACCTGCGTCCAGCCGGTTCATTGTGCATGCCTATTAATATTGCAGCGCGGCGCGAACTTCGGCATCGGTCAGCGTATCGTCGCGTGTTCTGGCGGTGCGCTTTCTCCGCTTATCCGAAAGCCTGGCTGGCGAGGGCAAATGTGGTCAGTGGCGCGCGGCTGGATTGCGCAATGATGGGGCGCTGCATGACAATCCCTTCGTCAACCCGGACCAGTCCCTGGTCTGCGAGCCAGTTGCTCAATTGAGAGCCCTCGGCAGTGTCGACGCGGACGAAGCGTCCTTCGCTCCGCGCCATGACGAAATTGAGCAGGGCTTTCGCGTCATCGACGTTTGCGGCCACCACAGGGCCGATCACTTCACCTCTGCCAAAGGCGCGTGATGCGGCAAATCCAGTGATCCCCTGACCGCGATCGAGCACGGCCAGTTGGCCGATCTTCGCAAGCGCACGAAGCAGATCTCTCCGGTCCGCACCATAGGCGCTTCTGTCGAGCTCGAGGATCCCGAGGATATCGAGCGCCTCGGCCAGCCTGACTTGGGCGGGCGATACAACACGAAGCGCCTGTCCCTGATGCTGGACAATCGCGCCGGTCTCCCAAAAGCCAAGCTTCCGATAGAGCGGGGCACCCTCACGCGTTGCAACCAGCCTCAGCGCGCGCGATCCCGCCAGCGTGATGATCGCTTCCATGAGCTGACGGCCCAATCCGCGCCCGCGGGCGGCCTCATCGACGATGACCATGTTGATGGTTGCGACATCCCGCTTGTAGCGGGTCATCAGAACCGTTCCGAGCACGGTTGTTGCATTCGCGTCCAGCGCGACGAAGCCCGTACTCAGGTCGAGCGCCAGTTGCCAGTCCTCGAGGCGGTGCGGCCAGCCGGCTTGACGCGAAAGGCGCAACGCACCTTCGAGATGTTCGGAGCCGAAGGTGCTGAGCGATATGATGCTCGGGATCATCAACTGGTTTCCCTGTCCGGCACCAGTCTCGTATTTTGGCGATGTTCAGATCGTCTGAAGGCCGCCACGCGAACGACATCTTCCACCGCAGCCGGCAGAAAAAGCCGCATCTTATGCCGTGCTGCCGTTCTATTGTTGCGGTCCTGACATCGCGCGAGCGCACCAGGACAGGAACGATGAGCCAGTTTCGCCCGAAATACGTGACCTTCGACTGCTACGGCACGCTGACGAATTTCCAGATGGCGGAAGCGGCGCAGGATCTCTATCGCGCGCGTGTGCCCGAAGCGCAGATGGCTGCATTGGTCAGGGATTTCGCGGCGTACCGGCTCGACGAAATTCTCGGCGACTGGAAGCCCTATGCCGACGTGATCCACAACGCGCTGGAGCGCGCCTGCAAGCGCAATGACGTTTCTTTCGAGGCCGAGCATGCGCAGATGGTCTATGAACGCGTGCCGAGCTGGGGGCCGCATCCCGACGTTCCTGCCGGCCTTGCCAGGGTCGCCAAGGAGATTCCGCTCGTCATCCTCTCCAACGCCATGAATGCGCAACTGCCGTCCAACGTGGCGAAGCTCGGAGCGCCCTTTCACGCCGCGCTCACGGCCGAACAGGCACAATCCTACAAGCCGCGCATGAAGGGCTTCGAGTTCATGTTCGATACGCTGGGCTGCGGGCCTGAGGACGTGGTGCACTGCTCCTCGTCCTTCCGCTATGACCTGATGACGGCTCACGACCTCGGTATCAAGAACAAGGTGTGGGTCAATCGGGGGCACGAGCCCGCCAACCCCTATTACGGCTATGTCGAGATCAAGGACATTGGCGGACTGCCGGGCGTGTTCGGGCTCTGAGCCAGCAGGGGATCTGCGGTGAAATACGTTTCCTACTGGCACGATACCGCACCACGCTTCTCCGGCGGCGCCGAAGGTCCCGTCGAGGGGCACTATGACGTTGCTGTCGTCGGCGGCGGCTTCACGGGTCTTGGAGCTGCGCGCCAACTCGCGAAGGCGGGCACAAAAGTTGTTGTTCTCGAAGCAGACCGGGTGATCGGCGGCGCATCGGGCCGGAACGGTGGTCATCTCAACAATGGTCTCGCCCACAGCTATCTCACCGCCAAGGCAGAGCTCGGCAAGGAGCGAGCCGTTGCGCTTTACCGCGCGCTCGATTCCTCGATCGATACGCTGGAGGCGCTGATCGCGGAGGAGGGCATCGCATGCGATTTCCGTCGCGGCGGCAAGCTGAAGCTCGCCTCCAAGCCCAGGCATTTCGATGCCATCGCGCGCAATTTCGAAGTCGTCCACAACGAGGTAGATCCGGAGACCGCGCTTTTATCCGCCCAAGATCTCAGCTCAGAGATCGGCTCGCCCTTCTTTGGCGCGATGCTCTCCAGGAAGAGCGCGATGATGCATATGGGGCGCTATGGCGTCGGATTGGCCGAGGCGGCCAAGCGCCGCGGCGCGATCATCTTCGAACAAGCACCGGTGACTGCGCAGGCGCGGGATGGATCGTGCCATCGGTTGACGACGCCTCGCGGCAGCCTCACAGCCGATCAGGTGCTGCTTGCGACCGGCGCCTATACCACGCCCAATTTCGGTTATTTCCGGCGACGGCTCGTCGCCGTCGGCAGCTTCATCGTGGCGACGCGGCCGCTGAATGCGGCCGAAATCGCGGCCGCCATGCCGGGCAATCGCACCTGTGTCACGTCGATGAATGTCGGCAACTACTTTCGCCTGTCACCCGACAACCGTCTGATATTCGGCGGACGGGCGCGTTTCTCGGCGACATCGGATCAGCGCTCCGACGCCAAGAGCGGCGCCATTCTCGTCGACGGTCTCACGCGAATCTTCCCGCAACTCGCCGGCACGGAGATCGACTATTGCTGGGGTGGACTCGTCGACATGACCAGCGACCGCTTCCCGCGCGCGGGCTATCAGGACGGACTGTGGTATGCGATGGGTTATGCTGGCCATGGCGCGCAGCTGTCGACCCATCTCGGCATGATCATCGCCGATGCCATGCTCGGACGCGAAGACCGGAATCCGATGAAGGGCCTCGATTGGCCTGCGGTGCCCGGCCATTTCGGCAAGCCCTGGTTCCTGCCGCTGGTGGGAATGTACTACAAGATGCTCGATCGTATTCAGTAGCCTGACCGGGACAAATGCGCGCCCGCGCTTGCAGAGCATCGAGGGCAGATCTGTCTTGAGCGTTTGCCGGGATGGCGGAGAGGGCGCGGTCGTACGCCTTCTCCGCTCCGTGGCCGCTCAGCCCAATCCATCGACGTGGAAGGTCTTGATCTCGAGGTATTCCTCGATCCCGACCTGCGCTCCCTCGCGTGCCAGGCCGGATTGCTTGATGCCGCCGAACGGGGACACCTTCGTCGACACCATGCCGGTGTTGAGGGCGGTGCCTGGGCTCATGACACCGTGACGTAGATCTTGCGAACGGTCTCGATGGTCTTCCACACGCCCGTAAATCCAGGCTTCATGACGAAGCTGTCGCCGGCTCTGAACGTGATCGGATCGCCGCCGTCCGGCGTGATCTCGATCGTGCCGGCGAGGATGTGACAGAACTCGAAAGTCTCTCCTTTGATCGAGCGTGTCTCGCCCGGCGTTGCTTCCCACACGCCGGTGTGCACCAGCTCACCCTTGGCCTCGTCCTGTGCCCAGGTCTTGAAGTGGGGTGCACCGGCAATGAGGCGCTCTGGCATCGGGCCGGATTCCTTCGGGGCGAAAGTCGGGTTGGGATCAATTCGTTTCAGCAGCAAGTTCGGCTCCTCTCAGTAACCACGGCTTCGATCAACGAGTCCGACGAGGTCGAGGCCCGCTTCATGTCGCTTGATGTTGTCGATGACGGCGCGAGCGGCGGTGTCCGCCTGGGTCACTCCGGCCACATGCGGGGTCAGCAGCACTTTCGGGTGCGCCCATAGGGCATGATCGCCGGGCAACGGCTCCGGTTCGGTAACGTCGATGACCGCCCCGGCGAGCTGGCCCGCATCGAGAGCTGCAAGGAGCGCATGGGAATCGAGCTGCGCGCCGCGCCCCGCGTGGACGAGGCCCGCGCCGTTCGGCAACTGCGCAAAAAGTTTGCGGTTCAGGATCCCGCGCGTGGCTGCGGTGAGGGGCAGCAGGCAGACGAGGATGTCGGTCTCGCCGAGCATCTGGCTGAGACCGGCATCGCCGCTATAAGTTGCGACGCCTTCGATCGCCTTGTCCGATCGGCTCCAGCCGCTCAAGCGAAAGCCGAAGGGCCTCAGGCTTTCCAGCACGGCGCGGCCGAGGATTCCAAGTCCTAGCAGCCCGACCCGCCGGTCGGCGGCCTGCTTCTGCGGCAGAGCCCGCCATTCGCGGCGTCGCTGCAAATCAAGATAGGCCGGGAGATTGCGGTGAAGAGCCAGCACCGCGAGGGTGACATATTCCTGCATCATCCGGATGATGCCGTCCTCCACCATCCGGACCACCTTCACCCCGGGCGGGATCGCCGTCAGCTGGAATTGATCGATGCCCGCCCCGACCGAAAACAGGATTTCGAGGTTGCTGTATTGTTCCAGTGCCTCGGGGACGGACCAGGTGATGATATGACGTATGTCGGCCGGGGGGACCGTGCCCGGACCGATAACGAAGGGCATGTGTGGGAGCGCCCGAGCGAAGGCCGCACGGAAAACGGCACCGCGCGGTGCATCGGAATTGAAGAGAAAGGTCATTGTCGAATTCGGATGCGCGGGAAAGGGCGAGCTTGCCGGATTGAGCCATGCTACCGGAGCCGGAATTTCGTCTGGTGCCGAATGCCGTTGCGATTTGGTGGATTGTTCCGCGCGATGGTCATTTTGAAATGAATTCTGCGGCGGCGTGGGGTTTATGCTGGTTTCGCCCGGGCCGCTGGAGCGCCCGGTGTGAGACCATTCGAGCGATATTGGGCTCATCGAGAGGGAGCCATGAAAAGGCGCATCCCCGGTTTATTCACGGTTGATACTTTTGAGGCCCGTGCGGCCGATATCGATACGATCGAGCTTGACTGGCTTCATGCGCTGTCAATTGGTGTCGGCTGGCCACATCGCGCCGAAGACTGGCAGTTTCTGCGCGAGGTCGGCCACGGCATCGTGGCTCACGATGAAATCGGGCGGGTCCTCGGATCGGCCATGTGGTTCCCCCATGGCTCGGACTTCGCCACCGTTGCCATGGTTATTACCTCTCCGCGTCTTCAGGCCCTCGGCACCGCGCAGTGGCTGATGAAGCGGGTTCTATCCGAATGCAAGGGACGCAATCTGCGCCTCAACGCGACGCGTGCCGCGCGTAAGCTCTATCTGTCGCTCGGCTTTCGCCTTGAGAGAACGGTCTTCCAGCGTCAAGCCGAGGCGCATCGGCCCGATGAGATGCCGCGCCCTCCCGAAGGAGCCGAACTGCACGGTCTGGATCAAGCCGATCTTGCGGCTGTCGCTGAACTTGATGCGCAGGGATTTGGTGCATGTCGCGTCGAGCTGCTCGCAGCTCTCCTGCAGCAATCCGTTGGCTTTGGCCTCCGCCGGCGTGGCCGCCTCGAGGCCTTTGCGCTCTGCCGTCCGTTTGGGCGGGGTCATGTTATCGGCCCTGTCGTGGCTTCGAACGATAGGGACGCAATCGCAGTGGTGGCGCCGCATGTGATTGCCCATGATGGAGAGTTTCTGAGGCTTGATACCCACCTTGCGGATGGGGAGTTCTCCTCTTTCGTCGCTCGATCGGGCCTGGCTGTCTTCGACACCGTTACGACAATGTCGTTGGGAGGACACTTCCGCGATCCCAATGAGCGTTGTGGAGACATGCCCGTAACCTACGCGCTGGCAAGCCAGGCCCTCGGTTGAGGGCTAGTGGCGCCGCGGCCGTCCTGGACGGTAAGTGAGAGCGGCATTTGCTTCATTCCTAAATGGCTGCGCAATTGGGTGCGATCGCGAAGATGGCTCGTCCGGTGATCCGGCCATCCCGCAGCTCATCGACCGCGCGCATGGCGTCGCGAAGCGCGTAGCTATGAGTAACGAGGGCGCGGAGGCCAATAGCGGCATCGTCGAACCACCCGACATACGTCGCGACGTCGCGATCGCCTCGCGTGTCGCCGCCGAAACATCCCCTGATCGCGATGCCGTGCAGCTGGATGAATCGCAAGTCGAGCTCCGCTGGCCGATGCGCGACGCCGACCACGACGACCGTGCCTCCCGGGCCGAACCCCGCTCGGCCCTTGCGCGCGATAGCGAGCGCATCCGAGAAGGTCGAGGGCGCGGCGACGCAATCGCTCACGTGATCGACGCCGCTCACCCCCTTGCCGTCGGCCCATTGGGCCATGGTCTCGAGGAGGCCGGTCCGCGCCGTGTTGATGAGCCGCGTGGCACCGAGTTGGTGTGCGAGGCCGAGCTTCTCCTCGTTCAGGTCGATCGCGAAGATCTCGCTCGCTCCCAGGGCGCGTGCGGCGATAATGGCCGCTCCGTCGACACCACCGGAGCCGATGACCGCAACCGTGTCGCCGTGCTTGATCCGCGCGCTGTTCATCACGGCGCCTGCGCCCGTCACGACGGCACAGCCGAGCACCGAGAGGGCCGGCCTGCTTTGAGGCGAGCGTCGAGCGCGTCGACGTTATGGCGCTTCCGGTCTTCGGACTACTATGAGGTTCTGCGAAGCTGTGTCGCCGTTTCCGGAACGCCGCACGCCGTCGTGGGAGGTGCAGCGCAGCCAGCAGGGCGGCTCGCAAGGACGCTAGAACCGGAAGTTCGACATGATAGCCAACATGGTTATGGTACGCGCAGGCCCGGTGTCAGATATGAAAGGTCCGGGCTCAAAGGCGCTCAACGATGCCGACAGGTTGAGTTCAGCCGTGGCCTGCCAACCAACCGAGAATTCCAGGAGATTTCCGATGAAGCGTGCGTCGCTGCCTTTGCCTCTGCGCACGAGGTTTCCCGCGATCCCATAGATCCCGTCGGCCGTGCTTTGCCGCCAATAGGCACCGCCGGTAAGCGAGACCGCGATCTCCTTTTGCGGATAGATAGTGATCGTTGGTCGCACCTGGATGAGGTTGCGCGGCCCGATCGGGGAAAGCGCGCCGAAGTATTTTCCTCGTGGAAAAAGCGGGTTGAACGTCCCGAGTTCGTGGTCGTCCGGGTTGTTGTCTCCCGAGATGACGTCGGTCGTGAGCCGGACTTCGGGTTGAAGGGGCGTCTGAAGGAAACGGTAACCGAATTCACCGCCAACTCCCCATGCCGCCACGCGACCATTTCCGAAAGTTCCTCGCTGCACCGCGCCTTCGAAATTCCAGAACCAGGCGCCGGTGTCCCCGAAGATCCGCGTGCCGAAAGTATGCGCCAGTTCTCTGCCGCTGCCCTGGTCGAAAACAGCTTTGCCATCCAACAGACCGAGATAGTATATGTCGAAGCCGACCGACCCGTTCTCCTTCAGCCACTGCGTGGCGTACGCGCCCCAGAGCGACTGCTGATGCGACGTACGATCATCGAAATCTCCAGGAAAATTATCGACTGGACGAGCATACAGCAGCGTGACCTGCCGATCCGGCGCCGTCACGATCGCGTCGACACCGTCAAAGGCCCGCGGGATGTTGGGACCGTAGCGCGTGTCGACGAAACGGCCCGCTCCGAGCGAAATCATCTTGCGCCCTGCGGAAGTGCGCAGCGTGGTGCGGTCACCGAGCGGCATTTCGATCTCGCCGAATGCCTGCAGCATGTCGGCGCCCGTAGCGTCTACAGGGGTAAGGGCGCGGTCGGTCCCGGCGATTCCGGAGACGATCGGTTGTGCAAAGAACCTCATTTGTCCCGCATGGAGATCGGCATATGGCATAAACCTATTCCAGGCATAGCCGTCGTTCGGCGCCGATCCCCAACCGACGTTGGTATAGCCTTCGTAGCGTGACCGAACTTCCATGCCGGTCGAGAGATAGGCCACTCCATTCTCGTCCAATCGAATGTATTTGAACGGCTCCGTCCAGTGGCCGGTCCGCTTGGATGGATCGGAAAGATAGGACCAATCTTCCGAGTACCGCTCGTTCGTTAGGGTGGGCGCTCGCTCGACGTCAGTCCTGACCTGCGCCTGGGCCAGCGCGAGAGAGGTCGTAGCAACGATCGCCGTCGCACAAACGAGGCTGAAATTCACCATTATGCGTTTCATCGACGATGGCGGTCCATAGGTGGGATAGGTGTGCTCTTGATTCCAGCACGGGAGCGCCCTCGTTCAAGGACGTCATCAGCTAGTTCGGGCCGTGACATTTCTGCCAAAGGCGAACGACGAGACCGCGAGAAGGATGCCTCCTCGCGGCAACGTGTCTTTGCCCGATCGGTTAGCCCTTCGGCACCGGCGTATTGAGCAACTGCTGTTCCCACAGATACGCGATGCCGCTTCCGGCTGCGTGCTGCACTATCACCTCCGTAAGGGGGCCAGCCGTATCCAGTCGGGCCCAGTCGCGCTGCCATTCGGCAGCCAGCGCCAGCCAGGTCATCATGTTCGCTCCGGCGGCGATCATGCGCTGGACGGCGACCTCGTGCGCTTCGACCGAAGTGGCGCCCGACGCATCGGTGATGACGGTCACGTCCCAGCCCTCGCCGAGAGCTTGGATCGCCGGCATCGCGACGCAGATTTCCGTCCAAAGACCTGCGATGATCAACTGCTTGCGACCCGTCGCTTTGACGGCATCTACAACCTTCTTGTCTTCCCAGGTGTTGATAAACGTACGGTCGATAACTTCCTGGCCGGGAAATACATCGGTGATCTGCGGAAAGATGAGTCCGCCCCTTGCCGCCACCACGCTTGTGAGAATTGTAGGAACGTTGAAGACCCTGGCCGACTTCGCGAGGGCCGTCGATGCATTGACTACGGCATGCGGATCGTGGCTGTTAAGGTTCGCGAGCTGGTAAGGCTGATGGTCTATCAGGACGAGCACTGAGTCTTGAGGACGAAGAAGAGAGTCTAGGCCGTTACGGAACGTCATGCATATATCCTCTGCTGCCGTTTCGTTTGCGATTGAACTACGGAAGAGATGCGCGGCAGCGGCGCGAACACTGTCACCCCCAACTGCATTGCGGTAGGCCGCCGATCTGAGACAATGCGTCGCCGAAACTGGAACACTGAAATGGATATCGAAGAGTTACGTACTTTCGTGGAGATCGCCGGCTCTGGCGGCGTTTCGTCCGCCGCGCGCCGGCTCGGCATTTCGAAGTCCGTCGTCAGTCGGAACCTCGCCAGGCTCGAGGCGGACCTCGGCGTCCAACTCCTCGCGCGAAGCACACGCGGAGCAGCTTTGACGGAGGCCGGGGTCACATTCAGAGATCACGCGGAAAGAGCCTGCGCCGAGATCGACGCCGCACGCGACTTGATCCTGAACGATGGCGAGCTGCGCGGCCGACTAAGAGTGGCGATGCCGCTTAGTTTCGGCCCAACTCATCTGGCCCCGGTACTTGCTGATATGGCGCGGCAGCACCCACAGCTCCAGATTCACGCTTCCTACAGTGATCGCTTCGTCGATCTCGTGGCAGAGGGGTTCGATTGCGCCGTTCGATTCGGCTACCTTCAGAACTCAAGCCTGGTGGCGCGCAGCGTCGGGCCCATTTATGGAAAGCTGGTCGCAAGTCCGGACTACATCGAGAGGCATGGTTTACCCGAAAAGCCGGAAGACCTCGCAGGCCATGAAGCTCTCATGCGAGGGACTGAAGCTTGGCAGTTCTTGGACGGCGGAAAGATAGTCTCGGTCCGTCCTCAGGGGCGCTTCAAGGCGGACAACGGCACCGCGCTTATCGCGGCGGCGTTGGCCGGAGTCGGCATCGCCTGGCTTCCTGATGGTCTCACGGATCAGCACGTGGCGTCTGGAGCCCTCGTTCCGATCATGACGCGTTATCCACTGCCGCCGGCAGGCTTATATGTCGTCCGCCCGCCGGGGCAGCAGCCGGCGCGCAAGGTCCGCGTGCTCACTGATCTGTTGATCGAATGTTTCGGAGAACGTGAATTGCCTGCACCGGACGCCCGCTGAGACTTTTTCATGCGGCGCATAGCACAATGTCGCCATCGTACGATCGCCTGACTTTCCGGAAGCGGCGCTCTGCCGGAGCATCCGACTAGGCGGTACCGTCTGGTGCAAGTCTCTTGTTCCCGATTTTGCGACACGGTGTATCGCCGCGACGACCTACCGTCGAATGAATGGTGATGGTACTGGCGATCTAGACCTCGTCATGAGGGCGAGCGTCTTCCAACAAACCAACTTTCTTACAACGGCATGCGAGGACCTGGACGGCGCTTTTCAGCGCCTGGAAGCGGGATTGAGCGCGCACCAAACAGATAGCCAGTTGGCTGATCGCGGGGAATCGCGAGTCGGTAAACGGTAGATGTCGGTGCTTGCGATCCTGTCTCCTGCGATGACGAACTTGCAATGACGGCTACCGTCTAGCGAAGCCGATCAGCCTTAAGAACTGCCGAATGGGGATAAAATGATCAGAAGAATTTTAATCGCGTTGGTGACGATTTCTTCGTTATCCGCGGTTCAGGCACAATCGACGCAAGATGATTCTGGAGCTGACCTGATCGTTTTCAACGCGAAGATCTTGACCGGCAACCGCGGGCAGCCCGAAGCCTCGGCGTTGGCCGTCAAGAAAGGCCGCATCTATTCCGTTGGGTCCGACGGAGATATCCTCGGTCTCAAGAAATCCGAGACCAAGGTAATCGATGCTCGCGGCAGAAGACTCATCCCGGGCATCATTGATGCCCATATCCACGTGCTCAACGACTTGGCATATAACTCCAATGTACGATGGGATGGCGTGCCGACGCTGCGTCGGGCGTTGTCGATGTTGAGCGAGCAGGCTGAACGCACGCCGGAGGGCCAGTGGGTCAAGGTGATCGGAGGCTGGTCGCCCTTCCAATTTGAGGAGAACCGCTTTCCTACGTTGGACGAATTGCAGAAGGCCGTGCCTGATCGTCCCATGATCGTGCAATATGCCTACAACCGCGCCTACTTGAACAAACGGGCGATGGAGGTGCTTGGGTTAGGCACCGATCGATTCCCGAAAGTGCCGGGCACCGAACTCGAGAAGGACAGCCGCGGACAATACACCGGTGTCATCCACGGCTACACGTGGTTGTTCCTCGCGCTGGAGACCATGGTGCCGCAGCCCACGTTCGACGAAGAAGTGAGTTCGTTGATATACAGCATCCGCGGTCTGAACCGGTTCGGCGTGACCTCGATCATCGACAACGGCGGTAGATGGGAATACCCCAAAGCTCAGGCAAGGGTGGCCGTACTTGCACGAGACAACCGCCTCAATGTGCGCATGCCCTTTGTGGATCTGCAACTCGGCAAAGGCGGACCGGTGAACATGGTGGATCTGGAGGTCGAGGCGATCACGAAAACGGCCCCGATAAGCCCAGGTCAAAACCTGCACCCTACCCTTGCACATGGTCATGAATATCGAGGGGCCGGGGAGGTTCTGGCGGGAGAAGTGCACGATCATGAGAATTTCGATCGTCCGCCGGTCGTCATCGAGCCGGAGAAGATGCAGCGCTTCGTCGAGCAGGACGTGAGGAAGCTGGTGGAGCGGCGCATCCCATTCCGCATGCACACCACCTACAACGAGAACATCTCGCCGTTTCTCGATGCTCTGGAGAAGGTGAATGAAACGATCCCGCTCGATGGTTTGCGATGGAGTCTCGAACACGCCGAGACCATCACTCCGGAGAACATTGATCGGGTGAAAAGGCTGGGTGGCGGCATCGCCCTGGACCACAAAATGGCGTTGCACGCCGATGGCTTCATAAAGACCCATAGTCGCGAGGAGGCTTTGAGGACCCCCCGTTTGCGCATGCTCGTTGATAGCGGCATCCCACTGGCCATGACTACCGACGCCTTTCGGGCTGCCACGTTCAACCCATGGGTCGGTATAAGCTGGATGGTATCTGGAAAGTCCGTGTCCGGATCCGAAGTTCTTGCCAAGGACAACCGTCTCTCCCGCGCTGAAGCGCTGAAACTGTTTACCAGTGGCCCAGCGTGGTTCATGAATACTGAATCCGAAATGGGCTTAATCGCTCCGGGCAATCTGGCGGATTTCGCTATTCTTGATAGGGATTACTTTTCCGTACCGGAGGATCAGATCAAATCCGTCTCTTCTGTCCTGACTATCATGGACGGCAAGGTCGTGTTTGGTGCACAGGACTACAGCGCTCTATCTCCAAAACTTCCTGCGATTGTTCCGAATTGGTCACCCGTTAAATACTTCGGGAGCTATTACGGGGACAATTGAGCTCTGCGGAGTTCATCAGGTTGCGTGGCATCCCGGCCGAGATCAACTAGCGTGCCGATGCCACGCAAATCCAAGTTCAGCCGTCCATTGGGGTGAACGACATCTGCTATGCCGCGGTCGAGCATTCAGACAGCTTCTGCCGGGGCACGAAGGCCGTGGAGCGCAACGATATCCGGGGATATCACCGGTCCGACGGCCAGATCGTAACCTGTAGCGGAAGTCGGTATCGGTGTTGCGTCTCCCCGATTTGAACCTGTCACCTGGATCGTGTCACCGGCTTCATCTCCCTATTCCACGACAAGCCCGCTAACGGAGGAGTTCACCCCCGGGCCTCATTGGCTTGCGTTCGCGTTTCCGCTGGCGGCGGACGGGGGGCTTCGCGGCCCCTCATGATGTGAGTGCGAGGCTCGCCATCATCAGACCGATAGCCGCGATCCAGCCGCCGAGTGCGCGAACGGCGATGGCTCGCCAGGATGTTGCGCTGTCCGAATTGGTTCGCTTGAATACTGCGGTCAGCGCCATCGTCAGTGTGATGGCTCCGTAGCCCACACAAGCCAAGCCGGCCGCAAACAACAGCCGGTCGGTTTCGGGCCCGAGGTCGGCGGCGTTCGCTGCGCCCCGTATCACGGCGACTGCGAACGCAATCGCGCAGAGCAGGAGCGTGGGGACTTGCGCGGCTGCCGCGAGCAGCATGCCGATTGCGAGCATCATGGTCGCGTCCGCAAGCTGCGCTGAAGCCGCGCCGAAAACGTCTCCAACAGACAACCCGACCAGCAGTCCAAGCGGAAACACCGGGATAAGCCAGCGCCCCTTGGAGGCTCCGAGCGTACCAGCCAGCACGCCGGTCGCAGTCCAGAGCACGACATCCTGAAGATCGGTGACGGGGTGCACCGCACCCATGTAGAAATCGCCGAGGCGAGCCGCGACGATATGCGCCTCCGCGCCATTCGCGCCGGCAAGCAGCATCACCGCGGCCATCAACGCCCGTGCGGGTTTCAGCTTCATGCGAGGGCTCCGATGCCCTGAGCGAGGAAATAGCAACCAATTCCCGCGATGCCGGCCCCAAGTCCCTGAATGACGCGCTCGCCGGCGGGCCAGCGCGTCAGCGTGCCGATCACGATGCCGAACAGGTGCAGGAGGCCGGTGGCGGTGACGAAGCCAACCCCATAGGCCAGCGCATTTGCCGCGCGCGGAAGTTCGGCTCCGTGCGCATGGCCGTGAAAGATCGCAAAGATCGCAACGACGAGGGCGGCAGCGGGAAAGGGAAGCCGCAGCCGGGCGGCAACGGCAACCCCCAGGATCACGGCGGAGGCGGCAATCATCAGCTCCGGCATCGGAAGCGGGACATGCAGCACGCCCAGCACCCCGCCGACCGCCATGACAAGCGGGAAGGTGATCGGCAGGATCCAGATTGCGGGGGCGCCGAGCTGCGCGCCCCAGATCCCGACGGCCACCATTGCGATCAGATGATCGATTCCCGTGACCGGATGGAGCAGGCCGCTGACGAGGCCGCCCGCCACGCCAGCTTGTTCATGCGCGAGAGCCGGTTGCGTCAGTGCGAACAAGACGATCGCGGTCGTGAGGGCTCGGGGGATGCGTAAGGACATTGTGGACGACTCTCGCTCAGATCACCGCGAACACGCGCGCCAGGCGGCCGAAGAACCAGAACATCGACACCGACCCGATGAGATAGGCCGGGAGCGCCTCGCCCCAGCGCGGCACGACGGCATCAAGTCGTCGATGCGCCTGGATCAACGCGAGCACGAGCAGCACGAAGGCAAGCTGTCCGATCTCCACGCCGATATTGAAGAACAGCAGCGCTGCGGGAAGGAGCCGGCGTTCGAGCCCAAGTCCCGCCAGGGCGCTCGCGAAGCCGATGCCGTGAACCAGGCCGAAGGTGAACGCCACGACCCAGGGATAGCGGGCGGTGAGTCCGATCTCGCCGCGCTGCTGCTTGACGATTTCCACTCCGACGAACGCGATGCTCAATGCGATGCAGGCGTTGAGCGGGCGTTCCGGCACGCCGATCACGCCGAAAGCCGCTGCGGCAAGCGAGGCGCTATGTCCGATCGTGAAGGCCGTGATCGTCTTCACCAGACGCCAGCCGCCGCCGACGATCCAGATCAGGCCCAGCACGAACAGCAGGTGATCGGCGCCGAGCAGAATGTGGTCGATTCCGTAGTTCACATAGGTCTTGGCCAGTTCGATCCACGCCTCGAGCGTCGGGGCGTCGGTGCCGAGGACGGTGACAACGGGATTGGCCGTCGAGATCGTGTAGCTGCGCGGCTCGCCTTCGATCGGGATGACCTTGATCAGGACGACCGACATGTTGGAGCCGAGATTGGGGATGGTGATCGGACCGACCAGCCCCTTCTGGCCGCAATTCATCTCGGGCAGGCGGAGAAAGCAGTGGGACGGCATCCGCAGATCGACCCGCGAGGCGCCGATCGAGGGCTCGATGCTCCAGCGGCCGACAAATGCGCCGGGACGGACCTCGCGGAATTCCAGCACGCCCATCGCCGCTTCATGCGCATCGAGTGCCGAAGGCCGGATGAGCGCGGCGAGGGCAAGCGTCAGCGCCAGCAGCGTCAATCGCAAATATCGGATCGCGCTCACGGCTCGGACCGCACTTGGTAGGATGCCTTGAGCCGCTTGACCGC
This sequence comes from Bradyrhizobium sp. GW821-FHT13H05, assembly GCF_058804065.1. NCBI lineage: Bacteria > Pseudomonadati > Pseudomonadota > Alphaproteobacteria > Hyphomicrobiales > Nitrobacteraceae > Bradyrhizobium > Bradyrhizobium sp. GW821-FHT13H05. The sequence continues at coordinate 11,541 of NZ_JBXAPO010000012.1, read as the reverse complement.
TTCCCAGGCCAGTTTGCGGGTCTCCTCCGTGTGCCAGATCCTGGCAGCCTCATCGCGAACCTTGTCGAGGCTGGCAAGATTTCCCGGCCGCCGGGAATCCAGCCGAGCGACGTGCCAGCCGTCCCTGGACTGCAGCAGCCTCCATTCTCCCTCCGGCATCTTCAGCAGTCCATCACGGAAATCTTCACCGAAGGACGCCGCGAGACTCGCGACCGGCCGGGCCAGGATCGCGCGCGTGAGATTCTGCAGCTCCTCGGATTCGCGCTGCTGGACGATGTCCTCGAGCTGGCGTTGCGCCGTGGCCTGATCCGTCGGCGGGGTGATGTAGAACGACACGCGCTCCGGCTCGTCGAAGCGAACATGGTTCTCCGCAAACCACGCCTGCAATTGCTCGTCCGAGGGGCGCGGGACGCGGATCTGGTCGAAGATCAGCAATTGCATCTTGTAGGCGATCCGATCGCGGATCGTCTCGTCGCCGCGGTCCACGGCAAGCGCCTTGCCTTCGCGGTAGAGGATTTCGCTCGCGACCCAGCTGTCGATCATTTTCTGGAGCTGTGCGTCGGAAGGAGCGCGCTCCTTGTCCTCGTCGAAATTGTCGATGAAGGACTGACGCATCGCCTTGGTGACCGTGATGACCTTTTCGTCCTTGGCCGGCGGATGCAGCAAGGCGTCGATGCCGAAGATGATCGCTCCGAGCAAGGAGAAGTGCAGCAAGGGTTCGCGCAAGAGCCGCGCGAGCACCGAGACGAGGGAACGCGAAGGCTCCGTCGTGCCACGTACGACATCGGCGCTCGGGTCCGAATCTCCGGTGCGCGATGTTGGAAAGGCCTGCACTTCAACTGGTGTAGCTGGCATTGACATACGGTTGTCACAAATTCTCGCAGCACGACGCCGCGTCGTTTCGCGTGACAGAGCATTTCGTCTGCCATCGTCTATCGCTCACACGGCGGGCGAAAATGCAATGGACAAATGCAAGAGACAAGATGCCGCACGGACAACGCGCACCTGCGACCGCTGAACACAAATCTTTCACGAAGCTGTATCGGAACTCTGGTCACTATCGCGACGCGCAGGGAGGCCGTTCACGCGGTTGGGCAAATGTCTTTGACTCCCAGGGGCTCTGCTGTTTCGCGATATCCGACTTGAATGAGGGCGATAGATGTTTCCATCTGGCAAGACGATCCTGTTGACCGCCGCATCGGCATCCCTGGCGCTGACGCAGAGCGCGGCAGCCGAGGGCTTTGGGCACGACGAGCGCCGCGGCAATCCATATGTCGCCGGCGACATGCACAATCATAATACCTGCACGGACGGTTCGGTTGCCGCCGGCTACACGATCGACCGCGCGGTTGGGCGCGGCACCGCGTCCGCTGGCGGAAATAATTTCGACCTCGACTGGTTCACGCTCGGCAACCACGGCGGTTCCGGCAACCGCGACTGCCGCTTCAGCGACACCAGCGCCAAACTTCCGGGGCAAACCACCACGACCTGGAGCCAGACGCTCGGCCAGACCATCGACGGGATCACGATCAGCAGCCTGAAGGGCACCCCGAACGGCACCGGCACCGGCGCACAGATGTGGCGCTGGCAGTCGATCCGCGAGGTCGAGTATCCGACCATCGTCGATCGCTCGGCGAAGTACGACAAGGTGCTGATCGAGGGTCTCGAGTGGATCGCACCCGGCCATGAACACGTCGACGTCGCCGTCATCACCGGGCAGCACCCGCGCAAGGGGACTGGCAACGCGGACAAGATGGCGGAGTTCGAATACCGTTTCGACCGCGCCGACACCGACGCGATTGGTCCCGTCATCGACGCCGGTGGCAATCAGCTCTGGCCGGGCAAGGACAACGTCAACAACACGGGCACGGCGGGCCACCAGAAGGCGCTCACGGGCGTCAAGTGGTTGCAGACCAACTATCCGCTGCAGTCCTACATCATCCCGACTCACACCGAACGCCAGGGGCCGTTCAGTGCGAGCGCCAACAAGGGCTACAACATCGAGCATTTCCGCGACTTCAACAACGCGGGCCCGACGGTTGCGTTCGGCATCGAATCCCCCGGTCACTTCGCCGAAGGCGGCGCCAGCGGCGGTTCCGGCTCGTACACCCCCAGCGCGGTCGGCGGCGGCACCTACGGCATGAGCGGCATTTACACCGCGAAGGTCGGCGGCCTGTGGGACGGACTGCTCGGCGAAGGCCGCAACTTCTTCATGTATGTGAGCTCCGACTGGCACAGCCGCGGTGCGGGTGGTGCGCGCGACTCCTTCACGACCGCCGATTTCATCCCCGGCGAGTACACCAAGCTCTATGTTCCGAATGCCGGACGGTTCTCGTCGCAGCACGTCATCGACGGCATGCGTTCGGGCAACTCGTACTCGGTCAATGCGGATCTGATCGGCCCGGATATGGTGTTCCGTGCCAAGGCGCGCGGCGACGACTGGAAGACCATGGGCGAGACGCTGGTCGTGAGGCCCGGCGAAAAGATCACGGTCGAGATGGAGCTGACCGTTCCGAACGAGAACAACAGCCCCTACAGCTTCGACAACCCGCTGCTGTTGCCGGTGGGCATCAAGCAACCGCTCAACAAGCCGGCGCTCGACCACGTCGATCTCATCACCGGCCAGATCACGGGCGTCGTTGCGCCTGACGCGCCCAACTATGCGGTGGCGAATGCCGCGGGCACGGCCGGCGCGGCGATCGTGTACAATCCGTCGGCAACCATCGCCCGGCAGATCCCCGCGACGCAGATGAAGCGTGAGCATCGGGGAGACCGTGACGGCGTGCGCCTGCGGTTCACGACGACGTTCACCGCAGGCACCAGGCCGTTCTACATCCGTGCGCGTGGAACCAACATTCCGAACGGCACCCCGAACGTCTCCGATACCGCCGGCAATCCGCTGCTCGATGCCAACAACGCACAGGTCAGCTGTACGGATCCGGCGTGCCCGGCACATCTGGAGACGGTGAATGGCGCCAAGAAGGTGACCCACGACGTTCAGGCCTATTCGAACGTCTGGTTCTACGCCAATCCGATCTTTGTGCGGCTTGAAGGCTCGCCGAGGCTCCTGGTCGAGACCAACGCCGAGCTGGCGCGCCGGCTCGGGCAGCGGGCTGACAACGATCACGATCACGACGATCATCATCATCACGACCATCACTGATGTGATGTGAGGCCATCCGGCGGGACGCATCGTGCGATGTGTCCCGCCGCGCTCGTTTGGAAATGACTGATCCCGCCAGCATGCCTTCGATGTATCTGTTTCGCATCACCGTCTGCGCACTGAGCCTTTTCGCGGGCCTTGGCTGCGGTGTGGCCGCATTTGGTGCTGCCGTACCCGCCACGGACGAACCCACCCGGGACGACTGCAACGCTGCGGTCGCGGCCGCGCGCGCGTTGGCCGCGGGTCTGCCGCCCGACCATCTCTCCCGCTACTTTGCCGAACGGCACCTCCAGCAGGCCATGGCTGAAGCCGGCAACGGCGAGTTCGACGAATGCCTCGAAATGGCCGCGCGTGCGTCTGACGAGGTGCGCGAACGGCGCCACGAGCTGCGGCCAGGCGAGACGCTGAAAGTGCTCGGGCCCGACGAGTAGCAGGATCGGAGCGTTTTGGAGATCCTGCACGCTGTCATCGCGGCGTCATCTTTGCCCGCGCATTGTCTGCGCGCGTTTCAAGAACAGGGTGACGTTGCGACATGGATCAGATCGAGCCGCTTTTCCCGATTCCCCTGCTGCGCTCGCCCGGGTTGCTTCCACCCTCGCTGAACGAAGCCGCCGTGGCCGCGATCCGGGACACCCGCGTCGAAGGCAATCTGCGCTCGGGCCAACTGTTCCACACCGAAGTTGCCGATCCCCGCGACAACGAGCTGTTCCGCCAGATCGCCGAGCTTGCCGTGCCGAAGCTGGTCGATTTCGGCGTGCTGCTGTTCGGCGAAGAGCTGCGCTGGACCGTCAAGGAGATGTGGACCAACATGCTCGAGACCGGCGGCAACCAGACACTGCATTCCCACGCCAACAGTTTTGTCTCGGGCATTATTTATCTGACGCCCTCGCATGCGGCCTGCAAGACGGTCTTCGTGCGACCGCCCGGCGGTTTTGACTTCTCGTTCCGGCATCACACGCGAGGCGCCGCCATCGGGCCCTTCAATGCGGGCAAGTACGTTCTGCCGGAGGCCGAGCCCGGCGATCTCGTACTGTTTCCGAGCTACCTCTACCACGAGGTGCCGAGGAATCAGGGCGGGCAGCGGATCACGATCGCCTTCAACGCGATCCCGGATCATCTGGACTGCTGGGGCTATCGCATCAATTTTGCGCCGTGAGGCCGGCGGATCATTGGTTTCTCAGGCCGAATTCACCAAGCAGCAGGTCCCTTGCCTCGCCACGCGACGGCGCCGCCTCATTGATCCTGCGCAGCAGGCGTGCGGCCGCCGCGCGGTCCGAGCCGAGCAGGGATCTCGCCATCCCCATCAGCGGCCCATAGGCCGGATCGAACTCGGCGCTCAGGCGAAGCGCGTCGATCAGGCCCGGCGATGCTGCTTCGATCAAGGCTGCTCCGCGCGGATCGCCCGGCAAGGACGCTCCAGCTTCGAGAAAGCGGTTGCGCGCAGCCCAATAGGCATTGAGACGCGCGCCCAGCGCGTTGCGCTCGGCTGCGTGCGCGAGGAGTTCATTCGAATCCGGCTGCATGTCTTTCGTGACGGCGAGCAGCAATGACCAGGGGGCTGCCGTGAGTGCACGGACATTTCGCCGCGCATCGAACGTCACGAAGGGATAATCATCCGTGTTGCGCGGGCCGTCGCCGACGAATGCGGAGAGCGCGCGCGGGCCTGCAAGATACTGGCCGAGGAGATCGATCGGCGTCTCGAACCCGAGCGGGCGAACGACGGGTCCGATCGCGGCATCGCGCAGCCGCGCAGCCAGTGCCTCGGTATCGAGCTGGCCACCGTCCCGCGTTCCGATGAGCGCAAGCATCGGGGTGCGGACGCTGTAGTGATTGAGCCAGGCCGAGCCGTCGGGATAGACGTCGAGAAAGCCGCGCACGATGGCGCGCAGCGAGGGCATATCGAGCTGGTACAGCGGCAGCCATTGGCAGAAGATGCCTGCGGGCGCCAGGCGGCGTTTCACGGCCGCGAAATGCTCCACAGTATAGAGCGCGCCGCTGCCGTCGAGCGCGGGATGAAACAGGTCGGCGATGATCACGTCGTGTTGGCCGATATCCGCAGCGACGTAGCGGCGGGCATCCGCCACGGTCACCCGCGGCGCGGAAGCCGGCGGCGGATTGACGAACCAGGGCAGGAGATCCACCACTTCGCGGGAGAGTTCGACACCCTGCGCGCTGACACCAGGCATCTGCGCGCCGCCGACCAGGGTGGCGCCGGTGCCGATGCCGAGGAACAAGGCCCGATGCGGAGCGGCGTGAAGCAGCAGTGGCAGCATCGCCTGCCGGTAGTCGGATCGCGTTGAACTCGTTCCGCCCATGCGGAAGTGCCCGTTGACCTCGAGGTAGCGCGTGCCTGCGTCGTCGTCGACGACGCTCGCCGTCGCCATCGGCCCTTCACGGACTGCAAGCAGCGCGCCGCCTGGCGGTACGCGCGTCAACGATGGCGCGGGATTGAGCCACAGGACGAGCGCGGCGAGCGCCGGGGCGGCGGACCACAGCAGCGCCGATCGGCCGGGTGGCAGCAGCAGCAGATAGCCGAGCGCAACGGCAAGCAATGCCGTCCATGCGCCAAGGGCGGGAATCAGAAATTGCGCCGCGATCAGCGGCGCGATGCAGGCGCCAAGACTGTTGATGCCGACCGCCGCACCGACCGAGCCGCGCTGATCGCTCACCCGTTGCGCCAGCAGGCCGAACAATGCGCCCATTGCGGTCGCGGGCACCAGGAACAATGCGATCGCCACGGCCAGTTCACCGAAGACGTCCGCAAAGGCTGTGGTCTCGACCAGGCGGCCGACATAAGGCGCAAGTGCCGCGGTCGCGATGCAGGCAAGCGCCGTTGCGGCGAGCAGGCCGCGGAGATTTGCGTCATTCGCATCGCGCCCGGTCCGCTGCCAGAGCAGGCTCCCGGCTGCGGTGCCGAGCAGATAGGCGGCCAGCAGTCCAGCGAATGTGTAGACAGTATCCTCCATCACCTGCGCGGCGAGCCGGACCACGAGCACCTCGAAGGCGATTCCGAGCAGGCCCGTGGCGAACAAGGTGATGGTGAGCCGCACGTCGCGAAGTCGCTCCGGCCGCCGCTCGTCGGCAGGAGTCTTGCCCGCCGCCGATCCGAGTGCGAGCGCGGCCAGCGCGCAGAACGCGTTGACGCCGGCGAGGCAGAGCAGCGTTCCCGAAAATCCGAGCGCCGGGATCAGAAGGAACGTCGAGGCGAGCGTGCCGGCCAAAGCTCCGGCCGTATTCGCCCCGTAGACACCGGCCGTGACGTGGCGCTCGCCGCGGGCGTCCCGCATCATCCGTTCCAGCGCGGCCAGGGTCCCGCCCATGGCCATCGTTGCCGGCAGCAGCACGAGGGTCGGCAGCGCCAGGCTGCCGGCCCAGAGCAGGGCAGCCGATGGTTCGGTGCCGAGCAGCGGGGCCAGCGCCCGGCCGGCCGCCGGCAGAAGCCAGACGCAGATCAGGCCCCAGACGGCGATGACGGCTTCAAGCATCGCATAGACGCGCCATGGCGATGTCGAACGGCGGATCAGGCGATCGAGCGCGAAGGCGCCCAGAGCCAGGCCGCCGAAGAACCCGGCAATGACACCGAGCACCGCCATCATCTCGGTGCCCAGCGCGAGGCTCAACTGGCGCGTCCACACGATCTCGTAGCCGAGGCCCGCAAAGCCCGACGCGGTCACGATCGGCACGAGCGCCCAGGCGCGGCTTGCAGCCGGGCGAGCGCGCGCCGGTGCGGCCTCGTCCTCGATCACCTGCGTGAACCGGTCTGCCGAAGCGATCGCGGCGCTATCAGGCTCAGATTGCATTCCTCACTCCTGCCGCGAACGCATCCAGCCGTTCGGGGTCTCTGCCGACAGAAGCATCCGTTTCATGTCAGATTTTTTCAGGATTTGTGACGGCCAGTCGGTGCCGGTTGCCTTGGCGCCGGTCGGCGTTGCGCCGGTGACGCCGCAAGCTCTGCTGCGATCAGAATCGTGCCGCCACTGTCAGCCGCACCGCGAGCGGCTCGGCCGGATGGACGTGACGATCAGCGACGCCGTCGATCGGCTCTCCCGGCAGGCGCGACAGATAATAATATTCGATCTGGTTGGTCTGGGCGTTGAAGAGGTTGAGCACGTCGAGCTGCACCCGCAGGCCATTGTCGAAACTGTAGCCGGCGCGCGCATTGAAGATCAGCGACGATCGCGAACGCACGCTGTCATCTTCAATGAGAGGACGCGGACCGAAATAGCGTGCCTTGAGCGCGCCGAACCAGCCGGTGTTGCCGCCCAGCGTAATCGCGCTGCTCGCCACCCACGCCGGTGCGCCCGGAATGCGGGCCCCGGCGGGGTCGTAATCGGTAAAGCGCGCGTGGGTCTGGGCGACGTCGAGATCCACCGTCAGCCACGGCAACGGCCTGTACTGGTTCGTCCACTCCATGCCGACGCGGCGGCTGGGCCGGCTCGGCTCGGTGGTGCCGGCGTCCCCGACGAACAGCAGCTCCGAGTCGAAATCGAGCACGAACACGGCCAGCGAGCTGGTGAGACCCTCGATCACTTTGGTGCGGATGCCGAGTTCGGCGCCGCGCGAGCGCACCAGCAGCGGCACGCGGTCGAGTGGGGTCATCTTGTCGTTGGGATCGACGGCGATGGTCGCACCGCGGATATCGTTGCTGTGCAGGCCGTAGCCGGCATTGCCGTAGAACTCGGTCTTGTACCAGGGGCCGAGCACGAGACCGGCCTTCGGGCTCGCCATCGACGCCTGTGCGTTGCCCGAATTCTGCAGTGTATCGCTGACGACGTGTCCGGCGAAAAAATCCTCGCGGATGCCGACCGTGGTGCGCAGCCAGTCGGTCCAGCGCGTGGTCGTGTCGCTCCAGAGGCCGATATTGCCCTCCTGCACGCGGTCATCGCGCACGGTCGAGAGCCATGTGCGCTGCTCGGTCTTGAACAGGCCGACATGGATGTCGTCATAGCGGCTCTGCATGCCGACACGGGTTTGCGATTCCAGGCCGGCAAAGCGCCAGTCGAACGTATGCCGCGCGTCAACGCCGCCGAGGGTCCGAGCGTCGAGCTGGCTGAACTGGTCGCCATTGACGGGGTTGTCGAGCAAGTAGGTGAAATCGTTGAACAGCCGCAGGTCGGAGCGCACGACATAGGCGCTGACATGGGTCTGTCCGTAGGCGCTCGATTGCGCCCAGTTGCTCGACAGGCTGAACCGGCTGGAGGTGCCGCCATCGGTCGGATCGAGCGTGCCGAGACGGTTGATCAGGCCCTGATCGATCGCGCGTTGCGGGACCTGGTCGGTCGCGTTCCAGCCGTTGGAATAAGCCATCGCCGTCAGCGTCAGGCCGTCGGTCGCGGTGCCCTGGCTGTAGCGCAGCACGCCGTTCAGCTTGCGGACATCGTCCGGCACGTCCCACGGTCCGTCATACTTGTTCGCTTCGATCGCCGTCAGCAGCGTGCCGGCACCCACGGCGGTCGATCCCGCCGCCAATGCGCGGCGATAGCCGAAACTGCCGAAGCTCATCTCCGCGATGTCGTGCGGCAGCTTGTTGACATAGTCGATCGCCACGGCGCCGGCCGAGGCAAAATCACCCTGGTCGGCGAAATACGGTCCCTTGCGGACATCGACCGACTGGATCAGCTCGGGGATCAGGAAATTGATGTCGGCGTAGCCCTGCCCATGCCCGTGGGTCGGCATGTTGACGGGCATGCCGTCGACACTGATCGCGAGATCGGTGCCGTGGTCGAGATTGAAACCGCGCAAAAAGTACTGGTTGGCTTTGCCCTCGCCGGAGTGCTGCGTGACGATCAGGCCCGGCACCACTTCCAGCGCCTCGCCGGGCCGCGAGAACGGCACCGCGTTGACCTCGCCGCCGCTGATGCGGATCGCGCTGGCGGCGCCCGGCTGCAGGGTGGACGTGCCGGCGGACGCCGCAGCGGCGGCGGCGCCGCCCTCGGCCGGGTTGTCCGTCCGCGCGGCGGGCCGATGGCGCGGATCGCTGCCTTTCGGCGGCCGTTTGCGGGCGAGCTGCTTGGGATGCTGATCGTCCGGCGCCGCAACGGTGACAGGTGGCAGCTCGGCGGAGGCGCTCGCGCTACGCTCCTGGGCCGCGGCCGGAAGCGCGCACAGGGCGGACGATGCGGCGGCGGAAAACATCCGCAACAAGGCCCCACGCACCACCACGTCTCCGCACCGCCACCCAGTCCAGCAAGGCCGCGTTATAGCAGCTGAGTATGACGATGTGGCAACAATATCATACTGGCACCGGACGGAGATCGAGGGTCGCACAGCGCCGGGCTCGCAGCAGGCCGTGGAAACATCGGGGGAGGTGACCGTCGCTTCGCACCAATGTCACATCGGCAACCGATAAGCTTGCTTCCCTGGGCGACCGCTGCCTGACAAGCCCGGCTTGGCTTGCATCCGCGGGCGCCGGCTTTTTTCGACCCGAGAATCTTGCGCGTTGCTGTCGACTGGCCGATGACGAAGGACATGAGAGGGCCGTCTCAGGCGGCGCGGCGGATATCGGTACGGCTCGCATGCGTGCTGGCGCCTTTGCTCGGTGTGTCCGCCTCGACCTCGGCGCTGCCGGCGGATTTTTCGGATGTCGACGTACCAGGCTTCACGGAGCCCGCGTCCAGCCGCCCGCTCTGGGAGCCGCCCGCGACGTCAGTACCGGCCCACGATCCTGCGGCGCCATCGCGGTCTCCCGTCAGGCGGGAGGCGATGCGCGGCAACCCACTCTGGGCCGTTCCGCTCGCGATGCTGTCGGATACCAACGAGCGGCCGATCTTCTCGGCCTCGCGGCGGCCGCCACCATCAGTGGTTTCGGTGCCCGCGTCGAAAGCGCCGCCCATGCCGCCGAGCCCGCCGCCGGCCGAGCTGCGGCTCGTGCTGGTCGGAACCGTCGTCGGCAGCGACCAGAGCGTCGGGATTTTCGTCGACCCGGCGACCAAGGCCACGCTGCGCCTGAAGCTCGACGGAGACTATCAGGGCTGGCGACTTCGCGCGGTGCATCGCGGCGAGGTGACGATGGCGCGCGGTGAGCTGACCGAGACGCTGACACTCCCGAAAGCAGCCGAGGCCGCGCCCGCATCCCGGCCGGCGGTTGCGGAAAGCGCGGCGAGCCGCGGCAGCTCGCACACGTCTCAGTACGACTGAGCGAGCCGATCCCATTGATGTTGCCGTCGGGGGGGCCGATGTGCGGCAGGGCTATCGCATATGAAGAAAAACGTGGCGAGCAGCTTGCCTGCGGCCCATCCTTCGAGACGCCCGCCTACGGCGGGCCCTCAGGATGAGGTCGCGCTTTGCGACGAGATATTAGACCCTCATGGTGAGGAGCCCGCCAAGCGGGCGTCTCGAACCATGCAGGCCGAGCTCATCCGGCAGGCTTCTGCTGTCATATGCGATAAGCCTGGGGTGCACGGCAGAATCCACCATCCGGCAAGCTTCGGTGTTCAAGCGGACGATCGGAGGAAATATCGCGGATTCGACCCACGTGGGGAAAAGTGGTAGCGCTCTCCCGCTACCAATTCCCCGAGCTTCGCATGTCCGCACTTCACGAGGTGTTGCATGACCTGCTTCGCGTCCTGATCTTCGCGGATTGGGCATGCGCGGTCGTGCTCGTGGCAATGACAGTCCGTCTGGCATTTCTGAGAGCCGGAGAATTGCCGGAATGGCGCGGCGTGCTGACGCTCCGGCGCCCGCTGGCGAGCGAACTCTCAAAGGAATTTCACGCGTACAATCGGCAAATCATCCGCTTGATGCTCGCTCTCGCCGCGGTCGTGGCAGTCGGTGCCGTCTTGTTTTGGCTGGATACTCTGTTGGTTGGCGCCTCAAGCAATTAGTGAGGTTTGACATGGCCGTTTCGGCGATTGCCGTGACCACGGTGCATTTAATTCACACGCCGCCGCTATCGATCCAGCTCTGAGACTCTGGCGTCGTTTCCTCGATCTGCGAGGCTTCCTGGAAAGGGGGCGGCTCAACTGAGCGCACGGTCACCGTAACTCGGCCGCGTTAGTTAAGCGCGTAGGATGGGTTTCGCTGCGCTCTACCCATCCTGCGGGCTACGGTCAGGATCGCAGACAGTGCGTAGGCTTTCTTGAGCTTTGGCGAAATCAAAACCCTTTATCATTGAAGCTGTAGTTTCGCTTCGCTCGAACCATCCTGCGAGCTTATTGTGACCGGCCTCATGAAGCGGGCTTGAGGGCGGAGACTGCAATTGCCCATTGCGATCCAATGATCCAATTTGCTGCCCACCCCGTCAACCCCTCCCCATAAAAATATTCCACTTTACCGAAATTCGGATTTGTCGTATGTATCGCTCATCCCGGCTCATCCTTGAGGGGCGATCGTACGTCGTCACGATATGCGAGCCGGGCTTGCGGTGGACGCGGCAGCGT
>NZ_JBXAPO010000011.1:0-201274 GCF_058804065.1 Bradyrhizobium sp. GW821-FHT13H05 | reverse complement strand
CGCGACGCGCGCCATCAAATTGCGCCGTAGCGAGCGCGGCTTGGATGGAAGGCCGGGGGGCCCGTTACCCCATCTACAGCACCGGGACCGGCCTCAGCCTACCACTCCACACCAGCCCAGCGGCGTCCGAACACCGGTGGCTTGGTCTTCACCGCACGCCAGCCGAAAAAGTGGTGCTTGCCGGACCAGCTGTGAACCACCCCGCTGCAGATGCTGCACTTGAAGCTGCCGGCATGCGTCTCGCTGTGCTCTTCCCTTGTCGCGGTGTAGTTCATGCTGCAACCGCTGCAGGTGAATTCCTCGATCGTCCAGATGCTGTTGGCCATTGCACGGAATGTTTGTTGGGACCTCGATCCACGGTAGGCGCGGGCATTTGCATCGGCGTAAACCGGCCAAGGGAAATCCGGTTAATCGCCGTTAGCCAAACCGGGCCTCCGGGCGCGGGCATTGCAGGATTTTCCCAGCTCCGGCGAGCGCCGGTCAGTCCAAATCGCTCCGCCGACGGGTCCAAGCGCGCTCCTGATCCGGCAGCTAGATTTCACCTCGTCGCCTCAGTCGGAAGGCGGGCAAGTTGGGGGTGAGGTCATGGGGAAGAAACTGGTTTTGGCAGCTGCGCTGCTGTCGCTGGCGACGCCGGCATTTGCCGCGGATATCATCGCACCCGCGCCTGTCGTGAAGGCGCCGGTGGCGGCTGCGTTGTTCAGCTGGACCGGCTTCTACATCGGCGCGCATGGCGGCGGCGCCTGGAGCAAATGGACCGGCATCGACCCGACCGATCCGGCTGCCACCTGGAGTTCGGTCACGGCCGGCGGCGGCATCGTCGGCGGCCAGATCGGCGGCAACTACCAGATCAGCAATGTCGTGGTGGGCCTCGAGGGCACCGGCGCCTGGTCCAGCGTCACGTTGAACACCGGCGGTCCGTTCGGGGGCGGCGCCGGCTTCAACCTGTCGCTCAAGAACGACTATATCGCGACGGTTGCCGGCCGTTTCGGCGTCGCCTTCGACCGCGTGCTGCTCTACGCCAAGGGCGGCGCGGCCTTCACGCGCGACAGGTACAGCGCCAATAACGGACTTGCCGGCCCGCTCGCCGGCTCCGCCTCGGGCAGCTTCAACCGCACCGGCTGGCTCGCCGGCGGCGGCGTGGAATGGATGTTCATGCCGAACTGGTCGGTGAGGGCCGAGTACAACTACATGGGCTTCGGCGCGATCACCGAGCAGCCGGTGACGACAGGCAATCTGGCGGCGACACCGGCCAATGTGAAGCTGAACATCCAGACCGGAACGGTCGGCGTGAACTACCACTTCTAGCGGGGGGCTTGCTCTCGCGTCGTGGCAGTCCTGTGTGATGCGAGACACATCGCAGACGTCGTGCTCGACGTAGCGTCTCTCGTGCGCGGAGTAGCCGCGAATGACCACAACGAGAGAGAACTGCCATGAAGAAGTTCATCCTGCTGCTCGTCGCTACGGCGACGTTTGCGGTATCAATTGAACCATCGGCTCAAGCTCAGCCGCTGCACTCCTTTACGAACGGCCCTTTCGCCGCAAGCGCCGCACCAACGGGCAGCGTTGGCTCCTCGGGCGGAATTGGCGGGGGGCACTTCGGCGGCGCTCCAGCGACGAACGGAGGTGGTGGGCTCGGCAGTGGCCATTTCGGCAGCGCAGCTGCCATTGGCCCGCATTTTGGCGGTCCCGGCGGCGGGATTGCGACAGGTCCGAGGCCCGGCTTCGTTGGACGAGGCCCGTCGGTCGGTAGCCTGGCGGCGGCGGTGGTCGTTGGCGCTGCTATCGTGACCGGTGCGGCGATCATTGCAGCCGAGAGCCGGTAAGGGGCGCAGGCATTCCACTGCGACGGTCAGGGCAGCATTCTCGGATCATTTCAGCCGCCGCGCACCAGGGGGACGACGGGGCGGATTGGTCGTCTTGACGCGAGATGCGTGGCTGGCAATAACCCAAGGCCGCGCCAGCGCCGGAACCCGCCTCGATGCCGCAAGGAAGGTCGTGCCCGTGAAAAGCCTCCGTCAGCTCCTCACGGGAGAGGACATCATCCAGCTCGTAATCCGGCTCGGCCTGCTGGCCCTGCTGATCATCTGGACCCTCCTGATCATCCGCCCGTTCGTGCCGATCCTGGCCTGGAGCGGCGTGCTTGCGGTCGCGTTCTACCCGGCCTTCAGCTGGGTCGCCAAGATGCTCGGCGGCCGGCCCAAGACCGCGGCAGTTATCCTCACCCTGATCACGCTCGGCATTGTCCTCGGTCCGGCGACCTGGCTCGGCCTGAGCGCGGTGGACGGCGCGCGGGAGCTGGCGCACCAGCTCGGCACCGGCGATCTCGCGCTCCAGTCGGCGCCGGAGCAGATTAAGTCCTGGCCGGTTATCGGCCCAACGCTCTACGATCTCTGGGATCAGGCCTACAGCAACATTCGCGCGGTGCTGCGCGAGGTTGCGCCCTATCTCCAGCCGCTGGCAGGTCCACTGCTGTCGCTTGCAGGCGATGCCAGCCTCGGCACGCTCCAGTTTCTGGTCTCGGTGTTCGTCGCCGGCTTCCTGCTTCCGCACGGGCCGCGGCTGGTCGCCGCCGGCCGCGGCTTCCTGTTTCGCATCGTGCCCGAGCAGAGCGAGCATTTCCTGGGGCTCGCTGGTGCGACCATTCGCGCGGTGGCGCAGGGCGTGATCGGCGTCGCGATCGTGCAGGCGCTGCTCGCCGGCATCGGCTTCAAGCTGGCGGCTGTGCCGAGCGCCGGCCTGCTCGCCTTCATCGTGCTGCTGCTCTCGATCGTGCAGATCGGTGCCTTCCTCGTGCTGCTGCCTGTCATCGTCTGGATCTGGACCGCCAAGGACGTCACCACGGCGCTGCTGCTCACCGTGTTTCTCGTCCTCGTCGGCTTCCTCGACACCATGCTGAAGCCGCTGGTGATGGGGCGTGGCCTGACCACGCCGACCATCGTGATCTTTGTCGGCGTGATCGGCGGCACGCTCGCCCACGGCATCGTCGGCCTGTTCATCGGGCCGATCATCCTGTCGGTGGCCTGGGAGATGATGATGGCCTGGATCAGGACGGAGGACCGGGCGGGGGCGGGGGCAGGCTGAGCTCGCCTCGATGCCCGAACGGCGCGATCTGCCACCGGATCGCACGGCGTCCTGGCGGCAGCGTCCTGTGATCAGTTCGTGTGCCGAACTTGTCTATTCGACTAGACAAGTTACCATTGGCGCGATTCTGTTTTTCGATTACGGCAGCGATGGCGAAGTCTTCCAAGCTGGTTGCCGCCAAGCGCGGCAAGGTATTGTTGGTCAGACGTCGATCGGACGGCCTGTGGATGTTCCCGGGCGGCCGCAAGCGTGCGCGCGAGTCCGAGAAGGATTGCCTGCGGCGGGAGATCAAGGAGGAACTGCCCAAGCTGAAGCTCGGCAGGATCAGCCTCTGGAAGGAAGTGAAGGCCAGAAACAAGCGCTCTGGCCGCAAGATGAGTGACGCGATCTTCATCGCCAAGGGCGCCAAGGGCAGGCTGGCGATCGGCGACAAGAAGGAGATCGACCGCGCCGCCTGGCAGAAGCCGCGCGGTATCCGCCTGACGCCGACCTCGCGCTATATCCGCGACCGGCTGTTTCCGCGGAAGCGGCGGCGGTAAGTTAGTCCTCTCGTCCCACGGACCGGCCGCGCCCGGCGTACGACCTCGACCGGGTCGCACGCGGCTGTGGCGTGAGGATCCTTGCCGCTTCGGCCTCGTGCTGCTCCTTGCGGGCTTTGCGCGCGTTGCGCATCGCGCGCTTGATGAAGGGGTGCTGCGAGTCCTCGGCGAAGAACAGCACGACCTCGCAGCTCGGACATTGCCTGGAATAGCCGTCCTGCAATCGCCCGGCGCGATCGCGGAACACGCCCTTGCACCGCGTGCACTGAATCTGGACGAAACTCATGCGCGGACAACAATGACTGATGGAAATGGATCGTCAGCTGATCCCAAATGTCTGAAGAAAGCCTGAACGCTCCAGTGGATTGAACGGCAGGCTTGCTGCACCGGATGCGATGGGCTGAGCATGTTCGGAGAGCGGGCGACAAGCATCATCGGCCCCGCTGCGATGGGCGGCAGGCTGCGACGCCAGCGTTGATGTCGCCGCTATTGCCTGGCTGCCATCATTTCCAGGCAATGGTTGAGATAGGCGGTGCGATCCCTCGGCAGCACCTTCTCGAGATCCGCTTTCAGCGCGCATTCGCGCTGGCGGATCTGCTCCGCCCGCCGCTTCTCGGCCGCTTCGCGGTATTCGGGCGCAACCTTGCCCGGATCGACGAGTGGCTGCGAGTGGGCGGGAGCCGAGGCAAGGAGTGCGATGGCGGCGATGAAAATGACTGGTTTCAAAATGAGCCTCCGTAAAAGGGCTCATCCTAGCGCCCGGTTTCCAAAGGCTCAAACACCAAGTGCGATGAGTACGTGCGGCGAGGGCGACCGCCCCGGCGCCCGTCCAAGCCACGTCGTCTGCCAGCGGAGCTGGCATCGACGTGTGGACCGGTCAAATGAATCCCGTCACTTCGAGGCGTGGTCGATCTTGTGCCCCAGATGCCCGGTGTCGTGGTCGCGGCGCAACTGGCTCAGCGACGTCTCGTTCAGCTGGGCCAGGACCTCACTGAGCTCAGTCGTATCCGGATAGCCGGCCGCAAAGCCCTTTCCGTAGATCTTGCGCAACGTCCCGACCAGCGTGTTGCCGTGCTTCTTGCTGATTCCGCCATCCTTGTCGCGGTGGCGGCCGTCCAGGCCATGTTCCTTCATGCGTCTCTCCCGGTGCGGCGTCTTGAGCGCCTGGAGAGAGCGTGCTCCCAAATGAATGGATTGGCAACGGCATGCGCGCGGGAGTTGAGCGTCGGCGCGTGCCACCGCAAGAGCGTTCCGTCACGTCTCCATCGCTGAGCTGTGATGCCGCGTCAGATTGCGGCAGGGCGGCCGGCGCATCACATCGGCCGGAGCGGTGTTCGATTGGAGCTGGTACCATGCGCGTTGTTCTGACCTTGGGGCTGTTGCTTGTGCTGTGCACGGCTGCGAGTGCAGCGCCGGCGCATCGCACGCACGCACATCATCCGCACGATCCCGCGGTCGATCGCTCCGGCGTCGACGTAGACCCTCGGGCGCACTTCGCGGTCCCCGGCTGGAGCGATGAAGCAACGCAGCGGTGGCTCAACAACGCCTCATCCAATGTCGGGCGAGGGGGATAGCCGCCGCGGATCGGTTGCGGTCTCGACCAGCGACGGCGCCCCTCGGAGGCGCGGTCTGCGGCGGAGCGGCGGTCGGTCGCAGATCATGGAAAAATCGGCGAAGCCGTGTGAACCAGTTCACACGCGATCTCCGCGGTCGCTGCTATGAAGACCGCATTGCTTTACCGATTGATATTTTGAAAACGCCCCAGCGCTCCCTACCAGGCGCTGGGGTTTTTCATTGGGACCACGTTCAGGCGTTGCGAGGCGCGATCCGAATGGCGAAGGCGAGGCGGCTAGGCGGCCTGCTCTTCAAACGAGGTGTAGACCCGGCCAGTGGGATCGGTGATCTGGACGTCCCAGCAGCCGTCCTCGACGAGCTCTCTGGCCTTCTTGAGGGCGGCCGCGAGTGATGCCCGCTTCAGGCTGACGACGCCTGCCGTGTCGAAACCGCTGATTTCAAACATGCCGTTCCCTCCTGTTTTGCTGAATCTTACACCTTTTGAGGGAGTTGTCTCCCGGCTTTGTCGCGCTTCGAAGCGGGAGCCACAAGACTGGTTCCATCGCATGGACCCCGTATTCGGCCGGGGTGGCCGGGCCTGCCGGGCGGCGACGTCGCTAACGTGGAATTAAGCAGAAAAGCCCACAATTTTAGACAGTTGTGTAAGTGGGTGCTGCGTAGAGGAGGGCGTCGCGAGGACGTTCCGGCGACGGCTTCCTCTTGCTCGCTCACTTGAGGTCAATGCAGATGACCACGACATCCCAGGCAGAAGGCCTCGTCGAACAGCTCGACCCCGCAGCGCTCGCGCTCGCAGCTGCAGCAACCGAACCTGCCGCACCGGAAGCCGAAGTGCCGATCAAGCGGTCCAGCCGGACATCGGTTCTGGCCCTGTCGGTGTGTGCCCTGGCGATCAACGGCGCGGCGGCCATCTACACATTGCCGTCTGATTTTTTGCCGCTGAATGCCGGCAGCCTGGCTGAATTGCTTCCGCGCCGGGACGCTTCCGCGCCAAAACCGGATCCGGTGGTCGCCGCCCTGACGGATATTCAGTCGGCCCAGCAGCAACACACGGCTTCGCTGCAAGAGAACAACCAGGCATTGCAGCAAAATGCGGCGCTGCTGCAGCAGGATTCAATGGTGCTGCTGTCGCTGCGACAGAGCATTACGGACGAGCGGTTCGATGTGAAGAAGATATCGTCGCAGCTGTCGACGCTGATCGCGAAGGTCGACACGCTGCAAAGCGTAATGATGTCGGACGTCACGTCCTCCATCCGAAGAGCACATGCGCGCTATGGACTGTCCGCAGTGATGCGCAAGCGGATGGTTCGGCAGTCGAAAGCTGTCGGGCCTGTTTCGGTTGGGGGCGCGCCGCTGAGTGCGACGGCTGCGACGGCGGCTCCGGAGAGCTGAGGATAGGTCAGGCAAACCGCTGGAGATTATGTTCGCGTCAACTTGGCCGCGGGTTCACACTGGCGGGTTCTTTCCTCGTCCCGCCACAGGTCATCCTCGAAATGCCTGTCACGGGAATTACCGTGTCTCACTTACAGGGCGCAGTTCAGCACTGTCACGTAATTGCATCGGCGCCGCGCGCGCTGGCAGCACGAAGCTGACTTGCTCGATAGCCCCAACGAGGTGGTCAAGGACCACGCTAACAGCTTCATCTAGGGGCTGGCGGCGCTCTGGCCGGCGGATCGCAAGGCGACGACCGGCTTGCACATCGTCATCATGATGGACAGTGGTCAGCAACACGTTGTCGCGGGCCCTCACGATCTGTGCTCAATCGGGCCAGAGCCGGTACGGCAGATCGAGCACGATCCGTAGCAGAGCTAGTTCTTGTCCTATTCAGAGGAGCTATCCGTCAATGCCGCGGAGTTACAATTGCCGTTGGCATCGGTGGCTTTTCATCGCAGTCAATCGTCGAGCAAATTCGCCAAAGTTCTTCGCGTGTCAGTTTTTGCTCTCGCGTTTCGTTATAGTAAGAGTGGTACTCTCGCATCAATGCTCTTAGGTCCGGGCCGACTATGCCATCTATAAACCTCTCGAGCATTTCCTGACCGCTGAGAACGGGTTTTAGATGCTGAGCATCTTTGTGTTTGAGATATTCTCCTTTCGAACGAGTTGAATAATGGGCAGCGAGTTCGATGACATTCAAGGCGGAAACGAGTTCTTCCCTAACGTAGAGCCATTGTGCAGCTCTAAGAGTTTGTCCCTCGAGCTGCTGCTGTGTCTTTGCGAAATATCCCGCCAAACACAATTCTTGATCATGGTTTTTGGGGTCTTGAGAGACTGGGAGATCCGCTGGGACTGTATTTCGTACGAGGGCAAGGAGCAGATCTTTTTGAGAAACCACATACCGAGCGCAAGGCCGAATTGCCTGCTCGGCGTCGATGACACGCTCTACTTGAGCGAGAATGCCGTTAATGCCTACGGTTCGCGTATTATCATCAGCGCTGTGCCCGACGAGAAATGCGACGCAAGCGGCGATCACGGCAGACCCTAGAAGACTGACTGCTTCGGGTGCATAGGAATCTGCCGCAGTGCGTCGCAAATGGAAGACCAAGGCAATGAGGCACAATCCAAGAGCGATTGTCGCAAATTGCAGGTAAACTTCGATGTCTGAAAATTCTAGCTTCTTGATCCACCCGTCCATCGTTCCCAAGGTGAATCCAGAAACGGAAGCGAGGGTTGTCACCAGCGCCCACAGCGCAGTCGTGCAAAGTACGACGAGAAGAGTCTCGGTCGCACGCGAGTGTCTTATTGCTGTGGCGGAGGAACTAGCTCGGATTTCATGTTCTAGATCGGCATCAACTTTAGAAGTCGGCATATTCCCGTCGTCTCAAATGGGCAATGGCGCGTGGTCAGCTAATTAAGACTAGTTCGCATGGCGCAACTTCGGACTAAGGAAATCACGACCGGGCCGCGGTGAAAGTTCTTATTTGCCGCAACCGGAGGGCGAGTGCAAGCGAGAAGTGCGCCTATCGAGGTTTGACGCACGGGTCGACGGCATAGGCGCATTGTTCACCGGTTGTGATGAGACCGCCCGTTGGACCTTGA
Organism: Bradyrhizobium sp. GW821-FHT13H05; assembly: GCF_058804065.1. Lineage (NCBI taxonomy): Bacteria > Pseudomonadati > Pseudomonadota > Alphaproteobacteria > Hyphomicrobiales > Nitrobacteraceae > Bradyrhizobium > Bradyrhizobium sp. GW821-FHT13H05. The sequence goes on along the minus strand of NZ_JBXAPO010000011.1, from coordinate 193,043 downwards.
TAGTTGACCGCTGCGACGGCGCCGCCGGTCATCACCACGTTGATATGACAGAAGCGTCGCGACCTCAAAGCTGCTTACGCGTTTGCAGAGATAGGGGATTTTCCAGCGATCTTGGAGTTGGCGTAAGCTATTGATTTATTTGGTGAGCGCGCTGGGGCTCGAACCCAGGACCCCGTGATTAAAAGTCACGTGCTCTACCGGCTGAGCTACGCGCTCCCATGGCCGCGGGATGGCTTCGAGAATGATCGCCATCGTCTTCGGACATTTGAGAAGCATGACTTGCCGCCACGCCCAACTGGCGTCGCGGGGAAAACCGGCTGTTTCCGGATCATGCTTTCGGCCCGCGCTGTGTAGGGGGAGTGGCTTCGGAGGTCAATAGTGCGGGTGGATGCCGAAACTGTTGGCAGGAGTGGGGATTTGCTTGGGGTCTCCGCAGCTTAAGGGGAGATGTTCGACTCGATTGGCGGCCGGCTATCCACGCCGAACAGCGCCAATGGCTGCCGGCGCGGAGGTCTTGCCCGCGCCGGGGGGCCGTCGGTCGTCAGTTTGCCTCCCGCCGCACCTCGCTCGGCACCGGCTGCGCCGTGCCGACCGGGGTCGGCAGCGCGACCGGGCGCAGGCCGATCAGCTCGGCGGTGCGGATTGCGCTGTCGCGCCAGAACTGGAACGAGTTGATGCGGCTGAGCTCGAGGATGGCGATGGCGACCGCGGCCAGGAACGGCAGGCTTTGCAGCACCAGCACGCCGGCGAAGATGTAGATCTCGGTGATCTGCTTGAAACTGTTGGAGGCAACCAGCACGCCGGCGCCGATCAGGAGCAGGGCGCCGATCACGGCCTCCCAGAACGCCTGGAACTCGATCGACATCCTCGACAGGCCGCCCTTGGAGGTGCGCGCAAATGCGATGTGCTCGGTGATGAGGCCCTGCGCCACCGCGCGCGACACCGTCCATTGCACGCTCATCGCGGCGATCATGGCGCCCAGCATCTGTCCGGGTTTGATCGCGACGCGCGCGCGGTACATCGACAGGAAGTGCGCGAGCGAGACGACGAAGGCGCCGATGATGGGCAGCGTCAAAATCTTGTCGGGGATGGCGATGTCGGCGAAGGCGACGATCGGCACCCAGACGAGGTTGAGCAGCGCCACGACCACGCCGAGGCTTTCGGCGCCCAGCCAGTTCAGCCAGCCCAGGCCATATTCGCGCTTCTGGTCGCGCGTCAGACGGCTCTTGCCGGGCAGGAAGTGCCGCCAGTGCTTCTTGACGATCTGGAGGCCGCCATAGGCCCAGCGGTGACGCTGCTTCTTGAAGGCCTCATAGGTGTCGGGGAGCAGGCCCTGGCCGTAGCGGTGGCGGGTGTAGTGGGTGGTCCAGCCAAGCTCCTGGATCGCAAGGCCGAGATCGGAATCCTCGCAGATCGTGTCGCTCGACCAGCCGCCGGCCATGTCCATCGCGGCGCGGCGGATCAGGCACATCGTGCCGTGCACGATGATGGCGCCGACCTCGTTGCGCTGGACCATGCCGATGTCGAAGAAGCCGGCATATTCGCCGTTCATGATGTAGTGCATGATCGACAGATCGCCGTCGCGATGCTCCTGCGGCGCCTGCACGAGGCCGACGCTGGGGTCGGCGAAAGCAGGCACGAGGTCCTTCAGCCAATCGGGATCGACGACATAGTCGGCATCGAGGATGCCGATGATCTCGGCATCGACGGCGGTGCGGTCCATGGCGATGCGCAGCGCGCCGGCCTTGAAGCCTTGCACCTTCTCGGCGTTGATGAACTTGAAGCGTTCACCGAGCGCGCGGCAATGGTCCTGGATCGGCTGCCAGAAGGCGGGATCCGGCGTGTTGTTGATGATGACCACGCATTCGTAGTTCGGATAGTTCAGCCGCGACAGCGCATCGAGCGTCTGCTTCAGCATCTCGACCGGCTCGAAATAAGCGGGGATGTGGATCGAGACTTTTGGGTAGTAATTTTCCGGAACGTTCTCGACCGGCTTGTCCTTGGACAGCAGCCGCTGCGGCGGCCGGCCGAGGGCGACGGCCGCGATCTCGTCGATGCGCGCCATCGCGATGAGGACCAGCGGAACAAGCAGGATCATGCCGAGCGTCAGCGCGAAGGCCGAGCCGAAGATGAAATAGTGCCCGTTCCAGAACGCGAACACGGTGGCGGCCCAGGCGCCGACGCCGTTGGCGGTCGCCGACAGCAGGAACGCCTGCCGCGCGGTCGGCTGCTCCAGCCGCAGGATCGGCAGCGACAAGAGGACGCCGACCAGGAGCGCGATCGTCATCAGCTTCCAGTAATCAGGATTCTCGACCGGGCCGGTCCATGCAAATTTCGGCTCGCGGCTGGCGTTGAGGATGCCCCAGTACGGACCGACGCCGCCTTCGAAGAATTTCCAGGGCTGATCGATCGCTTCGACGATGTTGTATTCCATGCCGATCGCTTCGGCGCGGCTGACGAAATTGCGCAGGGTCAGCGCCTGCTGGAACGGACCGGGGTCGGCATTGCGCAAGTTGTAGCCCTGGCTCGGCCAGCCGAACTCGGCGATCACGATGCGCTTGCCGGGGAACTGGTTGCGCAGCAGATTGTAGCGGTCTACGGCCTGGTCGACCGCCTGGTCCGAGCGGAAGTTTTCCCAATAGGGCAGCACATGGGCGGCGATGAAATCGACGTTGGAGCCGAGATCCGGATTGTCGCGCCAGATGTTCCAGATCTCGCCGGTCGTGACGGGCACGCGAACCGCGCCCTTCACCTTCTTGATCATCTCGATGAGGTCTTCGACCTTCTGCTCGCCGCGATAGATCACCTCGTTGCCGACCACGACGCCGTTGACGTTGCTGTTCTTGCGGGCGAGATCGATGGCGGCCTTGATCTCGCGCTCGTTGCGATCCTTGTCCTTGTCGATCCAGGCGCCGACGGTGACCTTGAGGCCGAACTCGGCCGCGATCGGTGGCACCAGTTCCACGCCGCCCGTCGACGAGTAGAGACGGATCGCGCGCGTCATGGTCGACAGCGTCTTCAGGTCGGCGCGGATTTTCTCCACGGTCGGGATGTTGTCGATGTCGGGGTGGGCCGAGCCTTCGAACGGCGCGTAGGAGACGCTCGGCAACAGGCCCTTGAAGTCGGGCGCAGGTTCCCTGTCGCGCATGACTCCCCAGATGCCCGCGTGGAGCGCGGTCACAAGCAACAGAACGGCGGCGACAACGCGCATCGCGGCTAAACCAAAAGGGGCTGAGGTGGCAGGGAAGCGGATCCGACCCCGAGATCCGACCGAGTCCGCGGCAACGGGAGCATACCTCTGCCGCGCAGTTTCTCAACTGTCATGGCCTCATGTCCTTATCAGGGCATGGCCTTTTTCGAAGAGCGCGCGGCAGTGCCAACTGTCTCTATGGCCGATCGTTCCTGAACGACAGCTGAAACGATCGCGACTATTTCGGGGGGGCGGGCGATGGGCTCGCCGCAGGCGAGGGGCTCGCGGCTGGCTGCGGGGCCGAATTGCCTGTCGTTGGCGCGGCCGGCTGGGAGGCGCTGGCTGCCGCCTGCTGCGGCTGGGAGGCCGGGTTGATCCAGCAAGCGTGCACACGGCTGTCCAGGGTCTCGGCGACCTTGGGGTCGATCTGGCCGCCGAAGCGGGTCAGGCAGCGGAACGCCGCCTGGATGTGGCCGCCGGGGCAGCCGAAGCGGTCGTAGAGGTCGAGATGGCGGAAGGCGGTATCGAGGTCATCCCGCCACATCAGCCGCACCACGCGCCGGCCGAGCCAGACGCACTCAGGATTACCGGCCGGGCCGTTGATGACCTGGGCAGCTTCGGCGAACTCGTCGGTGCGGCGCTGGTTCTGGGCGGCGTCCTTGGCAGCGGCGTCGGCGGGCTGGGCGGCGGCCTTGCCCTGGTCGGGGGCGGGCGTGCCGCTCTGCGCGGAGGCGCCGCTGATGCCGACCATGACGACCAGGGAGGAAACGGCCAAGGTGGCGGCGAACTGCCGCAAGACCGCATTTCGTAACTGACGCACCCGTTGCCGCATGAATTCCCCAATTTCTCCGCTGACCGCCCGCGTCAGGATCCCGCGGACGCGCTAGCTGATGGCGTCCAAATGGGTCTCCAATGCGGCGGAAAAGTCCCGCAAAATCCCATGACCTGTATTTCGAATTTTGTCCAGCAAAGTCACGATCCTAGGCCGCTGTCGAACGGCCGCAGGTAAATTGCTCAGGTAAATTCCCTGGGGGAGTGGGGGATCCACCCCGGAGTGCCCTCTTGGCAGACGGCGTGCGAGCAGGTAATCGACGGCACCTCGCGGAGGACGGAACCGATTTCACTTCGTACGCCATTGGCGCTTCTGCTTGTTTCACTGGGTGCGATTGCTGCCGTGTGGTGGTGGCTGGCCACGCCAATCACGCTCGCGCGCGCCCCGATCGATCCCGCCGACAAGGTTCAATGCGTCTCCTATGCGCCGTTCCGCGGTGAGCAGTCGCCGCTGAACGCATGGACCCATATCGAAGCCGACCAGATCGAGCAGGATTTGCGCCAGCTCAAGGAGATCACCGACTGCGTCCGCACCTATTCGATGGAGAACGGGCTCGACCAGGTTCCGGCGATCGCCGCCAGGATCGGCGGGCTCAAGGTGCTGCAGGGCATCTGGCTCTCCAGCAACCGCGCCAAGAATTTTGAGCAGGCCGCGCTCGCCGTCCGCCTCAGCAAGGACTTCCCCGGCATCATCACCGCGGTCATCGTCGGCAACGAGGTGCTGCTGCGCGGAGAGATGACGACCGCCGACCTCGTCTCCATCATCCGTTCGGTGAAGGCGCAGGTCAGCGTGCCCGTGACCTATGCCGATGTCTGGGAGTTCTGGCTGAAGAACCGCGAGGTCTACGACGCCGTCGACTTCGTCACGATCCATATCCTGCCTTACTGGGAGGATTTCCCGGTCAAGGCGAAGTTCGCCGCCGCCCATGTCGAGACGATCCGCGAGCGCATGGCGGCGGCGTTTCCGGGCAAGGAAATCCTGATCGGCGAAACCGGCTGGCCGAGCGAAGGCCGCATGCGCGAGGGCGCGCTGCCGTCGCGCACCAACCAGGCCCGCGTCGTCTCCGAAATCCTGAGCCTGGCGAAGGCGCAAAAATTCCGCGTCAATTTGATCGAGTCCTACGACCAGCCGTGGAAGCGCAAGCTGGAAGGCACGGTCGGCGGCTATTGGGGTCTCTACGACTCGGTGCGGCGGAACCTGAAATATCCGCCGGGCGAGCCGATCAGCAATTTCCCGTACTGGAAATGGTACATGGGCGCGGGCATGGGCTTGTGCGTGCTGGTGTTCGCGGTGGCGCTGATCACGCTGCGGCGCAGGCCCTGGACGCCGCGTTTCTCGGCCTGGCTCGGGGTCGCCATCTCGGCAACGACGGCGGGGAGCCTGCTCGGGATCGGCGCCGACAAGATGTACTATGAGAGCTATGGCTGGGCTGGCTGGCTGCACTGGGGCGCGCTGCTGCTTGCCGGCATCCTGTCGCCGATCTTGTGCGCGCAGGCGATGGTGATCGGCCGGAGTCTGCCGACCTTCCTCGATCTGCTCGGTCCGCGCGAGGGACGGAAATGGTCGAAGCTCACGGCCGTGCTCGGCCTGACGCTGGCGGTGGCCGCGGTGATCGCGGCGCAGACCGCGCTCGCCTTCGTGTTCGACCCGCGCTACCACGACTTCCCCTACGCCTCGCTGACGATGGCGGTGGTGCCGTTCGCTCTTCTGATGCTGAACCGGCCGCAGATCGGCCAGCGTCCGATCGCGGAGGCGGTGTTCGCGGGCGTGCTTGCGATGTCGGCGGTCTATGTGTTCTTCAACGAGGGCCGCGAGAACTGGCAGTCGCTGTGGACCTGCGCGATGTATCTGCTGTTCGCGCTCACGCTGTGGCGGGCGCGGGCCGAGCAAAGCCAAGAATGAGCAGGCCGATCGCAAGGCCCGACAGCACGACATTGTAGAGCACGATGCCGAGGCCGGCGGCGGCGATGCCGACGGTCAGCAGCACGATCGACGGCCGCATCAGGTTCAGCGTCGCTACTACCAGAGCGACGATGCCGAACACCGAATTCTTGAACAGCACGGTCGTGACCGAACGCGCCTTGCAGATCAGCGTCTGCAGGCCGGCGTCGCAGGCGAGTCCGACGGTCGAGAGTTCGATGCCGAGATAGCGCAGATAGGTCGCATAGCCGACGGATGCGAAGCCGACGACGATCAGGAACTGCACCTGGTAGGGCGTGAGGCGGAAGGGTTTTTTTGTCATGGCCGCAATATGGTCGGGATGACGGGAGGGGGCAACAGGGGAGGTGGATAATTCCGTGAGCGCACCGAAAGGCGTTCAGCTGATGCGCTGATGGATGAGAGGCGCTCCGAATCGGCTATCGCCTGAAGAACGACGACAGCGTCGATCCCGCAGACGCCGTTTCCGGCTTTGCTGGTGCTGCCGGCGGCGGCGCCGGGGTGGGTGCGGGCTCCTCGCGCTTCGATGAGCGTTTGGAGTAGTTGCGGCGATGCTTGTCGGGCTTGGCGGCGGGGGCGGGCGGCGGAGCGGTCTCGGCCTGCGGCGCCGCGTCCTGGTTCTTCTCGGAGCTCTTCTCCAAAACCCTGTCCTGACTCTTTTCCGAGCCGCCGCGCAGCGACAGGCGCTGGCCGTCGAACACCGTGGTCTCGCAATGGCGCTCATTCTCGGCGAGGCCAGCGCAGAGCTTTGCTGCTGCGGCGGCATTGACGAGAGGACCGGCGCCAAGACGCAGCTGCATGCCGGGGCCGGTGGCGCCTTCCTTGATCATGATGATCGGCCGCAGCGCGGCGATCTCCGGATTGGATTTGGTCACGCCGCGCCAGAGCGCGCGCAGGCCGTCGATCGAGTTGGCGCCGCCGAGGTCGATCGCAAAGCGTGTCTGCTGGACCGCGATTGACGGGGCTTCGCTCTCGGCTGCCTCCGGCGGCTTGGCTGATGCTGCGGCGACTTCGGTCGGGGCGGGCGCCGGCTCCGGCTTCTTCTCGGCGGCCTTCTCGCTGGTCTCGGGCTGAACCAGTTTCGAGGCGGCGGGATCGGGGGGCGCCATGATCGACTTGGACGCGACCAGCGGAAGCATCGGCGGTGCCGGTGTCGTCGCCGGCGGCTGCGATACCAGCGAGGCGGCAGAAGCGCTCTGCGGCGGCGGGCCCGGCGGCTCCTTTGGAGCGTCCTTCGCGATGTCTTTTGTGGGCTCTTTCGCCTGTTCCTTTGCGGTGGCCGCGCGCGGCTTGTCGCCGGATGGCGTCGGCATCGAGGCAACCGGCCCGACACTGGGCGCTGTCGCAATGGGCGGCGCCTCAAGTGGTGGCGTGTCCTGCGGCTTTGCGATCTGCTTGGCGATGGCACCGGTGACCGAATCGAGCCCTTGCTCGAGAACGGTGACGCGCGAATAGAGCCGGTCGCGATCGGTGTTCAGCGTCTCGACGGCGGCGGCGAGGCGGCGTGCCTCGTTCTGGCTTTCCCTGGTCAGCAGCTGCAACCGGTCGGCCTGGCGCGCGAGATCGGCGGAGGCGACCTGGTCACGGTGCCAGCCGAGCTGGGCCTGGTTGGCCATCACCGCGAGCACGACGGCGCCGACGGCCGTGAGGCCCCACGTGCCAAGCCGCCACATCATGCGGCGATCAAACGTGCTCTCCTCGGCCAAAAGTCCGGAGAACAGCCCGCCCGTCTCCTTGTCGCCGAAGGCATCCGCCAGTGGGTCGGAATCCTTTGCCATGAACGTTAAGTGCCCAGCCCCTGTCCGGCTTCCCCCGAATCAATCAAGGAACATTAGCAGTAAAAGTGCGTCGCACTTGAATTCCGGGCGTTTGCGGGGGTAGCAAGGCGGCAAGCATGAGGGCGGCCTGCCGCCTGCCGCACCAATTGATTCGGCCGTATCTGACAGGATTTCAATGACCGCCCGTTCCAGCCTCACGATCGTGCTCGCCGCCGGCGAAGGCACGCGGATGCGATCGAGCCTGCCGAAGGTGTTGCATCCCGTGGCTCACCAGACGCTGCTCGCCCACGTGCTTGCCGCTGCCCCGAAGGGAACCGGCACGTCGCTCGCGGTCGTGATCGGCCCGGATCATCAGGCGGTGGCCGATGAAGCGAAGCGCATCCGTCCGGACGCGCTGACCTTCGTGCAGGCAGAGCGGCTCGGCACTGCGCATGCCGTGCTGGCGGCGCGTGAGGCGATCGCGCGCGGTGTGGACGATCTCTTGATCGCGTTCGGCGACACGCCGCTGATTTCGGCCGAGACCTTAGCGCGGCTGCGCGCGCCGCTCGCCAAGGGCGCTGCGATCGCCGCGCTCGGTTTTCGCGCCGCCGATCCAACTGGCTATGGCCGCTTCATCGTCGAGGGCGACCGCCTGGTCGCGATCCGCGAGCAGGCCGATGCCAGCACTGAGGAGCGCAAGATCAGCCTGTGCAATGCCGGCGTGATGGCGATCGACGGGCGCCGCGCGCTTGCGATCCTCGACAAGATCGGCAACGCCAATTCCAAGGGCGAATATTATCTGACCGATGCGGTCGGCATTGCCCGCGAGCAGGGATGGGAGTCTGTGGTGATCGAGACCAGCGAGGACGAGGTGCGCGGCATCAACACCAAGGCGCAGCTTGCGGAAGCAGAAGCCGTGATGCAGGCGCGCTTGCGGAAAGCGGCGATGGAAGCCGGCGTGACGCTGATCGCGCCGGAGACCGTTTATCTGTCCGCCGACACATTGTTCGGCAAGGACGTCACCATCGAGCCGTTCGTGGTGATCGGTCCCGGCGTCTCGATCGCCGACGGCACGGTGATCCATTCCTTCTCGCACATCGTCGAGACCAGGCTCGGCAAGAACGTCTCGATCGGTCCCTATGCGCGGCTGCGGCCCGGCACCTCGCTCGGCGACGGCGCGCGGATCGGCAATTTCGTCGAGACCAAGGCGGCGACGCTGGAGGCCGGCGTCAAGGTCAACCATCTCTCCTACATTGGCGATGCCACCGTCGGCGCCAATTCCAACATCGGCGCCGGCACCATCACCTGCAACTACGACGGCTTCAAGAAGCACAAGACCATCATCGGGCAGGGCGCCTTCGTCGGCACCAACTCCTCGCTGGTCGCGCCGGTGAAGATCGGCAACGGCGCCTATATCGGCTCGGGCTCGGTGATCACGCGTGACGTGCCTGATGACGCCATGGCGCTGGAGCGCAACCAGCAGACCATCAGGGAAGGCGGCGCGGCGCGCTATCGCGAGATGAAGACGGGCGGCAAGAAGACTGAGAAGTGAGCGGCCCTACTCGTCGTCCGAAAATTCCGAGAAGATTGCGCGCGTCAGGCGCCAGCCGCGCGGCTTGGCACGTTTCGCGGGCTCGCCGGCAGCGTGCTTGACGAAGACGGGCTTGCTTTCCTTGCCGCGCTGGGGCGGGGGCCAATGCGCAAGGTGCGTGCCCGTGGTTTCGCTGGCGCGCACGAGCGTCGATGACAGACCTTTGCGGTCGGATGAGCCTTTCATGGCCTTGTTCTCCTGACACGGAAGCGTTGGCCAAATTTGTTGACAAGAAGTTAATGCGCGGGGTTTAAGGCCGGCCAATTCGACGCATGCGAAGCCGGATGCGGCGAGGTGCTGTCTCAATCAGCAATAATTATTGAGTATCTGGTTCCTTAGGAACTTCGCTAAAAACCGAGCGCGTCGTTTAGGCGATTTTTCGACGATTTGGGGGATAGTGATCCGCATGTGCGGGATTGTCGGCATTCTCGGGCGCGAGCCGGTTGCAGAGCAATTGGTGGATTCGCTCAAACGTCTTGAATATCGCGGCTATGACTCCGCGGGCGTCGCCACGCTCGAAGGCAAGCATCTTGCGCGCCGTCGCGCCGAGGGCAAGCTGAAGAATCTGGAGAAGCGGCTCGAAGCCGAGCCGCTCAAGGGCACTACCGGCATAGGTCACACGCGCTGGGCCACCCACGGCAAGCCAACCGTCAACAACGCCCATCCGCATGCGACCGAGCGCGTCGCTGTGGTCCATAACGGCATCATCGAAAACTTCCGCGAGCTGCGCGATGAGCTCGAGAAGAAGGGCACGGTCTTCCACACCCAGACTGACACCGAGATCGTGCTGCATCTCGTCGACGATCTCTTGACGCGCGGCAACAAGCCGGTGGAAGCCGTGAAGCTGACGCTGGCGCGGCTGCGCGGCGCCTTCGCGCTCGGCTTCATCTTCGCAGGTGAAGACGATCTGATGATCGGCGCTCGCAACGGTCCGCCGCTCGCGATCGGCTATGGCGACGGCGAGATGTATCTCGGCTCCGACGCCATCGCGCTGGGCCCGTTCACCGACACGATCAGCTATCTCGAGGACGGCGACTGGGTCGTGCTGACCCACAAGAGCGCCACGGTCTTCGACAAGGACGGCCACGCCGTCCAGCGCGAGAAGATCAAGCACGCCGCTTCGACCTCGCTGGTCGACAAGGCCAACTACCGCCATTTCATGGCGAAGGAAATCCACGAGCAGCCGGAAGTGGTCGGTCACACCCTGGCGCGCTATGTCGACATGGCGACCGAGCGCGTCTCGCTGCCGGTCAAACTGCCGTTCGACTTCAAGAACATTCAGCGCATCAACATCACGGCCTGCGGCACCGCGAGCTATGCCGGCTTCGTCGCCAAATACTGGTTCGAGCGCTTTGCGCGGGTGCCTGTTGAGGTCGATGTCGCCTCCGAATTCCGCTACCGCGAGGCGCCCTTGCGCAAGGGCGATCTGGCCATCTTCATCTCGCAATCGGGCGAGACTGCCGACACGCTGGCGGCGCTGCGTTACGCCAAAGCCGAGGGCGTGCACACGGTGGCCGTCGTCAACGTGCCGACCTCGACGATCGCGCGCGAGAGCGAGACGGTGCTGCAGACGCTGGCCGGCCCCGAGATCGGCGTCGCCTCGACCAAGGCCTTCACCTGCCAGCTCATGGTGCTGGCAAACCTGGCGATCGCGGCCGGCAAGGCCCGCGGCGAACTCTCCGACGAGGACGAGACCAAGCTGGTCCATGGCCTTGTCGAGATTCCGCGCCTGATGTCGGACGCGCTCACCACCGAGCTTCAGATCGAGAAGCTGGCGCGCGAGATCGCGAAATCGCGCGACGTGCTCTATCTCGGCCGCGGCACCAGCTTCCCGCTGGCGCTCGAGGGCGCGCTGAAGCTGAAGGAAATCTCCTACATCCACGCCGAAGGCTATGCCGCAGGCGAGCTCAAGCACGGGCCGATCGCGCTGATCGACGAGACCATGCCGGTCGTCGTGATCGCGCCTTACGACCGCGTGTTCGAAAAGACGGTGTCGAACATGCAGGAGGTCGCCGCCCGCGGCGGCAAGATCATCCTGATGACCGACGCCAAGGGTGCGGAGGAGGCGACCGTGGACTCCCTCGTCACCATCGTCATGCCCGACATGGCGGCGGCGTTCACACCGATGGTCTATGCCGTCCCGGTGCAGCTGCTCGCCTATCACACGGCTGTCATCATGGGCACCGACGTCGACCAGCCGCGCAACCTCGCGAAATCGGTGACCGTGGAATAGGCAGAAGGGATCAGGCCGGAACGCTAGGTGGTCTTCCAAAACCTGCTAGAAGACCCTAGCTTGACTGCAGCGACCGACCTGGAACCCGAATGACCACCCGCGACGACGCGCCTGCGCCGCTTGATCCCGCGCCCGAACCGCATACCGGCCTGATGGGCCGCTTCCGCAACTATTTCCTGACCGGCCTCGTCGTCACGGGGCCGGTGGCGATCACCTTCTATCTGGTCTGGTGGTTCGTCACCTGGGTCGATGGTGTGGTGCGGCCGTTCATCCCGCAGGCCTATCGGCCGGAAACCTATCTGCCGTACGTCATTCCCGGCTGGGGACTGGTTGTCGCATTTTTTACGCTGACGCTGGTCGGCTTTCTCGCCGCCAATCTGATCGGCCGAACGCTGGTCGATATCGGCGAGACCTTCCTCGGCCGCATCCCGGCCGTGCGCGCCATCTACCGTGGCCTGAAGCAGGTGTTCGAGACGCTGTTCTCGGGCAAGGGCTCGAGCTTCCGAAAGGTCGGCCTGGTCGAGTTTCCGTCGCCGGGCATGTGGTCGATCGTGCTGATCTCGCAATCGCCGAACGAGGACGTCGCGCGCAGCCTGCCGGGACAGGAGGAGCATGTCTCGGTGTTTCTGCCGTGCTCGCCGAACCCGACCACCGGCTTCTTCTTCTACGTGCCCAAGAGCAAGATCATCGAAGTGGACATGAGCACAGAAGATGCCGCGACGCTGATCATGTCGGCCGGCGTGGTCCAGCCGGGCTCGGCGCCCGACCCGAAGAAGGCCGCCGCACTCGCGGGCATGGCCAATGCCGCGCGCATCGCCAACGCCTCCGCGCTCCAGCCGCAGCCTGCGAAGGTGGAGTAGGGCCATTCCCGTTTCGGATGGCCGCATTCACGCAAGGACTTTCGTCGTCTGCTAATGTTCCGGTCGAGCTGAGCGCGTCGCTCGGTGTTCGGTCTGGAGTGCACGATGTCCAAAACCATTGCGATCCTCGCCCCCGGTGCCATGGGCAGCGCCGTGGCCCGCCGCCTCAGTGAAAACGGCGCGCGCGTGCTGACATCGTTGAAAGGGCGAAGCGAAGCGACGCGGAAACGCGCGGCGGATGCCGGCATGGTCGGTGCCGAGGACGACGCGATCGCAGACGCCGACATCATCCTCTCGATCGTGCCGCCGGGCGAAGCCGTGGCTTTGGCCGAACGCCTCGCCGCGCTGATCGTCAGGCGCGCGAAGAAGCCGCTCGTTGTCGACTGCAATGCCGTCAATGTCGATACCGTGCAACGGATCGAGGAGATCATCGGCTCGGCGCAGGCGCCGTTCGTCGACGGCGGCATCATCGGCTTTCCGCCGCAGCCTGGCGGCAAGAGCCCGGCCTTCTACATGTCCGGCGAGTACGCCAGGGATGCGGCGGTTCTGAAGGATTTCGGCCTCGACGTGCGGCTCGTCGAAGGCCCGGTCGGCGCGGCCTCCGCGCTCAAGATGTCCTATGCCGGCATCGTCAAGGGGCTCGCCGGCATCGGCTCGGCCATGGTGGTCGCGGCCACCAAAGCGGGCGCGGCGGACGCGCTGCGCGACGAACTCGCACTGAGCCAGCCCGCAATTTTAGCGCGGCTCGAAGTCGCGCTGCCGGACATGCTGCCAAAAGCCTATCGCTGGGTCGCGGAGATGCGGGAGATTTCCGGCTTCCTCGGCGCCGATCATCCCGCCAGCCAGATCTACGAGGGCTTTGCGCGCTGGTTCGAGCATCTCGCCGGAGATGTGAGCGGCGAAGCGGTGGATGCGGATCTGATGAAGGCGTTCGCCGCGAGCATCGCTAAGAAGAAGGCTTAGTCGTCTGAACCTGCGGAAACCGACTCCAGAAAGCCCTGGATGTCCCGGTCGCGTCTCAAGCGCACGACGGGGACATCGGGGCCATATTGCAGCCGCTCGGCCTCGATGACGGGCGCGCGCTCGATGTCGTAGCGCCACGCCTCCTGCATCAGTTTCCAGTCGAACTGTTCCGGACACCCCTCCGGCAGATCGGGCCTTGTCGTGTCGCGATCGAACGCAGAGCGCCAGAGAATGCGCCATTGGCAGAGCCAGCGCGGCCGGTCGATGACAACAAGCGTATCGGCGCGGGCGAGCGTGAGATCGAAGGCGAGCCCCGAGAAGCTGCCATCGACAATCCATTCGTCACCCGCGATCGCCTCAGTGACGCGCGTCCGGAAGCTCGGCTTGTCAGATGGCTTCCAGCCCGGCTGCCAATAGAGCACGTCGAGATGCACCACGGGCAATCCGAGCTCCCGCCCGAGATTCCGGGCGAGGCTGGTCTTTCCGCTTCCCTGGGAGCCAACGACGATGATCCGGCGCATGGCGGCAAGGTTTTCATAAAGTCAGCCGCGGCGAAAGGGTGAGTTCTGCGATCGACCCCATCCGCATCGTCATTGCGAGCGCAGCGAGGCAATCCAGACTGCCTCTGCGGAAAGACGCTGGATTGCCTCGCTGCGCTCGCAATGACAGGGAGGAGACCTCGCGAGGCCCATCTGCTATTGCTCCTGCGGAAGCAGTTCCTTTGCAATCGGAGTTCGAATGAGAGTGTTGGTGATCGGCGCGGGCGCGCTTGGCGGCTATTATGGAGCTCGCATGGTGCGGGCCGGGCGTGACGTGAGCTTCCTGGTGCGCGAGAAGCGGGCCGAGCAACTGCGCCGGACCGGATTGCAGGTCGTGAGCCCGCACGGCGACTTCGCCGTAGAGCCGAAGATCCTTCTGGCTGGCGATCTCAAGCAGACGTTCGACGTCGTGCTCGTCGGCGTGAAATCCTACTCGCTCGACGACGCCATGAGCCAGTTTGCGCCTGCCGTCGGCGCCGATACGATGATCCTGCCGATCCTCAACGGACTGAAGCATATCGACGCCCTGACCGCGCGGTTCGGCGCCGCGCGCGTCCTCGGCGGGCTCGCGAACGTCAGCGCCGGGCTCGACGCGGATGGCCGCGTCGTCCAGTTCATGGCCAATCAGACGATCGTCTTCGGCGAGACCGGGGGGGCGCTAACCGAGCGCGCGCTCGCGCTGGAGACTCTGCTCCACGTCCCCGGCATCGACGTGCGCGCCAGCGAAGCGATCATGCAGGACATGTGGGAGAAGTTCGTCCAGCTCTCAACGCTCGCCGGCATCACCTGCCTGATGCGCGCGAGCGTCGGCGACATCCTGGCCGTGCCGAATGGCGAGCAGTCGATCTTCCGCCTGTTCGCGGAACACTGCGCCGTTGCGACGGCTTCCGGGTTTGAGCCACGCGCCCCGTTCATCGAGTTCGACCGAAAACTCTTCACCACCCTGGACTCGCCGCTCAAGGCCTCGATGCTGCGCGATATCGAGCGCGGTTCGGTCACCGAGGCCGAGCATATCCTGGGCGATATGGCCAATCGTGCCCGCACGCTCGGCATCGACACGCCGCTGCTGGATCTGGCCCGTGCGCATGTGGCGGCCTATGAGGTCGGGCGCCGGAGAGCGGCAGGCTAACCGGCCCCGATCAGCGGAATCGCTTCGTCCCGCTCGTAGAGATACAGCAGGCAACGCAGCGCCTCGCCGCGGTCGCCCTTGAGCTTGGGATCGTCTTTCAGGATCCGCAGCGCCTCGTCACGGGCCTGGGTGATGAGCTGGCCGTGCACTTCCGAGCGCGCGATACGGTAGCCGGGCAGGCCGCTCTGGCGCACGCCCAGCACGTCGCCTTCGCCGCGCAGCTTCAGGTCCTCCTCGGCGATGCGGAAGCCGTCGGTGGTCTCACGGATGACTTTCAGGCGTGCCTTCGACATCTCGCCGAGCGGCTCCGAGTAGAGCAACAGGCAGGTCGAGGCTTCCGAGCCGCGCCCGATCCGTCCGCGCAGCTGGTGCAGCTGGGCGAGGCCGAAGCGTTCGGCATTCTCGATCACCATGATGGTGGCCGCCGGCACGTCGACGCCGACTTCCACCACGGTGGTTGCGACCAGCAGCCCGATCTCGTGGGCCGCGAACTGGCCCATCACGCGGTCCTTCTCGGTGCCCTTCATCTGGCCGTGGACGAGGCCGACGCGCTCGCCGAAACGTTTTTGCAGGCTCTCGAAACGCTTCGTTGCATTGGTGAGGTGCTCGGTGCCCTCGGCCTCGGATTCCTCGACCAGCGGGCAGATCCAGTAAACCAGCTTGCCGGATTCGAGAGCGCGGCCGATGCTGTCCGTGACCTCGCCGAGACGGCTCATCGATATGGTGCGGGTTTCGATCGGCTGGCGGCCGGCGGGCTTTTCGCGCAGCTCGGAGATGTCCATGTCGCCGAAATAGGTCAGCACCAGCGTGCGCGGGATCGGCGTGGCACTCAGCACCAGCACGTCAACGGCTTCGCCCTTGGACGTCAGTGCGAGTCGCTCGCGGACGCCAAAGCGGTGCTGCTCATCGACGACGGCGAGCGCGAGATCGTGGAAGATCACGTCGTCCTGGATCAGGGCGTGGGTGCCGACGAGCAAGTCAATCTCGCCTTCGGCAAGCTGGGCGATGATCTCGCGCCGCTCCTTGCCTTTTTCCCGGCCGGTGAGGATCGCGACCCGCAAGCCAGCGCGCTCGGCGAGCGGCGCAATGGTCTTGATGTGCTGGCGTGCCAGGATTTCGGTCGGCGCCATCAGCGCGGCCTGTTTGCCGACCTCGGTGACGGCGGCAGCGGCGAGCAGCGCCACCACCGTCTTGCCGGAGCCGACGTCGCCCTGGAGCAATCGCAGCATCCGCACCGGTTGTTGCAGATCGTTGGCGATCGCCGCGGCGGCGTCGCGTTGGGACAGCGTCAATGCATAGGGCAGGGCGTCGATGATCTTGTTGCGCAGGTGCCCGTTGCCGGCATTGCGTACGCCGGCCGGACGGCGCAGTTGCGCGCGGATCAGGGCCAGCGCGAGCTGCCCGGCGAGCAGCTCGTCGAAGGCCAGGCGCGACCAGAACGGTTTCTCGGGCAAGATGTCCGTGAGTTCGACCGGCTGATGAACGCGGTTGAGCGCTTCCGCGATTGGCGGGAAGTGGCAGCGGCGCATCACCTCCGGGCTGATCCATTCCGGCAAGGCGGGCAGCTTTTGCAGCGCCTGCGCGACCGCGCGGCGGAGCGATCCGAGCGCCAGGCCCTCGGTCAGGGGATAGACAGGATCAATCCCCGAGAGTTTGGAGATCGCCTCCTCGTCAAGCACGCGGTCGGGATGCACGATCTGCGGGATGCCGTCATACATCTGCAGTGTGCCGGAGACGTAGCGCTTCTCGCCGACAGGCAGCAGTTTTTCGACATAGCCGGGTTTGGCGCGGAAAAAAGTCAGGACGACGTCGCCGGTGTCGTCGCTGGCATAGACCAGATAGGGCGCGCGGGCGTTGCGGGGCGGAGGCGGGCGATGGCGATCCACCGTGACCTCCAGCGTCACCATGGTTCCCTGGGCGGCGTCACGGATTTTCGGCCGGGCCCGGCGGTCGATGACCTGGCTCGGCAGATGCAGCAGCAGGTCGACCAGCCGCGGCGTCTCGTTGCGGCTGAGCAGGTACTGCAACAGCTTGTCCTGCTTCGGGCCGACGCCGGGCAGGCTGGTCACGGGAGCAAACAGCGGATTGAGCAGGCTGGGGCGCATCGGGCGAACCTAGGATCGTTTCGGCCCGTCATGCCCGGCTTTACGCCGGGCATCCACGTCTTTTTTCGTGCCCTGTGGTGGCATCGGGCCAGATAAAATCCAAAGCCCAAATCGAGGGCTGACAGGGCCGGTCTCAATGGCTATATCAGCCCGGCCCGGCACGTCCGGGCTTTCGGCGTTTGACTGGATCTGAGACATGACGGGAACGACACGATCGAGCAACGGGCTGGACGATCGCCGCAAGCGGCTTCTGTTCCGCTGCTGGCACCGCGGCACGCGCGAGATGGACCTGATCCTCGGCCGCTTCGCGGATGCCGAGATCGGCAATCTCTCGGATGACGAGCTGACCGAGCTTGAGACCCTGCTCGAAGAGTCCGATCCCGATCTCTATGCCGCCATCACCGGCGACAAGGTGCTGTCGGCTGATGTCGCCGGCGCGCTGTTTGCGCGGATCAAGGCGTTCCCGATCACGGACGGCGATCTATGAAGCAGGGGATGAAGTCGCCGGCCGAGCTGCTCACGCCCGGCCGCGCGCTGACGCTTGCCAATGTTGCCGAGGGCGCCGAGGGCCTCGTCATCTCGGATCTGGCGCGCGCCATCGCGGCGCGGCCGAAGAAGCCGGCCGTCAGCCTCGCGGTGGTCTGCCGCGACGGTGCGCGCATGCAGCAGCTCGAACGCGCGCTGCAATTCTTCGCGCCCGATCTGCCGGTGCTGACGTTTCCGGCCTGGGACTGCCAGCCCTATGACCGCGTCTCGCCGCACGGTGGCATTCTGGCGCAACGCCTCACCACGCTGGCGCGGCTCGCGCCGCTGACCGGCAGCGACAAGCCGCTGATCGTGCTCACCACGGTCAACGCCATCGTGCAGCGCGTGCCCGCGCGCGAGCTCGTCGCGGCGCAGGCGCTGTCGGTTGCCCCCGGCAACGTCGTGCCGATGGACAGCATCATCGCCTGGCTCGAGCACAACGGCTACAACCGCTCCTCGACCGTGCGCGAGCCCGGCGAATATGCCGTGCGCGGCGGCATTCTCGATCTCTTCCCGGCCGGCCTCGAGCAGCCCGTTCGGTTCGACTTCTTCGGCGACAGCCTGGAATCGATCCGCACTTTCGACGCCGAGACCCAGCGCACGCTGCTTGACATGCGCGCGCTCGACCTGGTTCCGATCTCGGAATTCCAGCTCGTCACCGACACCATCCGCCGCTTCCGCATGGGCTATGTCGCCGAGTTCGGCGCGCCCGAGCGCGACGACGCGCTCTATGAGGCCGTCAGCGAAGGCCGCCGCCATCCCGGCATGGAGCACTGGCTGCCGCTGTTCCAGGACCGGATGGACACGCTGTTCGACTATCTGCAAGGCGCAGCCGTGGCGATCGAGCCGCAGGCCGAGGACGCCGTGCGCGAGCGCTTCAAGCAGATCCAGGACTATTACGAGGCCCGCCGCGACGCCATGGAGCATCCCGGCGGTGGCGCCATCTACAAGCCGCTGCCGCCTGATCGGCTGTATTTCACCGAAGACGAGTGGACCAAACGTCTTGGGGACATCCCGCTGGCGCGGCTGACGCAGTTCTCCGTGCCGGCCGACGGCACTTCGGTCGTTGATGCCGGGGCCCGCAAGGGCCGCGACTTTGCGCCCGAGCGTAACGACAGCACGGTCAACGTGTTCGAGTCCGTCGTCGCGCATGTCATGGGCCTGCAGGCGAACCGCAAGAAGGTCGTGATCGCGCTCTGGAGCGAAGGCTCGCGCGATCGCATGACCTCGATGCTGCGCGACCACAAGCTGACTCACACCACCAGCGTCAACGCCTGGCGGACGGTGCAGGCGACGCCGCGCAACGAGACCATGCTCGCCGTGCTCGGCCTGGAGGCCGGTTTCGAAACCGACGAGATCGCGCTGATCAGCGAGCAGGACATTCTGGGCGACCGCCTTGTGCGGACGCGCAAGGCCAGCCGCAAGCTCGACAATTTCATCTCGGAGATCACGAGCCTCACCGCGGGCGACATCGTCGTCCACGCCGATCACGGCATCGGCCGCTTTGTCGGCCTGCAGACGCTCGACGTTGCCGGCGCGCCGCATGACTGCCTCGAGCTGCATTACGCCGCCGACGCGAAGCTGTTTCTCCCCGTCGAGAACATCGAGCTGTTGTCGCGCTATGGCTCCGACCAGACCTCGGTGGAGCTCGATCGTCTCGGCGGCTCGGGCTGGCAGACCCGCAAGGCAAAACTCAAGAACCGCATCCGCGAGATCGCGGGCGAGCTGATCAAGATCGCCGCTGCGCGCCATCTGCACGAGGCGCCGAAGCTCCCGGTGCAGCAGGGCCTCTATGACGAGTTCTGTGCGCGCTTCCCCTATGACGAGACCGAGGACCAGCTCGGGGCGATCGAATCGACCCTGAAGGATCTCGAACTCGGCCGTCCCATGGACCGGCTGATCTGCGGCGACGTCGGCTTCGGCAAGACCGAGGTGGCGTTGCGTGCGGCGTTTGCCGTGGCGCTCGACGGCAAGCAGGTCGCGGTTGTGGTGCCGACCACGCTGCTGGCGCGCCAGCATCACAGGACCTTCACCGAGCGCTTCAAGGGCTTTCCGGTGAACGTGGCACAAGCCTCGCGTCTGGTCCCGGCCAAGGAGCTCAACCTGGTCAAGAAGGGCATCGCTGACGGTTCGGTCGACATCGTCGTCGGCACCCACGCGCTGCTCGGCAAGGCGATCAAATTCCGCGACCTCGGCCTCGTCATCGTCGATGAGGAGCAGCATTTTGGCGTCACCCACAAGGAGCGGCTGAAGGCGCTGCGTGCCGAAGTACATGTGCTGACGCTGTCGGCAACGCCGATCCCGCGCACGCTGCAACTGGCGCTCACCGGCGTCCGCGAGCTCTCCATCATCGCTTCGCCCCCGGTCGACCGCCTCGCGGTGCGCACCTTCGTTGCCCCGCATGATCCGCTGATGATCCGCGAGGCGCTGCTGCGCGAACGCTATCGAGGCGGTCAGGCGTTCTACGTCGTGCCGCGCATCGACGACCTCGCCGAGGTCAAGGATTTCCTCGACAAGAACGTGCCGGAGATGAAGGTCGCGGTCGCCCATGGCCAGATGCCGCCCGCCGTGATCGAGGACATCATGACCGCGTTCTATGACGGCAAGTTCGACATCCTGCTGTCGACCACCATCGTGGAATCGGGCCTTGATATTCCCAACGCCAACACGCTGATCGTGCACCGCGCCGACATGTTCGGCCTGGCCCAGCTCTACCAGCTCCGCGGCCGTGTCGGTCGCTCCAAGCTGCGCGCCTATGCGCTGTTCACGCTGCCGGCGCAGCAGAAGATCACCGCGCAGGCGGAGCGCCGGCTCACCGTGCTGCAGTCGCTGGAGACGCTGGGCGCAGGCTTCCAGCTCGCCTCGCACGATCTCGACATCCGCGGCGCCGGCAACCTGCTCGGCGAGGAGCAATCCGGCCACATCAAGGAGGTCGGCTTCGAACTCTACC
Organism: Bradyrhizobium sp. GW821-FHT13H05; assembly: GCF_058804065.1. Lineage (NCBI taxonomy): Bacteria > Pseudomonadati > Pseudomonadota > Alphaproteobacteria > Hyphomicrobiales > Nitrobacteraceae > Bradyrhizobium > Bradyrhizobium sp. GW821-FHT13H05. The sequence continues at coordinate 172,431 of NZ_JBXAPO010000011.1, read as the reverse complement.
AGTCGATGCTGGAAGAGGCGATCGTCAACCTCAAGGCCGGCGTCTCCGAGCCTGCCGCCGACCGCTGGTCGCCCTCGATCACCATCGGCATGCCTGTGCTCATTCCGGAGGATTACGTCAGCGACCTCTCGGTCCGGCTGTCGCTGTACCGGCGGCTGGCCGATCTCGACACCGAGGAGGAGATCGAGAATTTCGGCGCCGAGATGCGCGATCGTTTTGGCGTGCTGCCGGACGAGGTGCGCTACCTGTTCAAGGTTGCCGCGATCAAGGCGTTTTGCCGCCAGGCCAATGTCGAGAAGATCGACGCCGGCCCGAAGGGCGCCGTCATCGTCTTCCGCGACAATTCCTTCGCCTATCCCGATCGCCTGGTGAGCTTCATCCGCAGCTACGGCCAGGCCGCCAAGGTGCGGCCCGACATGAAGGTGGTGTTCCTGCAGGACTGGGAGACGCCGGAAGAGCGCCTGACCGGCACCACCGAGATCATGCGGCAGCTCGCACAACTCGCGCAGGCCAAGAAGGCGGCGTAGGGGCCGTAGTATTCCGGAGGCGGCGCAGCGCGGTGCGCCGCCTATAGGTCCGAAAACAGCGACATATGGCCACTTGCGGAATGCCCGAATAGCAGCCATACTAGGAGCATCGAGTTTCGGCCGAACGACTTGGCCTCGCCGCTGAACAGCGTGCCTGACTGACGACCCTCCCTCCAGATCTCGAATTCGCGGACTGTGCCTTTGAGCGCAGTTCTAAAGCCTTATCTATCTTAAAGGACGACCCCATGAATACGGGAACTGTGAAGTGGTTTAACGGTCAAAAAGGTTTCGGCTTCATTCAGCCGGACCAGGGCGGCCAGGATGTTTTCGTTCATATCAGCGCCGTTGAACGCGCCGGCATGAGCACCCTCAACGAGGGGCAGAAGGTTTCCTTCGAAATCGTCGCAGACCGCCGGACCGGCAAGTCTGCTGCGGACAATCTGCGCGCCGCCTAGGCTGACGCAATCGGTACTATGTTGCTTTGACCACGGATGTACTGGCAGAGCTTCTGGATCTCTCGACCCGCGACTGGTTTACCGGCCGCGGGTTTTTTTACACCGGCTGCGGGTTACCCCGTCCATCGAAACAGCTGAGGTCGCGCGCGTGTCTATCAATATCGATTCAGGCCAAGGATCAGACCAAGGATCAGACCATGAATCAGATCAGGAACACGACGACGTCATGTATCCGCAGGTCCTGCCGTTTGTGTTGATCCACGCCGGGTGCGTCGTGGCGATCTGGTCGGGCGTCTCATGGCAAGCTCTTGCGATCTGCGTCGCTCTGTATTGGCTGCGCATGTTCGGGGTCACGGCCGGATATCATCGCTACTTCTCGCATCGGGCTTACGCCACGAGCCGGGTATTCCAGTTCATCCTCGCCTTCCTTGCCCAGAGCAGCGCCCAGAAGAGCGTGCTTTGGTGGGCCGCCAAGCACCGTCATCACCATCTTCACTCCGATACGGCGCATGACGTGCATTCACCCCGGCACAAGGGCTTCGTGTACAGCCATGTCGGCTGGATCTTCTACCGGCAGCACGATGCGACCGACCTGGTGAAAGTAGCGGATCTGGCGTCGTATCCCGAGTTGATGTGGCTGCACAGGCTGGAGCTTTTGCCGGCGACGGTGCTCGCTGGTCTGTGCTTCCTCCTGGCGGGCTGGTCAGGACTTGTGGTCGGATTCCTCTGGAGCACCGTGCTTGTCTATCACGCCACGTTCTGCATCAATTCGCTCGCGCACGTTCACGGACGCAAGCGGTATGTGACCGGTGACGACTCCCGCAACAACTGGCTGCTCGCGCTGCTGACGATGGGCGAGGGGTGGCACAACAACCATCACGCCTACCAGGCCAGCGCCAGGCAGGGCTTCCGCTGGTATGAGATTGATCTGACCTATTATGTTTTGGTGGCCTTGTCCTGGCTCGGCATCGTCCGGGATCTGAAGATGCCGCCCAGGCAGGTTCTGCGCAATGAGCATCGGCTGGGATCACGCGTGATCAAGCAAGCGGCTGAGCAGCTCGCCGCTCGCTTTGATCCCGAACACATCGCGCTTGCGATCAGGGCGTCGATCCACGAGACCGAGTTGTCGGTGCGGGATGCGCTCAATCAGTTGCATCACCGTGCCGATCTGCGCCTGTCCAGCATGCCGACGCGCGACCAGCTGCTGGCTGAAGCGCAGCGCATGTTCGCCAAGACCATGTCGCTGGATGACATTGTCGACCGTGCCCACGAGCTCTTGAACGATTCTGTTGCCTTTCTCCTGGCCACGCCGGCTCACACGGCTAGCGCGAAAGCGAGTGGTCGCGTTTAGCACGAGGATCCTCAGAAGGAGCCGTCTGTCGACCGGGAGAGGTCCGCATAAGCCAGGGCTTCCTCGAGGCGGGCTTCGAGGGCCGGCTGGACCACGGCGAGTGCGTCGCTGCCGGCCGCGAACTGCCTCGGCGGATTGTCCATCTCGGCGATCTTGACGAGGACATCGCCGAGCCTGGCCGGATCGCCCTGCTGGGCGCCGTGATAGCCTGACCACATGTTTTCCGCAGTGCCTTCCGCGGCGTAGTCCTCGATCGTGCTGCCGGCATATTTGGCGTTGTGAGCATCAAGGAGGTCGGTCCGGAAGAAGCCGGGTTCGACCGCCGTGATCTTGATGCCGAACGGCTCGACCTCGTGCGTCACCGATGCCGAGAGGCCCTCGACGGCGAATTTTGCGGCGCTATAGGCCCCGCAGTGCTTGAAGCCGACGACGCCCGCGAGGGAACTGATGTTGATGATCCGGCCGGATCTCTGCTTCCGCATCGCCGGAAGCACCGCGCGCATGAGGTACATCACGCCGTAGAAATTGGTCGCGATCAGCTTCTCGATTTCGGCTGTGCTCAACTCCTCGAAATTGCCAAGCAGGCTATAGCCGGCATTGTTGACGAGAACGTCGATGCGCCCGAAGGCTTTGATCGCCGCGGCGACCGCAGGGTTGGCCTGGGCCTCGTTGGCGACGTCCAACTGAACGAACGCGAGGTTGTCGCCTGCGACGTCGTTCAGGGCATTGCGGACCTTGTCCAGGTTGCGGCCAGTCGCAACGACGCGATCGCCGGCCTTCAACGCCGCCCTGGCGGTTGCCGCGCCAATGCCGCTGCCGGCGCCCGTGATGAACCAGACCTTGCTCATGATTACTTCCTGTTCCCGGTGTTGAAAGGGCACTGGCGCCGGGGCTTGGCGGTCAGCCGCTAATTTGCAGGGACTGCGCCGATTTGCTGAAGCAATCCGAGCAGATCGGGCTGGCCGGTTTCTTCGATGATCTGCCCGTGCGACAGCCGATAGATGTTCAGCGCCTGGACCTCGATCTTCTTCCCGGTCGATGGGGTGCCGAAGAAGGTGCCGAGGTGAGTGCCTCGCATCGTGAAGCGAGCGGCCACCTTGTCATCTTCGGCGACCGTTTCATCGAGTGTCCATTGAATATCCGGGAAACCTCCGCGCATCATCTGGATAATGGCAAGATAACCCGCCGGTCCCCGCATCGGCTCGCTGCGCCCGGGGACATGGAAGATCGCATCGGGAGAAATGAGCTCTGCGGCCAGAGTCTCACTGGCAGTGTTGATGAACTCCGTGAAACGGATCATCACTTGCTTGCTCGCGCCTGATGTCATGACGTCATCTCGCTCTTCATGGACAATGTGGATCTTCGGACGACCACCGGGGCGGCCGCCGCCTGATCAGGCCAGTTTGAACGGGAGCTGACGCAGCGGCTTGCCGGTCAGCCGCGCGATGGCATTGGCGAAGGCTGGTGCCAGAGGTGGCAGGCCGGGTTCGCCCACGCCCGTGGGCGGCTCGGCGCTGGGCACGATGTGGACGTTGAATTCGGGCATGTCGGTGATGCGTGCGACGGTGTAGCCGTCAAAATTGCTCTGTTCGACCACGCCGTCCCTGAGCGTGATCGCCGACCCCGGCAGGCACATCGAGAGGCCAGTGACTGCGGCGCCCTGTACCTGGGCCTCCACGGTGCGTGGGTTCACGGCCAGATTGCAATGCACGCCGGCGGTCACGCGATGCAGCGCAGGCCGGCCGTCCTTCGCCGAGGCTTCCACCACATAGGCCACCACGGTATCGAAGGACTCGTGCACGGCCACGCCCCAGGCTCGACCCTCGGGCAGGCGCGTCTTGCCGTAGCCACTCTTGTCCACCGCCAATTGCAGCGCATCCCTGTGGCGCGGATGCTTGTCGCCGAACATCTGCATGCGATAGGCGACCGGATCCTGCTCTGTCGCGCGGGCGATCTCGTCGAGCAGGGTCTCCATCACGAAGGCGGTGTGGGTGGAGCCCACGCTGCGCCACCACAGCACCGGCACGTTGAGCTTGGGATGATGCACGGTCAGGCGCATTGGCAGCGGGTAGGGATCGCGCATGCCTTCGGTGGCCGTGCCGTCGATGCCGTTCTTGACCTGGAACTGCTCGAACACAGAGCCGGTGGTGATGGACTGACCCACAATGACGTGGTCCCAGGCCAGAACGTTGCCGCGCTCGTCGAAGCCGATGCGGGCGCGATGCAGATGCATGGGACGATAAAAGCCGCCCCGCATGTCATCTTCTCGGCTCCACAGCGTGCGGACCGGCGCGTTCAGCCCGGCGGCGCGCGCGGCCTTCGCGATCTCGCAGGCCTCGACCACCATGTCGCTCGTGCTGGAGAAACGCCGGCCGAAGCCGCCGCCGGCCATTTGCACGTTCACCGTGACCTGCTCGGGCTTGAGGTTCAGCACGCGTGCCGCCGCGCCCGCGTCCAGCCCGGCGCACTGGCTGCCGATCCACAATTCGGCGCGGCCCTCGGTGACGGCAACGGTGCAGTTCAACGGCTCCATCGCCGCGTGGGCGAGGTAGGGGAAAACGAACTCGGCTTCCAGTTGCCGGGGGGCCGTGGCGAGGGGCGCCATATCGGCGTCGAACTTGCGCGGGCCGGGGTGGCCAGCCAGTTCGCGATACTGGGCGAGCTGCCGTCCGCTGTCGACCTTCTCCACCTTCGCGGTGTCCCATTCCAGCTTCAGGGCGTCGCGGCCCTGCGTGGCCTGCCAGTATCCGTCGGCGACCACCGCGATGCCTTCGGCGCCGCCATCCAGCGGCACGCGCAGCACGACCTTGACGCCCTTGACGGCGCGCGCCGCGCTGTCATCCACCCGGGCAAGGCGCGCCCCGAACACTGGCGGACGCGCCACGACGGCGGTCAGTTGGCCGGGCAGGCGCATATCGATGCCGAAATCCTGTCGCCCGCTGCTCTTGGCGCGCGCATCCAGGCGCGGCGTCGGGCGGCCGATGATGCGGAAATCCTTCGGATCCTTCAGCGTAACCTTCTCGGGCACCGGCTGGGCCATGGCAGCCTTGGCCAGTTCGCCGTAACCGAGCTTGCGGCCGCCGGGGCCGAGCACCGTGCCGGCCTGCGTGCGCAGCGTGGCCACATCGACCTTCCAGCGTGCGGCGGCGGCGCCGAGCAGCATGGCCCGCGCGCGTGCGCCGAGTTCGCGGTATTGCGTAAAGCTGTTCTTGATCGAATGGGAGCCGCCGGTGAGATGAATGCCGAAGATCGGATCGGCGTAGGCTGCATCGCTCGTGCCGTGCCGGCTGCGCACCAGGCTCCAATCGGCGTCGAGCTCCTCCGCCAGGATCATCGGCAGCGCAGTATGAACGCCCTGTCCAAATTCCAGCCGGTTGATCGTCACCATGACCTCGCCATTGCCTTCGATTTGAACGAAGGCCGACGGCTGCTGCGTCGGCTTGAGGCTGCTGGCGGCATTACCACCGGCGGTCGTCGCGCCCATCGCGATATGCGGAAAGGCGCCGAGCGCCAGGCCGGTGGCGCCGGCGAATTTCAGGAAGCTGCGGCGTGGCAGCGTCTTCACGGTCTGATCCCGCTCCAGCATGTGCTGTAGCGCGCGCGGCAGGTCGGTATAGTCGATGTTGGGCAACATGGCGGCTCCTTCAGGCGAGCGTGCGTGCGGCGTCGGCTACGGCGGCGCGGATGCGGACATAGGTGCCGCAGCGGCAGATGTTGCCGGCCATCGCCTCGTCGATTTTGTCGGCGCCGGGTTGCTGGCCGCGGGGCAGCGACTTGAGCAGAGCGATGGCGCTCATGATCTGGCCGCTCTGGCAGTAGCCGCACTGCGCCACGTCGTGCTTGATCCAGGCGGCATGCACGGCGGCACCGACGCGGTCGGTGCCGTCGGTCGCGGCTTCGATGGTGGTGAGTTTCTTGCCCTCGGCCTCGGAGACGGGTGTGATGCAGGAACGAATGGCCTCGCCATCCAGATGCACCGTGCAGGCTCCGCACTGGGCGGCGCCGCAGCCGAACTTCGTGCCGGTCAGCCCAATGACGTCGCGCAGCGCCCAGAGCAGGGGCATCGCAGGATCGGCATCGATCGTGACCTCTCGGTTGTTCACCGTCAGCTTCATGAGTTTGCTCCTTGCGGACTGTCGAGCAGACCGGCGTGATCAATCGGAGTTGCCGACATCCGGATTATGTTCGGACGGTCGCCTCGGCGTCGTCTGAACCGGTGCGGCCCGCTGACTGATAACCCTGGTTGTCGATTCCGATTAGGCGCTATAATTCGCTTAAGCTTATGCATGTGGTGCATGAATGAAACGCGACGATCTCTATGACCTCGCCGCCTTCGCGGTTGTCGCGGAGCAGGGCAGTTTCACCCGCGCGGCAGCCGAGCTCGGCATGTCGCAGTCGGCGTTGAGCCATGCCATGAAGGCGCTGGAAGAGCGGCTCGGGGTGCGGCTGCTGTCGCGCACCACGCGCTCGGTATCGACGACGGAGGCGGGCGAGACGCTGCTGCGTTCGCTGCGTCCCGCGCTGGACGAAATTTCCTCAGGCGTGAATGCGGTCGGCGCTCTGCGCGGCAAGCCGTCCGGCACCGTCCGCCTCACCGCAACCAAGCATGCCGTCTCATCCGTCGTGATGCCTGTCCTGCCGCGTTTCCTCGCGGCCTATCCCGATATCCGGGTGGATATGATCGTTGATGACAACCTGACCGACATCGTCGCGGAGCGTATCGACGCCGGCATCCGTTTCGGCGACATCGTCGAGAAGGACATGATCGCCGTCCGCATCGGGCCGGACATCCGGATGGCCGTCGTCGGCGCGCCCTCGTATTTCGCCGACCATCCGGTGCCCAGGACACCCCGCGAGCTCGCCCGGCACCGCTGTATCAACTACCGGCATGTCAGATCAGGCGGGCTCTATGCCTGGGACTTCGAGGAGAAGGGGCGACCGTTCGAGGTTCGTGTGGAAGGCCCCCTGGTCTTCAACAACTCCGACCTGACGCGAGAGGCGGCCCTGGCAGGCCAGGGGCTCGCCTATGTCTACGAGGATGAGGTGATGGCTGACGTCAAGGCCGGGCGGCTCAGGCGAATTCTGGAGAGATGGTGCCCGACTTTCCCCGGCTACTATCTGTATCACACCAGCCGCCGGCAAACGCCGCCCGCACTGGCTGCACTCATTGCTGCGCTTCGTTACAAGCCGTAAGCGAGGACGTCGTGTGGCTACGATGCCGCCCGCGATGCGTCGGCCGACAGCCGCGCCAGCAGTGACCTTGCCGTATCCGACGACGACAGCGAGTCCACGCTGACCACGGGATCGCTGCGCATCTCGTGCTTGCCGTTGGAGGTGTGCCGCATCACCGCGGAGAGGCGGCGGGCGATCATGTGTGCCGTGCGGAAGTCGGTCTCGGCGAACACGACGATGACCGAGCCGTCCTTCTGCGCCGCGCCAAAGTCCATCTGCCGCATCAGGCGGCTCAGGATGCGCGCGGCATCGAGCTGGGCGCGGGGATTGTTGGGATCGAACGCGAAGCGTGCCACCGACAGGCCGCCGCCGCGGGCCAGTGCCTGCTCGACAGCCTTGGCAAAATCGCGGGCAAAGGCTTCCGTCGTGAGCAGGCCGCTGCGCGGATCGAGCCAGCCGCCGGCGTCGATCGAGCGCAGCGTGCGGCTCAATTGCGCTTCCATCGCGTGCTGACGGATCAGCGGCAGCGCGTTGGCAGCGACCTTCGCCGGCTCGCCCGGAATGAGCTCGAGATTGGGCAGATCGTAGGTCTGCACCAGCTGGTGTGCGGTGACGACCACGGGCAGGGTGCGGAAGCGGGTGTCCTCGGCCAGCACCGTGAGAAAGGCATCCGTGACGCGCGCGGTAAAGCCTTCGGCGAGCACGACGCCGTCGATGTCGCGGGTGTTGAGATGCTTGGCCGCGGCCTCGATCGAGAGCGCGCCGATGACGCCGACGCGCTCACCAAGCGCAACGGAGAGCGCAGGATAGGCCGCGCCACGACCGATCAGCAGCACGGTCGCGTCGCGCGACGGATCGCTCTCCGGCAGCACGACCTTCATCTCGGGCAGCCGGCGCAGCACGGTGGCATGAAGGGTGCGCACCCGTAGCGCGGCGCGCAACCGCGCGCTGAGGCGATCGGGATGGCCGGCACGCGAGGCGAAGGGCAGGGCGTTGTGGGGCAGCGTGCCCGGCGCATCCAGGGCGACGAAGGGAAGGTAGGGCGATTGGTCGGCGATCTTGCGGGCGAGCAGCGCCAGATGCGGCTCGCGTTCACTGGTCATCGCGGCGAGGACCGCGGCCGGCTGCACCTGCTCGACCGCGCGCGCCGCGCTGGCCCAGTCGGTGTCGACCACGGGGAAGAGACGGGCCTCGTCCAGCGCCGCGACGATTGCGGGTCGCTCGGCATTGGACACAAAGAGGATCGGGCCCGCCTGGGACATTAAGGAACTCTGATGACGCAACAGATGCTGCGCAATCTAGTCCGGCCGCCTTAATGCAGCGTCAATGATGGGTGCGAAAGTGCGCCTAGGCCGCCCCGGAGCGGTCGCGAAAAGCCTCGACCATCAGGGGGTTAAGCCCGAGCTCGTTGAGCGCCTCGCGGGCGCGGGCATTGTCCTGGGCTCTTCCCGCCAGCCGGTGACCGCTGAGGCGGTCCGGCAGCGCGGTGAGCAGGGCGCCCTGGCCGAGCCGGCGCGCCCATTCCTGAAGGTCGTTGGAGAGGAAGCGGTAGCCGCCGACGGCCATGATGCCGGAGGGCGGCGCGGTGATGCAGATCGCGCCGCTCGGACGGTCGAGCCGCGCCGCATAGCCGGTGTCGACAAAGTCGCGCGGCGGCTGCGCGATCAGGGTGTCACCGACCGGCTGCGGTGGGGCGTAGGCGGCGATCGGCACCATCGGGCCGCGCAGGCCAAGTGTGCCCTTCGGCGTCAGCAGGATCTCGCCGGCGATGGAGGAGCCGGACTGTTCGCGCGGAGCACCGTGCGGCCCGGGCATCACCGCCACAGGCATGCCGTCCTCGCCGCGGCGGGCGCCGAACAGGCCGGCCTCGCCGAACAGATAGACGTCGGTCAGCGGCGCATGCGGCGCGGTCCACGCCTCGCTCGTCGACACCTGCTCTGGCGCGCGCCACAGGCCGATGACGTTACGCAAGCTCGGCATTCGCGCCGCCAGGCCGGAATCGCCGAGCCGCAGCGCGAGCTGCGCGGGCGCGATCAGCACCTCGCATTCATGCTCGTTGATCTGCTGCTCCAGCACGTCGTTCTCGAATGGATGATGCAGCGCCAGCGTGCCGCCCGAGAGCAGCCACACCGCGAGCGAGGAGGCGAGCCCTGCGAACGACATCGGCGTGAATGCCGCCATCACGGTCGCGCCCTGCCTGATGTCGGCTTCGAGCGACATCGCAAGCCCACCGGCGATCAGGCTGAAATGCGGCCGCGGCACCGGGCGAAAGCCTTCCGCCGTGACGTCGAAGGAGATCATCGCCGCCTTGCGGCCGTCCTGGATCACGGCGCGCCCGGTGCCGGGCGGGCGGGCCAGCACGTCGTCGAGCGAGGCCATGCCTTCGGGCAGATCGGTACCGAAGCCGCAGACATGGCGAATCGAGAAGGCTTCCGCGGCGGCATGCATCGCGAGGTCGGCATAGCTGACGCCGTCGACCTTGCTCATGGTGACGATGGCGCGCGCCGCGGTGCGGTTGAGCGCGGCGGTCAATTCCGCATGGCGCCATAGCAGCGGCAGCACCGCAACGACGAGGCCGGCGCGATGGGCGGCGAGCACGGTCAGCACGAACTCGACCGTGGCGGGCAACTGGATCGCGATGACCGAATTGGCCGGCAGGCCCGATTCGACGAAATAGGCCGACAGCGCCTCGATGGCGGTATCGGCCTCGGCATAGCTCAGCCGCCGCGGCTCGTGCCCGGTCACGCGCGCCTTGTTGAGCGGATCGAGCAAGGCGGGCGCATGCGCCTGCCGCATCAGCGTGCGCTGGAACAGCGTGTCGAGCGTCGGCGATATTGCTGGCTGGTTCACGGCGTCACTTCGCTTGCCTGGCCCTAAGGCTCACCCTTCGACCACCAGCTCTCCGGCAGGTAGCCGGACAGCGCGGTAGCCTTTGGTCGTTCTATCCGATTCCAGCGCGCGATCCATTGCTCGGATACGTTAAACAGGGGGATTGTGTAGAAGCCCGCGATCAGGGCGCGGTCGAGCGCGCGCACCGCCGAGACGAAGGCCGTATGTTCACGGGCTTCCAGCAGGGCGGCGATCATGGCGTCGACGGCCGGATCCCTGGCGCCCATGTAGTTGCGGGTGCCCGGATTGTCGGCGGCAGCGCTGCCCCAATAGAAATACTGCTCGTTGCCGGGGGAGAGCGACTGGTCCCAGCGGTTCTGGATCATGTCGAACTCGTAGGCGAGCCGGCGCTGGTCGAACTGGACGGGATCGACCGCGCGCACGCTCGGCTCGATGCCGGCGCGCTTGAGGTCGCGCTGGAAGGCAAGCGCAACGCGCTCCTGGTCGCGGGTGGTGACCAGGATCTCGAAGGTGAAGGGCGCCTTGGTCGTGCGGTTGCGCAGCACGGTGCCGTCGAGATCGTAGCCGGCCTCCGACAACAGCTTGAGCGCCGCGCGCAGCGTGGTGCGGTCGCGCCCGGATCCGTCGGTCACCGGCAGGCGGTAGCTGCCGTCCATGATATCGGGCGGGATTTGTGCCGCGAACGGTTTGAGCAGCTCGCGTTCGCGCGCATCCGCAGCCTTGCCATAGGCCGACAGGTCCGAGCCGGCGAAATAGCCGGCAGCGCGTGAATAGAGCGAGAAGAAGTAGTTGCGGTTGACCAGCTCGAAATCGAACAGCAACGTCAGGGCCTGGCGCACGCGGATATCGGCGAATACAGGACGGCGGGTGTTGAAGACCAGGAATTCGGAAGGCTGCGGCACGCCGGGCTTGACGGTGTCACGGATCACCTCGCCAGTCTTCGCCGCGGGAAAATCGTAGCCGTCGTGCCAGCGCAGCGGCTCGTTCTCGACACGGAAATCATAAAGGCCGCGCTTGAAGGCTTCGAACTGGCCGTTGGCCTCGCGGAAATAGTCGAGCCTGATCTCGTCGAAATTGTAGAGCCCGCGATTGGTGGGAAGGTCGCGGCCCCAATAGTCGGGATTGCGCGTCAGCGTCACGCTGGCGCCGGGCTTCACCGCGGTGACGCGATAGGGCCCCGAGCCGACCGGGCCCGTCAGCGTCGTCTCCTCGAAGGTCGCGACATCGACCGCGTGCTTCGGCAGGATCGGCATCAGGCCGAGGATCAGCGGCAGCTCCCGGTCGTTGGCACCGGTCAGATCAAAGCGGACCGTGAGGGGATCCGTCGCCTCGGCCCTGGTGGCCTTGGCATAGTATTGCCGCAGGTTCGGACGGCCGTGGTCGCGCAGCAGCTGCCAGGAGAACAGCACGTCCTCGGCGGTGACCGGCTTGCCGTCGGAGAAGCGGGCGCGGGGATCGAGACGGAAGGTGACATAGCTCCGCTCGTCGTCGGTCTCGACAGATTTGGCGAGCAGGCCGTAGAGCGTAAACGGTTCGTCCTGGCCGCGCGCCAAAAGGCTCTCGACGACGTAGCTCCGCATCTGCTGCACGGCCAGTCCCCTCACGATGAAGGGATTGAGGCTGTCGAAGGTGCCGAGCAGGCCCCAGGTCAGCCGGCCGCCCTTGGGGGCATCCGGGTTGGCGTAGGGCATGTGGGTGAAATCGGCTGATAGCGCCGGCTTGCCGTGCATGGCGATGGCATGGGCCGGCTCGGCGCGCGCGCTGCCGGCCGTCAGCCCAACTGCGAGCGCAACGGCAAGGACGCAGAGGCGGATACCGGGGCCCTCGAGCAGGCGCTGGAACATGAACATCGGCACACGTTGATTCGAGGACCGGCTACCTTGAATCCTATCACAGGGAATTTGACTGAACGCTGAGTCCGATGCGGTCAAAGACGCTTGTCGGCATTGATCTTTTCGTCGGCCACGTTAAGAAGGCACGCAATCGCGCAAGAGCGTCGAGCCCGTCACTTATCCGCCTCAATTGACGGGGAGAGAGCCGCGCCCAAGGCGGCCAGGTTCGGCGCTTCGGAGCGGTTCGGGCACTTCCCGTTCAGAAAGGGTTTTCCGCAATGAATTTCCGTTATTTGGCCGCGCCCGTCCGGCCGCGCGGGCAGCTTCTCGCCCTGCTGACGGCGACGGCGTTGGCCGTTCCGTTTGCCGCCGAGGCCCAGACCCCGGCGCCGGCTCCAGGCGCGCCCGCCGCACCAAAGGCGGCTCCGGCCCCGAAAGCGGCTCCCAAGGCTGCCCCCAAGGCTCCCGCACCGGCGGCCCAGGCGCCCGCCCAGCCAGCTCCTGCTCAGGGCGCTCCGGCGCAGCAGGGCGCGGCTCAGCCGGCCGATCAGCAGATCCAGCTGATCTACGCCCCCTGGACCAAGTTTTGCCTGAAGGGCCAGGACGCCAACGCCAAGCAGGTTTGCTTCACCGGCAAGGACGGCCGCATCGAATCGGGCCAGCCGGTCATCGCGGCCGTGATCATCGAGCCGGAAGGCGAGCCGAAGAAGATCCTGCGCGTGACGCTGCCGCTCGGCATGCAGCTCGTGCACGGCACCCGCATCATCGTGGACAACAACGCGCCGCTGCAGAGCCCGTATGTGATCTGCTTCCAGAACGGCTGCATGTCGGACTACGAGGCCACGCCCGAGTTCATCGCCGCCATGAAGAAGGGGCAGAATCTGGTGGTGCAGGCGATCAATGCCAACGGCGCGCCGCTGACCCTGCCGCTGCCGCTCGCCGGCGAATTCCAGAAGGCCTATGACGGTCCGCCGACCGATCCGAAGGTGTTCGAGGAAAACCAGAAGAAGCTCCAGGAAGAGCTTCAGAAGAAGGCCGACGAGCAGCGCAAGAAGCTCGAGCAGGGCGGTGGTGTCCCCGGCGCGCCCGCGGCGCCGCAGAAATAATCGGACGGCCGACGTCCAGACATGAAAAAGGCGCTCGTTTCGAGCGCCTTTTTTGCTGGGTCGCGTGTTGGCGGCAAAACTTCAAAGCGATTTAATTCAGCGACGGGTTGCGCGGACGGTAACCGCCGGTCTTGTCCTTGATGAAGATCTCGGCGACCTGGGAATGACGGATCGGCTCGCCGGACTCGTCGGGCAGCAGGTTCTGCTCGGAGACGTAGGCGACGTATTCCGACTCAGCGTTCTCCGCGAGCAGGTGGTAGAACGGCTGGTCCTTGTGGGGCCGCACTTCCTCGGGGATCGACAGCCACCACTCCTCGGTGTTGTTGAATTCCGGATCAATGTCGAAAATCACGCCCCGGAACGAGAAGATCCGGTGGCGCACGACCTGTCCGATCTGGAATTTGGCGGTCCGCGCTTTAATCATTCCCCGTCGATAGACCAGGATTGTGGCCGATGCTAGTGCCCTCATCTGGAATTAGCCTGCGCTTCAGGGGCGGATAGCCCCCAAATCTTCAGAAAACACTTCATCAATGGTCGATATCCTCAATCTGGCGCTACCTTATTTCGGCTTGATCTTCGTCGGATTTGCCTGCGGCAAGGTCAAGTCTCTGCCGGAATCGGGTCTGGCCTGGATGAACTTCTTCCTGCTCTACGTGTCGCTGCCGGCGCTGCTGTTCGCGATCATGTCGAAGACGCCGTTTGCGGAGTTGAACAACCCGCCGTTCCTGATTGCGACCACGCTGTCGACGGTTACCGCGTTCACCCTGGCGCTGCTTGTCGGCAAGGTGCTGGGACGGCTGACGCTGCGCGAGGCGACACTGGCGGGGCTGTCCGGCGGCTACGGCAACATCGGCTATATGGGTCCGGGGCTGGCGCTGGCCGTGCTGGGGACCAAGGCCTCGGCGCCGACCGCGCTGATCTTCTGCTGCGACAGCATCTTCCTGTTCACGATCGTGCCGCTGCTGATCGAACTGTCCGACCGCGACCATCCCTCGATCGTGCATGCCTTCGGCGTCGTGCTGAAGCAGATCGTGCTGAACCCGCTGATCATGTCCGCCTGCTTTGGCGCGGCGGTGGCAGCGCTGCATATCGAGCTGCCGGTCGCGCTCGACCGCACCATCACCTTTCTCCAGAACGCAGCCGCGCCGACCGCGCTGTTCGTGTTGGGGGTGACCGTGGCGCTCCGCCCGTTCGACCGGGTGCCGTGGGAAGTGCCGGGCGTGGTCGCGGTCAAGCTCCTGATCCATCCGCTCACTGCGTTCGGCCTGATGCTGGCATTCGGTCCGTTCGCGCAGCCCTGGGCCGCGACCGCCGTGCTGATGGCCTCGCTGCCGCCGGCGCTGAATGTGTTCGTGATCGCCCGGCAGAATGACGCCTGGATCGAATCCGCCTCCGTCGCGGTCTTGCTCGGGACCTTTGCGTCCGTGGTCACGCTGACCAGCGTGATGTGGCTGCTCCAGACCGGGCGGCTGGCGTTTCCCTGAGAAGCTTTACCTTCGCCAGGTTGGCGTCAGCCCCTCGCGCATCGCAAAGCGCCGGAGCGGGCCGATGGCGCCGAGCAGGTGCATGCCGACGGCGCGGACCGGCTGCAGCGGCAGGAAATCGTTGAGCAGCGAGCGATTGGCGATGTCGATCGCAAAGGTCCGGCTCAGGATATCCGGGCGCCGCGCCCGGTCGTAGCGCTTGAGCACCTCGTCCGCGCCGGGATCCCGGCCTGATGCGATGGCCTCGCCCGCAAGCCGCGCAATATCGGCGGCATCGCGCAGGCCGAGATTGAGGCCCTGGGCCCCGATCGGGGGGACCACATGGGCGGCTTCGCCGACCAGCGCGATGCGGTCGCGGCCGAAGGATTTTGGACGCTCGATGGCGAGCGGGAACAGGTTGCGTCCGGGCTCGACGGTCATGCGTCCGAGGATGGAATGCGACTGCGTCTCGATCGCGGCGGACAGCTCCGCGTCGCTCAAGCCGCGCAGCCGCTCGGCCTCCGCAGGCGCCGAGACCCAGACGACGCTGGAGCGGTCGCCGGGCAGGGGCACGAACACACAAGGGCCATGCGGCGTGTGGAACTCGGTCGAGACATTGCGATGCGGCCGCGCATGGCCGACGTTGAAGGTCAGCGCGGTCTGCGTCAGCTCGCGCCGCGTCACCGCGATGCCCGCAGCTTCGCGGCACAGCGAATGCCGGCCGTCGGCGCCGACCACGAGCCGGGCCGAGAGGAATTGCGCGGAGGCGGTGCGGATCGCGACGTCATCGGCCTCGATCAAGACAGTCTCTGCCTCGTCGTCGAAACGGACGATCTCCGGCAGCTCAGCCGCGCGCGCTTCCAGCGCCAGCATCAGCGAGCGATTGTCGATGTTGTAGCCGAACGCGGCGAGCGCGATTTCGTGACAGGAGAAGCGGACCTCGGGCGCGCGGAACAGCCGGCCGGTGTCGTCGACGAGACGCATGACCTCCAGCGCAGCCGCCTTGTCCTTGCAACGCGGCCAGACGTCGAGGCTCTCCAGGAGATCGACGGAGGCCCCCAGCAGTGCGGTGGTGCGATTGTCGGCATAGGGCAGGCGCCGCGCTACCAGCGCGGTCCGCGCGCCCGCCTGCGCCAGTGCGATGGCTGCGCTCAGGCCGGCGGGTCCGCCGCCGATCACGGCCGCGTCAAAAAGTGTCGATGCCTCTGTCATGGAACGACATTTGACACGCCCCGCGGCAAATTCAAGCCCACCTGTTTTTCCTTGGTTTTATGACGAATTGTGCGACAGGGCGCCGCAATGGCTTGTGTGCAAATCGCCCCCGTTCTGATAGCAGGAGCCATGGATATTCAGCAGGATTCCCTGAAGCCGAGACCGGCGGTCCGCGCCGCGGCCTTCTCGGTGCACATCTTCACCGCGTTCGGTGCGGCGATCGCGCTGCTGGCGATGCTGGAGGCCGTGCGCGAGCACTGGGCGGGGATGTTTCAGTGGCTCGGCGTCGCCCTGATCATCGACGCGATCGACGGCCCGATCGCGCGCCGACTCAACGTCAAGGACGTGCAGCCGAACTGGTCGGGCGACGTGCTCGACCTCGTGGTCGATTTCGTCACCTATGTCTTCGTGCCGGCTTACGCGATCGTGGCCAGCGGGCTGCTGCTGCCGGTCGCTGCGCCGCTGCTCGGCGTCGCCATCATCGTCACCAGCGCATTATATTTCGCCGATCTGCGCATGAAGGCGGACGACAATCATTTCCGCGGTTTTCCGGCGCTGTGGAATGCGGCGGCGTTCTATCTGTTCCTGCTGCACTGGCCGCCGCTGTGGTCAACACTGCTCGTCGCAGCGCTGGTGGTGCTGACCTTCGTGCCGTTTCATGTGCTGCATCCGGTCCGCGTCGTGCGGCTGCGCTGGCTGACGATGTCGCTGATCGCGGTCTGGGCGGGGCTCTCCCTCTACACGCTGGACATGGACTTTCGCGTCGGCACCGGCGTGACGCTCGCGCTATGCGCGATCGCGCTCTGGATCAGCTTCAGCGACGCATTGATCCGCCTGGCAAGATCGTTTGCATGATGCATCTCCTCACAAGCCCCGAAGCCTGGGCCGCGCTGCTGACCCTGACCGCGCTCGAGATCGTGCTCGGCATCGACAACGTCATCTTCCTGTCGGTGATCGTCTCGCGAATCCCCGAGAAGCAGGCGAACCGCGCCCGTCAGATCGGGCTGGCGCTGGCGCTGATCTTCCGCATCATCCTGCTCAGCGTGCTGGTCTGGCTGATCGGCCTGACCGCGCCGGTGTTTTCATTTTCCGGCTACGACTTCTCTTGGCGTGACCTGATCCTGATCGGCGGCGGCCTGTTCCTGATCGCGAAGGCGACGCACGAGATCCACGCCGAAGTCGAGGCGGATGACGGCGAGGGCGATCAGAAGTCCAGCGGCAACGCCTTCTTCTGGGTAATCGTGCAGATCGTCATCATCGACATCGTGTTCTCGCTGGACTCGATCATCACCGCGATCGGCATGGCGCAGGACATCGAGATCATGATCGCGGCCGTCGTGATCGCCTGCCTGATCATGTACATTTCGTCCGGGCCGGTGTCGCGATTCGTCGCGGAGCATCCGACCACGAAAATGCTGGCGCTGGCCTTCCTGGTGCTGATCGGCGTCGCGCTGGTCGCCGACGGATTCAAATTCCACATTCCGCGCGGCTACATCTATTTCGCAATTGCGTTCTCGGCGGCGGTCGAATTCTTCAACGTGCTGGCCAAGCGTAATCGCAAGAAGGCGAGCAAGCCGTCGGTTTAATCGTTCCAGCCAGCGCCGAGTTGACAAGGCGGGCGCGATGGCTTTCGCTCAGCCGCGAGAAGAGGAGGTCAGGCGATGACCAAAGCGGTCCGTGTGCACAAGGTCGGAGGCCCCGAAGCCCTCGTCTATGAGAGCGTCGACGTGCCGGCGCCCGGTCCCGGCGAGGTGCGCATCCGCCAGCATGCGGTCGGGCTGAACTTCATCGACGTCTATTACCGCACCGGCCTCTACAAGGCGCCGGGATTGCCCTTCATCGCCGGCAACGAGGCCTCGGGCGAGGTCATCGCCGTGGGACCCGGTGTGACCAATTTCCATCCCGGCGACCGCGTCGCCTACTACCACAACCTCGGCGCGTATACGAGCGAGCGCAACATCCCTTGGGAGAAGCTGGTCAAGCTGCCCGACCACATCACCCACGAGCAGGGCGCCGTGCTGATGCTGAAGGGGCTGACGGTCTGGTATCTCTTGCACAAGACCTTCAAGGTCGAGCCGCATCACCGCGTGCTGATCCACGCCGCGGCGGGCGGCATCGGCCTGCTTGCCTGCCAATGGGCAAGGGCGCTCGGCGCCCACGTCATCGGCACGGTCGGTTCGCGCGAAAAGGCGGAGCTTGCGGAAGCCAATGGCTGCGACCACGTCATCCTCTACAACGAGGAAGATTTCGTCGCGCGCGTCAAACAGATCAGCCGCAACGAGGGCTGCGACGTCGTCTATGACGGCGTCGGCAAGGCGACCTTCCCGGGCTCGCTGTCCTGCCTGAAACCGCGCGGCATGTTCGTTTCTTTCGGCAACGCGTCGGGTCCGGTGCCGCCGTTCTCGATCGCCGAATTGAACAATCACGGCTCGCTGTTCGCGACCCGGCCGAAGCTCAACGATTATGTCGGCACGCGCAAGGAACTGCTGGAAGGCGCCGACACGCTGTTTTCCGCTGTCATCAACGGCAAGCTGCACGTGCCGATCAACCATGCCTACGCGCTGAAGGACGCCGCGAAGGCGCATATCGATCTCGAAAGCCGCAAGACCACCGGCGCGTCGATCTTGAAGCCGTAGCCCGCGCCGTCATTGCCCGCTCCCGTGTCCCGGACAAGCTGCAACGCGCAAGCGTTGCGGCGCAGAGCCGGGACCCAGATGCGGCCCCCGGTGCGGAGAGATGGGCCCCGGCTCTGCAGCGCACCGCCGAAGGGGCGCTGCGCTGCGTCCGGGGCACGAGACCGTCCTCACGCCACCCGACGTGCCGCGCCGGCCTTGGTCAATATCCCGTCGAGACAATCGATCATCTCGGCGATCTCTCCCTTCGTGACGTTCAGCGCCGGCATGAAGCGCAAGCTGTCGACCTGAGGTGCGTTCAGCAGCACGCCGGCCTCGAACGCCTGCGCGATGATCCCGGGCGCGATCGGCAGCTTGAGGTCGAGCGCGAGCAAGAGCCCGCGTCCCCGCACGCCGCCGAGGCCGTGCCGGGCCGAGACCTTCTGCAACTCGCTTTCGAGCAGCAGGCCGGTCTCGGTGGCCGACTTAAGGAAATCGGGCTTGCCGACCTCCTCGAGCACGGCGAGCCCCGCCGCGCACATGATCGGGTTGCCGTTGAACGTGCCGCCCTGGTCGCCATGCTCGAAGCAGGAGGCGCGTTCGGTCGCGAGCAGGGCAGCCAGCGGCACGCCGCCGCCGATGCCCTTGCCGAGCGTCATGATATCAGGGGCGATGCCGGCGTGCTCATAGTGGAACAGCTTTCCGGTCCGGCCCATGCCGGTCTGGATCTCGTCAAAAATGAGCAGCAGGCCGTGCGCCTCGGTCAGCGTGCGCAGCTCCTTCAGGAACTGATCGGTCGCCGGCCACACGCCTGATTCACCCTGGATCGGCTCGAGCATCACGGCGACGGTGTTGGCGCTGATCAGTTTCTCGACCGAGGCAATGTCGTTCAGCTTCGCCTTCTTGAAGCCGGCGACCTTCGGCTCGAACAGCGGCTCGAACGCCTTCTTGCCCGAGGCCGACATCGTTGCCAGCGTCCGGCCGTGGAAGCCGCCTTCGAAACTGATGATCTCGAACGCGCCGCCCTTGTGCAGGCTGCCATATTTGCGCGCGAGCTTGATCGCGCCTTCATTGGCTTCCGCGCCGGAATTGGCAAAGAACACCTGGTCGAACGCACTGTTCGCGACCAGCGCCTCGGCAAGCTTCAGGCTCGGCTCGTTGTAGAACGCCGGGCTCGGCGTCAGCAGCCGCCTGGCCTGCGAGGCAAGCGCATCGGCGATCGCAGGCGGGGAGTGGCCGAGGCAGTTCACGGCCCAGCCCTGCACGAAATCGAGATAGCGCTTGCGGCTGTCGTCCCAGAGGTAGGAGCCGGCGCCACGAACGAACACGGTCTTGGGCCGTGCGGTGATGTCCATCAACGCGTCATACGGATGGGTGGCGGTGGTCATGTCGAACTCCTCTTGAGATAGCGAAGATCTGGGGGCGGGTGGAAAATGGACGCAAAAAGCAAGAAGGCCGCACTTTGCGGGTGCGGCCTTCTCGAAAACTGGCTGAATTCAGTGCTTCAGCGGCGTCGTCGGACATGGCGCAACCCATCATCGTCGCGGGAGCGACGACGCATGGCCTGGCGCAGTTGGGTCCGAGAATTGATCATGGGCGGGTCCCTACAGCCGAATGACGGAGCTTGTCAAGCGGTCGTTTTGCGAAACACCCGTCCGGCGTGCATCGACGATGGAGCATGTCACTCAACACCGTAGCGCGCGAACATATCGGCGATGCCGGCGTTGATCGCCTTCGCCGCCGCGATGTCGCGCTCCGCAGCTTCGGCATCGCCTTTTCTGCGCTTCGCAAGGCCGCGGCCGTAGAGCGCGCTGTCGAGCCCGGGCTTCGCGCGCAGCGCCGCGTCGTAGTCCGCAATCGCCGCATCGACGTTGCCGAGCTTGAGGTGGGTGAGGGCGCGGCTGTCGAGCGTGTCGGGATCGCCGGGGCGCATCCGCAGCGACTGCTCGCAATCGGCCAGCGCCTCCCGCAAGCGGCCGAGGATCGCGCGCGTCATGCAGCGGGCATTGAACACGCCGGCATAGCTCGCATTGGCGTTGATGGCGCGGTCGTAATCCTCCAGCGCCCGCGCATAATCGTGGTCGTCGAAATACATGTTGGCGCGCGCAAAGGCGTCGCGGTCGTTGTTCGGCGTGAGCTGGAGCGACTTGGCGAAATCGGCCAGTGCCCGTGGCCGCTCACCCTTGTCGCGGAAGAGGCGCGCGCGGTTGCCATAGGCCGGGCCGTAATCGGGATCGAGCTTGATCGACATGTCGAAGTCGGCAAGCGCCCGCTCGGCCTCGCGGTGCTCGCGCAACGCAGTGCCGCGGTTGAAATAGGCGAGCGCGAATTTCGGATCGAGCTTGATCGCCCGATCATAATCGGCCATCGCATGATCGTAGTCGGTCTTGCCGATGTAGGAATTGCCGCGGTTGTTGTAGTAGCGCGCCTCATCGGGCCTCAGCCGGATCGCACTCGTATAGTCGCTGATGGCGTGGTCGCGATCGCCGAGATCGTCATAGGTGATGCCGCGATTGTACCAGGCGATGGCGTCCTTGGGATCAAGATCAATGGCCCGGTTGAGATCGGCAAGAGCCCGCTCGGTTTCGCCCTTGCGCCGAAAAACCTCGCCGCGATTGGCAAGCGCCTCCGCATTGGATGGATTGGCCTGCAACACCGCCGAGCAGCTGGCGAGGCGCTGGTCGTCACCGAGCTTGCTGGTGCCGAAGCACCATTGCCGCGCCTGCCCGGGCGAGGGAGATTGCGCCGCCGCGGGAAGTGCAAGCAGGATCAACGCCGTGCCGATTGTGCATAGCCCGGTCCGGGTACCAGCCTTGTGATTGAATTTCATCGATTGCCGCGCAGAAACCATTGAGCCTCTGGCGCGTTTGTGATCGAAGGACGCGAATTGGTTCGAACCGAACGCCGGATGGTTGAGACCAATTTGGCGGGACCAACCAGATAGTTTTCAGCCTTGTCCGACACCCCTTACCCGATCGATCTCGACAGCATTCGCGGCGCATTTCCGCCGGGCATCGAGGCGCCGCCGCTGCTGGTGGATTTTGCCGACTGGCTGAACGGGCGCCCCTGGGGCAGCGTCGGTTGCTTCTCCCTGCAAGGCCAGTTCTCAGATCAGGCACCGATCTTCGACGGCAGTCCGCTGCGCGACAGGTTCTCGCTGTTCATGCGGCTGCCTGACGGCTCGGCCGTCGGCGGCTGGTATGGCGCGGGTCTTGATCGCGACAATCCGCCGATCGTCGGTCTGGGATCGGAGGGCGACTACGAGCTGCTCGCACCAAGTCTCGACGGGCTGCTGGCAAAACTGACGTCGCAGCAATTCGACAAGGCCTGGAGCGATCTCAAGCCGCATGACGAGGTCGAGTGCCAGACCGTCGAGCTTGCGCAATGGCTCGCCGGGCAGCCGATCGGCGACAGGACGGCGTGTGACGACGGCGTGGCGGAGCTTCCCGACTTTCGCGGCTTCGTCGAAAAATGGAGCCGGGATCGCGAAGACTATTGGGCCAATCACCGGATGATGGCCGAGCTCGGCTGGCGGCTTGCCGCGCATCTGCCCAAGGGCAAGAACCCCTGGGACAAGACCCATTTCGAGGTTGCGATCGTCGGTGCGCAATACCAGGCGCGCGTGCTCTCACGCGGGCCGCAGCCGTTCGAGGAAGCCGCCTCGATCGAATCCCTGCTGCGCGATCTGCGCGAGGAAATGCGCAAGGCTCAGCCCGAGCTCGGGCTGTGGCACGCGATGAAATTCGGCCTCTATGCCGACGGCCGCGTCATGCCGAATTTCGAATATGACATTCGCCCGATGATCGACGGCGAGCTTGCGCTGCTCTCCGAAGCAAAAGCCGATCTCGCCCGCGCCCCGCGCCCGGAGCGCTGGGTGCCGAAATGGCTGGCTGAAGCCTGATCGCGACTTCGCCCTTGCGCCCGCGCGTGCTTGGTGATGCTGCTTCAGGCAGTTTTGGGGGTATTAGGGGCGCGCTTGATCAGATCAATGCAGTTCGAGAAGATTGGCACGGCGCCGACGCTTCCCGGTTTCTCGCTCGTTGCAAGCGGGGTTGCGGGCGATCAATCGCTGCTCTTTCTGTTCGTTGAGGACTCTGGACGTCAGGCTGTGATCGGGAGCGATCGCGGTGGAGTCGGCTTGTTTCCGCGGGCGCCCAAGCGATGTCGTCTCCTGAGGGAGAACGCTGGATCGGTCCAGTGGATCGATTTTCCGCCGCTTGATATCGCCTTCCCGAAGCTGGATATATTTCCTGACGGGAGGGTTCTGCTGGCAGGAGCCAGGTGGGCCGTGCAGGCCGAAACGGATGACGACTTTGACGGAGTCATCTTTGACCCCGGGATCGGACAAGCCAATAGCATTCATCTGGGCTACGGCATCAGCGATCTCCAGATCGATGACCGCGGCCGGATATGGGTCGCGCATTTCGACGAAGGCGTTTTGGTCGAGCCGGCAGGGCTGGTCTGCTTCTCGGCTCTTGGGGAGCAGGTCTGGGAATTTCCAGCAGATGCTGATCACATGATTGACGACTGCTACGCGCTCAACGTGGCAGGCTCAGAGGCATTCATTTTCTTCTACTCGGATTTCCCGGTCTACAGAATTGACGCAGACTTCCGATTGAGCTGGTGGCGAACGGAGCTAAAGGGCTGTCACGCCTTCGCGATGTCCGGGACCGAAATCCTCTTCTCGTCGCAATATCGGGAAGCGCCTGAGACAGCACATCTCGGGCGATGGGCGACCGGTGAAATCATTGACGTCAAACAGGTGCGCTTGCTGATGCCCGACGGCTCAGCGCGGCCGCCCGGCCGGTTGCAGGGCCGAGGCAGGCATCTGTATCATTTCGGCGAGGACGGCATTTACCGGGCGACCCTCGACTAAGAGCCGCCGGCGGTCGCCGTCAGAACCCCGCGACGCTGCCGTGCAGGTCGTACTGGTCCGCGCGCTCGATCTTGGCGGTGACGATCTCGCCGACGCGCAACGGGCGGCGGCTCGACAGGTAGACCGCGCCGTCGATCTCCGGCGCATCCGCCTTGGAGCGGCCCTTGGCCACCGTCGGGCCGACCTCGTCGATGATGATCTGCTGCCGCGTGCCGACCTTGCGCTTCAGGCGGCGCGCGGAAATCTTCTGCTGGCGGGCCATCAGCGCGTTGTAGCGCTCCTGCTTGATTTCTTCCGGCACCGGATTCTCGATCGCATTCGACGTCGCGCCGGCAACGGGCTCGTATTTGAAGCAGCCGAGCCGATCGATCTCGGCTTCATCGAGCCAGTCGAGCAGATAGGCGAAGTCGGCATCGGTCTCGCCGGGGAAGCCGACGATGAAGGTCGAGCGCAAAGCGAGATCGGGACATTCCTCGCGCCAGCGCTTGATCCGCGCCAGCGTCTTATCCTGCGCCGCCGGGCGCTTCATCGCCTTCAGCACTTCGGGGCTCGCATGCTGGAACGGGATGTCGAGGTAGGGCAGCACCTTGCCCTCGTTCATCAGCGCGATGACCTCGTCGACATGCGGGTAGGGGTAGACATATTGCAGCCGGACCCAGGCCCCGAGCTCGCCGAGCTCGCGCGTGAGGTCGAGGAATTTGGCGCGGACCTGGCGATCCTTCCACGGGCTCTCGGCGTATTTGAGATCGACGCCGTAAGCCGAGGTGTCCTGCGAGATCACCAGCAGTTCCTTGACGCCGGCGCCGACCAGCCGCTCGGCTTCGCGCAGCACGTCATTGGCCGGGCGCGAGACGAGATCGCCGCGCAGCTTCGGGATGATGCAGAAGGTGCAGCGGTTGTTGCAGCCTTCGGAAATCTTCAGGTACGCGTAGTGGCGCGGCGTCAGCTTGATGCCCTGCGGCGGCACCAGGTCGAGATGCGGATTGTGTGCCGGCGGCAGCGCGCGGTGCACGGCGTCCAGCACGCTCTCATATTGCTGCGGGCCGGTGATGGAGAGCACGCCGGGATAGGCCTGCTCGATCTGCTCGGGTTCCGCGCCCATGCAGCCCGTTACGATCACCTTGCCGTTCTCGGCCATGGCCTCGCCGATCGCCGACAGCGACTCCTGCTTGGCGCTGTCGAGGAAGCCACAGGTGTTAACGATGACGATGTCAGCCCCGTCATGCTTGCGGGCGAGCTCGTAACCCTCGGCGCGCAGGCGTGTGATGATGCGCTCGGAATCCACCAATGCCTTGGGACACCCGAGCGACACGAAGCTGACCTTGGGCGCAGCCGTCTGATCCATATCTGATCTGCCTGATTGACGGGTTTGAGCTAGTCCCAATTGCCCATAATTACAACCCTTTGCATCGCCATCCGGCATGCTATGGATGAATCGCCGGGTTGCGAGTGAGCTATGAGCGCCGAACAGTCGCCTAAAATCGTGATTGTCGACGAAAGCCCGATCCGGGCTGCGATCCTCCAGGAGGGGTTGCGGGAGGCCGGATTCACGCAGATCGTCCATATCCGCGAGATGCAGAGCCTGCTCGCCCGTATTTATGCGGTCGACCCCGACATCATCCTGATCGATCTGGAAAACCCCAGCCGCGACGTGCTGGAAGCGATGTTCCAGGTCAGCCGCGCCGTGCGGCGGCCGATCGCGATGTTCGTCGATCAGAGCGATTCATCCTCGATCCAGGCCTCGGTGGAGGCGGGGGTGTCCGCCTACATCGTCGACGGGCTGAAGAAGGAGCGCATCAAGCCGATCCTCGACCTCTGCGTGTCCCGCTTCAACGCCTTCGCAAAACTCCAGGAGGAGCTGGAGCGCACCAAGTCGCAGCTCGAGGACCGCAAGATCATCGAGAAGGCCAAGGGCATTCTGATGAAGGTGAAGGGCCTCAACGAGGACGAGGCCTATGTGCTGCTGCGCTCGACCGCGATGCGCGAGAAGAAGAAAATCGGCGAGATCGCCCAGTCGATCATCACCGCGTCGGAGATGCTGAAATGACCGCTCCCCTCCGCATCGGGTTCATCCCGCTGGTCGATGCCGCCGCCCTGATCGTCGCCGTCGATAAGGGCTTCGCCGCCGCCGAAGGCCTCGACGTCACGCTGGTGCGCGAAGTCTCCTGGTCCAACGTCCGCGACAAGCTCAATATCGGCCTGTTCGACGCCGCCCATCTGCTGGCGCCCGTCGCGATCGCGTCCTCGCTCGGGCTCGGCCACGTCAAGGTGCCGATCGCCGCGCCCTTCAATCTCGGCATCAACGGCAATGCGATCACGGTCTCGCCGGCGCTCCATGCCGCGCTGATGGAGGAGATCGACGGCGACCGGTTCGATCCGCTTGTCACGGCGAAGGCGCTGGCGAAGGTGGTCGCCAGGCGGCGCAAGCTGGGTGCCGATCCGCTGACCTTCGGCATGACCTTTCCATTCTCGACCCACAATTACCAGCTGCGGTTCTGGATGGCGGCGGCCGGCGTCGATCCGGACGAGGACGTGCGGCTTGTCGTGCTGCCGCCACCCTACATGGTGGACAGCCTCGCCAATGGCCATGTCGATGCGTTCTGCGTCGGCGCGCCCTGGAATTCGGTCGCGGTCGATCTCGGCATCGGCCACATTCTGCATTTCGTTTCCGACATCCTGGTGCGCGCCGCGGAGAAGGTGCTGGCAGTCCGCCAGAGCTGGGCCGACAAGAATCCGGACGTGGTCGCTAGCCTGGTGCGCGCGGCGGTGAAAGCCGCTGAGTTCATCGAGCATCCCGAGAACCGCATCGAGGCCGCGCGCATCCTGGCGCAGCCGGAGCGGATCGGCGTCGATGCCGAGGTGATCCAGCGCACCCTCACGGGCCGCCTGAAGATCTCGCCCGATGGGACTTTCCGCGAAAGCGGTCGGTACCTCCTGGTCGGGCGTGAAGGGGCAGGGCGCCCCGATCCGGTCCAGGCCGCCTGGCTCTACGCGCAGATGGTGCGCTGGGGACAGACGGCGCTGACGCCTGATGGCGTCAAGACGGCGATGGCCGTGTTCAGGCCCGATCTTTACGACGCAGCCCTGGGCCAGCAGCCGCCCGCCGAGGCACCCGCCGCGTTCGGCGCATTCGCCGGCCCCACCTTTGATCCCGACGACATTCGGGGGCACCTCAGGGCTTTCGAAGTCGGGCGCTGGAAGGTCTGATTCGGTCCTGCACCGTTTTTGAGCGCTCGACATCCTCGGCTAAATTTTGAGCGGGCTGCTCGAATTTCATGAGAGTTCCCGGCGCGGGATCTTTCCGGTTAGCGCCTAACCAACTGAAATCACAGTTATTTCTATTTCTTTGAAGCTGGCACGCAACTTGTATGTTGCAGTGCGGCCAGCTAGTCACAGATGCCTGCTGAGCCAAGTCCCACAGCAACGAAGCTGATTGGACCGTCGGGAAGCAAGGCAGGCCTTGGGCCAGCTGGGTTTCTCGCGGGTCGTACTCATTCCGTCGATACCACTGAGGTGGCCGCAGGAGCTTCGTTACCGCCCATGAAACTCGAAACAGTCTCCGTCGACTTTACCGACGAGCAGAAACGCTATCTCGAAGGCTTCACGACCGGTTTGCAGATCAGCCGCGTCGGTCGCGGTCTTGGCGGCGGCGCCGGCAAGGCCAATGCCGAGCCGACCGGCCCCGATGCCGTGCACATCAAGGCGCAGGACAAGGTCGTCGCGTCGGGCAAGAAGCTCGCCGACCAGGAAAAGTTCAAGCGCGATGAGCATCCGTTCGATGCCTATCCGCGGCTGCGCCAGCAGGCACGCGACAATGCGCCGCCGAGCCCGGTCGACAATTTCCGCTGGCGCTATTACGGCATCTTCTACGTCGCGCCGACGCAGGATTCCTACATGTGCCGGCTGCGCATCCCGAACGGCATCATGAAGCACTGGCAGCTGTCGGGCCTTGCAGATCTTGCCGACGATCTCTGCGGTCCCTACAGCCACGCCACCACGCGCGCCAATCTCCAGCTTCGCGAAATCCCGCCGAAGAACGCTGTTCTGCTGATCGAGGGCATCCAGGATCTCGGCCTGTGCTCGCGCGGCTCCGGCGCCGACAACATCCGCAACGTGACGGGCACGCCGACGGCCGGCATCGATCCGCAGGAGCTGATCGACACGCGTCCCTTCGCGCGCGAGTGGCACTATCACATCCTTAATGACCGTTCGCTCTACGGCCTGCCGCGCAAGTTCAACGTCGCCTTCGACGGTGCCGGCAGGATCGCGGTGCTCGAGGAGACCAACGACATCGCCTTCACGGCCTATGAGGTGAAGGACGGTTTCGGCGTCGAGCCCGGGGTCTGGTTCCGCCTCGGCCTTGGCGGCATCACCGGCCACAAGGACTTTGCAAAATACTCGGGCATCATCGTCAAGCCGGAGCAGGCGACCGCCGTCGCGGACGCCATCGTGCGCGTGTTCATCGAGCACGGCGATCGCACCAACCGCAACAAGGCGCGGCTGAAATATGTGCTCGACGCCATGGGCCATGACGGCTTTCTCAAGCTCGTCGAGGACCAACTGAAGACGCCGTTCACGCGCGTGCCGGAAGAGGCGTTCGCGCCGCGGCCCGCGTCGGATCGCATGGCCCATATCGGCGTGCACAAGCAGAAGCAGGACGGCCTCAACTGGATCGGCGTGTCGCTGACGCTCGGCAAGATCAGCTGCGACCAGATGCGGGGCCTTGCCAAGGTCGCGCGAGACCTCGGCGACGGCGAGATCCGCCTGACCGTCTGGCAGAACCTGCTGATCCCGGGTGTGCGTGACGAGAATGTCGAGCTTGCCATTGCCGCGATCAAGCAGATCGGGCTTGCGGTCGAGGCCTCGCATATCCGCGCCGGCCTGATTGCCTGCACCGGCAATGCCGGCTGCCGCTTCGCAGCATCGAATACCAAGCGCCATGCCGCCGAGATCGGCGACTGGTGCGAGCCGCGCGTTGACATGGACAAGCCGGTCAACATCCACGTGACAGGTTGCCACCATTCCTGCGCGCAGCACTATATCAGCGACATCGGACTGATCGGTGCCCGCGTGCCGATCAACGACGAAGACACGGTGGAGGGTTATCACCTCTTCACCGGCGGCGGGTTCGGCGCTGATGCCGATGTCGGGCAGGAGGTCTATCACGACCTCAAGGCCGAGGACGCGCCGAAGACGGTCGAGGGGCTGCTCAAGGCCTACATCGCACATCGCTCGTCGCCCGATGAAACCTTCCTGTCCTTTGCGCGCCGCCATGACGGCGAAACGCTGCGCAAGCTTGCCGATGTACAGGTGTCCGCATGAACCAGATCACGCCTCCGCCGAAACTCGACATCATTCCGGCCAGCGCGCCGTTCTCCGACGCGCAGCGCTCCTGGCTGAACGGCTTCTTTGCCGGGCTGCTGTCGCCTGATGTGGCTACGCCCTTGTCGGCGGAGCAGGGCGCCGCCGTCATGCAGGCCGGCGACGGCGATGATGGCGAAGCCCCCTGGCACGACCAGACCATGCCGATCGCCGACCGGATGAAGCTCGCCGAAGGCCGCCCCGTGCGCCGCAAGATGATGGCGGCGATGGCGCAGCAGGATTGCGGCCAGTGCGGCTACAATTGCAACGACTATTCGGAGGCCATTGCGGGTAAGAGCGAAGCGCGGCTCAATCTCTGCGTTCCCGGCGGCAAAGAAACCGCGCGGATGCTGAAGTCGCTCTACGAGGAGCTGGACAAGGCACCGGCGGCCAAGGCGAGTGACAAGGCGGATGCAGTGGCCGCGCCGGCCGTGACCGTCACGATCGCGGAGCCGGGCCGCTCCCGCGACAACCCGACCGAAGCGACTTTCCTGTCGCGGCGCCTTCTCAACAAGGGGAAGTCGGAGAAGGAGACCTATCACGTCGAGTTCGATCTCTCCGCGAGCAAGCTCGACTACGTGGTCGGTGACAGCTTCGGTGTGTTCGCGCGCAACGATCTCGGCCTCGTCGACCAGATCATTGCACTGCTCGGCGCGTCCCATACGACCAAGGTGAACGGCAAGACGCTGCGCGAGGTTCTGATCGACGACGTCTCGCTGTCGCCGGCGCCGGATTCGCTGTTCGAGCTGATCTCCTTCATCACCGGCGGCGCGCAGCGCGAAAAGGCGCGGGCGCTGGCGCAGGGCGAGGATCCCGATGGCGACGCCGCCACCCTCGACGTCATGGCGGCACTCCAGAAGTTTTCGGGCGTCCGGCCGCATCCCGAGGCCTTCGTCGAGGCGCTGGAGCCGCTCCAGCCGCGGCTCTATTCGATCTCGTCCTCACACAATGCGACGCCGGGAAAACTGTCGCTGACGGTCGATTCCGTCCGCTACGTCATCGGCAAGCGCAAGCGCATCGGGGTGGCCTCGACCTTCCTCGGCGAGCGCATCGGCGAAGGCGACAAGCTCAAGGTCTATGTGCAGAAGGCGCATGGTTTCGGCCTGCCCGAGGATCCCAAGACGCCCGTCATCATGATCGGTCCGGGCACCGGCATTGCGCCGTTCCGTGCCTTCCTGCTCGACCGCAAGGCGACCGGCGCGCCGGGCAAGAACTGGCTGTTCTTCGGCCACCAGCGCAGCGATTGCGACTTCTTCTACCAGGAAGAGCTCAATGCGATGAAGACGTCGGGTCAATTGACGCGCTTGTCGCTGGCCTGGTCGCGCGACGGCGACAAGAAGTTTTACGTGCAGGACCGCATGCGCGAGGTCGGTCGCGAATTGTGGACCTGGCTCGCCGAGGGCGCGCATCTCTACATCTGCGGCGATGCCAAGCGCATGGCCAAGGACGTCGAACGCGCGCTGGTCGACATCGTCGCCCAGTTCGGCGCACGATCGACCGACGAAGCCGTCAGTTTTGTCGCCGAGCTCAAGAAGACCGGCCGCTTCCAGGCTGACGTCTACTGACTGTCATCCCACCGTCATTCGAGCCGGTTCCAACTGGCTCGGATTTGAACGAATAAGATTCTCGGAACCTTGGGATGAAGAGAATTTGCTCCTGCGACGCGGGCTCTTCAGAGAACCCGCATCGCTATTTCCGCCGGACTCTTGCCTGACACCCCGGTCGATCCTTCATAATCGCGCAAATGGGGCGTTGGAGATCGACCATGCGCGAACTATCGGCGGAAGCCAGGCTGCACTTCTACGCGCGCTCGCTCTCGCGTCGGACCGGTGCGAGCATGCATCATGTTGGGCTCTACAGCGCCTTTGCGGTCATCGCCGCGATCGTGTTCGGCACGTTGTCGGTGCATCCGTTCTGACGTGACTGCGTCGGGTGGGTTAGCCGAAGGCGTAACCCACCAACTGCGTCCCGCATTCGCTGAAGCATGGTGGATTACGCTTCGCTAATCCACCCTACGAAGAAGCCTCACCCGCGCTTGAACGGCGCGACCTCGATCCCCGCATCCTTCAACGCCTGACGCAGGCCGCGCGCGATCTCGACCGCGCCGGGCGTATCGCCATGGATGCAGACCGTATCCGTCCGCATCTTGATCACCTTGCCGGTCACCGAGACAACCGCGCCGTCCTGCACCATCCGCACCACGCGATCGGCGATCGCCCTGGCATCGTGCAGCACCGCGCCGGGCTTCTTGCGCGAGACGAGGTTGCCGTCGTCCTCATAGGCGCGGTCGGCGAACACCTCGTGCACCATCGGCAGATTGGCGGCTTCGCCTGCTTTCACCAGCTTCGAATTGGCCAGCACGACGAAGATCAGCGTGGGATCGACCGCCTTGATACCGGCGGCGATGGCCTTCGCCGTCATGTCGTCCTCGCAGGCGACATTGGAGAGCGCGCCATGCGCTTTCACATGCGTCACCTTGTGGCCGGCCGCGGTCGCGATCGCCTGCAACGCGCCGATCTGGTAGGCGACGAGGTTCTCGATCTCGGACGCCTTCAGGCCCGCGATCGGATGCCGGCCGAAGCCGTGCAGGTCGCGATAACCGGGGTGCGCGCCGACCGAGACGCCGCGCGCCTTCGCCAGCTCAACCGTCCTCCGCATGATATCGGGGTCGCCGGCATGGAAGCCGCAGGCGACGTTGACCGAGCTCGCCAGCTCGATCATCTCGGCATCGTTGCCCATCTCCCAGGCGCCAAAACCCTCGCCGAGGTCGCAATTGAGATCGACTGTCTTCATGGTTGCTCTCCGCCTCAGGTCTTGTTGCTTATGGTTCCGCCGTAACCTGCCACGTGCCGGCATCGACGGCGCTCACCGCATAGCCTGCGACATTGGCATCCCTGAGCGCTTCGATGTTGAGTTCGATGGTGTCGGAGGAGCGCAGGTGGTCCGGCAGAGTCCGGATCGCTTGCGCGAACTTCCTCGCCTCATCCTGCGCCTCGGCCATGCTGACCTGCTTGAAGTGGAACGCCGTTCCCGCCGAGGTCTGCGCGAGGCGGCCGACATCGGCCGTGATCACGGTTGCGATTTTGGGATAGCCGCCCGAGGTGCCGCGGTCCATCATCAGCGCGATCGGCGCGCCATTGCCGGGCACCTGGATGCTGCCGTTGACCGTGCCGTCGGAGACGATGTTGTGGCCGTGCAGATGCTTGATCGCGGGTCCCTCGAGCCGGTAGCCCATGCGATCCGACGTCGCCGAGATCTTCCACTCGCTGTCGAGGAACAGCGCCTTGTTGGCGTCGTCAAACTCGTCGTCCTGCGGCCCCAGCAGGACGCGGATAGGACCTGTCGCTGGCTTCGGCAGCTCGATGCGCAGCTCGGGTGCGCCGCTTGCGGCATCGACGGTGAATTCGTCACCGGTCTGGAGCGGGCGCGGGTAGGGGCTGCCAAGGCCGGCGCGGGCATTCACGGCAAGGCTGCCGAAGACCCGCTCGCCTTTGAGGCCGCCTTCGATCGCGAGATAGGTGAACGCACCACCGCGGGCAAAACCGAGCGTCAGCGTCTCGCCGTCCTTCAGCGTCACAGAGGTGTCGATGGCGACCGGTCGTCCCGCGACATCAGCATTGCGCGGCGCGCCTGCGATCGCGACGCGTACGGCGCCGTCACGCGCGGTGAAGGTGGCGCCGAACGGGCCGATCTCGACCGCGGCTGCGAGCGGCTCATTGCCGACCAGCGTGTTCGCTGCCGCGAGCGATAGCCGGTCCATCGCCCCGCTGACCGTCAAGCCGTAGCGCTGCGCGCCGTGGCGGCCACCGTCCTGGACGGAGCTTGCAGGGCCGATGCTGGCGATCACGAGCCGGCTCATGCCGTCACCTGCTCGGCGATGATCTCGCCGGCCTCGGCGGCGCGGTCCAGCTCATCGAAGGTCTTGTGGTCGATGGCGAAAAACGTCACGCGATCACCGGGTTCGGTCAGGAAGGTCGGATTTCGGTGGAGCTGATAGGTTCGCACAGGCGTGCGGCCGAGCAGGTGCCAGCCGCTCGGGGCTGCCAGGCACTGGATCCCGGCCTGGATGCCGCCGATCGAGATCGTGCCTGCTGGCGTGAACAGCCGCGGGCTCTGCCGCCGCGACATGTGCAGCGATTTGTCGAGGCCGCTGAGATAGGACCAGCCCGGCGTGAAGCCGATCATGGCGACGCGATAATCGCCGCCGGAATGGCGGGCGACAATGTCCTCGGGCGTCGTGTTGAGCGCCTTGGCGACATCCTCCAGATCGATGCCGTGCTCGCCGCCATAGGCCACGGGAATGCGCCAGCGCCGCGCTTTCGTGGCCGGCGGCAGCGGCTGGCTGGCGATCGGGAGCAGCTTTTCGCCGAGCGCGTCGAAGCCGATCTTGCCGGGATCGTAATGCACCAGCAGCGAACGATAGGTCGGCACCGTCTCGGTGATGCCGTCGATGGGGTTTGCGGCAAGCGCCTTGTCGAGCGCCAGCACACGCTCGCTGGCGGCGTCGTCGATGGTGCGGCTGAACTCGACCGTGACGGCACTGTCACCACTGGGCAGAAGGCGGGGCGGAGGAAGCGTCGCGGCCATTGAGCTGTCGGGCTGTCGAAATCGGGCTTCAAAGGAAACGCGGGCTCATCCTTGAGTTCCGCGCTGTCCTGCTTCGCGTAAATGCGCCCGCAAGTCCAATAAATTAATGCAGGGGGGCGCGATAAAGCCTTGTTATCGCGTCGCATAACAGCCCTGCGGCCCTGCGCTCTCGTCGGCCTTTTGGCCCTTGACGCAAGGGCTGCGGCTCGCAAGATGCGCGCGTTGTTTCCCGCACCTCGGAGCTCGTTCTCGTCCATGTCGCTGTCCCCCGAAGCCCGCAAGACCCTCGCCGGCATCACCACTGCCACCATCACCACGGTCCTGCTGAAGAAGGGCCTGCGCAACGTGTGGATGCGCGGCGCGCGTCCGCTGCGTCCGGGCCTGCCGCGCCTGGTCGGACCGGCCTTCACGCTGCGCTTCGTGCCGGCCCGCGAGGACCTGGCGACGCCGGAATCCTGGTCGTCGCCGATCTCGACCCGCACCGCGATCGAGGCGATGCCGGACGGCTGCATCGCCGTGGTCGATGCCATGGGCATCACCGATGCCGGCATCTTCGGCGACATCCTCTGCGCGCGCATGATGAAGCGCGGCGTCACCGCGCTCGTCACCGATGGCGTGGTGCGTGACGTCGAGGGCGTGCTCGGCACTAACCTGCCAGTGTGGTGCGACGGCTATGCCGCGCCGCCGTCGGTCGCGGGCCTCACCTTCGTCGGCTGGGGCGAGCCGATCGGCTGCGGCGGTGTTGCCGTGTTCCCGAACGACATCGTCGTCGCCGACCAGGACGGCTGCGTGCTGATCCCGCAGGCGATGCTCGACCACGTGCTCAATGAAGGCGTCGAGCAGGAACGCATGGAAGCCTGGATCGTCAACGAGGTGAACAACGGCGCGGTGTTGCCGGGCCTCTATCCCATGAACGCCGAAACCAAGGCGCGCTATGTCGCCAGCAAGAAGTAACAGAAGAGAGGACCCCATGGAGATCACTGTTGCAGGCACCCGGCCGACACGCCGCGCGCCCAAGGAAAACTTCACCGGCACCGTGTGGCAGGACCCCGTGATCATGGCGCCGGCGCCCGCACGGCTGAACTGCTCGCGCGTCTCGTTCGAGCCGGGCGCGCGCACCAACTGGCACCACCATCCGCTCGGGCAGACGCTGTACGTGATTTCGGGCGTCGGCCGCGTCCAGACCAAAGGCGGGCCTGTCATCGAAATCCGTCCCGGCGATACCGTCTGGATTCCGCCGAACGAGCTGCACTGGCACGGCGGGTCGCCGACCAACGGCATGTGCCACATCGCCATGCAGGAAGCGCTCGACGGCGTCTACTCGACGTGGCTGGAGCCGGTGACGGACGCGGAATATTCGACGCCGGTCGGTTAGGTTCACGGCGCATATCAAGGACGCGCGACGCACCGCCTCGGCGGTGCGTTGTCGTTTGAGGCCGGTTTTTTGTAACTCGTCCGACAGCCGGAGGAGTTTCGGTCAAGCATTGCCGACACGCGGCTTATGGTGAGACGGCGCGATGGCGACGCTCGTCACCGAATACATTGCTTTTGGAAGCGTGCGTGCGGCGAGGTCGACGGGACGCGTGCTGGTTACCGGCGCGTTAATTCCGTCGCGTGCACGTTGCATCGAGAACACAGTTTTCCCGGTTCAACCTCGCGCAGCCAGCGCATTGTTGACCGGTTTACAGTGAGTGACATATCGTAACGATCAGAAACATTCCGCTGTCGTCGAACATCGGCGAGACTACAAGCTGCCGATCGAGGCTGCGCAACAAGACCAAAAACAAGGAAGTGAGCGCCATGCGCCAATGCATCGGGGCAGCAGCGATTTCACGACCGATCGATGACAAGCGGCAGTTGAACCAAGCGCGATCACTACTTTCTCGCAGAGGCGCTCAATTCCGTCGTCTGCTGCTGACGAGTATCTCGGTGGCCATGCTATCGGCGCTGCTGCCGCGATCTGCGGCAGCGCAGGGCTGGAACGGCAGCACCAGTTCCGACTGGACCGTGGCATCCAACTGGGCAGGCGGAATCCTGCCCAGTGCCGGTGCCGCGGCCGCCATCAATACAGTGTCCCCCAATCCGACCATCCTCGGCGTCGGCGGTGCTGCGTCGGCCGCGGTGGCCAACTTTGGCGTCGCTCAGGCAGCAGCAACGTCCGGCAGCCTGACAATTCAGAACGGCAGCACGCTGACGAGCGGCGGCACCCAGTCTTTCATCGGTTCGGGCACGGGAAGCACCGGTATCGTGACGGTGACCGGCGCCGGATCGCGGTGGATCGTATCCAGTACGACGTTCATCATCGGCAATTCCGGCAACGGTACACTCAACATTGCGGATGGAGCGACCGTCGTCGCCCAGAACGGGTTAAGGCTCGGAAACCTTGCTGCAGGTTTCGGCACGCTGAACATCAGCGGCGGAAGCGTTCTGGAGACAACCGGTCTGGTTGCGGGCGCCGGCGCGCGGCAGATGAATTTTGACGGTGGCACCGTCCGCGCCCTGGCCGGCAACAGCAACTTTTTTGGCGGATCAATCACCCAGATCAATGTCGCCGCCGGCGGGCTGACGGTCGATACCAACGGATTCACCGTCGGCACGCTCGGATTCAGTGGCGTCGGCGCACTGACCAAGACCGGTGCTGGGACCTTGAGCCTCCGCTCTACGAGCACCCGCACCGGCGAAACGGTGATTCAGCAGGGCACGCTCGCGTTGACGGGCCCGGCTGGCTCTGCCGACGACGCCCTTGCCACGTCCAGCCGGGTGGTCGCGAATGCAACATTCGATATTTCGGCCATCAACGGAACTGGTTCGCACATCCAGAGCCTGGCGGGGACCGGGACTGTCACGCTCGGCGCCAAGAACCTCATCGTCACGAACGCAAGTGATACGTTCTCCGGCATCATCAACGGCACCGGCGGGCTGACGGTCACGGGCGGCACGCAGACGCTGTCGGGAAGCAACGCCTATGGCGGCGCGACCCAGGTGACCGGCGGCACGCTCCGCGCCGGCGCTGCGGGCGCTTTCAGCGCCACCTCCGCCTATGTTGCAAGTGCCGGCGGAACGTTCGACCTGAACGGCTTCAGTCAGACCATGGCTTCGCTGGACAATGCCGGGACGGTGCTGACCGGTGGCGTTCCGGGAGCCACGCTCACGGTGTCAGGCAATTATGTCGGCAGCGGCGGCACACTTGCCCTCAGCACCGCACTCGGCGGTGACGGCTCGGCTACGGATCGCATGGTGGTGCAAGGAAGCACGTCGGGCGCATCGACGCTGCGGATCACCAATGTCGGCGGTTCCGGCGCGCAGACTGTCGGAGGCATCAAGGTGATCGATGTCACCGGTGCTTCGAACGGCACCTTTGCATTGCTGGGCAACTACGTCATCAACGGCCAGCAGGCCGTCGTCGGTGGCGCCTACGCCTATACGCTGCAAAAGAACGGCATCAGCTCGCCGACCGACGGCGACTGGTATCTTCGCTCCAGCCTCATCAATCCCCCGGCCACGGCGCCGACGGGACCGCTCTACCAACCCGGTGTTCCCCTCTACGAGAACTACGGACAGGTCTTGCTCGGGATGAACCAGGCGCCGAGCCTGCGCCAGCGCGTCGGCAGCCGCTATTGGAGTGGCAGCGAAGCGATGGCGCGTGCCGGCGTATCCAACACGCAGGCTTCGGATGGTTCGTGGACGCAATCGGCGTTCTGGGGGCGCATCGAGGGCGGTCAACTTGCGTTGCAGCCCACGAACACCACAAGCTCCACCTATAAGGCCGACGAGGTAAAGGCACAGACCGGCCTCGACGGCATTGCGCTCGACAACGGCCGTGGCCGATTGATCGTCGGCCTGACCGCGCAATATGGCGTGACCACCGCCGATGTCAGCTCGTTCTTCGGCAACGGGCGCATACGTGCCGAGGGAACGGGCGTCGGAGCGACCGCCACCTGGTACGGACATGACGGCATCTATGTCGACGGTCAGGCGCAGACCATGTTCTATCACAGCGACCTGTCGTCGGCCCTGGCCGGCAGCATGACCCACGGCAATGAAGGTTTCGGCTACACCTTCAGCGCGGAAGGCGGCAGGCGCATCGCAGTCGGCAACGGCTTCTGGCTGACGCCGCAGGTGCAACTGTCGTATTCGAAGGTCGACTTCGATGCCTTTACCGATCGGTTTGGCGCGCTCGTCTCCTTGAGCAAGGCCGACAGCCTGCTCGGCCGCGTCGGATTGTCAGTCGATCACCAGAGGATTTGGAACGACGGTTCGGGAATCGTTCGCTCGGACCTCTACGCGATCGGCAATCTTCACTACGAGTTTCTGGACGGCAGCCGGATTGATGTGGCCGGCACCGGTTTCGGCAGCGCCAACGACCGGCTGTGGGGCAGCATCGGCGGCGGCGGCAGCTATAGCTGGGCAAACGGTCGCTACACGGTGTTCGGCGAGGCGACCTACCGCGCGAGCCTCCAGGCGCCCGCCGGGAACTACGGCTACAAGGGCACCGGCGGCTTGCGGGTGGTTTGGTGAGATGGGACGAGAGCGGCCGCCGAGCAGCAGCCGCACGGGCTTCTACAGTTTCTCCGCCGTCCACGTGCCCGTGCACAGGGGCCCGCGCCAGGTGCCAGAGCCTGAAGTGCCGCTGAGGCGGCCGAAGCCGACGGCGCGCTTGATGCCGGTGCTCAGGGTGACGTTGATGCTGCCGGCCTCCGCAACCCGGCCCGATGCCGTTACTGCCGCGCTGCTCGATGCAACCTGACCGTTGTTGATGCCGATCGCGACGGTCGCGCCGTTGCCGCAGGTCTCGCTCGAGGATGAGATGCGGACATTCCAGGCACCGTCGAAGGTGCTGGCGCTGGCCTGGGCGACCGGTAACGCGATGGCGACGATCGTGGCGAAAAGGCACTTGCGAAAACCGTTCATGGCACGCCCCTGTGGTTGAGCCTGCGTGGACCGTGCCACGGGCGAGGGGCGGGCGATGTGAGAGGTGTCACGCCCCGAGAGGCCTCTGTGACGTAGCGCACCTTGCGCCAGACTGCGGCGGTTTCGGCGCCGGCTGACAGGTGTCCGGTCAGGTCTTCATCCGATTGACGAGCCGCGCCAGCAGGCGGGCCTTTTGAGGAGCGGGCGGCGGCTCCTGCTCGAGCGCTTGCTCGATGGGGACCACGGAGGCTGCCGCCGTCTCGGTAATCGACAGCTTGCAAAGCCCGAGCCCGAGAACCCGCCTGTCATGGCTCAGTCCCTCGGCGTGGGGCGACGTCGCGCCGTCGATCTCGAAGACGAAGTCCAGGACATCTTCGAGATGATCAGGTGCAGGAAGCGGTGCCGAGACCCAGCGCGGTCCACCGCCCTGTGCTTCTGCGGGCGTGAACGTCCACTCGGCCATAGGTCTATCGCCGCAGTGAACGCGGACATTTACACCCTCATGGTCTTGCCGCGGCAATTGGGCAAACGCGAAAGCGTTGAGGAAAAGCTGTCTATCCGATTTCGCACTGAGCTTCACCGACAGTTCGGCGCGGCTGCCAACGCTCCATGTGCCCCATGGTTCGGTTTCCGACCAGCCGTTCCCCATGAAGCCGCGTGAATCCAGCGCATCGCCGAAATCGATTTCGTCGCCAATCCGGTAACCCGGCTCTATGTCGGGAGCAGTCCTGGAAAGTGAGACCATGGTTTCGATGAACCGCGGCAAACCGGTTTCCTCCGCGACGCCGGGAGCGAGCTCTCGTGCAGCAGAAGTGAGTTGGTGCGCGTTCTCGAGGCCTTGCAAAATGACGTCGGCCAATGTTTGCCTCGCATGATCCGCAAACGACAGGCCGACGCCGTAGCCCTCCGCGATCTTGTCAGCCATCCAGGTGCCATCAGGCACGATCACGGGCTTGCCCAGGCTGGCAGCTTCCGTGAAGACGCCGGAGGTCAGAAACCGATAAGGCTGCGCTTCGTAGGCCAACACGACAAGCGTCGATCGTGCGAGATTCCCAAAATACTCCGTCGTGCTCATTTGCAGCGGAAGAAGCGCGACGAGCGGACTGTGGCCGAGATCGAGAGCGGCGATGGTCTCCGCGATATCGCCGGCAGGCTTGATCAGGAATTTTGTGGCGGGCACGAGCGCGTGGACGCGCCTGATGGTCTCGCCGAGATCGGTCAAGCATCGGCCTGATCGGCTGTTCACGTGAATATAGACCGTGGGGTCGACGGCTTCCGGCGCCGTCGTGATATCCGGCGGCCTGCCGAAATGGTGCTGCATCATGAAAGGACGCCGGCGAAGCACGCGGGATACCGAGCGCGCTTTGCCCCATGAGTTCACGAGGAAGAACACACGGTCTCGGGCTCGCGCATTGTCGAGATCAGCGGACGCCAGTCGGTAGAACGCAGCCCGGGGCTTGAAACGTCCCGTGTCCAGGTCCGTCAATTCGTCCCCGATGATGCGGAAAAACACAGCCGGCCGCTTGCCGTCCTGCTGCTCCGAGAGCCATTTGCCGATGCCGCTGATGAGCACGGGGTGCCCTCGCGGAAAGTAGATGATGTCGGATGAGCAGAGGCCTTCCGCATCCAGCCAGCTGCCGAATGGGGCGAAGAGACGCGCGGTGTCGGCGAATGTCACCGTGGACAGAACGAAATTCCCGGCGTTGACCTCGAAGGCCGGGAGCGTCTCCAGAACGCGCTCCGCCCCGATTTCCGCGGCAAGTCGCTCGTCAGTTGCGCGAGGCACCAGGATCCGGGGCGTCAGGCCGATATCGGCGCTTTCGTTCTTGAAATGCAGGAGCTCGTTGAATGAATGGCCGGATACGCCGAAGCTCGCAAAAGCCGGAATGACGATCCTCGGCCCGACGGGACCTTTTCGAGCGGGTGGCAAAGTCATCAAGGGGCCCAACAAACGCGCGTGCGCGCTTGTGGACGTGTACGCCAATCCCCTGATCTCAGGAAGCTGTTCGTCTGCCTGCCATGGCACAGGAACAGTGTTCGCGGAGCTTGAGGTCCGTGTCGCTGGATGGGTCTGGCGCGCGCGATCCTAGTTCACCCGCGTCCAGGTCTGGCCGCCGCAGAACATGCCGCCGAACGCGCAGCCCTGCACGCGGAGCCGATCGGTGCCCTTCAGGGCGATCGTGGAATCGTAGGTCGATCCGGTATTGGGATCGAGGATCCGGCCTGACCATTTCTGGTCCTTGTTCTGGTCCTTGCCGGGCTTCATGTTGATCAGGACCTGCTCGCCGTTCTGGTTCGATTTGCTGTCCACCGAATAGCCGCAGAGATTGCTGCCGCATTGTTCGATACGGACCTTGCCTTCCTTCTCCTCGGTGAGCCAGACGCCGAGCGGTGAATTGGGATCGCGTGCGGGCGCTGTGGCTGCGGGAGCCGGCGGCGCCACGGCAGCCGCTTGAACGGGGGCGGGGGCAGGAGGCGGAGCGGGGGGCGGAGGCGGCGCCGGGGGCGCGGCAGCCACGGTCGGGGCGGGCGGTGGTGCGACGGCGGGAGCCGCCGGCGGCTCGACCGGAGCAGGCGCTGGAGGGGGCAGAACTGCCGTCTCGGCGGGGGCATTGGTCGCCGCGGTCGGCGGAGGCGGAGCGGGCGGCGGTGCTGCCGCGGCGGGTGCAAGGACGGGAGCCGGGTCGGCTGCGGGCGGCGGGGCTATGGCAGGTGGTGCCGGCGGCTGCGGATCGACCTTCGCCTGTTGGGGCGCCTGCTGGTCCGGTTTGGTCTCATTCTTCTTGGCCTTTTTGGCCTTGCCCTGGCCGGTGTTGTCGTAGACGCCGGGGATCTGAACCGTACCGCGGTCGGGATCGATGCGGATGGTGCGCCCGCCATATTCGAAAGAGTACTGTGCTTGTGCAGCGGTGCTCGCCAAAAGGAATGCGGCCGTGGCCAACAGCTTCCTCATTTCGCATCTCCTGAACAGATGGTCCCCGCACCGACGCATACGCGCCGGTTCGACCGCAAAAAGTGATCTAGATCACTGTTGTCCGTATGAGTCGTCCTCCCTCCGGTTCGGGTTCAATACCGCCGAAGTCGGTCCACAGTTGGGCGACGTTGGCCGTACGGCGGTGCGAGGGGGTTGCCTGTACGATCCGTACTGATTGAATGTGTTCGATGACGCACGCTGACGGAGACGCTGATCATGCAGCGACGATCTTATCTGGTGATGCTCATAACGGCCTGTTGTCTGGTTGCGACTGCGATGCAGGCGGCCGGGCTTCGCTTTCTCGAGGTCCCGGCCGACGCGGGCGGGCCTGCACTGAAGGGCATGGTCTGGACTCCCTGCGCCGCGGCACCCTCCGAGGTCGCGCTGGGTGGTGGTCTGGTCTTGCTGGGCGTCAAGGATTGTCCGGTCGCGGGCAACCGGCTGCCGCTGATCGTCATCTCGCACGGCAGAGGCGGCTCGTATCTCGGCCATTTCGATACGGCGACAGCGCTGGCCGATGCCGGCTTCGTGGTCGCGGCGATCAACCACCCGGGCGACACGGCGAGGGACACCAGCCGGACCGATGAGTTCTCCGTGCTGGTCGAGCGTCCCGCCGACATGAAGCGACTGACTGATTTCATGCTCGGTGCCTGGACGGAAGCCGCGGCCCTCGACCCCAAGCGGGTCGGCCTGTTCGGCTTCTCGCGCGGCGCCTATACCGGTCTCGTCGTGATCGGCGGCAATCCGGACTTTGCCGCACTGGCTCCGCTCTGCGAGAAGGAAGGGGCCGCAACGCCGAAATGCCGAGCCATTCGCGATGGCCTGGTGCCGACTGAGGCAGCCGTGCACGACCCCCGCGTCAGGGCCGCTGTGCTGGCGGATCCGCCTCTCTATGCGGGCCTCTTCACCCGGGAGCGCCTTGCCAATGTGACGATCCCGCTTCTGTTGTGGCGCTCGGTCCTCGGCGGTGACGGCGTCGT
Organism: Bradyrhizobium sp. GW821-FHT13H05; assembly: GCF_058804065.1. NCBI lineage: Bacteria > Pseudomonadati > Pseudomonadota > Alphaproteobacteria > Hyphomicrobiales > Nitrobacteraceae > Bradyrhizobium > Bradyrhizobium sp. GW821-FHT13H05. The sequence goes on along the minus strand of NZ_JBXAPO010000011.1, from coordinate 130,162 downwards.
GCCAGCTTCAGTCGATGCGCTGGAGCAGATGCTGCCCGCGCGCCCCGACTTCCGGATCGCGCCGAACTCGTCGCACTTCTCCTTCCTTGCGCCATGTCCTCCGAAACTGGCCGAAGCCGCGCCGATCCTGTGCACGGATCCGCCCGGGTTCGACAGGAAAGCGTTTCACGACACCTTCAACGACGCGGCCGTGAGCTTCTTCCGCAAGCATCTGGAGTGACGGACAAGATCGCGCGCCGGTCGAGCCGCTAATCGAACCAGGCCGCGTAGATCTTCCTGTAGCTGCCGTCCTCCATCGAGATGTGCAGCCACTGGTCGACGAAGGCCTTCAATGCCATGTCGCGCTGGAGCCAATAGGCCTTCTCGGAGAAGTCGAATGGCTTGTCGGGGTGCACCGCGCAGAGCACGCCCGAATGCTGCTTCTGCTGGTAGCGGGTTTCGGAGGCGTCCGTCATCATCAGATCGGCGTTGCCCTTGGCGATCTCGTCGAAGATCACGGTGTTGTCAGGGAAGACGGTGATGTCGGCGTCCTTGATGTTGGCGCGCGCGAAGCGTTCGTTGGTGCCGCCGGGATTGACGATGACGCGGGTGCCCTTCTTGTCGATATCCGGGAGCGTCTGGTACTTGCCGACGTCGGCGCAGCGGGTGATCGGCGTCTTGCCTTCGCGCATGATCGGCGTCGTGAAGTAGCCCTTCTTCTGCCGGTCGAGCGTGACCGAGACGCCGCCCATGGCGATGTCGAACTGGTCGGCCTCGAAATCCTTCATCAGCTTCGGCCAGGCCGTGGCTACGTACTCGACCTTGACGCCGAGCGCCTTGCCGAGCGCTTCCGCCATGTCGACGTCGAAGCCGCTGAACTGCTGCGTGGCCTTGTCCAGATAGGTGAAGGGCTTGTAGTCGCCGGTCATGCCGACGCGCAGGGTGCCGCGCTTCATGATCTCGTCGAGGCGCGAGGGCGATGCCTGCTGGGCGTGGGCCGAAAGGTTCATCAGCGACGCCACGGCCAAAGCCGCAAAGATTCGAACGGTCAATCGAACGGTCATCTCTTCTCCACCCAGGCCCAAGCTGTCATTGTACAGCTCCTCAGACGTGGATTTAGACCAGATGCCCGTCGCTGGCGAGGCAGAATTGAAGGGAAGCTCGACGTGACGATCTCGATGTACGAGGCCTCCGTAGGCCTGTTCGTGCCTTACTTGCGCAACCTGTCCGTCCTGCTCGACAAGGGCGTTGCCTATGCGGAGGCCCGCAAGTTCAATCCGGCGGTCCTGCTCGGCATGCGGCTGTCGCCGAACATGTACGATTTGGCGCAGCAGATCGGCGAGGCCTGCCGCCACGCCACCGTCGCCCCGGCCTTGCTGGCGCAGTGCGAACCGGTCGCGCTGCCGCCGCTGGAGCACGACATGGCCGGTCTTCAGGCCCGCATCGCCACGTCAATCGAGTTCATTGAAAGCCTGCCGCGCGCCGAGATCGATGCGGCGGCGGATCTGAAGGTCTTCTTCAGGCTGAAGAACGGGACCGAGCTGCCCTTCACCGGGCGGACGCTGCTGCTCACGAACAGCGTCCCGCAGTTCTTCTTTCACGTCACAACGGCCTACGATCTGTTGCGGCACGCCGGCGTCGAGCTCGTGAAGAAGGACTTTTTGGGAAGGAAGTAGGGGCACGGTCGATGTGCACCTCTCCCGACGGGGAGAGGTGTACGGCGACATCCGGCCAGAGATGCTCCTACGCTTCGCCCTTGCGCTCGAAATCGGCGAGCGAGCTGCGGCCGGCGATCTCGCTGCGCAGCAGCTCGAAACGCCGGTGTGCCTCGTCCTCGTGCGCGTCGACGAAATGCACGGCGGCTTCGCTGGTCATCGGGCCGCTGACCACGGGGGCGGACTGCTCGCCGATGGTCTCGTGGACGTAGTACTGGCCGTCATCGCCGCGATGCACCGTCCATTTCAGGCGGATCGCGACCATCGGCCCGGGGCCGACCTTGCTGTAGCCGTCGGCGTCGGTGTGGTCAGGCACCAGCGGCTGCTCCTCGACCACGGGATGCTCGTGCTCGTCGACCGCCACATGCTCGTCGGCGGCCAGATGCTCATCGGCCACGGCCGTCTCGGTCTCAGCTTCGGTGTCACGGACGACGAGGACGGGCTCGGGGTGCTCCAAAATGCTGGCGATGGTCGCCAGCGCGTGGTCGGTCGGGTCGATCTCTGACAAGGGTCCATCCTCCAGCTCGACGCGGCCGGCAAGTCTGTCCCATTGCCGCCGCGGCCGGACTTATTACGCGGGTTTGATTAAGGCTGAGTTGGGGCCCGATCTGCACCAAAATGGGACGCATTCTGGCCATCCGAAGGCGACCTGATTGGCCGTCTTCGGATTTACCTCAGCCCAGCACGTCCTGATTGATGACGTTCTGCCGGATGGGATCGCCGTCCAGCACACTCAGGATGTTGCGTGCAGTCTGCTCGCTCATGCGCTGGACCGCCTCGACCGTGACGCCGGCGACATGCGGGGCCATGATGACGTTGGGCAGCGCGAACAGCACGTTGCTGACCGGCGGCGGCTCGACCTCGAACACGTCGATGCCGGCGCCGGCGAGCTTTCCGGACGTCAGCGCGTCGTACAGTGCTGCTTCCTTCACGATGCCGCCGCGCGCGGTGTTGATGAGATAGGATTTCGGCTTCATCCGGCCGATCCTGTCAGCGTCGAACAGGCCGACCGTCTCCGGCGTCTTCGGGCAGTGGATGGTGACGAAATCGGCCTGGGGCAGCGCGGCGTCGAGATCGGCGACGGGCTCGCACCCAGCGGCCTTGATGTCGGCCGCGGGCTTGTAGGGATCGTAGACCTGCACCTTCATCTCCATCGCCTGGCAGCGCTTGGCGGTGCGGGTGCCGATGCGGCCGAAGCCGACGATCAGCACGGTCTTGCCGTAGAGATCGAACGGCAGCATGCCGAGCCGGTTGGCCCATTTGCCGTCCTTGACGCAGGCATGCATCTCCTGGGCGCGTTTTGCCAGTGTCAGCATCATGAACAGGGCCTGCTCGGCGACGGAGGGCGAGTTCGCGCTGCCGGCGACCATCAGCGGCACCTTGCGGCGGGAGAGGGCGGGAACGTCAACCGCGTCGTAGCCAACGCCGATCCGCGTCACCACCTTCATGTCCTTCGACGCCTCGAGCTCGGTCTCGCCGAACGCGGTGGCACCTAACGCCACGCCATGGACCGGCGCATGGCTCTTCAGCAGGGCCTCGAACTCCTTGGCCGAGATCAGGTTCGGAAACTCGACGAGCTCGATATCGTCCCGCTGGGTGAGGAGGGCACGTGCCCCTTGCGACAAAGTTTGTGTAACGAAAATCTTCTTCTTGTTGGTCGCCATCGCTCCCCGCCTGCTTGCGTTTCTTGGATCACGGCGTCACAGCACGACGCCGGTCTCTTCGTTTAGCAGGTGCATATTGTTGAGGTCCATCGCCAAACGCATGGGAGCCCCGTCCGCAGCGCCGGCATTGGGATCGACCCGGCCACAGACCGGCGTGCCCTCGAGGCCGAAATAGACCAGCGTCTCCATTCCCATCGGCTCGGTGACGTCGAGCACGGTGTCGAAGGTCTCGACCCCCGGCGCGAGATGCGCGTGCGACTCGGTGAGATGCTCGGGCCTGATGCCGAGCAGCAGCCTGTCGGTGCGCGACAGCGCATTGTAGCGCGCAGCGCGGGCCGGCGGCAGCGGGAAGGCAATACGGTCGGTCAGGCGGATCTGAAGTGCGCCGCCGACGTCCTCGAGCCGGCATGGGATGAAGTTCATCGCGGGCGAGCCGATGAAGCCTGCGACAAAGCGCGTCGCCGGCTTGTGGTAGAGCTCATTCGGCGTACCGATCTGCTCGATGCGGCCCTTGTTCATCACCACGACGCGGTCTGCCAATGTCATCGCCTCGACCTGGTCATGGGTGACGTAGACCGTGGTGGTGCGCACCTTCTGGTGCACCTTCTTGATCTCGATCCGCATCTGCACGCGCAGCTTGGCGTCGAGATTGGACAGCGGCTCGTCGAACAGGAAGACCTTTGGATTGCGCACGATGGCGCGGCCCATCGCGACGCGCTGGCGCTGGCCGCCGGAGAGCTGCTTCGGCTTGCGGTCGATCAGGTCGGTGATGTCGAGGAGGCGGGCGGCTTCCGTCACTCGCGCCTTGATCTCGGCCTTGGGATAGTGCTTCAGGCGCAGCCCGAACGACATGTTCTCGGCGACCGTCATGTGCGGGTAGAGCGCGTAGTTCTGGAACACCATCGCGATGTCACGGTCTTTCGGCGGGACATCGTTGACGACGTCGCCGCCGATCATGATGTCGCCGTCGCTGATGTCCTCGAGCCCTGCGATCATGCGCAGCGTCGTCGACTTGCCGCAGCCGGACGGGCCGACCAGCACGATGAACTCATGGTCGGCGATATCGAGGTCGATGCCGCGAACGGCTTCGACATCATCGTAACGCTTGACGACCTTCCGCAATGCAACGTCAGCCATGAAAAACCTCAACCTTTCGACATCAACCCTTTGTCGCGCCGGCGGTCAGGCCGGCAATGTAGTAGTCCATCAGGAAGGCGTAGATGACCAACGGCGGCGCGGCGCCAAGCAGCGCGCCGGTCATGATCTGACCCCAGTTGAAGACGTCGCCCTTGATCAGCGTGGTGGTGATGCCGACCGGCAGCACGAGCTGATCGATCGACGTCGTGAACACCAGCGGATAGAGGAACTGTGCCCAGGACACCGTGAAGGCGAAGATGGTCGCGGCGATCAGCCCGGGCAGCGCCACGGGGATGAAGATCCGGGTCAGGGTCTGAAGCCAGGAGGCGCCGTCGATGATGGCGGCTTCATCGAGCTCCTTCGGGATCGAGGCGAAATAGCCGATCATGATCCAGGTGCAGAACGGCACCGTCAGGGTCGGGTAGATGAACAGCAGCACGTACCAGCGGTTGAGCAGCGTGATGCCTGTGATGTCCTGGACCAAAGCGAGCATCTTGAACAGTGGAATGAACAACAGACTGTCCGGGATCAGGTAGGTGAGAAACACCCCCGTGGCGAGCGTCGTCGAGCCCCAGAACTTCATTCGTGCCAGCGCGAAGGCCGAGGGGATGCTGATCAGCATGGTGATCATCACGACCACGATCGAGACCATCGCCGAATTCCAGAAGAAGCGCAGGAACTGGTTCGAGGTCAAAAGCTCGACATAATTCGACAGGGTGGGGTGGAATACCCACCAGGGATTGGTCGCCGCCGATATTTCCGCGCTGCTCTTCAGTGACGTGATCAGCATGTAGATCGGGGGTGTGAGCGAGAAGATCGCAAACAGCACGAGGAAGAAATAGGACCAGCGCAGCGCCCAGGCGCGGTCGCGGCTCATGCTCCCGAGCTTGCGGCGCGGTCCGGCCTTGTCGATTGCGAGCGTGCTCATCAGGCTTCGTTCCCGCGTTTGGAGACATCGCGAAGGATGAAGATTGCCGCGACCGCGAGGATCGGCACCATGAACAGCGAGACGCTGGCACCGAGCGGAATGTCGCTGCCCTCGATGCCGACCTTGAAGGCCCAGGTCGCGAAGATGTGGGTTCGATCCAGTGGACCGCCCGACGTCAGGATCCGGACGATGTCGAAATTGGCGAAGGTGACGATCAGCGAGAACAACGTGGTGATGGCGATGATGTTGCGCATCATCGGCAGGGTGATGAACCAGATCTTCTGCCACCAATTGGCGCCGTCGATCGCCGCGGCTTCATAGAGCTGGTCCGGCACGGATTTGAGCGCCGCCAGATACATGATCATGAAGAACGGAGCACCGTACCAGACGTTGACGAGAATGACGGAAAAGCGCGCCCACGCGGTATCGCCGAGCCAGTTGATGGGGCCGATGCCGAAGAAGGAGAGCGTGTAGTTGAAGGCGCTGTAGGAGGGGTCGAACAACCATAGCCAAGCCAGCGTACTCATCGCCGGCGGGATCACCCAGGGCACCAGCAGCATGCCGCGCCATTTGCGCTGGCCCTTGGCCGGAATGTTGTGGACGAAATGCGCGACGATGAAGCCCATCAGCGCCTTGAAGAACACGGCGGTGACCGCGAAAATGCAGGATTGCTTCACCACCATCCAGAACGTGTCGCGGTTGAACAGGAAGGTGAAGTTCCCGAAGCCGACGAATCTCTGCATCGATTTGTTCAGCGTCGCGAGATGGACGGAGTAGACGGCGGGATAGAGCACCAGCAGCGAAATCAACAGGATCAGCGGCAGCGTCAGAAAGAACGCCACCGTCGATTTTCGTCCCATGGCATTGCGGAGGCTGGTGCGTTTGCGTGTGCTCGCCGTGCGGACTGCACGACCCTGCTCAACGACGATGTCGGCCATGACGTAAGGCTTTCATAAGGGATGTCGAATGGGCAGCCGGCCCGATCGGTCGGCTGCTGGCTGTACGCGAAAGGAAAATCGGAGCGCCCGGCGGCTCACGCGTCGCGCGTGAACCGCCATGGCACACCCCCGGCTAACTTCGCATGAAGCCTTCGCACTCGCCTTCGGCCCAGGCGAGCGTCGTCTCCATCTTCTCACCTTGCGCGAACCGCAGCGCCATCTTGGTCAGCGTCGCCTGGAAGTAGATCTGCTGTGCGATCTTGGGCGGCGCCGGAGACGCTGCGATCGACAGCGTTTGATGGTTGTTGGGGTTCGGATAGTGGTAGAGCGTCCCCTTCGGCGGCCCTTCTTCCGCCCAGGTCTTCAGCGTCGTCATATTGGCGTAGGCGGGCAGATCGTAACCGCCGCTTGCCGCGACGAATTTTTCGATCGATGACGGCTGCGACAGGTAGGTGAGGAGGCTCTTGGCGGCTTCCTTGTTCTTGCTGAAGCTCCAGAGGCCCCAGAAGTACGGCAGGAAGGGCGCGAAGCGGCCCTTGGGACCGGACGGCATGCCATGCGTCCAGCACTGCTCGGCGATCTGCGGCGCGTCGCGCTTGGCGACCGCCCAGGCGCTCGGCGGGTTCAGGATCAGCGCGCCACGGCCCGAGATCAGCCATTTGTTGTTCGAGGCGTCATCCCAGGACGGCGCGTCCGGCGGCAGGAAGGCGATCAGCCTCTTGTAGTATTCGAGGGCCTGGCGAACGGCATCGGTCTTCACCGTGACGTCGCCCTTGGCGTTGACGAGTTCGGCGCCGAAGGACTGGAAGATCGCACCGGCGGTGTCGACGCTGTCGGTGGTTTCGCCGAGACCGATCCCGAACGCGTTGCCGCCCTTCTGGCAGGCTTCGGCCGCCTTCAGGAACGTCTCCATGGTCCAGTTGTCCGCCTTTGCCGGCGCGCCCGCCGGATACAGTTCCTGAACGTCGATGCCGGCATGCTTCTTCATCAGATCGATGCGGGAGCAGGGACCCTTGATCTGACTCCCCGGAGTTGCCGGGACGGCGAGCCATTTGCCGCCCGACTGTCCCAGATATTTGACGGTGCCGTTCACTTCGCCATTTTGCTTGATGAGCGGCTCCATGACGTCGTTGACCGGCTCGAGATTCTCCGAATAAGCGTGCGGCCACCAGGTCGGCATCTGCAAGATATCGTGGCCGGATTTCGCTTGGGCTTCGGCTGCGACTGTGAGCTGGATCTTGTTGTTGTTGCTGGTGATGTAGTCGATGGAGACCTCGACCTTCTCCTTCTCGCCCCATGCTTTGACCATGGCGGTGGAGGCATCGTTGGCACCCGGCACCCAGTGGTCCCAGAAGCCGATCGAAAGTTTGCCGGCGGCGTAAGCGCCTCGGACATAGGGCGCCGCGATCAGCGCCGTGGAGGACATTGCAGTGGCAGCTACAAATTGACGTCGCGTCAGTGTCTTGCGTGACATCTCGTTTCCTCGCCTTGGGTGTGTTTTATTGTTCTGGTGTTTCCTCGTGCATTCCTGAGTTTTGTTTTTGATTTTCTTGTTGGCGTTTCTTCCAGGACGTTTCTTTTGATGCTGTTTCTTTTGATGCCGTTTTCTTTTTGATGCCGTCTGCTTCGATCGCAAATCACGCGAGGCGCGGCAAATTGGTAGCGCGATCAGATCATGATTGACCGCGTCTGTCGAGAAATCCGAATGGCGATCGTCTAGAACTAACGTTGTGCCCGAAAGCGCGGCAGCACCTCCGCTGTCGCGTGCCGATCGTGAACTGCGGTCGCTCCTTTTGCGACGCACACACGTTGCATGAACCGGCCCGGAACGATCCGTGCGCAATTACGCCGCAGTTTCGAATAAGCCTGCATAACCGCTTCGCGCGAAAGACTTTTCGGACGTGGACAGCGATTGCCTGCGTCTGGACCTCGAAGCGGCGGAAACGATAGAGTTGCAGCCGGCGGGTGGCTTCCACCCCGCCAGACCAATCAGATCGACGATGGAGACCAGAATGATCAACCCGGCGCCGCCTGCGCGGCTCTACGTGCGACGGTGGCTCGCGCTGGGGTCCGTGCTCGCATTGCTGTTCGGCGCAGCGGTCGCGAACGCTCAAGGATTGGTCAAAGGCGTTCAGGACGGGGCGGCCGCCGGGAACAAGGCGGCGGGGCCGGTCGGTGGCGTGCTCGGCGGCGCGATTGGTGGCGTGGTCGGCGTCTTCACTGGCGTGCTCGGCGTCGGCAACAATCAGGCGCCGGCCGCCAAGGACGGCAACAAGGACGCCAGCAAGGATGCGGCCAAGGACGCCAAGCAGCCGGGCGCCGGCAAGGACAAGGACGCCAAGAGCGCCAAGGAGAACGCCAAGGCAGGCAAGGGCGCCAAGGCAAGCAAGGAAGCCAAGAACGCACCGCAGGACGGCAAGGACAATAAGGACGTCACCGTCCTCACCCAGCCCGGCGCGCCGCAACAGACCGCCGAGCAGATCGTCGCCAACAGCGATTCCTATATCGAGCGGATCAAGACCGAGTTGAACCTCACGCCGGATCAGGAGAAGCACTGGTTCGGCTTCTCCAGCGCGATGCACTACCTGGGGCATAATGGCGCAGAGCGGCTCAACCTGCGGATGGCGCGCGCCAAGCGGGATCCGCCCGACGACATCATCGAGCAGATGCGCAACGAGTCGCAGTTCCTGATCGACCGGGCCGCCGACCAGCGCAACGTCGCCGACGCCGCCGAACCGCTCTATTCGAGCCTCGATGACAAGCAGAAGCAGGTCTTCATCCAGGAGATGGTGCGCCTCAGCCACGAGCGCGGACTGGATTGATCAAGTTGAATCGGATTGCGGGCGCCTGAATTAACGGCGCCTGCCACGAATTCGTGATACTCCTGACGCTTCGTGTATGATTAGCTTCGCAAGCTGATTGCGGGGTTGATATGGCGGACGGACTCTCCGTTTTCCTGGTCGAAGACGAGGCGTTGATCCGGATGATGATGGCTGACATGGTGGAAGAACTTGGCCACCATGTCGTCGCGGAAGCGGACAATGTCCGGGACGCCAGCGCCTTTGCGATGACGGCGCAATACGATTTCGCCATCCTCGACATCAATCTCATGGGCCTCTACGTCGATCCCGTCGCCGACCTGATCGAGCGTCGCGGCAAGCCATTCCTGTTCGCCACCGGCTACGGGCCGGAACTGCTGCCGTCCTTGCTCCGCCGCAGGCCGATCCTGCGCAAGCCGATTTCGATCGATCAGCTCAAGGCGATGATCGACACGATGTTTCCGGAAGCCACGACGAAGGCGCCGCACTGAGCCACGGCGAAGGCGCTGAGATCGGCAACGAAAATGGCCGCCCGAGGGGCGGCCATTTCACACAGGGTTTATCGCAATCTCAGATCAGGCCGGCGCTGAGATCGATGCCGCGCACCATCAGGCCAAACGAGGCGACCAGGCCTGCGCAGCAGAACAGCAAAATGGTCTTGAACGACGGATCGGCAAAACGCGTTTCGACGACGGCCGGCATTGCGGCGAGCGAAATCATGCTCATGTTCATTCCCCCCTTTGTGTTGATCCTGAATTGCATCAGGTGAGGGAACCCTAGAGCAGAAAGTTTGACACGAGCTTGCGAGGGATCGTTAACGGAATCGCAATCGGCTGCGCACCGGCGCGCGCCGTCATGAGATCGAAAGGCTCAGCTGCGGCCGTTCTTCAGCACCGTGGCGATGGTATGGGCCGTCATCGCGGCGCGATCCGAGGCGCGCTGCGCGGCCAGTCGGTCGCGCGCCTTTTCCTCGATCAAGAGCTCGATCAGGGCCTGCCGCTTGTCTTCGTCGTCCGCCTCGGAGAGCAGACGGTGATAGCGGTGATAGTCGAAACCTACATCCTGCTTACGCATGTCACGCCCCCGCAACTACGCCACACACTGGGCGGATTGTTTCCCATGTGAAACAAACGGGCAAGCACGATCCTGCGTGGAACCGCGTCTTCGGTGCAATCAGCTGTGCATAGTTAACGGACCGGACGGTGCCGCATCAGTTCGGGCGCTCAATCCGGATTGTGGTCGGCGAACATCTTCAGGCCGACGAAGCTCGCGTCGGGCTTGGTGACCAGCCGGGTCGGGATGTTGCGTAAGTAGTCCTGGAAGCGGCCCTTGGCTTCGAAGCGCGCGCGGAAGGCGGACGCCGCAAGGAACTCCGGAAAGCGCGGCGCGATGCCGCCGGCGATATAGACCCCGCCGCGGGCGCCGAAGGTCACCGCGAGATTGCCCGCGACAGAGCCGAGGATGGCGCAAAACATCTCCAGCGTGGCGCGGCTATGTGGGCAGCTGCCGTCCAGGGCCGCCTTGGTGATGGCGGCCGCATCGCGGTGCGGCACCTCTGCGCCATCGACCTCCGCCAGGGCCTCGTAGAGGCTTTGCAGGCCTGAGCCCGACAGCGCGCCGCGCTCGATGGAGACATGGCCGAAGCGCCGGCGCAGGGATGCGATCACGCGTTCCTCGCGCTCGTTCTCGGCCGGCAGGGTGGCGTGACCCGCCTCGGTGACGACGGCGAGCCGCGCACCGTGGCGCTCGACCAGGCAGGAGACGCCAAAACCGGTTCCGGGTCCGACCACCAGCAGCGGTTCGCCTGGAAGGCCGTCTTGTCCGCCGAGCGGAATGAGATCGGCGGGCTCCAGGGCGGGCAGGGACCAGGCCACCACCTCGAAATCGTTGAGCACGTGGACGCTGTCGAAGCCGAGCGCCGGCTGGAGCTCGTAGCCGTCGATGACCCAGGGGCTGTTGGTCATGACGCAGCGATTGTTGGTCACGGGACCTGCCACAGCCAGCACGGCTCGCTGCGGCGGCTTGCCGCCGGAGCGGCGCGCCAGCACGTCGGCAATGGCTTCCCGGACGGTCGGGAAGTCCGCAACCTTCACGTAGTCGATCGGTCCGCTCTGGTCGCTCTCGCTCACCGCGAAGCGCGCGTTGGTGCCGCCGATATCGGCGAGAAGAATCTGTCCTGTCTTGCCGATACTCATCTTGCCGATATTCATGGCCCCTGCGGCTGCCGTGGCCATGCCGGCCGACGGGAACCTTTGCCTCCACTCCTGATCCGATCCGCATTTTGCGGACGGCTTTGAGAATCCGCGCTTGGTCGCGCCTAGTCAACACGGACGAAGCCAAACCGTTGCATCCTGACGCCTCTTTGACCATCGGCGGGTATCGCCGCACGCGGTCGGTGGTTGCGAAGCAGCGCCGGAAGATCGACATTGGGGGAAGCGTTTCGGCGCTGATGGCGCCGGGTGGATGAAACAGGGACTGGCGATGAAGATTTCCGACCGCGACGTGCTGCTGGTGATCGACGTGCAGAACGACTTCTGCACTGGCGGGGCGCTTGCCGTTCCCGGCGGTGAGAAAGTCGTGCCAGCGATCAACCGCATCGCCCAAAAATTCGCCAATGTGGTGCTGACCCAGGACTGGCATCCGGCCGACCACGTCTCCTTCGCGCCGAACCACACGGGCAAGCAGCCGTTCCAGACCATCGAGCTGGACTACGGCACCCAGGTGCTTTGGCCAACGCATTGCGTGCAGGGCACGGCGGGCGCTGAATTCCACCGGGAGCTGGACGCCACCCGGGCGAGCCTGGTGGTGCGCAAGGGTTTTCGTCGCGGCATCGATTCCTATTCGGCGCTGTTCGAGAACGATCACAGGACGCCGACCGGCCTGCTCGGCTATCTGCGCGAGCGCGAGCTGAAGACCGTCTTCGTTGCGGGGCTCGCACTCGACTTCTGCGTCCGATTCTCGGCCGAGGATGCCCGCAAGGCGGGGTTCGAGGTCGTGGTGATCGAGGACGCCTGCCGCGGCATCGACCTGGAGGGGTCCGTGGCCGCGGCCCATCGGAGTTTTGGCGAGCTCGGCATTTCCGTGATCAGCTTCGAGGCATTCTGGTGAGAAGCGCGAGGTAGGCGTGGCGGAGCAGACAGGCAGACAGAAAGGCGGAGCGGATCACGCTGACGATCCGCTGCTGTGGCCGTTTGCGGCGGCGCGGCTCGCCATGGATGCCTGTTTCTGGTGGACGGAGCGCGGTTCGCCTGAGCCGGCCGGCAGCAGCCTGCCGTGGACGACGCCGAGTACGGTTGTGCTGGAGCTTGCGACCATGCGCCTGCGCGATTGCTCGCGGGCGCGGTCCGGCCAGCCGGTGCTGGTCTGTGCTCCTTACGCGTTGCATCGGGCCTTGATCGCCGACTTCGCGCCCGGGCACAGCGTGGTTCAGTCGCTGCAAAATGGCGGCGTGGACCGGGTCTATCTCACCGATTGGCGCTCAGCCACGCCTGACATGCGCTATCTTTCGATCGACAGCTATCTGTCCGATCTCAACGTCGCCATCGACGAGATCGGCGCGCCGGTCGATCTCGTCGGCCTGTGCCAGGGCGGCTGGCTGTCGCTGCTTTACGCGGCGCGCTTTCCGGCCAAGGTGCGGCGGTTGGTGCTGGTAGGCGCGCCGGTTGATCTGTCGATCGACTCGGCGATGTCGCGGCTCGCCCGCAACGCGCCCGGCATGGTCTACGACCAGCTCGTCGCGCGCGGCGGCGGCAATGTCAGCGGCAAGGAGATGCTGCGCGTCTGGTCGAAACCGCCGAGCCGCGAGGATATCGCTGCGGCGTTGCAGAGGGAGCTCTCGGATGGGGAGGGCGCGGCGCTGCTCGCGCGCTTCGGCCAATGGAACGTGGAGCCCCTCGATCTGCCCGGCACTTATTACCTGGAGATCGTCAACTGGATTTTCCGCGAGAACCGGATTGCCGGCGGCAATTTCGTCGCGCTCGGCCGCCGGATTGACCTGAAGGACGTCAAGGCGCCGATCTTCCTGCTGGCCGGGCTCGACGACGAGGTGGTGCCGGCGACGCAGGCGCTCGCCACCGCCGGACTGGTCGGCACGCCGCCAGCCTTCATTGCCGCGGCCTCCGAGCCGAGCAATCATCTCGGCCTGTTCATGGGCGCGCGGACCCACGCGCAGGCCTGGCCCCGCATCGCCGACTGGCTACGGGGCGACCTCTCCGGCGTCCTCGCCCGTAGCGCCTGAGCGATGCGTAAATCCGTTATGCATGACAGCGGATGGCCTGCACGGGGCGGGATCGATGGGTTACATATGGTCAGGAGCTGACGGCTGCGGCCGGCCGGGAAGAGATTAAGGGTACTGCGCTCGATGACGTTCCACTCGATCTACGCCCATGGATTTGCGCGCGTGGCTGCCTGCGTGACCACCTCCCATGTGGCGGACCCCACGGCCAATGCGAGGGCCGTGCTGACGGCGGCCAATGCCTGCCACGAGCAGTCGGTGGCGGTTGCCGTGTTTCCCGAGCTGTGCCTGTCCGGTTACGCGATCGAAGATCTGGTCAAGCAGGATCCGCTGCTCGATGCGGTCGAGCGCGGGCTCGCGGCCATCGTCGAGGCCTCCTCGGCGCTGATGACTGTCCTGATCGTGGGCGCGCCGCTGCGCTTCGGTCATCGCATCTACAATTGCGCTGTTGTCATTCATCGCGGCAACGTTCTTGGTGTGGTGCCGAAGAGCTACCTGCCGACCTACCGCGAATTCTACGAGGGACGGCATTTCGCCTCCGGCGCCGGCATCGCCGGCGAGACCATCGCCTTCGGCGGATTGCACACCCCGTTCGGCGTCGATCTGCTGTTCGCAGCCGAGGACGTTCCGGGACTGACCATCGGCGTCGAGATCTGCGAGGACATGTGGATCCCGGTGACGCCCGCCTCGGAGCTTGCGCTCGCCGGCGCCAGCGTGCTGATCAATCTCTCGGGCAGCCCGATCACGATTGGCCGGGCACGCTCACGCGCGCTGCTGTGCCAGTCGACCTCGGCGCGCTGTCTTGCGGCCTACGTCTATTCGGCGGCCGGGGCGGGGGAATCGACCACGGACCTGGCCTGGGACGGCCAGACCTCGATCTATGAGAACGGGGTGCTGCTGGCCGAGGGCGAGCGGTTCCGCCAGGGCGGCCAGATCACGACGGCCGACGTCGATCTCGACCTGCTCAGGCAGGAGCGCGCCCTGATGGGGACGTTCGACGACAACCGCCGTCAGCGCGAGGGCTTCTACCGAAGGATCACCTTTGCCCTGAAGCCGCCGGCCTCCGATATCGGGTTCCTGCGCAAGATCGAGCGCTTTCCGTTCGTGCCGAGCGACGAGAGCCTGCTCGAGCAGGATTGCTACGAGGCCTACAACATCCAGGTTGCCGGCCTCGTGCAGCGCATGCGCGCCACCGGCACCAAGCGTGTCGTGATCGGCGTCTCGGGTGGCTTGGACTCCACTCACGCCCTGATCGTGGCGGCCAAGGCCGTCGACCTGCTCGGTCTGCCGCGCGAAAACATCCTCACTTATACGATGCCGGGATTTGCCACCGGCAGCGAGAGCAAGACCAATGCGCTGGCGCTGATGAAGGCGTTGCAGACCACCGGTCAGGAACTCGACATCCGCACCACGGCAACGCAGATGCTGAAGGACATCGGCCATCCCTTCGGCAAGGGCGAGAAGGTCTACGACATCACCTTCGAGAACGTGCAGGCGGGTCTGCGTACCGACTATTTGTTCCGGCTTGCCAACCACAACGGCGGTATCGTCATCGGAACCGGCGATCTCTCCGAGCTGGCGCTCGGCTGGTGCACCTATGGCGTCGGCGACCAGATGGCGCATTACAACGTCAATGCCGGGGTGCCGAAGACACTGATCCAGCATCTGATCCGCTGGGTGATCGCCTCAAAACAGTTCAGCGACGATGTCAACCGCACGCTTGGCTTGATCCTGTCGGCCGAAATTTCGCCCGAGCTGGTTCCGGTCAAGCCCGGCGAGAAGCCGCAGAGTACGGAAGCTTCCGTCGGCCCCTACGAGCTGCAGGATTTCAACCTGTTCTACACGCTCCGCTTCGGCATGCGGCCGTCCAAGATCGCCTTCATGGCGCTGCAGGCGTGGAAGGACGTCGCCAAGGGCGAATGGCCGCCGGCATTCCCGAACGACAAGCGCAAGGCTTACGATCTGCCTGAGATCCGGCGCTGGCTGGAGGTTTTCCTGCGCCGCTTCTTCGCCTTCAGCCAGTTCAAGCGCTCGGCGATGCCGAACGGCCCGAAGGTCTCGGCCGGCGGCTCATTGTCGCCGCGCGGCGACTGGCGCGCGCCGTCGGATTCGAGTGCGGCGGCATGGCTCGAGGATCTCGAACGGAACGTGCCGAAGTGATCTGAAGATTGATCGGGCAAACACTGATCGGGTAGGGCGGCCCAAAACGACTTCGCGCCGCGCGGCTCAGAAAGCCGGCGGCGCGAAATTGCGTTCAATCTAGAAAGTTTCGAGGTCCGGAGTGCCTAGGAGTCCGGACCTCGTCACCTTGCCCCAGCCTTTGATCCCCCCGCCCCATGTGGTCCCCCAACCCCATAGTGCGCGATCAGAGGGTGATGCCCTTGGAAGGCCGCCGATCGATGTCCCGCGATGTACGCGAAGTATGATTAGGATTCCATTCCGGATCACTACGGACTCATCCGCGCTTGCTTCTGCACGCCGATGCATTCGTCTGCTTGCGCTGCGATCGCGTCTGCCTGAATTCGATGCACGCGAGCCGACGGGCACGATGTCCACATCTCGTCCGCGCCCCGGAACCTTCATTTCACCGGCCTGTCATTGAACTGGTCTAGCGCTGCTCCCGTCATCGTCGACGGTCAAAGGAGCAAGCCATGTCGAAGCCGGTGTTGGGCGCCGCACTATCCATCAAATCGATCCCCGCCCACCGCGACTGGCTTCTCGAACGGCAACGCGATCTCGAAATCCAGGACTTCTTCCGTGCCGATCTGCTCGACGGCGACTGGCGCAGTGCCGCCGGCGAGATCAAGCAGATGCTCTCGGGCCATACCGGCCGGGTCGGCATTCATGGCCCGTTCTGGGGCTTCAAGATCGACAGCCACGATCCCATGATCCGCCAGGCGGTGACCAAGCGCCTGCTCCAGGGCCTCGAGGCCGCGGAATTCCTCGGCGCGACGCAGATGGTGATGCATTCGCCGTTCACCACCTGGGACCACAACAATCTCGACCTCTATCCTGATAATCGCGCCAATATCGTCGAGCGCGTCAAGGCGACGCTGGCCGAGGTGATCGCGCGCGCCGAGACGATCGGCTGCGAGATCGTCATCGAGAATATCGAGGACAAGGACCCGCGCGACCGCGTGCGTCTCGCCAAGGCGCTCGAAAGCAACAAGGTCCGCGTCTCCCTCGACACCGGTCACGCCAACTACGCCCACATCTCCACCGGCGCGCCGCCGGTCGATTTTTACGTCGAGACCGCCGGCGACATGCTGACGCATGTGCACCTCCAGGATACCGACGGCTTTGCCGACCGGCACTGGGCGCCGGGCGAAGGCAACATTCCGTGGGTCGCCGTGTTCCGGGCACTGGGCCGGCTGACCTCCAATCCGCGGCTGATCCTCGAGCTGCGCAACCACGACGACGTCCGCAAGGGCGCTGCGCATCTCGCCGCGCTCGGTCTCGCTGAATAACCGACACCACACAGGGCAGGGGTCATCCTCATGAGCAAGCTCACGCGCCGTACCATCCTGAAGTCCGGCGGCGTTGTCGCCGGCACGCTGCTGCTGCCGCGCTTTGCGATCGGGCAGGCCGACAACCGTCCCTCGGTCACCATCGCGGTGCAGAAGGTGACGAATTCGAACGTGCTCGACGTGCTGCGCGAGCAGTCCAATGTCGGCGAGCGCGTGTTCTTCTCCTCGATCTGGGAAGGCCTGATCTCCAAGAACTGGCGCGGCAACTTGGAGGCCGTGCCGGGCCTTGCCACCGAGTGGCGCCGCATCGACGACCAGACCGTCGAGGTGAAGCTGCGCCAGGGCGTCAAGTTCCACAACGGCGACGAGCTGACGTCTGAAGACGTCGTCTTCACCTTCAGCCGCGAGCGCATGTTCGGCGAGACCGAGGCCAAGAGCCGCTCCACCATCCAGGCCTTCGAGAAGATCCCGATGCCGAAGCCCGGCAAGGAGCTGCCGCCCGACGTGCCCGCGGTCGCGCGCCGCATCTGGCCCGACCTCGTGCGCGTCGATGCCGTCGACAAGTACACGGTGCGCTTCTACAACGCGACGCCTGACGTCACCATCGAGGGCCGCCTGTCGCGCTACGGCTCCGACATCGCCAACCGCCGCGCCTGGGACGAATCCGCAAGCTATCTCGACTGGGCACGCAAGCCTGTTACGACCGGCCCGTACAAGGTCGTCGAGCTCAAGCCCGACGTGTCACTGACGCTGGAAGCCCATGACGAATATTGGGGCGGCCGTCCGCCGCTCAAGCGTATTCGTTTCCTCGAAGTGCCCGAGGTCGCGAGCCGCATCAACGGGCTGCTTTCGGGCGAGTACCAGTTCGCCTGCGACATTCCTCCGGACCAGATCGCGGGCATCGAGAAGAACACTGCGTTCGAAGTGCAGGGCGGCACCATCCTCAATCACCGCCTGACCGTGTTCGACAAGAACCACGCCCAGCTCGCCAATCCGCTGGTGCGCCGTGCCTTCACCCACGCGATCGACCGTCAGGCCATCGTCGACAGCCTGTGGGCCGGCCGCACCCGCGTGCCGAAGGGCCTGCAGTGGGAGTTCTACGGCGACATGTTCAACGCCGACTGGAGCGTGCCGGCCTTTGACCCGAAGCTCGCGCAGGATCTGCTGAAGCAGGCCAATTACAAGGGCGATCCGATTCCCTATCGCCTGCTCAACAACTACTACACCAACCAGGTCGCGACTGCGCAAGTGCTGGTCGAGATGTGGAAGTCGGTCGGCCTCAACGTCCAGATCGAGACCAAGGAGAACTGGTCACAGATCATGGAGCGCGCGCCCACCCGCGCCGTACGCGACTGGTCGAACTCCGCCGCGTTCAACGATCCGGTGTCGTCGCTGGTGGCCCAGCACGGCCCGAACGGTCAGCAGCAGCAGATCGGCGAGTGGACCAACGTCGAGCTCAACAAGCTCTCGGAGTTCCTGGAGACCTCGACCGACCGCGCGGCGCGCAAGAAGGCGTTCCATCGGATGCTGGAGATCGCCGAGCGCGAGGATCCCGCCTACACGGTGCTGCACCAGAATGCGACCTTCACGGCCAAGCCGAAGTCGATCAAGTGGAAGGCATCGCCCGCGTTCGCGATGGATTTCCGCGCCGGCAATTTCGAGGCTTGATCCGTGGTGCCGCTGGTCAGCATCGCAGGCCTCAGCGTCGCCTTTGGCGGCGTGCCGGTCCTGCGTGGCGTCGATCTCGCTCTGAGCAAGGGCGAGGCCCTCGGCCTCGTCGGCGAGTCCGGCTCCGGCAAATCAGTGACCTGGCTCGCCGCCCTCGGCCTGCTTCCGCGGCATGCGAAGGTCTCGGGCTCGGTACGGCTCGACGGACGTGACATCCTGGGCGCGCCCGCCGCCGAGCTCGACCAGGTCAGGGGCGGGCGGGTCGCCATGATCTTCCAGGATCCGGCGAGTGCACTCAATCCGGTGCTGACCATCCGCAAGCAGCTCTGCGAGGCGCTGGCGCTGCATCGCGATCTCCAGGGCGAGGCGGTGAAAGCCGAAGCGCGGCGGTTGCTGGATATCGTCGGCATTCCCGACGCGGCGCGGCGGCTGTCTGCCTATCCGCACGAATTCTCCGGCGGCCAGGTCCAGCGCATCATGATCGCAATGGCGCTCGCCGGAAATCCCGATCTCCTGATCGCGGACGAGCCGACCACGGCGCTCGACGCCACCATCCAGGCTCAAATTTTGGAGCTGCTCTCCTCCATCCGCCGCGAGATGGGCATGGCGATGGTCCTGATCAGCCACGATCTCGGCGTCGTCGCCGAAAACTGCGATCGCGTGGCCGTCATGTATGCCGGCCGCATCGTCGAAGAGGCGCCGGCGAACCAGATCTTTGCCGATCCCGTCCATCCCTATGCGCAGGGCCTGATCGGCGCGCTGCCGCCGCTCGACGGGCCGCGGCGGCGCTTGACTGCTATTCCCGGCACCGTGCCTGATCCCGCGCACATGCCTGGCGGCTGCGCCTTCGCGCCGCGTTGCGCGCTGGCAGCCGAGCCCTGCGGCCTCGCCGCGCCGAGCCTGGCGCCGATCGCAAATGACCGTGCGGTTGCCTGCATCCGTGCCGAGGCCTCGCGCCGCGCACTGCTCGGGATCGCCGCCGAATGAGCGCGCCGCTCGTCGAGGTGTCCTCGATCTCGCGCAGTTACAGCATGCGCTCCGGGATGTTCGGTCGCAGCACGGCCGTCCACGCGGTCGATGGCGTGTCGCTGACGATCCGCAAAGGCGAGACGCTCGGTCTCGTCGGCGAGTCCGGTTCGGGCAAATCGACCACGGGCCGCATCGTGCTCGGCCTCGAGCCGCCTGACAGCGGCGAGGTGCGCTTTGACGGCAAGCCGATGGCCGCACCCGGAACGGCCGCATGGCGTGCGCAGCGCGCGCGGATGCAGATGATCTTTCAGGATCCGCTTGGCGCACTGGACCGGCGATTGCCGGTCGCGACCCAGATCCACGAGCCCCTCGACATTCACAGGCTCGGCACGCCGGCCGAACGCGAGGAGCGGGTGCGCAAACTGTTGCGTGCCGTCGAGCTCACGCCGGCGCATGGCGCGCGCTATCCGGGCGCGCTCTCGGGCGGACAACGTCAGCGCATCGTGCTGGCACGCGCACTCGCCACAAAACCCGATTTCCTGGTCTGCGACGAGCCGGTCAGCGCGCTCGACGTCTCGATCCAGGCCCAGGTGGTGAACCTGCTGTGCGACCTCCAGGCGCAGCTTGGTCTCACGCTGCTCTTTATCAGCCACGATTTGCGCGTCGTCCGCCAGATCAGCAATGTCGTGGCCGTGATGTATCTCGGCCGCATCGTCGAGATCGGCAGTGCCGACGACCTCTTTGCGCGGCCGGAGCATCCGTATACGCAGGCACTGGTCTCGGCGTCGCCCGCGCCGGGCCGCCGCAGCGCCGGCCGCATCGTACTGGCAGGCGATCCGCCGAACCCGGCCGCACGTCCGACGGGCTGCGCCTTTCATCCGCGTTGCCCGCGCGCGATCGCGCGCTGCGCGAGCGAGGTGCCGACGCTCTCTACCGTCGGCGGCGACCGGCAGGTCGCTTGCCATCTCGCGACAGGGCCGCAGGCCGCGACGCGGGACGCGGCATGATGGGGCGCTATTTCGCCATCCGGATCGGACGCGCCGCACTGACGATCGTGCTCGTCGTCACCTTCGCCTTCGTCGTGCTGCGGCTGTCAGGCGATCCCGCGCTGATGATCCTGGGACCCGAGGCGCCGCCGGAGGTCATCGCCGCCTTCCGCAAGGCCTGGGGCCTCGATGATCCCATCTGGTTCCAGTATCTCGATTACTTCCACGCCATCGCCAAGGGCGAGCTCGGCCGCTCGATGCGCGACGGCAGGCCCGCGATCCAGCTCGTGCTGGAGCGGATTCCAGCCACGCTGGCGCTGACGCTGCCCGCCTTTTTCTTCAAGGTCGCGCTCGGCGTTCCCGCCGGCATCTACGCCGCACTGCATCGCGGCTCGGGAATCGACCGTGCCGTGATGATGACGGCGGTGGCCGGTTTCACCGTGCCGAGCTTCGTGCTCGCGCTTCTGCTGGTCCTTGTCTTCGCCGTGCAGCTCGGCTGGCTGCCGTCGGGCGGGCAGGACAGCTGGCGCCACGCCATCCTGCCGATTGCGACGCTGAGCCTCGGCGGCGCCGCCGTGCTGGCGCGCTTCACCCGCAGCGCCATGCTGGAGGTGCTGGGACAGCACTATATCCGCACCGCCTCCGCCAAGGGCGTGCCGTGGCGCAAGGTGGTGACCTCGCATGCGCTGCCAAACGCGGCGATCCCGACCGTCACGATCCTGGGCTTCATGGTGGGCACGCTGATCGCGGGGGCCGTCGTGGTCGAGAGCGTGTTTTCATGGCCAGGGGTAGGGCGGCTTCTTGTCGTTGCGGTTGCCAATCGCGACCTCGCCGTCGTGCAATGCATCCTGCTGCTGGTGGCGCTGACCATGGTCACGTCCAACCTGATCGTCGATTTCCTCTACGGCTTCCTCGATCCGCGGCTGCGCGCCAAGGGAGCGCATGCATGACCGACGCGACATTGAAAGACACGACTTTTCGCCGTCGCATCAGCCTTCCCGCAATCCCGGTCTCGGTGGCTCTCGCCGTCGCCTGGATCGTCGCCATGCTGGTGATCGCCGCTCTTGCCGAGAAGATCGCGCCCTATGGCTATACCCAGCTCGACCTGCGCAACCGCCTGTCCGCGCCCGGCAATGTCGCGCACTGGCTCGGCACCGACGAGCTCGGCCGCGACGTGCTGTCGCGGCTGCTCGTCTCGATCCGCATCTCGCTGCTGATCGCCTTCGGCGCCACGGCCATTTCCGCGATCGTCGGCACCACGCTCGGCTTCCTCGCCGCGCATTTTCGCGGGGTGGTCGAGCAATTCGTGCTGATGCTGTCCGACTTCCAGGCCAGCATGCCCTTCCTGATCATGGCGCTCGCCGTGCTCGCCTTCTTCGGCAATTCGTTGCCGCTGCTGATTGGTCTGATGGGATTTTTCGGCTGGGAGCGCTACGCCCGCATCGCCCGGGGCCTTGCCATCTCCGCCAACGCGCAAGGCTATGCCGCCGCAGTGCGCCAGTTGGGGGCGACGCCGTCGCGGATTTACCTCCGCCACATCCTGCCCAACATCGCCTCGACCCTGATCGTCTCGACCACGCTGGTGTTTCCCGAAGTCATCCTGATGGAATCAGGCCTGTCCTTCCTCGGCCTCGGCGTGCAGCCGCCGATGACCAGCCTCGGCAACATGGTCGGCTATGGCCGCGAATATTTGACCCGCGCCCCCTGGATCATGCTGGCGCCGGCGGCGACCATCGTCGTGACCACGCTGGCCGTCTCCGTGATCGGCGACTGGCTGCGCGACCGGCTCGATCCGACGCTACAATAGGTCTCTTGTCCCGGACGCGGTGCGGCGCGCAGTGCCACTCCGCAGAGCCGGGACCCATGCCTCCACGACTCCTGGGCCCCGGTTCTGCAGCGCACCGTTTCACGCTGCGCTGCGCCCGGGGAAAGGCGAGAGAGCCTGCGCCAGGGGCAGGGGAGCCCTGTCCGGTCCAAGTTCCCGTTGCGCCAGCCCACCCCGTGCGCTATCCGGCCGGAAAGGCCTGAGGCGGCTTCCATATTTTCCCGCCCGGCTGCCCAAACCGAGGACGGAAACCGCCATGCCAGCCTATCGCTCCCGCACCACCACCCACGGCCGCAACATGGCGGGCGCCCGCGGCCTCTGGCGCGCGACGGGCATGAAGGACGGCGATTTCGGCAAGCCGATCATCGCGGTCGTCAATTCCTTCACCCAGTTCGTGCCCGGCCACGTCCACCTCAAGGACCTTGGCCAGCTGGTCGCCCGCGAGATCGAGCAGGCCGGCGGCGTGGCGAAAGAGTTCAACACCATCGCGGTCGATGACGGCATCGCCATGGGCCATGACGGCATGCTCTACAGCCTGCCGTCGCGCGAGCTGATCGCCGACAGCGTCGAGTACATGGTCAACGCGCATTGCGCCGACGGCATGGTCTGCATCTCCAACTGCGACAAGATCACGCCCGGCATGCTGATGGCCGCGCTGCGGCTCAACATCCCCGCCGTGTTCGTCTCGGGCGGCCCGATGGAAGCCGGCAAGGTCAAGCTCCAGGGCAAGACCAAGGCCGTCGACCTGATCGACGCCATGGTCGCCGCGGCCGACTCCAAGGTCAGCGACGAGGACGTCAAGGTGATCGAGCGCTCGGCGTGCCCGACCTGCGGCTCCTGCTCGGGCATGTTCACGGCCAACTCCATGAATTGCCTGACCGAGGCGCTCGGCCTTGCGCTGCCCGGCAACGGCACCGTGGTCGCGACCCATGCCGACCGCAAGCGCCTGTTCGTCGAGGCCGGCCACACCATCGTCGATATCGTGCGCCGTTACTACGAGCAGGACGACGCTTCGGTGCTGCCGCGCAACATCGCGAATTTCACGGCGTTCGAGAACGCGATGACGCTCGACATCGCGATGGGCGGATCGACCAACACCGTGCTGCATTTGCTCGCCGCCGCCCATGAAGGCGAGGTCAAGTTCACCATGCAGGACATCGACCGCCTGTCGCGCCGCGTACCCGTGCTGTGCAAGGTCGCGCCGTCAGTCGCCGACGTGCATGTCGAGGACGTGCATCGCGCCGGCGGCATCATGGGCATTCTGGGCGAGCTTGATCGCGCCGGCCTGATCGATACGTCGGTCTCGACCGTGCACGCGCCGACCATGAACGACGCGCTGGAGCGCTGGGACATCAAGCGCTCCAAGAGCGAGTCGGTGCGTACCTTCTTCCGTGCCTCGCCCGGCGGCATCCCGACCCAGGTCGCCTTCAGCCAGGAGCGCCGCTACGACGAGCTCGATGCCGACCGCGAGAAGGGCGTCGTGCGCAATCTCGAGCACGCCTTCAGCAAGGACGGCGGTCTCGCCGTGCTGTACGGCAACCTCGCGCAGGACGGCTGCATCGTGAAGACCGCCGGCGTCGATGCCTCGATCCTGAAATTCTCCGGCCCCGCGCGCGTGTTCGAAAGCCAGGACGCGGCCGTCGAAGGCATTCTGGGCGGCAAGGTCGTGGCCGGCGAGGTCGTGGTCATCATCTATGAAGGCCCGCGCGGCGGCCCGGGCATGCAGGAAATGCTGTATCCGACCAGCTATCTGAAATCGATGGGCCTCGGCAAAGCCTGCGCGCTCGTCACCGACGGACGCTTCTCCGGCGGCTCGTCTGGCCTGTCGATCGGTCATCTGTCGCCGGAAGCCGCCGAAGGCGGCAACATTGGTCTGGTGCGCACCGGCGATATCATCGCCATCGACATCCCGAACCGCAGCATCACCTTGGAGGTCTCCGACGAGGAACTCGCCAAGCGCCGCGCCGCCGAAGAGGCGAAGGGCGATACCGCCTGGCAGGCGATCGGCCGTAAGCGCAACGTCTCGACCGCGCTGCAGGCTTACGCTGCGCTCACCACCAGCGCCGCGCGCGGCGCAGTGCGCGAGGTGAAGCGTCGCGCGAAGTAGGATCCTGTAGCCCGGATGGAGCCAATGGTCGGCGCAAAGCGCCGCCCGTTGGCGCAATCCGGGGCAGTAGTTTCGAGACCAGGCGAGAGCGCTCCCGGATTGCGCTGCGCTCCATCCGGGCTACGGCTTCAGGGCCGTGTGGCGCCTCCATGGTCAATGAATCCTTATCGATCGCGTGCTCTTCCGCGTTCGCATTAAGGATGCCTCGACGAAGTTCGGCACAGCAAGGTTTTACGGCGTATGATGCGTCGACCTTCGCAAATCCATTTCGGGCAACTGGGGCACCACATAATGTCGCGTACGCTTGCTGTTGTTTTCTCCACCGCCGTCGCTGCGATTTCGATGACGTCGGCGGCGTCGGCCGGCTGCTACAATTGCTACGCACCGCCGCCGTGCCAGACCTGCTACCAGCAGCAATACGTCGCGCCGCAATACCGCACCGTCGACGAGACCGTGATGGTGTCGCCCGGCGCAACCGTCGCGCACCGCACGCCGGCGCAGTACCGCACCGTGATGGTGCCGCAGACCGTGATGGTCGCGCCCCCGGGCGTCCAGTACGAGCGCATCCCGCCGCAATACGCCACGCGCCAGCGCACCGAGATGGTTTCGCCCGGCTATTCCTATTACGCCCCGGTGCAGACGGGCTGCGCGTCCTGCGGCTACTGAGCCCAAGGCAGCAACGACGAATTCCAGGCGGCGCTCCTCACGGGGCGCCGTTTTGCTTTTGATGGCAGCAAACGAGGCCCGGAAACGGAGGCGAATCCAAACCGGGCCTCGCAACCGGCGACGCCCTGGGAGATGTCGCCAGTGTCCGGATTGCCGAGACATCCAGGTTAGGGGAACAGGCTGACGCCCGCCTGACAGATCGGGGTTTGGGGCAGGGCGCCAACTTCGCGTTGCCATGCGCCGCCGACTGCGTTAAGCGACAGCCTTTCCGGGTTTGCAGTTCCGGCTTTGGAAGGGTGGCCGAGTGGTTTAAGGCACCGGTCTTGAAAACCGGCGTGCCCGCAAGGGTACCGTGGGTTCGAATCCCACCCCTTCCGCCAGCAACTCCTGATAAGCTGCTGATTGGTCTGACAATTCTGCCAATACATTTGGCCGTTCCTAGCAGGACGTGGAGGGCGGTCCGGTTTTGGCCGGATCATAACGGCCGCCTGTGGGTAACAAGGCTAACCTTCCATAATGCGTTCGCCTAATGCGAGTGCGTAGGCATCCTGAACGCATGACGCGAATCAAGGAGATTGCGGATGGGCGTTTACTTGGTGACCTGGGATTTGAATAAACAGAAGTCGAACTACAGCCAAGCTCGACAGAATCTGATTGATCACCTGTCGCGCTACCCCCATGTCAAAGACCGGGGCCTGGACTCGGTTTGGTTTATCCAATCTGCATCAACGGCAGACACCTTGGATTCCGACATCCGGCAGCACATGGATACAGACGACAGGTTGATGGTCACCAAGCTCGTGAACGGACAGCACCAAGGCTGGCTTTCGAAAGAGATCTGGGACTGGATAAACGCGCGCATCTGATTATCGAACGTTCCATGGCGACAGCCGTACGCCTTTCCTTTCGATTGCGCGCCCCGCCTCGGCGACCGCACGACCGGCCTTCTGTGAATAGCCGGGATAAGCGAACGATTGCCTCCCCACACGCATCAAGAGTGCCATCCTGTCGCCAATCGATTCGGGGCGGAGAGGAGACTGTTCATGGCGAAGGGGAATGATCCGGAAAAGAAGCTGGCAGCCGAGGTAGCTCGGCGTAAACGCACAGTTCGGCCCTTCCCGGCCGCGCCTTTCGAGGAAGCATGCGAATTCGCATCTCAAATATTTGAATTTGGCAGCGGGCAGCCAGTTCGAAGGTTGACGCTTTTCGACCACATCAAGAAAGCGCCGGAGAGCGGTCCGAGCCGGCAGTTGATCACCAATGCTGGTCGATATGGCCTGATCAAAGGCGGCTATGCTGCAGATATTCTTGAACTGACGCCCGACGGCTTGCGCGCCGTCGACCCGGAAATCGCCATCAGAGAAAGGGCCCGCGCTCGGATCAAGCTCGCAATCGACGACATCGAGATCTTCTCGAAGCTTCATGCACGTTTCGTCGGGAAGGCTCTTCCCGCGAAAGCTGCCCTCATTGATGCCGCAAAGGAGTTCGAAGTTTCGAATGACGCGGCAGAAGAAGCGATCGACACATTCATCGTGAATCTCCGCTTCGTCGGGTTGCTCAGAACCCTTTCCGGTGCGGAGCGAATAGTGTCAGCGGATCTTGCGCTTGATGGCCTGCCTTCCACGAGCGAAACCACTCCGCGCATCATCCGAGCTCCCCAAGGGGATCAAGCAGCTCCGCGCGAGCTGATCACAACTGAGCACGCTCACTTCGAGTCGACCTGCTTCTATGTCGCACCGATTGGTGCAGCCGGGTCCGAGCAGCGGAAGCATTCCGATCTGTTCTTGGGCTCGCTCGTCGAGCCGGCACTTGAGCCTTTTGGTTTGAAGGTGATCCGAGCTGACGCTATCGATAAGCCTGGCGTAATCACGAAGCAGGTCCTGGAATATCTCGTTCGTGCGCGACTCGTCATTGCTGATTTATCGTTCCACAATCCGAATGTTTTCTATGAACTTGCTATTCGGCACATGATGAGGCTGCCCCTTGTCCAGATCGTGCGTGTCGGCGACAGCATTCCTTTCGACGTGAACCAAATGCGGACGATAATTTTTGACACCACCGACATCTACTCGCTTGTGCCAAAAATCGAAACTTATCGTGCAGAAATCGCCTCTCAGGTTCGTCGCGCGCTCGAAAATGCGGATGCGGTTGACACCCCCATCTCGACCTATTTTCCTGGGCTGAAAGCAACCCTCAACTGAACCGCCGAGGTGGTCGATTGACCACATTCTGTCGTCACGCCCGGCGACCACAACGATATCGCTACCAGCGCTAGGAAAAGATTCTCTAGGTCTGGGTTCGAACTGTCAGATGGTGGTGGATTAGAGTTCGAACTTTCGTCCCACCTTCCGCCACACTATAGGTCGGGGCTTTTCCGGGCAGGTAATTGATGAATCAGACATCCAATCCCCCCGCGCTCGACAAGCTGAAGCTCCGTATCCAGGCGTTGCGTGCCAAGACGATCGCCAATGGCTGCACCGAGGACGAGGCGCTGTCGGCCGCCGCCAAGGTCGCCGAACTGCTGGATCGCCACGATCTGTCGCTCTCCGATGTCGAGCTGCGCGCGTCGGCGTGCGAACGGAGGGTCTTTGAGACCCATCGCAAGAAGCGGATTCCCCTGGACGACTGCATCGGCGCGATTGCTCATTTCTGCGATTGTCGGGTCTGGCGCGAGAAGAATGAGGCCGGCGACAATAGCTATGTGTTCTTCGGTCTCGGCTCCGATGTCGAGGTCGCGCATTATCTGGCCGAGTTGATCGACGGCGCCGTACGCGCCGAGCTCGGCCGCTTCAAGACCTCGGTCGACTACAGCAGGTTCCGGCACCAGGAGCGGCATCTGGCCAATGCCTCCTTCGCGCTCGGGATGGTGGCGTCGATCGCGGACAGGCTGGTTGCGATCAAGGCCAGTCGCGATCAGGTCAACGAAACCACCGGCCGCGGGCTGGTGGTCCTCAAGACCTCGGTGGTCGATGCGGAATTCGACAAGCTCGACCTGAAGATGCGGACCCAGCGCAGCACCAGCCGGATGGTGTCGATGACGGCCTATGAAGCCGGCGGCGCCGCCGGCGCGTCGCTGGCCATCAATCCCGGACTTGGCGAGGCGCAGTCAAGGACCACGCCCAAAGGAAGCTGAACGCACCAGGCTTTCGATTGATGGTGGAGCCGAGGATCACGAAACGTGATCGTCGAATCCGCGAGTCCCGTGGGCGAGTGACGAGGCGCCGATCGATTTCGGAATAATGGCATTATGCCCCTGTTTTGCCCGACGAGTCAAATGGGCTTTGCTGCACGCGTAAGCCGTTGATCCGAAACGCATCCGCTACTGTGCATGGGGTTGTTTCGATCATTTTTGACGGTCGTGTCCGAAAATTTCATGAAATTATCGGGCACCGCTCGTCTTCGGCACTGCGGCCAGGCCTCACTGGTACTTCCAATAGGCCGCAGGCTGCGGAGGTTCGGGGAACTTCCGCACCTGGGCCAGTCGCGGCAGCTTCATCCCGTTGATGAGGAGAAGCTTGAGGTCGTCCATCACGGCGCGATTGGTCGCAAACACCGTGTGGTTCAATCCGAGAATCTCATCCCCGATCGCGGTCACGTCGATCGTGTCCAGGTTTGGCAGGAGAACCGGACCATTGGCGGCAACCATCCCGGCTCTCGGGAAATCGGCCAGCTCGGCCGATGCGATCAGGGCCTTGTCGGCGGATGAGGCGTACAGCGTCGCTCCGTCAACAATCTTCTGGGCCAGCGGAAGTTGAATCATGAACTTGTCGCGGGCAACGTCGGGCGCGGCCATGACGAGCTGTCGTACCCTCACGGGATTGGATCGCGCCGCCAATTGATCGAGCGCCGGCAGCACGACGCGGTTTCCCATGCTGTGGGCGATGATGTCGATGTGCTCGATTCCGCTTTCATGCAGTTTGGTCAGCAGCTCGACGAACTCGGGTTGTGCGATATCTGCGCTGTCCTGGTCGTAGCCATAATCGCGCACCTTTCCCTTCGAACTCCAGGAGAAGAGCACCGACACGCCTTGATACTGGAGATCCCAGACGATCTGCGCGTTTCGATAGAGCGCGTCCTCGAATCCGGTATTGAAGCCGTGCACGAAGATGAGGGCGCGGTTTTCTGATTGATCGGCTTGCCTTTTGATCAGGTCTCTCCAGTCGTCATACGACGTTGCTGCGAGCCGCTTGATGGAGAAATGCTTCTGTTCATCTGTCGCCGATTTGTAGTCGAAGCTCAGAAAATGCCACTCGGAGGGCAGTTCGATCTTGCCCGGTTCATGGTCTTCCGGAATGCGAACGCCGGCCACGCCGTACGTCAATAGGCCCGAGCGTGGCGCATTGGTATCAAGCGTCGACACGTTGTTCGTTATCTTGATGTTCCGGTCCGTCGCATAGAAGAACTCAACCAGCCTGGAATCCTGATTGCAGGAGCTCGGAGCCGATTCACAGGACTGCACCACCACCGGCCGTTGATACCCGCTGGAATAGCGACGATGATAGCGGGTGGAGTGTTTCGTCGTGACCTTCGAAGGCGCATTCGCTGTCTTGGCGCCATAGACGTCCGCGCTCGTCATTTCGGCGGCCAGGATCCTGCTTCCATCCTGGATGCTGAAGTTCCAGGACGAGGCGCCGTTGGCATGTCGGACGTCTGCTGCGATGATGGTTTGTTTCGAGAGGTGTCGCTCTTCTCCAATTTCGACGTCTGTCACCTGTCCCAGCCGTGCAAGGATTGCGTATTCGGGCTGATCGGCTGGCCGGTAGCCTTGAGACGTCGTGGACCTCACTTTGGCGAGGTTCGCTGTCCGGATGCCCTCGACAAACGTCGAGATGTTCTGCGCCAGCGCATTTTGATCCGGGCCCGTGGCGGCAGCAAGGAGCGCGTCCGGCTGGAAGGCGAACAGGATCAGGAACGGCAGGGACGCGATAAAATGCGAAATCTTCATGACGTGACCTCTGTCTTGCCGAAGGAAGACCGCGCTCGGCTCATTCGGCAAGGAGCTCCTCGCTGGATGGATGGCGTATGAAATAGATCACGCTAGCTGACAAAAATATTCGCGCCCGCTTCGGCGTTAAGGTGCGTGTTTTCGTGACATCACCCAAAAGTTGTGGTTAGTCTCCGCCCGCCTTCTTCGTCTTGCTTGCCCCGGGGGCTGGAATGGACACCGAAGCACTGACCGTCGCTTACGCGCGCGTGAAGGCGATCCTGGATGAAGCTGCTGGCGATAGCACTGCTGATTATGGTGGCGCTGGACGGTTTTGGGACAAGGGCGCGCAGGCGCTGGAGGCGGCCGAGATCTTCGGCATCAAGATGGTCGCGCCGGTGCCGGAGGGCCACGCCTGCTGCATTCCGCCGCATGCGCGCAGCGATGCATCCGGACTGATCAAGGGATTGCGCGGCGAAGCGCCGTTCGATGGCGGCCGGTTCCCGGCGCTACCTTGGGGCGGCCACATAGTTGCGCCTGCCGACATCGACCGCATCGCCGACTGGATCGATGCCGGCTGTCCTGACGATGCGACCAGCGTTGCGGTCGAGCTTTCGCCCGGCAAGCCGGCGAAGCCCGCGACGGTGAAGGTCAGCGAGATTGCCGAATTTGCGGTGGACGCCGATGGCTACTCGCCGGCCGCGGGCGTCGGCGAGCCGCGGCGACGCATGAACATCGACTGCATGAGCGAACCGCAGCTCGAACGCCTGCGCCGCGGCTTTCGGCAGCTCTATGCGCTCAATCGCTGGCCCGAGGACCGGCGCAGCTACAACAACCAGGCGCTGATCCATCAAAACCATTGTCAGCATGGGTGGGAGCGCTTCCTGCCGTGGCACCGTGCCTATCTCTACGAGTTCGAGCAGAACCTCCAGGATTTCGAGCCGGGGTTGATGCTGCCGTACTGGGACTTCACCATGCCGGAATACCGGCCGGAGGAGCCGGAGAAGGGCCGCATCATCCCGACCGCGATGAAGGCCTATCTCACCGAGGAGGCGGCCGAGACGCTGCTGGCCGCGCTCGATCCCGCACCGACGCCGGCTCAGAAGAAGGCGCTCCTCGCGCTCGCAAGCGACCGCGTGTACTTCACCTCGCAGCACGGCTTCTTCTGCTACGTCATCAGCAAGATCGGTTATACGGCCGTTACGCCCGATCCCAAGAACGCCAACCGACAGCGCTTCATCGATGCGCTGCTGATGTCGAACTCGCTCTGGTATCCGCTGCGCTACCCTGCCGAATATGCCGGCGGCGGCACGATCAACCAGGTCATCAACTATCACTATCCCTCGGCCGACGACATCGCCCAGATCCTGAGCCTCAACAATTTCCGCGATTTCGGCGGCGGCAGCATCTACGACGCGGCGTTCGGCTTCCTCGACCAGAACCCGCACAACACCATGCACATCTGGACCGGCGGGCAGAATCCGGATGCCGGGCAGGCGGCCTATGTCTGCAAGGATGGTCCGACCGCGACGGGAGCGACGCCGCAGCCGGGCGCTGCGACCGAGCGTGTCCGGACGCTCGCGAACCGCCGCAACGATGCTGCGCAGGTCGGCGGCCGCCGCTTCCATGCCCGCTCCGATCTCTATTCGCAGCCGGGCCTCGGCGACATGTTCAGCAATCTGACCGCGTCCTACGACCCGGTGTTCTGGCCGATCCACGTCAACATCGATCGCATCTGGTGGGAGTGGCAGAAGCTCAATCCGAATGCACTGCCGGCGGATCTGGATTCCGTGCTGTCGCCGTGGAACTACACCATCCGCGACACGCTCGATATCGCGCCGTTCGGCTACGAATACGTCCGCAGCTCGCATTTCATGCCGGTCGGTTTAGAGGCCCCGGTCAGCCGCTTCGTGTCGCAGCCGATCACGGTGCCGCAAGGAGCGCGCAATTTCAAACGCGCGGAGATCCGCCTGCATCAGGTGCCGCAATTGATGCGCTCCTGCTTCGTGCGCGCCTTCCTGAACGAGCCGGGCGCCGACGCTTCGACGCCGATCAAGGGCAATCCGCATTACGCCGGCTACATCTCGATCTTCGGACACGGCGCCTGCTACGGCGGGCCCGGCCATTGCGATGTTCCGCCACCTCAGCCGCGACGTTTCGACCTGCGCGGACGCAGCCACAACGCGCCGCGCAATCACCGGATCGACGTCACGGCCGCCGCCAAGCAGGCGTTCAAGAAGAAAGGGCCCCTGCAGATCACGCTGGTGGTGATCGGCGGTGACTACCAGGAGGAGAGGGAGCTTCTGAAGCTGGAAGGCGTGTCGATCAATTTCCTGGATTGAGCAAATTCCTGGCAAGTGTCTTGGATCGAGAAGGTGGCGGGGAAGTCATGGCGACGTATCGAATCCATCCGGGCATCGGCATTGCGCGCCTGGGCAACAGCGGCACCGAATTCTACCTTGCACCGGAGACGCCCGCGGCGCTGCCGCTCGCCTGCGACAGTTTCGGCAATCCCTTGCATGGTCCGGACGGTGTCACGCCGGTTCCGGTCAAGACGTTCAAGGACGCGCAGGGGCGCGTGAAGCGACAAGCCGCGCGCTTCCAGATCTTCGTCTATGACGATGAGTCCCCCGAAGGCCGGCCGCTGGCGCTCGGCGACGCGATAGAAGGCGGCGGCAATCACGGCGTGCTGGTCGACATCCAATGGCGCGTCTATGTCGCGAACAAGAAGGCCTCCTGGTACCCGTTCACCGAGCTCAAGGGCGAGCATGGCTATGCGCCCGGTAGCGCGCGCCGCAATGCCGACATCACCGGCCAGGACCGCGATCTCCTGATCATCGATCCCGGCCCGCGCAGCGTGAACGCGTCCACCAACCGTCGTGCGCATTTCGATCGCTCCGGCGGTCCCGGCGGCTACGCCACCACGTTTCCGCCCAAGGGACTCCAGCCGTTCGATATCGACACGCTCGGCGAGATGATGACCGACAACAAGGGCCGTCTGATCGTGCTCGGCGGCCACGGCAATTCGGGCATGGACGTCAGCGGCAGCTTTGGTCCGAAGATCGAGGACTACGCCAACACCGACGGTTGGTATGACGATATCTCCGACGGCCCGGTGATGGCGCGGCTGATCATGTATTCGAAACAGGTCGGCCAGACCCGCTATGTCGACGTCGAGTTTCCGGCCTGGGTGGTGGTCGGCTATCCGCGCTTCGCGCCGCAGATCCTCGACATGATCACGATGGACGAGGTGCTGTACGATCTCTATGTACGCGAGTTCGCCACCGACACCGGCATCTATGGCATCCTCGGCACCTACGACGACCCGCAGCAGATCCCGTTTCGCGACGAGGCGGCGCTGCGGCACTGGCAGGCCGGTCGTCTCGCGTGGAATCGCAATTACCGTCCGTGGTTCTATCGCGACATCTGGCCGATCCTGTTCCGGCCGGATGAGTTTCGCTATCTGAACGACATCCTTCAGCAATCGAACTATCCGCACGACCAGGCGCAGCGCGGCACGTTCGATCCCAACAAGCTCTCGCAGACACCGCGGCGGGCCGCGCGGCCGACGGAAACCGAGACACCGTCGGAAGCGCCGCTGCGTGATGCGAGCCAGGGCGAGGCGGTCATGGCGGTGGCGGCGGTCGCAGGTCCAGCGCACCACACCAAGGCCGACGATCCCTACGGACCGATGCGCCGCTTC
The DNA here is from genome assembly GCF_058804065.1 of Bradyrhizobium sp. GW821-FHT13H05. NCBI lineage: Bacteria > Pseudomonadati > Pseudomonadota > Alphaproteobacteria > Hyphomicrobiales > Nitrobacteraceae > Bradyrhizobium > Bradyrhizobium sp. GW821-FHT13H05. The sequence continues at coordinate 96,433 of NZ_JBXAPO010000011.1, read as the reverse complement.
CTGTTCGATCTGTTGCGTCGTGCCGGCGAGGCCAACTCGTTCCAGGTGCAGGACCGCGCGTCGTCACGGGTCCATTCGCTGCCGCTGATGCCTTTGCTGTGCGGCGACAATCCGCTGACCAACGCGACGCCGTCGAAGTTCCTTCATCTCACCGAGTACCAGCTCTTCATCCTTGGCCAATGGGCGCGCGGCTGGTTCATCAATGAGAAGGAGGAGGGCTGGCTGCCCGCCCACTACTCGCCGTTCGAGCCTTACCCGAAGACGCCGCCGAAAACCGGTCTCGAGCTCGACCGCGGCGTGCTGAGCAACGTGCTGGGCGGAGCCTTTTGTCCGGGCGCGGAGCTCGGCTGGGTGATGCGTAATCCATCGATCTACTGGGCACCGTATCGCATCAACGCCGATCGCAGCGTCTCGGATTTTCTCCAGAGCGCCGCCCAGGCCAATCAGTCTGGAGGCAGCGTGATCGCCGACCCGACCTTCAACGTGGAGTCGCCGCTCAGCCAGGACAACGATTTCGAGACCGGCCTGCAGCCGGGCGATCTCACCAAATATATGGGCCTGCCCTGGCAGTCCGATTTCAATGAATGCACCACCCAGCCGATCAACATCACCTATGCCGACTGGAATAACATCTGGCCGGACAGCGACAATGACGAGCGGTTGCGCCGTGACGAGAAGACCTGGACCACCCTTTGGTGGCCGGCGCATCGGCCGTTGCAGTCGTTCGAGATCGCCTCGATCTCGAACGGAGGCCCCAGCTACGTCTGGACCACGTGGAGCCGTGGCGTCCCGCAGACGCCGGTCGGCGACCTCAAGATGGTCACCGAGTGGGCGCGGCTCGGTTTCATCGTGCGAAATCCCTATCAGCCGGGCGCCAAGTCGGCCGACGACCTCACTTACAAGTACATCAGCGTCGAGCGAACCGCCGACCCCAAAAGCGAGGCATCATGAGCGACAATCCCTTCGTCGGACAGTGGACCTATCGCAGCCTGCTCAACGATCCCGATGTCAACACCGTCTTCAACAATCTCGAATTCGGTCGCGGCACGATCGAGATCGTCGCGGCGCCGATGCAACTCCTGGCCGGGACGATCGGCGGCCCCGGCTGGTCGCTCGCCCTGAAGGGATCGCGCGCCTACGGCTCGCCGATGCAGGTGCGCTTCCAGGGCACCGGCGTCGTCAGCGGTGAGGAATGGATCTACGATTATTGGGGCTCACTGGTGCCGGCTTGGCCCAATGGTGTCGACCAGCGCCCGGCCATCGTCGGCTCGGTGATCCGCACCATCCCGCACAGCGGCGGCTCGCCGGGCACGGTGGCACCGGCCGGCGTGGTGGCGTCGTTCTACGCCGTCCGGGCCGACTGACCTTGGCCGCGTTCGACATCATCATTGCAGGCGCAGGGCCGGCCGGCGCGGCCGCTTCCCGCGCGCTTGCGATGCGTGCGCCAGAGCTTCGGGTGGCGGTGATCGCGCCGGAAGGCCAAGGCCGAGGACTAGCAAGAGGCGAGGTGTTGTCGCCGTTGGTCCAGCCGGTATTGCGTCAGCTCGGTCTGTGGCCCGCCTTTCTGGCGCAGGACTTTGCGCCGTCGCATCGGACGCTCACCTCGTGGGACGAGGCTGGCCTGACGTCGAGCGAATTTCTGCTCGAGGCGCGCGGGCCGTCATGGCGCGTTGACCGCGCCGCGTTCGACGGCTGGATCGCCAAGGAGGCCTGCCGCGCGGCCGAGCGCGTCGATGCGAAGGTCTCGCATCTCGAACGCGAGGCGGACGGCTGGTCGGTCGCCTGCGACGACGGCAACAGCCATTCGGCCCGACTGGTCATCGATGCGACGGGCCGCGCCCGCGCGCTCGCCGATCGCCAGGGCTTTCGGGCGAAGGCCCAGGACCGCCTGATTGCGGCCTACGCCGAGGCCGTAACAGCAGGACCGGCGGCACCGGAGCTGCTTGTCGAGGCCTTTGAAGATGGTTGGTGGTACTCGATGGCGCTGGGCGAGGGCAGGCGCGCCTTTGCCTGCATGACGGATTCCGATCTCGCCCGCGGCCTCAAGCTAAACACGCCGGACGGTTGGCGTGCGACGCTGGCGAAGACGCAATTCGTCTCGGCGGTCGCAAGCAAGATCGTTCAACTCGAGCAACCACGCCTGATCCCCGCCGGCGGCCGAACCGCTGCAAATGCGACAGGCTTCCGTTTCCTTTGCGCAGGCGATGCCGCAAGCGCTTTCGATCCGATCTCCGGCCATGGCGTCGTCAAGGCGATGCGCTCGGGCGTGTTTGCCGCCTATGCCGCCAGCGACTGCCTTGTGCTCGGAGACGGCGTCTCCCTCGATCGCTACGATTCGTGGGTCGCGCGCGAAGCGGCGGTCTACGCAACGACGCTGGGCGAGCATTACGGCAGCGTTTCGCGCTGGGCCGATCGGCCGTTCTGGCGGCGCCGACATGTCTTCACGCAACTCCTTGAGCAGTCTCCTGGAACAATAGGGCGAGCACCATGATGAAGAGCTTTGCGCGAATTGGTCTTGTCATCGCCGCGCTCGGACCGGGCGTTTCCGCATTCGCGGCACCGGCGCCCCGTGCTTTCGAGCCGCCGCCGACGCTGTCCGGGCAGGGCGATGTGGTGCGACTGGAGGCCGCCGTGGCGCCCGCCGTCGGCGGCTGCCGGCCGCAAGGGTCAATCGCGCGCAGCGGCTCGATCGTCTCCGTCGTGTTGAACTTTGTGCGCGGCCGCTTCTTTATCAACAATCCCGATCCGACGGATCCGCAACCGGGCGGCCTCGATCCGGTCGAGCTGCGCTCCTATGGCGGCTGCAAATCCGGTCCCGCGATCTTCGTCAAGCCGGGCGATACACTGCGTGTCGATCTGATCAACCAGCTCACAAAAGATGATCCGAGCTGTCTGCCGAATCCTCCGGCGGGGCTCGGCTTGCCGGCCCTGGTCGGCTGCTTCAATACCACCAACCTCCATACGCACGGCCTGCACGTCTCGCCTGCCGGCAATAGCGACAACGTCCTGCTCAACATCGCGCCGCAGACCAAGTTTCCCTACGAGATCAACATCCCGAACGACCATCCGGCGGGGACGTTCTGGTATCACGCGCACCGCCACGGCTCGACAGCCGTGCAGGTCGCGAGCGGCGCCTCAGGCGTGCTGGTCGTCAAGGGCGAGCGACCCTATACGCCGCCGACACTGCAGAACCCCAAGCCGATCGCCGATATCGACACGGTGCTGCATGACGACAACGGCACGCCGCTGAAGGAGCAGCTCTTCCTGTTCCAGCAGATTGCCTATGCCTGCTTCCAGAACCAGCCGAACCAGGCGGGCGGCCCGTGGCAGCAGATCTACACCACGCAAGGGCTCTACAACGCCAACAGTCAGCCAAATGTCGCCAACGCACCGTGGACGTGCCCGCTGCCGAGCAACGGCAATCCGGTCAGTCCGGGCGTCGTCGAGAATTTCGGCCTGCAACTGGACTCCTCCACGATCTGGGACACCAATGGTCGCTTCACCAGCGTCAATGGCATCGTGCAGCCGACGCTCACCGTACCGGCCGGCGAGATCCAGCGCTGGCGCTTCGTGCATGCCGGCATCCACGACACGGTCAACATTCAGCTGGTGCGTGCGACCCCGGTTGGCGCGACGAATCTGATCGCGACTTCGGCGCTGAGCGGCAATCGTCAACAGCAGAAGGCTGATCTTCTGGCCGCCTGCAACGCCTCGCCCTCGACGCTGATCCCCCAATTCGAGATTGCGACCGATGGTCTGACCCGGACCAAAATGCGGACTGTGCACGCCTCGCAAGTCGGCGGCGTGCTTGAATCGAACTACATGCAGCCCGGCTATCGTAGCGACGTCCTCGTCGTGTTTCCTTCGGACGGCGACTACTGCCTGCTCAACCAGGCCGCACCGCGGGCCGAGCGCGTCTCCAACGGCGGCGGCGGGCAGGGCCCCTCGACGCCGCAATTGCTGGCTTACGTCCATGTGCGCGGAGGCCAGCCCGTGACCGGCGATTTGCAGGCCTATGTCGGCAAGGCGCTTTACGATGCCAATCCAACACTGCCAGACGCCGTCCGCGCCGGACTGCGTGACGGCGATTTGCGGCCGTGGGCACCGTTCGAAAACCTAGCTCCGCCGGCTGCCGGCAGCCAGGAGCAGCAGGCTGCCTTCGCGATCAATTTCCCGGCCTTCACGGTCAACAACAAGTCTTATGATCCCGACGTGGTGAACTTCACGCGCGAGGTCAACACGACGGACGACTGGCTGCTCAGCGCGCAAGGCGAGCCGCATATCTTCCATATCCACGTCAATCCGTTCCAGGTGATCGACGTCGTCACCACCAACGCCAATGGTCAGCAGATATCGATCTACAATCCCGACGGCACCTGCAAACCTGACATCGTGTATGCCGACAAGCAACAACTGGCGAACCAGTATTGCGGCATGTGGCACACGTTCCGCGACACCATCATCGTCGAGAACAACTATCAGATCCGGGTCAGGACGCGGTACGACCGTTACATCGGCGAGTACGTCCTGCATTGCCATATCCTCGATCACGAGGACGCCGGCATGATGGCCAACATCGAGATCGTTCCCGATCTCAACGCGCCGGGCGGCGGCTTGGGGATGGCGGGCATGCGTCATGCCAGGCCGACGGCCACGCCGGCAGCTATGCCGGCAGGTCACAAACATTGAGTGCGGCCAGAGCGGGAAGAGTGCACGCGATGAAGATCGGAATCCCCGTCTACGACGGCGTCGACATGCTCGACGTCGCCGGCCCGTTCGAGATGTTCGACTGGGCGAATTTCGATGTCGAAATCATCGCCGCCAAGCCGGGATTGAAACGATTTCGCGGCCGGGGATTTCCGTTCGAGGTCAAGAAGTCGTTTGCCGAATGCACTCAGTATGATGCCGTCTGGGTCCCGGGCGGCGACCCGCCCGCGCTTACCGAGATCATCAACGACCCGCACCAGACCTACTTCCATTTTCTGGTCAAGCAGGCCGCGGGGGCGAGATACATGTGCTCGGTCTGCGAGGGAGCGATGCTGCTCGCGGGCTCGGGCCTGCTCGACGGCCACTTCGCGACGACCCACTGGGCCTTCCTCGAATGCTTCCCGTTGCACTTTCCAAAGGTGAAGGTTGCCGACGGTCACCCGCGTTTCGTGCTGGATCGCAATCGCCTCACGGGAGGTGGAATTTCGGCAGGCCTCGATGAGGCCCTGATGTTGATCACGCTGCTCGGCGGCACGGAGCTGGCCCGCGAGGTCCAGCAGAACACCCAATATTATCCGGACCCGCCTGTCCGCAGCGCGATTCCGCCAACGCCGAAATGTCCGCTCATTGGCGTCAGCCCTCCGGGACCGAAGCAATAGGGTCAGATCGACCGGCGAGCGAATCGCTAACCCGTTGATATTTCTGGGTGTCAGCGCGGTGCTGGTCTACCGGCTCAATGCATGGAACTTTGTGGCGACGCCGGCGTTGTCTTGTCATGACTGAAGACCTTTCCTTCCGACGCAAACCCCTGACCCCCGAACAGCGCCAGGCGCGCGATGCGGTACGCCGGATCGAGGCCGAAAAGGCCATGCGCGATCATGAAGAGGCGCAGAAGGCGTTTTACGCCAACAAGGAGCGGCTGAGGGCCGAGCGGCTCGCGCGCGAAGCCGCGGAGGCCAAGGGCTAACCGATTTGGTTCGGTGCGCCAACCTTCAAACGATCTTCCGGCTGGCCTAGTGCCGGTTTGATACCCGCGTCGCGCCCAGCGCCAGCTTGAGCGCCTGCACGGCGCCCGCGAGGGCGCCACGGGGCGATTGTGCCTCGATCGCTTCGGCCGCGAGGCGGCAATCATGGGCGACCTTAAGCAATCCGCTTCGGGCAAGGTCCATGGTGGCGAGGGCGGCCTGCTCCAGGCAGACGCGTTCAAGCCGTCGAAACTCGCGCAGCTCTCTGTTCATGAGTCAGTTCTCGATGTCCCCTCGTTATGCGGCGCTGAGTCTACTTAACGAATAGTAAATACCCCTCTTAGCCGAGTTGGCTGGCGCAGAGCTGGCGTGAACTCACCAAGCCTGCCGCGAGCGGCAGGCTTGACGGCGTTTGCCTTCCGCCCGAAGATTCAAATGATCCTCAACTGACGTGAATTACGGAGACGTTCGCTCCCAGCAAGTCCGATCCCATCAGCGCAACGCAATGGAGCTGACCATGACCACGTTCGACAAGCGCGAGCAGGGCTTTGAGGCCAAATTCGCCCACGACGAGGAGCTCATGTTCAAGGCCACGGCCCGGACCAACAAGCTGCTCGGGCTCTGGGCCGCCGAACAGCTCGGCCTCAGCGGCGATGCCGCGGCGAGCTACGCAACGGCGCTGGTGACGGATAATCTGGAGCGCCAAACGATCGACGATGTCGTGGGCAGGGTCTCGGGCGATCTCGCCACAAGGGGTGTGTCGCGCGAGCAGGTCGCCCGGAAGTTCCAGGAATGCCTGCATCAGGCCGTGCAGCAGCTCGGGACAAAAACCTGAGCGGCACGCGGTCGGGGCTCACAGCTCCATGTAGACGATCTCGATAGGCTCGCCGCCGAGGCCGTGAGAGAATTGTCCTCTGCCCGTGCTTCTGAAGCCGTATCGCCGGTAGAAGGCTTCCGCGTTGATCGTGGCTTCCAGGCGGATCGGCCCGCTATGACCCAGGCGCGCCTGGGCGACACCGATGTCGAGCAGTCGATGGCCGAGCCCGGAGCCGGCGGCCTCGGGCAGGACGAACAATCGGGTGACCTCGCCGGGCTCGGCGTCGACGAAGCCGACCAGGACGCCGTTGCGAAGGCAGACGGTCATTCGCCCCCTGGCGATAAGCTCCTCATAGAATTGGGGTGTCCGCTCGCCCATCCAGTTCTCGATCTGCGCCGGCGTATAGCGCCCCTGCGCCAGCCCCGCGATCGAGGCTCTGGTGACGTCGAACACCGTTTCAGCATCCTCCCGGCATGCCGCCCGGAAAGACACCTCATCATCGGCGGTGAGCGGGCGGCCTTCACTCGGCATGTTTGCGCATTCCGGAATCGCTGAGCTTGTCGACATAGGCGATACCTAGCGCCGAGACGATGAAGGTGAGGTGGATCAGCACCTGCCACATCACGCCAGTCTCGGTGAAGCCGGCGCGGTTCGAGCCGAGATTGCCGGCCTCGATGAAAGTGCGCAGCAGCGCGATCGACGAGATGCCGATGATGGCCATGGCGAGCTTGATCTTCAGCACGCTCGCATTGACGTGGCCGAGCCATTCCGGCTCGTCGGGATGACCCTGGAGGTCGAGCCGCGAGACGAACGTCTCGTAGCCGCCGACGATGACCATCACGAGCAGGTTGGAGATCATCACGACGTCGATCAGCGCCAGCACGCTCATCATGATCTGCTGCTCGGTGAGATCGATCGCGTGCCAGGACAGGTGCCAGAGCTCCTTGAGGAACAGCACGATGTAGACGCATTGCGCCACGATCAAGCCAAGATAGAGCGGCAGTTGCAGCCAGCGCGAGCCGAAGATGATCATCGGCAGCAGGCCGAGTCGGGGCGAGGGCGGGCGGGCTTCGGTGGTTGGTGCGGGCTCAACCGACATTCAGGCAGCATCCTCGCGCGCAATGATCTAGACTTCATGTAACCCGACAAGATGGCTGGCGGAAGACGCGAGGTGCGCTTGCCGGCTTCCAGGGATGGTGCGGTTTCGTGCTAGCGTGGGCCGTGGCCGTCGCGCGACGGCCCGGATCGGGGGCGGGACGTGCGGAGCGGCTTTGGCAATTGGCAGGTGAGGATCGCGCTCGCCGCAGCGATGATGCTCGGCGCCGGCGAAGTGTCGGCGACGCCGCTGACGCCGTTTCGCTACGAGGCGCAGGCGCAGCGCCATTGTCCGCATGACCGGGTGGTCTGGCTGGATTTCAGCAAGGGCGTCTATTACGGCAAGGGTCAGAAGCGATACGGCCAGGGCTTTGATGGCAGCTTCGTCTGCCTGAGCGAGGCCCGCGACGGCTTCTATCGTCGCTCGCTGTTGGGCTTACGCTGATCGCGTGACGGGCGTGCCGGGACGTCGTCTATTTCTGGCCTGGCAGATTCACAGGCACGTGCGGGGAGGTGCTGATGACCCGGGGGCTTCCGTCGGGATAGGTGCGGTCGCCGCGGATCAGCGACTCCAGAACAAGAAAGAACTTCTCGGCAAGCATTTGCGTCACCTTCGTTGGTGAGGGCCTCTTGAAATGAGTCGAGGCGTCGAATGCAGAAATTCAATCAACTAAATGGGAGCACGGCAATCCAAATCGGATCGCATGCTGCATCGCGGTGTAGTTGTGGTTAGAAATAAGGAAAGTGGTGGTGGTGGTGTTCAGCCGAAGGCCAGTGCCACGAGGCTCGAGCAGAGAAGAACCAAGCCGCCGGCGGTCAACGCCAGGAAACCATCGGATACGAGGTCATGTTTGCGCATGGGACACCTGCCGCTCTCGTTTTCGATGCTCGGTCGGATCGATTAAAATTGTCCGAACGTGCCGCCTTGAAAGAGGTGATGCTTGCCGCCGCGCGAGTGCCCTCAGGCCCTCGTACGGTAACCTTCAAAAGCATGGGCCAGGAAGATCCCCGCGCTTACCAGACCCATCAGTGCCGAAACCGTCTCGATCATCGTTAAATTCCAAATCCTGCCCTTGCATCCGAGAGAACGCGTGCGGCCTTGCACAGTCAAAAGAATTCCAGTGATTGTCGCGACAATGGGGGTGGAGTGAGGATTTGGCGCAACAGAATGTCCGGGAGTGGCACAGAGCAGGGGCTCATGCTCCGTAGATCAACGGGGAGAAACGAACGCGCCGTTTACCATCCCACCGGGTTCGCTGGGGGCTCCCCATTTCCGCCGTGTTCGGGTTGCGTTATCCTTACTGCGTTCGACGCGGTGGTGGGCCGCCTCGGATTGGATGACCGGACAGCGCTTTCCCCGTAGCCAAAGCGGGTTGGGTACGCCTCCGGCGAAATGGTATTTGGGGCGAATGGGGATCCGACGGTCAGATTCGGTTTTGCGGGCCGCGCGTGGTCTTGCGGCGGCAGCAACCTGCCTTGCCCTCGCCAATTGCGCCTCCTCGAACAAATTCGCCAGCCGGGTCGATCCGAAATACGGCGTGTCCTCGAGCCCTCGGGTTGTGGCTCTTGGCGATCCGGTCCCGAAGGGCGGCGGCACTTACCGGGTCGGCAAGCCCTACGTGGTGGCGGGCCGGACCTACGTGCCGGAGGAGGACGTCAACTACCGTGCCGAGGGCATGGCGTCCTGGTACGGCGATGATTTCCACGGCCGCCTGACCGCCAATGGCGAGGTGTTCGACATGGGCTCGCTGACGGCGGCACATCCGACCCTGCCGATGCCGTCCTACGCGCGGGTAACCAACATCTCCAACGGCAAATCGCTGATCGTCCGTGTCAATGACCGGGGGCCCTATCACGGCAACCGGCTCATCGACGTCTCGAACAAAGCCGCCGAACTGCTTGAATTCAAAGGCAATGGCGTCGCCAAGGTCCGGGTCGAATATGTCGGCCGGGCGCCGCTCGAAGGCTCCGACGACCGCCAGCTGATGGCCACCTTGCGGACCGGGATCCCGGCGCCGTCGCCCTCGATGGTCCGGGTCGCCTCGGCGCGGCCCTTTGTGCCGGAGCTGCCGTCATCCAATCGCGGTGCTATCAGGGGCGAAGTCCCGATGCCGGAGGGGCGGCCCTATAGCCTCGGCAACACGTCCGCCGACGTCGCCTCGATCAATGCGACCTCTGAGATGTCGGCCTCGAGCCGCAGCCGGGGCCGGGCGCTCCAGAATGCCCGGCAGGTGTCCTATGACCAGGACGGGCGCTATGCCTCCGACAGTGCTCCCGACGCTTCTGACGGTGCCGCCGAGGCCCGCGGTATCCTGAGCGGCCGCGGCCTCTACTAAGCCTGGACAATCGGTCAGCGGCAAAACCCGTCGCTGGTAGCAGATGATCAGAACGGGATGCGCGCGCGTCCCGTAAAGGTCCAGATCTGCGTGTTGCCGCCGATGCCGCCGAGTTCGGCGCCGAAGCCGACCGTGGAGCCACCTGCGAGCCGGGCACCGATGCCGCCGGTGACCCGCGCCGACCAGCCCTGGAGCAATGGCGTTGAAGCGAGCGGCAAGGCGCCGGCGGCAACGATCGCGGCTGCGTCGTCCTGGGTGAAGTAGTAATCGGCATAGACGCCGGCATAGGGCATCAGCAGCACGCTATCGAGCCACGGGATGGGATAGGAGACCCTGCTGCCGGCCGAGGCGCGGCCGCTGGAGAAGGTGCGGGCGGCCTGCGAAGTGCCGAGCGAGTCGACATAGGCGTTCTCGCGCTCCCACAGCGCGTAGACTTTGGCCGACGGCTCGATATTGAAATTCGCCCAATTGTAGCTGCCGGTGAAGCCGGTCGCGAACATCCAGCGATTGCCGTTGAAACTGCCCTGGGCGGTGCCGGCAACGCCGTTATAGCCGATGCCGGAATAGGTCACGGCCGCGTCGTAACGCAGCGTCGGGATGATCTTCCAGCCGAGATAGGCGCCGACGGTCCAGCCGTCGCCCTTCAGCTTCCCGTTGATGTCGGTCTCGGTGTAGCTGAAGTTCTCGTAGCCGCCGACCACACCGACCAGCAGGTCGGGCCGTGCCCGATAGGTCAGGCCCGAGAGCAGGTTGATCTGCTGGCCGTAGAGCGTGGCCTGGTTCGCGCCCTGGCCGATGTTGCCGGACGAGCCCCAGCGGTCGATGCCGGTGCCGCGCACGTCGATCCAGAACAGCCAGTCCTTGCGCTCCCTGAAGCGCGCAGCCGGTGCCTTGGTCGGCGCGGCGTGATCGATCGCGGCGAAGGCATCATCGATCCGCGAGCCGCCGCGCCCACGGCCGCCGGTCCTGCCCGCATAGGCGTCGGAGCCGTGAGATGCCTGATCGGATTTGGGCTTGTCGTCGTCATCGCCGTCGGGCGTGGCGGCAAAGTTGACGCGCATGCCACCCGCGCCCGGCGTGATGTATTGCCCGCCGTCGCTGAACCCTTCGGAGATCGCGGTGTCGATCGATCCGGAGATCGCCTGCCCCGAGCTCTGCGCCACGATCTTGGTGACGTTGACCTGGAGCGCGCGCAGCTTGGCGCTGTCGGCGGGAATGTCGACCGTCTGGTTCAGGGTCGGCGAGGTCGAGGCGTCGAAGGCAGCGCTGACATTATAGGCTGCCGTGATCGTGTGGCTGCCGACGGCGAGCGTTGTCGTCGCAAAGGTGGCGACGCCGGCCGAAAGCGTCGATGTGCCGATCGGCGTCGTGCCGTCGAAGAATGTCACGGTACCCGTCGGCGTCCCGCCGGTGCTGTGCACATTGGCCGTGAACGTCACCGACTCGCCGTAGCTGCTCGGGTTCTTCGAGGAGGTGAGCGTCGTCGTCGTCGCGGCGGACAGATAAGTGAACCTGTCTGCGGCCGAGGTGGGCGACGTGCCTCCGACCGTCGTGACGGTCACGTCGACCGTGCCGGCGCCAGCGGGCGACGTCGCCGTGATCGACGTCGCCGAGTTCACCGTGAAGGTCGCCGCATTGTTGGTGCCGAATTTCACTGCGGTGGCGCCCGTGAATCCGGTCCCCGTGATCGCCACGGACGTGCCGCCGATCGCCGATCCGGAGCTTGGCGAGATCGAGGTGACGGACGGTGCGGGCGTGTAGCTGAATTGATCCGATGCCGATATGGCGGATGTTCCGCCCGGTGTGGTCACGGTGATATCGACCGTGCCGGCGCCGGTCGGCGAGGTCGCTGTGATCGAGGTCGCCGAATTGACCGTGAAGCTGGTCGCGTTGATCGTGCCGAACTTGACTGCCGTCGCGCCTGACAACGCGGTACCGGTGATGGTGACCGACGTTCCGCCCGTCGTCGAGCCCGCATTCGGGGAAACCGACGTCACTGCCGGAGTCGCGGCGTAGGTGAACTGGTCCGCGGCTGAGGTGGCCGACGTTCCGCCCGGATTCGTGACCGTGACGTCCACCGTGCTTGTGCCGGCTGGAGAGGTTGCGGTGATCGAGGTCGCGGAATTGACTGTGACGCCGGTGGCACTGGCTGCGCCGAACTTCACGGCGGTCGCGCCGGTGAAATTGGTGCCGGTGACCGTCACCGACGTGCCGCCCGCGAGCGGACCGCCCGTTGGCGAGATCGACGTCACGGTCGGTGCGGCAAAATAGGTGAACTGGTCCGCGGCCGAGGCTGCGGAGGTCCCGCCAGGGGTCGTCACCCTGACGTCCACAGTGCCGGTCCCGGCCGGCGACGTGGCTGTGATCGTTGTCGCGTTGACGACGGTGACGCCTGTCGCCGACGATCCACCAAACACCACGGCTGTCGCGCCTGTGAAATTGGTGCCGGTGATGGTCACTGACGTGCCCCCAACGCCTGGCCCCGAGGTCGGCGAAATCGAAGTGACCGTCGGCGCCGGAACATAGGTGAATTGATCGGCTGCCGATGTTGCCGAGGTCCCGCCCACGGGCGTCGTCACCCTGACGTCCACGGTGCCGGCCCCGGCCGGCGAGGTGGCTGTGATCGTTGTCGCGTTGACGACGGTGATGCCTGTCGCCGACGATCCACCGAACACCACGGCTGTCGCTCCCGTGAAGTTGGTGCCAGAGATGGTCACTGACGTGCCCCCAACGCCAGGCCCCGAGGTCGGCGAAATCGAAGTGACCGTCGGCGCCGGAACATAGGTGAATTGATCGGCCGCCGAAATTGCCGAAGTGCCGCCCACGGGCGTCGTCACCCTGACGTCCACGGTGCCGGTCCCGGCCGGCGCGGTGGCTGTGATCGTTGTCGCGTTGACGACGGTGATGCCTGTCGCAGACGATCCACCGAACACCACGGCTGTCGCTCCCGTGAAGTTGGTGCCGGTGATGGTCACGAGCGTACCGCCACCGACTGGCCCCGAGGTCGGGGAAATCGATGTGACCGTCGGTGCCGCAACATAGGTGAATTGATCGGCCCCGGAAATCGCTGAAGTGCCGCCTGCGGTCGTCACTGTGATGTCGACGTTGCCGGCGGCATGCGCCGGCGAGGTCACCGTGAGGGACGTCGAGGAACTGACGCTGACACTTGTGCCGGCGGTGCCGTCGAAGCTCGCCGCCGTCGCGCCAACGACGAAGCCCGTGCCAGTAACCGTCACCGTGGTGCCGCCGGTGGCTGGGCCGGTCGAGGGCGTGACCGAAGCGACCGTAGGCACTGGAGCATAGGTGAATTGATCAGCTGCCGAAGTCGATGACGTTCCGCTCGGCGTTGTGACTGTGACGTCGACCGTGCCGGTACCGGACGGCGAGGTTGCGGTGATCGTTGTTGCGTTGACGACTGTAACGCCCGTCGCGCTCGCCGCCCCGAATTTGACAGCGGTGGCTCCGGTGAAATTCGTCCCGGTGATGGTCACTGACGTTCCGCCCGCCAGCGGACCGCTTGCTGGCGAGATCGACGTCACCGTCGGCGGGCTGGGCAGATTGATGGTGAACACATAGGCGGTGTTCGCGATCGAACTGCCGGTGCAGCCTCCGTTGAAATCGCTGCAGCCCGGCGTGTAATAGAGCGTGATCGTGTCCGGTCCGTTACCCGTCGCGCTGTTCAGCGTGATGTCGATCTCGGCCTGGCCGGCGTTCGCGCTTTGACCGTTTTGATTCGGGTTGGTCGGATGAAACGTATAGGTCGCCTTCGCCGTCGTTGGATTGTAGTCGGCCGCTGTGAGCTGCTGGTTGCTGCCATTGGTGCCGCTCGAATTGGCGATCGGCGCGTTGTAAAACGAATCCGTCCCCGCGACGGAATAAAGGCCCCATACAACGGAGTCATCGGCAGGGGCGGAGACCGTGCCCACAGTAAAACACAGGCGGTAGGTCTGGCCGACCGAGGTGAAGTTGACCGTTACGCCGGATGTTGAGTTGGTCGTTTGATCGCAAGCCGCGTTCGCCGCGGCCATTGCGCCGAGCATCAAGACGGCCGCGATGCAGATACGTTGAGCCGCCCGCCAGACAGAGCGCAATATCCGCGAAGGCATGGCACCACCATCGCGTGCCGGGACCACCAATTCCCCGATTATGTCTGGCACGGCCACCGCAATCGCGTGACTCACCGGCCCCCCTTGGCGGCAGCTCTCACTAGAGCATCCGCCTAAATCCCTGATTGTGAAATTATTCGCGTATATTGTTGCGTGCATTTGGACGAGACGCGCTGCACAACGCAAGCGCACAAGGCCCCCAAACTGCTGGAACCAAGTCGCGGGCACCACTTTCCGGCGAACCGTTGCAAGGCTGCAACAAAAGCGTGCTTGGGTGCAATCTCGACGGGAGCGCCTGGTGCGTCAATTTATGGTTGCGCTTGTGCTTGACTGTCAACGCAGGCTGATCAACAATCTCGACGAGTGGTCCGTAAGACATTCATTCTTTAATTTAAGTATTGCCGTCGTGGTCTGCATCATCGCGCGACGCGTCGCTAGTTTATTTGGGGAGGGGTCATGCCGTACCAGCCTGTTCTCGGCCAGATTATGCCTTTTGCGGGCGCAGTGATTCCCAGGGGCTGGGCGCTGTGTAACGGCGCGCTGCTGGCGATCCAGCAAAACTCCGCGCTGTTCTCGTTGCTCGGTACCTACTATGGCGGCAACGGAACGACGACGTTTGCGCTTCCCGATCTGCGTGGTCGCGCGATCCTTGGCTCGAGTGGCGGCGGTGGTTCATACCCGGTCGGCATGGTCAGCGGAACGAATTCGGTCACCCTGATTGCGTCGCAGCTCCCGGCCCACAACCATCTCATTCAAGTGTCCGCGACGGCCGGAGCCGGACGTGGAAACGTCCCTCCCAACAACAATGTTTTCGGGACGAACTCCCTGCCGGCGAACAATCCGACGATGATTTTCGCAGTGCCGGGCGCTGGCGACACGCCTCTGGCGGTCGGCACCAACCTGGTGAATGAGGGCCGTGGCCAGGCGCACAACAACCTGCAGCCCTATCTCGCGATCAGCTATCTGATTGCGATGCAGGGGACGTATCCGTCGCGAGACTGACCGTCGCGAGACTGGACTTGCGCGAACGACATCCCTCCGCATCGACGCTTCGAACTTCTACGCATGCACCCATCAAATTGAAAAAATGGCGTGTACAAGCAAAGGATCATAGGCGATGGCAGATCCGTTTATCGGCGAGATTCGACTGTTCGGCTTTCCACGTATTCCCAACGGTTGGTTGGCCTGCGCCGGGCAATCGCTACCGATTTCACAATATGACACGCTCTACGCCGTCCTCGGCACGACCTATGGTGGCGATGGTAACACCACCTTCAACCTTCCGGATCTTCGCGGCCGCGTTGCGATCGGACAGGGGCAGGGGCAAGGCTATCCGAACTATGCGCTGGGGCAGGTCGGCGGTGAGGAGCAGCACACGTTGGTTGAAGGCGAAATGCCGGCCCATAGTCATGCGCTGGTGTCCTCCACCGCGATTGGAACGGCTGCAACGCCCGGGCAGACACTCCATCTTGCCACGGCGTCAGCAGGTGAACTCTACGCGCCGGTCGCGAACGCCGGGACGTACGCCACGATGGCTGCCTGCGTCGCCCCGGCGGGCAACAATGTCGGGCATGACAACATGATGCCGACCGTCGTTGCCAATTATTGCATCTGCTACGCAGGCATCTTTCCTTCGTCCGGCTAGGCTGCGCGCATCAATATTCAGTCTCGAGGTAGACACCATGTCAGATCCGTTCCTTGGAGAAATCCAGGCCTTCCCGTTTCCTTTCGCGGTCGGCGGCTTCAACCAGGCTTGGCTGCCCTGCGGCGGCCAGCTCATGCCGATTCAGCGTTTCGCGGCGCTGTATTCCCTGATCGGCACCTATTACGGCGGCAACGGGACGACCAATTTCGCCCTGCCGAACCTGAACGGTTCGGTCGCGATCAGCCAGGGCCAAGGTCCGGGATTGCAGAACCGCGTCATCGGCGAAATCGTCGGCAGTGCTCAGGTGAACTTGATCGGCGACAACATGGCGAAGCACTCGCACGTCCTGCAACTCGGCAGCAAGACCGCGCAAGGCGCAACGGCAGGTCCCGGAGCGGCGGGGAGTACGGTGGCGATTGATCCTGGCTTCAACGGGTTCACGGCGCCTCCCGGCACGCTGACCTTGGCGCCGAACGCCGTCGCGCTCACCGGGCAGAACCTTCCTCACGACAACACGCAGCCCACCCAGGCGATCGTCTGGTGCATCGCCTATGCAGGAATTTTTCCGTCCTTCTCCTGAACCATCTTGAGTGCGCGACGGCATGATTGACGACGCGCCGCTCGACATCGTCCTGGACGATCCTGCACTGCGGCTGCGGGCCGCGGGCCCGATCGACGAGCCGTTCATCCGACGTCTCTTCGAGGAAGTGCGGACAGGGCAATTCACCGCGACCGGCCTGTCCGGGCCGATCGTCGGCCAGATCATCACGCAACAGTTTCGCAGCCAGGCGGCCGGCTATGCCGCGCAGTTTCCGGGCGCGATCTCGCTGATCGTCACGGATGATGGGATCGCGATCGGCCGGTTGCTGCTTCATCGCGAAAGCGAGCGCTGGCACATCATCGACATCGCGCTGCTGCCGGCCGATTGCGGTCGTGGCGTAGGCGCGACAATCTTCGACGCCCTCGAAGCGAGCGCACGGCAGCAGGGTGTCGGAGCGCTGACGCTCACGGTGCTCGCGGGCAACGTGGCCGCGCACAGATTTTACCTGCGGCACGGATTTGTCGAGACCGGGCAGGCGGGCGCCGCCCACATCGCGATGAGAAAGGAGCTGGCGATGAGAAAGGACCTGGCTTAGCGCGCGGCCGCTTCGCGCAGGAATTTGAGCAACGCAGCGTTGACCTCATCTGGCCGTTCCTGCTGCACCCAATGGCCCGCACCCTCGATGATGAGTTTTCGCGTGAGGTTGGGCAGCACGCGCTCGAGCTCGTTGACGCGCTTGGCACCGATCAGTCCGGTGATGACCGCGTCCTTCGAACCGGCAATGAACAGCGAGGGCTGGTGGATCTGCGCATCCTGCCAGGGCGCCGTCAGCTCCCAGTTGCGGTCGAGGTTGCGATACCAGTTCAGCCCACCACGGAAGCCGGACTTGCGGAAGGTCTCGGTGAAATAGGCGAGGTCTGCCTCGCTGAGCCAATCCGGCAGCGGCTCCTCCGGGGTGCCGTGGCCAAGGAAGCCCTTGCCTTCCTGCACGAACATGGCCGCGCTGGGATCGGCAAGCCCGCGACCGCCGAGCACGATGCGCATGGTGCGGGCGACGTCATGCTCGAACTCGGCTTCGGCGACGCCGGGCGTCTGGAAATACTGCCAGTAGAAATTGGTCACGCCGCCCTGGCGCAGCAGGTCGAGCGGCTTGCCGCGGCCGCGGAACGGCGGCGGCACGCTCATGCCCGCAACGGCCGTGAAGATGTCGGGCCGGAACAGCGCCGCATGCCAGGCAACCGGCGCACCCCAGTCGTGGCCGACCACCATCGCCCTGGTCTCACCGAGCGCCTGCACGAGGCCGACGATGTCTCCCACTGTGTCGAAGATCGAATAGGCCTTCACGTCAGACGGCGCCGAGCTTTGGCCGTAGCCGCGCATGTCGGGGGCGACGATATGGAAGCCGGCATCGGCGAGCGCCGATATCTGGTGGCGCCAAGAGTACGACAGTTCCGGCCAGCCGTGGCACAGCACGACCAGCGGACCCTGGCCGGCTTCGCGGACGAACAGATCAATCCCGTTGGCCTTGATCATGCGGGTGGAAGACATCGCTTTTCCGCCTTGTTTCAGGGGTTTGGTCGAAAAATATGAGGTGCCACGATAGGGGCGCGACGAGAATCGTGCAATCTCGGGTTCCGGCGGCCAGCCTCGTGTTGTTCGCGCCGGTTCCAACTGTTAGAACGCCGCTCTCAGGGCTTGGCCATGGCAATTCGTCTTTCTCCGCTCCACCGCAACCGGTTCACCGCCGGAGCGCTGGTGCGCGGGCTGATCGCTGCGGTTCTGGTGGCGGGCATCGGCTGGGGCGGGTCGCTGTACGCCGCCAACCAGAGCGTCCAGGGTGCCAAGAAGACGGAAGATGCCGGCTTTGACGGCGATGCTCCCACCGCGATCCTGATCGAGGCCTCCAGCGGCAGCGTGCTGTTCGAGAAGAACGCCGACGAGCTGCGCGCACCCTCCAGCATGATGAAGCTGATGACGGCAGAGGTCGTCTTCAACGCCATCAAGAAGGGCGACATGAAGCTGACCGACGAGTACCGGATCAGCGAGAATGCCTGGCGCAAGGGTGGCGCGCCCTCGGGCGGCTCGACCATGTTCGCCGCGATCAACAGCAAGGTCTCGGTCGACGACCTCCTGCACGGCGCGATCATCCAGAGTGGCAACGACGCCTGCATCGCGCTGGCCGAAGGCATCGCCGGCAACGAGAAGATCTTTGCCGCCGACTTCATGACCAAGCGCGCCCGCGAGCTCGGCATGCCCAAGTCGACCTTCGGAAATTCCAACGGCCTGCCTGACCCCGGCAACAAGATGACGGTGCGCGAGCTCGGCATCCTCGCGCGCCACATCATCCTGGACTTCCCCGAATTCTACAAACTGTTCGGCGAGAAGGAGTACACTTGGAACAAGATCCGCCAGCCCAACCGCAATCCGCTGCTCAATTCGATGGACGGCGCTGACGGCCTGAAGACCGGATTCACCAAGGAAGGCGGCTACGGCATGGTGGGATCTGCCGTGCAGAATGGCACGCGGCTGATCGTCGTCGTCAACGGGCTCGAAGACCCCGAGGATCGCGCCACCGAAGCCAAGAAGATGCTGGAATGGGGCTTTCGTAATTTCGAGACCCGTACCCTGATCGCGGCCGACCAGCCCGTCGGCTACGCCAAGGTGTTCGGCGGCGATAGTCGCTCGGTGAAACTCGTCGCGAAAGATCCAGTGAAGGTGATGGTGCACAAGAACGGCAGCGACAAGCTGATCGCCCGCGTCGTCTATAGCGGCCCGGTGCGCGCCCCGGTCGAGGCCGGCCAGAAGGTCGGTGTGGTCAGGGTCTGGCGCAGCGGCAACATCGCGGTGGAGACGCCGGTCTATGCCGCCGAGGCGATCGGCACCGGCTCGACCATGCGCCGCGCAATTGACGGCGCCAGCGAGCTCGTGATCGGCATGTTCCGAGCGGGCGCCGAGAAGCTCTGATCATGAGTGAGAGTGCAGGACAGCGGCGGTCCGGGCGCGGACGCTTCATCACCTTTGAAGGTGGCGAGGGGACGGGCAAGTCGACCCAGATCAAGAAGCTCGCCGACCGCCTCAAGGCGGCAAGGATGCGCACCCTCGTCACGCGCGAGCCGGGCGGCTCGCCGGGGGCCGAGATCATGCGTCATCTGGTGCTGTCGGGCATGGGCAAGTTGCTCGGGCCCGAGGCCGAGACTCTGCTGTTTGCGGCCGCCCGCGACGATCATGTCCGCACCGTGATCCAGCCTGCGCTCAACCAGGGCGCCTGGGTGCTGTGCGATCGTTTTGCCGACTCGACGCGCGCCTATCAGGGCAGCCTCGGCAGCGTCTCAGCCAGTCTCATCAACGCGATGCAGCGGGTCACGATCGGCGATCTCAAGCCGGACCTCACCATCATCCTCGATTTGCCGGTCGAGATCGGTCTGCAACGCGCCGCGGCACGCCGCGGCAGCGGTATGCCCGACCGGTTCGAGGCCGAGAAGCTCGGCTTCCATCAGGGGCTGCGCGAGGCCTATCAGAAGATCGCTGCGGACGAGCCCGCGCGCTGCGTGCTGATCGATGCCAATTCCGATCCTGATACGGTCGCCGGGCGCATCTGGGCGGCACTGCGCGAACGTCTGCTTCCGACGCCAGCCTCGGCGGTGTCGGTATGAGCCCGCGTCAGGCCGAGCGTGAGAGCGCGACTCCACATCCGCGCGAGACGAGCCTGCTGTTCGGCCATCGCGAGGCCGAGACGGCGCTGCTGACCGCCTATCGCAGCGGCCGCATCCCGCATGCCTGGCTGATCGGCGGGCCGCAGGGGATCGGCAAGGCGACGCTGGCCTACCGCATGGCGCGGTTCGTGCTCGCCCACGGCCAGCCGCTGGCACCCGCGGTACAGCGCGCCGAGACGCTCGCGATCGATCCTGATGACAACGTGGCGCGGCAGGTCGCGGCCGGCTCGCATGGCGGCCTGCTGACGCTGGAGCGCACCGCCAACGACCGCGGCGTGATGCGCACCGTGATCACCGTGGACGAGACGCGCGAGACGATCGGCTTTTTCGGCTCGACCGCCGCGGCGGAAGGATGGCGCGTCTGCATCGTTGACACAGTCGACGAGCTCAATCCGAATGCGGCGAATGCGCTGCTGAAGATCCTCGAGGAGCCGCCGCAGCAATCGCTGTTCCTGCTGGTGAGCCATGCGCCCGCGCGCGTGCTCGCCACAATTCAGTCACGTTGCCGCAAGCTGCGTCTGCGCCCGCTCGCCACGGACGATGTGATCGGCGCTGCGGCCACAGCAGCCGACCTTGCTCCGACCGACCTGGCATTGCGCGAAGCGGCGGAGGCCTCCGAGGGCAGCGTCGCGCGGGCACTGACGCTGCTCGGTGGCGACGCCCTCAAACTCCAGCAGCGCACGGCGGCGCTGCTGGCGCGACTGCCACAGGTCGATCCGCGCGAGCTGCATACGCTCGGCGATTCGCTCGGGACCAGCGACCGCGTCGCGCTGGCGGCCTTCATCGACGGCATCGATCGCTGGATCGCGGACCGCCTGCATGCGGACGAGGCCAATGCCAACCAGAACCTGCCGCGCCTTGCGCGCCTAGCTGAGGTATGGGAAAAGATCGTCCGCGCCGCGCGCGACACCGAAACCTACAATCTGGAGCGAAAGCCCTTGGTTTTCTCGGTGTTCGGCTGGCTGGCGGACGCGACGCGCTAGGGCATGATCCGGAAAAGTGTGCAGCGGATTTCCGAGAGGATCATGCGCAAAACAATAACCTGACGCAGGTTCGATTCCAAAATTTTGAGAAGCCGGTAAAGGAATTCATCGTGGCAGCGCGAGCTAAGAAAACCGTCAAAGCCAAGAGCAGCAAGAAGAAGGCTGCCAAGAAAGCCGTGAAGAAAGCCGCGAAAAAGGCTGTGAAGGCGCGCGCGTCCAAGGCCGCCAAAACGGTCAAGAAGACCAAGAAGGCTGTCGCCAAGAAGAGCGTGAAGAAGAGCGCTGCGAAGACGGCAAAGAAGGCCGGGAAGAAGGCTGCGAAGAAGCAGGTCGTCGCCAAGAAGGCTTCGAAGACAAAGACCGCCGGCAAGCCAGCCAAGGCTCCCGAGCAGAACAAGGCTCCAGCGAAGAAGGTGGCCAAGAAGGCGAGGGTGATCGCTCCCGCCGTGACCACCGCACCGGCTTCTGTTGCGACGCCGCCGAAAGCTGCGACGCCCAAGGTATCGAAACCCAAGGCGCCGCGCGCGCCGGAGCCCGTCGCGGCTTCGCAAGCGCCTGCGCCAGCGCGTGACAACGTCTTCTACATCTCGACCGCGATCGCCTATCCGAACGGCAACCCGCATATCGGTCACGCCTATGAGGCGATCTCGGCCGACGTGCTGGCACGTTTCGCGCGCCTCGACGGCAAGGACGTGTTCTTCCTGACCGGTACCGACGAGCACGGCCAGAAAATGGTTCAGACCGCGCAGAACGAGGGACTCACCCCGTCCGCGCTCGCGACCCGTAATGCCGACCGCTTCAGGGAGATGGACCAGCGCCTGAACGTGTCGTTCGACCGTTTCATCCGCACGACTGAAGAGCAGCACCACCGCTCCAGCCAGGAGATTTGGCGGCGCATGGAAGCGAACGGCGACATCTATCTCGACAGCTATTCCGGCTGGTACTCGGTGCGCGACGAAGCCTATTACGCCGAGGACGAAACACGCCTGAACGACGACGGCGTGCGCCTTGGCCCGCAGGGCACGCCGGTCGAATGGGTCGAGGAGAAAAGCTATTTCTTCCGCCTGTCGGCCTATCAGGACAAGCTCCTGAAGCTCTACACGGACAATCCGCAGTTCATCGGTCCGGATTCACGCCGCAACGAGGTCGTCAGTTTCGTCAGGGGGGGCCTGCGCGATCTCTCGATCTCCCGCACGACCTTCGACTGGGGCGTCAAAGTCCCAGGCGCCGAAGATCACGTGATGTATGTCTGGGTCGACGCGCTGACGAACTACATCACCGGCGTCGGCTTCCCCGACGAGGGCGATGTCAATTGGCGCTATTGGCCGGCGGACGTGCACATCATCGGCAAGGACATCATCCGCTTCCACGCGGTGTACTGGCCGGCATTCCTGATGTCGGCGGGCATTTCGCTGCCGAAGCGGGTCTATGCCCATGGCTTCCTGTTCAACAGGGGCGAGAAGATGTCGAAGTCGGTCGGCAATGTCGTCGATCCCTTCAATCTTGCCGACCAGTATGGCGTCGACCAGATGCGCTATTTCTTTCTGCGCGAGGTCTCGTACGGCCAGGACGGTAACTACAACCACGAGGCCATCGTCGCGCGCATCAATGCCGATCTTGCCAACGATCTCGGCAACCTCGCGCAGCGCTCGCTGTCGATGATCGCAAAGCAGTTCGGCGGCGTGCTGCCGGAGCCCGGCGCGTTCAGCGACAACGACAAAGCGATCCTGGCGATGGCCGACGGGATGATCGCCGCGTCACGCGAGGCGATGGCGACGCAGCAGATCCATCACTGGCTCAACGCCGTGTGGGCCGTGGTCGCGGAGGCCAACCGCTATTTCGCGGGCGAGGCGCCGTGGGCGCTGGCCAAGACCGATCCTGCACGGCAGAAGACGGTGCTCTATGTCACCGCCGAAGTCGTGCGCCAGATCGCGATCCTGGCCCAGCCGGCGATGCCGACCGCCTCCGGATTATTGCTCGACAGCCTCGGTATTCCCGCAGGCGAACGCAACTTTGCGATGCTCGGCGGTGACAGGCGGATCGCAGCTGGCTCGACGCTCCCCGCGCCGACGCCAGCGTTCCCGCGCTACATCGAGCCCGCGGCCTAAAGGCGTTCGGGCGATGCTGGTCGACAGTCACTGCCACCTGGATTTTCCGGACTTTGCGGAGGATCTCGACGGGATCGTGTCGCGCGCGCGTGCGGCCGGAATCGGCCGCATGGTCACGATCTCGACGCGGGTGCGAAAGCTGAACGAGCTTCTCGCCATCGCCGAGCGCTTCGACGATGTCTATTGCTCGGTCGGCACCCATCCGCACAACGCGGATGAGGAGGACGGCATCACGCCGGACGAGTTGATCGCGCTCACAGAGCATCCCAAGGTCGTCGCGCTCGGCGAGGCCGGGCTCGACTATTTCTACGACAACGGTTCGCCGGAGGCGCAGGCGAGGGGCTTTCGTGCTCACATCGCGGCGGCCCGCGCGACCGGCCTGCCGCTGGTGATCCACACCCGTGAGGCGGATGAGGATTGCGCGCGGATACTGGAAGAGGAAGTTGCCAAGGGATCGTTTGACGCCGTGCTGCATTGTTACACGGGCGGGCGCGAGCTGGCCCTGAAGGCAGTCTCGCTCGGGCTCTATATCGGCTTCACGGGCATCCTGACCTTCAAGAAGTCGGAAACCCTGCGTGCGCTCGCGGCCGAGCTGCCAGCCGATCGTATTCTGGTTGAAACAGACTCGCCCTATCTTGCGCCGGGCAAGTTCCGGGGCAAGCGCAACGAGCCGGCCTATGTGGTCGAGGTCGCCAAGGTGCTTGCCGAGACGCGCGGCGTGTCGCTTGATGAGATCTCACGCCAGACCACCGAAAACTTCTTCCGCCTGTTCTCCAAGGTGAAAGCGTGAGGTTGGGAGCCGCATGACACTGACACTGACGATCCTGGGCTGCGGCTCCTCCGCCGGCGTGCCGCGCCCGGCACTCGGCTGGGGCGCCTGCGATCCCAACAATCCCAGGAACCGCCGCCGCCGCTGCTCGCTGCTGGTCGAAAAGACGTCGAGCCACGGCACCACGCGCATCGTGATCGACACCTCGCCCGATCTGCGCGAGCAGCTCATCGATACCAATGTCGACCACATCGACGCGGTGTTCCTGACGCACGAGCATGCCGACCAGACCCATGGCATGGACGATCTGCGCTCGGTCGTGCTCCACATGCGCAAGCGCATTCCGGTCTATTTCAACCAGTCGACCGCCAAAGACATCATGGCGCGGTTCTCCTATTGCTTCATTTCGCCTGAGGGCAGCGACTACCCGCCGATCCTGCACCGCCACTCGATCGAGGCCGGCGAGAGCCAGACCATCGGCGGCAAGGGCGGGGACGTCACCATGACCGCCTTCCTGGTCCAGCATGGCCAGATTCCCGCGCTCGGCTACCGCATTGGCAACGCCGCCTACACGCCCGACCTGAACGACATCCCGCGCGAGAGCTGGGGCGCATTGGAAAATCTCGATCTCTGGATCGTCGACGGCTTGCGCTACACCCAGCATTCCAGCCATTTCAGCATCAACGACGCGCTGTCGTGGATCGAGCGCTTCAAGCCGAAGCGCGCGGTCATCACCAACATGACCGCCGATGTCGATTACGAGGTGATCCGGCAATCGCTGCCGTCAGGCGTCGTGCCGGCTTACGATGGGATGCGGTTGGAGACGCACTGAACCTGTCCAGTGGAAATTTGCCGCAGGGCGGCATGCTCCTTGCTTTCGCGGGCCTCATCGTGTTGGTCTAACGTCTGAAGGACAGACGTTGGCTGACGGCGCTAATCAAGCTTGATTGCGCCGCAGGATGAGGATGGGGGCCGCGTGGCAGGGAACGGCGACGACGCAAATTCTGTTGGGCCGGTCCGGCGCGCTCTGGATCTGCTTTATCTTGCCTCAGGCGTTGCCGCTGGCGCGTTTCTGGTCGCGATCTTCGCCATCATGATGGTGATGTCGGTCGGTCGCCAGTTTGCACTCAACATCCCGGCCGGAGATGATTTCGCATCCTGGTGCATGGCGGCGATGGCTTTTCTGGGCCTCGCCCACACCTTCAAGCGCGGCGAGATGATCCGCGTCGGTCTGCTGCTTGAGCGCCTGCACGGACGGACCAAGCAGGTCGCGGAGATCGTGGCGCTTGGGATCGCGACCGCCTTCATTCTCTACTTCACCCGACATGCCTTGCAGATGACCTACGACTCCTGGCGCTTCAACGACGTGGCGCAGGGCGTCGTCGCGCTGCCGCTCTGGATTCCCCAGCTCGGCTTTGGCGGCGGTCTCGTGATCCTGTCGATCGCGCTGATCGACGAGATGGTCAATGTCGTCGTCGGCAAGCGTCCGAGCTACGAGAAGGGTTCGCCCGAGGAGACGCCGGACGAATTCATCGAGCGCATCTCGCAGGGCGGCGGAGGTTGACCATGGCCAATCTCGGCATGATCGAGCTCTCCTTCGTCCTGCTCGGCGTCATGATCTTGCTGCTGGGAAGCGGCGTCTGGATCGCGGTTTCGCTCGGGCTTGTCGGCTTCGTCGCGATGGCGCTGACCACGAGCCTGCCGCTCGGCTCGGTGCTTGCGACCACGACCTGGAGCGCGAGCTCGTCCTGGACGCTGGCCGCACTGCCGCTGTTCATCTGGATGGGCGAAATCCTGTTCCGCACCAAATTGTCCGAGGAGATGTTCCGTGGCCTGTCGCCCTGGGTCCAATGGCTGCCGGGACGGCTGACACATGTGAACGTGATCGGCTGCGGCATCTTCGCGGCGGTGTCGGGATCATCGGCCGCGACCTGCGCCACCATCGGCAAGATCGCGCTGCCCGAGCTCGACAAGCGCGGCTACGACAAGGGCCTCAGCCTCGGCTCGCTCGCCGGCTCCGGCACGCTCGGCCTGTTGATCCCGCCCTCGATCCCCATGGTAGTCTACGCGGTCACGGCGAACGTCTCCGTGCTCCAGGTCTTTCTCGGGGGCTTCCTGCCCGGTGCGCTCGTGATGGTGCTGTATTCCGGCTACATCATCATCTGGTCGCTGCTGAACCCCGGCAAGGTTCCGCCTCGCGATCCACCGATGCCGTTTCGCCGGAAACTGCAGGAGTCCGCCAAGCTCATCCCGTGCCTGCTGCTGATCCTCGCGGTCTTCCTCTCGCTCGTGCTTGGTTTTGCGACCGCGACCGAATGCGCCGCATGGGGCGTTGCCGGCGCGATCCTGCTGGCGTGGTGGAGCGGCACGCTCACGCGCAAGAATTTTCTCGAAAGCATCATGAGCGCGACGCGGCTGACCTGCATGATCATGTTGATCCTGGCGGGCGCAGCCTACACCACGGCAGCAATGGCCTATACCGGCATCCCTGCTGCGCTTGCGACCTGGGTGCAGGGGCAGCAGCTCACACCCGGCATGCTCGCGCTGTATCTCAGCATCATGTACATCATCCTGGGATGCCTGATCGACGGCATTTCGATGATCGTGCTGACGGCTGTCATCGTGCTGCCGATGGTCAAGCAGGCCGGGCTCGATCTGGTCTGGTTCGGCGTCTATCTCATCATCCATGTCGAGATGGCGCAGATCACGCCGCCGGTCGGGTTCAACCTGTTCGTGCTCCAGAACATGAGCGGCCGCGATACGTTTACCGTTGCGCGAGCGGCTTTCCCGTTCTTCGTGCTGCTGCTGGTCGCCGTGTTCATCATCACCGAATATCCCCAGATCGTGCTGCTGCTGCCCAAGCTCGCTTTCCCCGACTGATCTCAATTCGACCGTGAGGAGAACTCCGATGAAGTCTCGTTTCATTCGCGCAGGCCTGATCGCCGGGGCCATGCTGGCTGCATCGCCCGTCTTGGCTCAAACCAAATGGAATCTGCCGGCAGCATACCCCGCCGACAATCCGCACTCGGAAAATCTGGTTGCGTTCGCCAAGGACGTCGAAGCCGCCACGTCCGGCAAGCTTCAGATCACGGTCCATCCGGGAGCCTCGCTCTTCAAGGCGCCCGACATCAAGCGTGCGGTTATGACCGGACAGGCGCAAATGGGCGAGGTGCTGCTGTCGATCCACGAGAACGAGGACCCGATCTACGGTGTCGACGTCGTTCCGTTCCTTGCGACGAGCTTTCCGGACTCGATGAAGCTCTACCAAGCCTCGAAGCCGCTGATCACGAAGAAGCTCGAGGCGCAAGGTCTCAAGCTCCTGTTCGTGGTGCCATGGGCGCCGCAGGGCGTCTATGTCAACAAGCCGCTCGCCACCATCGAGGACATGAAGGGCCTGAAATGGCGCGCCTACAACGTCGGGACCGCGCGCATCGGTGAACTGGTCGGCGCCCAGTCGGTCACGATCCAGGCGGCCGAGCTGCCGCAAGCGCTCGCAACGGGCGTCGTGAATTCGTTCATGTCGTCGGGCGGCACCGGCTACGATTCCAAGGCATGGGAGTCGCTGAAATATTTCTACGACGTGCAGGCCTGGATTCCGAAGGACTACACCTTCGTCAACAAGGCCGCGTTCGAGGCGCTCGACAAGCCGACCCAGGACGCCATCCTGAAGGCTGCGGCCACCGCCGAGACGCGCGGCTGGAAGGCCTGGGAAGAGAAAGCCAATTGGTACATCGATCAGCTCAAGGCCAAGGGCATGACGGTCGAGCCGCCCAGCCCTGCCCTGAAGACCGGCTTCCAGAAGGTCGGCGATCAGCTCACCGCCGACTGGCTCAAGAAGGCCGGTGCCGACGGCCAGGCCGTGGTCGATGCTTACAAGAAGATGTGAGGGCGCAAAGTCACCACGCGTAGCGCAGCACGGCCTTGCCGGTGTAGGAGCGCACCAGGCTCGACACTTCACTATCGAAGTTCGCTGAGGCGGACCACCCGTTCAGGTCGCGAAGTTCGAGCGCAACGCCCGTCAGCGCGGCGTTCGGCGCCAATGCCGTGCCGCCGACAATAAAACCCTGGCCGGGCAGGGATTGGAACGCGGCGGGGATCGACTGCCCCGCGCTGAAATCATGCGCCCAGGCGAGCCGTCCGCGCAGGTTCATCACGCTGCCAAATAGCGCAAAGGACGTGCTGGTGCGCAGGCCGAGTTCGGCGCGGGTGTCGGTGAAACTGTCGCTGGCGGGCGCCGGGGAAGACGGATCGGTGGCATAGGCCGGCTGCGCGGCATTGGAGGGCAGGCGGAACGTGGTGATCTGTGCGGCGGCATAGGGCGTGATACCGAGCCAGGGCATGCCCAAGCGGTAGCCGCCTTCGAGCCGGCCGGAATAGGCGTTGGCGTTGACGGCCACGTTGAGCTGGCTCGTGCCGGTCGGCGTTACCTGATAGTCGCCGGTGATGGCCTGCCAACCATAGCCGAGCGCAGTTGCGACATAGGCCGGTCCTATCGAATGCCTGACGAAAGCGCCGGCCTGGAACAGATCCGAGCGGCCGCTGGAGAAATTGTTGGCATAGCCAGTGCCGCCGCCGGCGAGCGCGCCCCCCATCCGCGTCTGCGGCGACAGCGAATAATCAGCGCCAACCACAGTGCCGAAGCTCCGGTTGGCGGAGGCGGTGCCGCCGGTCGACACTTGCGAACCGCCGAAGCCGGCAGCCCAGACATTCCAGTGCGCCGAAGCGAGCGAGGGTCTGCCGTAGATCGCGCTATAGGCTTCGCGGCCGATGCCGCCATGCGTCCGGTCGTTTCCGATATCGGCGTAGGCCGACAGCTCTGCATCGAGTTCGGCTGCGCCGATGCCGCGCCCGTCGATGGCGGGATCGAGCAGGGTCTGCATGAACTGCGTCATCGCCAGAAACGTGGCTTGCGCCGTCTCGCCCTGCGAGCTGCCATCGGAGCCGCCGCCAAAGGCCTGCCGCATGCCGAAGCGCGCCGCGCCGGCAAGTCCCGGTGGCTCAGCGTTCCAGCCATAGTTCGGCGGCATCCCGCCGGCGCCATTGCTGCCACCACCGAACAGCGCTCCGCCAAAGCCCGAGGCCTGCGGGCCGCCGACCATGGGGCCACCCATGCCGCCAAAATTGTTGCCGCTGCCGAAATTGTTGAAGCCGTTGCCCGGCCCATTGGGACCGGAAGAGCTAAAATTCTCGGCGCCCCCGAACGCGCCGAATTCGCGCATGACCTGCGCACCGGCCGCGTGCGGCAGCAGCAATCCGGCCGTCAATAGCAGCAGCGCCAGACACGCACGCGCGTCCGCGCTCACGACACCAACCGCATGAAGCGCCCCAACCGCGCCGGACGCCGGCCGCGCAGCCCGCGCGGCGAATCAGGTGGAAGCAGCGAATCCGACGATGCGGAATCGTAAATGCGTCTCTAATGTTTTCCAATCTTTTCTTCTCGTGTCTCCGTGTCGCTGAACACGCGCGATCGGTTTCAGCACGAATCACCGTGAGCGCGGAGAGACAACGTCAATCCGCGCTTCTACGTAGCTGCGGGATGTCGGCGTCAGCTCAGGCCGAGATCGCCTTCGCCGAGCCGACCTCGTTGCGCAGCAGGAATTTCTGGATCTTGCCTGTCGACGTCTTCGGGATCGGTCCGAACACGATCGCCTTCGGCGTCTTGAAGCCGCTCATATGCGACCGGCAGAAGGCGATGATCTCGGCCTCGGTCGCGCTGGCGCCGTCCTTCAGCTCGACGAAGGCGCAAGGCACTTCGCCCCATTTCGGATCGGGTTTCGCAACGACGGCGGCAAACAGCACGGCCGGGTGCTTGTAGAGGATGTCCTCGACCTCGACCGAGGAAATGTTCTCGCCGCCGGAGATGATGATGTCCTTGGAACGGTCCTTGATGATGACGTAGCCGTGCTCGTCGAGCACGCCGAGATCGCCGGTGTGAAACCAGCCGCCCTCGAAGGCTTCTTTCGTCGCCTTCTCGTTCTTGAGGTAGCCCTTCATCACGATGTTGCCGCGGAACATGACCTCGCCGATCGTCTCGCCATCGCGCGGCACTTGCTGCATGGTCTGCGGATTGATCACGGTGACGCCTTCCTCGAGCGGGTAGGGCACGCCCTGCCGCCGCTTCATGCGCGCGCGATCGGCCGCGGGCAACTCGTCCCAGCCGGGCTGCTCGGCGCAGACGGAGGCGGGACCGTAGACCTCGGTCAGGCCATAGACATGCGTCAGCTTGATGCCGATGGTCTCCGCGCCCTCGAGCACGGCGACCGGCGGCGCGGCGCCGGCGATCAGGCCGACCACGCGGCGCACGGCGCTGCCTTTCGGTGCGTCGGGTGCGTTGATCAGCGTGTTGTAGACGATCGGTGCGCCGCACATGTGGGTGACGCCGTGCTGCTTGATCAGCTCGAAGATCTTTGTCGGCTCAACCTTGCGCAGGCAGACATTGATGCCGGCGGCGGCCGCGATGGTCCAGGGGAAGCACCAGCCGTTGCAATGGAACATCGGCAGCGTCCAGAGATAGACCGGATGCTGGCCGAGTTGGCCTGCAAGGATGTTGCTGACGGCGTTCAGATACGCACCGCGATGATGGGTGACGACGCCCTTGGGATTGCCCGTCGTGCCCGACGTGTAGCTCAGCGCGATCGCGTCCCATTCGTCCTTCGGTGGGATCGCAGTGAAATCAGGATCACCTTGCGCGAGCGCCGCCTCGTATTCGATCTCGCCGATGCGCTTGCCACCCTTGAAGGCGGCATCGTCGACGTCGATCACGAACGGCTTGGGGCCGCTCATCCGCGCCAGCGCATCGGTGATCACGCCGGAGAATTCAGGATCGACCAGGATGATCTTCGCCCCACCATGATCGAGCTGAAACGCGATCGAGGGCGCATCGAGGCGGATGTTGAGCGCGTTGAGCACGGCGCCGGTCATCGGCACCGCAAAATGCACCTCGTTCATCGCCGGAATGTTCGGCAGCATTGCCGCTACGGTGTCGCCGACGCCGATGCCCTTGCCGGCAAGATAGGACGCAAAGCGCCGGCAGCGCTCATAGGTCTGCGCCCAGGTGAAGCTGCGGCCCTCGTAGACGGTGCTGATGTGATCGGAATAGACGGCGGCGCTGCGCGCGAGAAAGCTCAGCGGGCTCAGCGGCACGTAATTGGCTGGCGTCTTGTCGAGGCCGATCTCGTACTGGTTCTGCCGCGCGCTCATCGACATCTCCTCATAACGTCTCAAAGGAATCCGATCGATATCCAGGGGAAGATCGCGACGATGATCAATCCCAACAGCAGCGCCAGCAGATAGCCCCAGATCGGCCTGATGCCTTCGGCCGGGTCGACGCGTCCGATGGCGCAAGCCGCATAATAGCCGACGCCGAAGGGCGGGGCGAATAGCCCGATACCCATGGCCAGAATGATCACCATCGCATAGTGCACCTCGTGCACGCCGACGGCACGCGCAATCGGAAACAGCAGCGGCCCGAACAGCACGATCGCCGGGATGCCTTCCAGCACGCTGCCGAGGATGGTGAAGGCCAGGATGGACACGGCGATGAAGCTCGCGGCTCCCCCGGGCAATCCCGTCATGGCGGCCGCCAGCGAGCGCGAGAAGCCGGATTGCGTCAGGCCCCATGCCATGCCGGTCGCCGTGCCGATGATCAGCAGGATCGCACCCGACAGCGCCGCGGTCTCGACCAACATCGGAAACAGCCGCCGCCAGTCGAAGCGGCGATAGACGAGCAGGCCGACCAGAGCGCCATAGACGATGCCGATGGTGGAGACCTCGGTGGCGGTGGCGATGCCTTCGACCACGGCGTAGCGGATCACGAAGGGTAGCGCGAGCGCGGGCAGGGCGATGATGAAGGTTTTGCCGATCTCGCCACCCGTGGCGCGGCGGACATGGCTCATGTCCTCGTGGCGGTAGCGCCACCACACCAGCATGCAGAGCGTGACCGCGAGCACGACGCCGGGCAGGAGGCCGCCGGTAAAAAGCGCCGCGATCGAGACGCCGGTGACCGAGCCGATCGTGATCAGCACGAGGCTCGGCGGAATGGTCTCGGTCTGGGCACCCGTCGCCGCAAGCAGCGCGACGAGATCGCCGGGCTTGGCGCCGCGCTGTTTCATCTCCGGGAACAGCACGGGGGCGACCGCGGCCATGTCAGCCGCCTTGGCGCCGGAAATGCCGGACACGAGGTACATGGCGCCGACAAGCACGTAATGCAGGCCGCCGCGGACATGGCCGAGCAGGCTCGCCAGGAACGCCACCATGGCCCGCGCCATGCCAGTCATTTCGATCAGAAGCCCCAGGAATACGAACAGCGGCACCGAGAGCAGGATGAGGTGGCTCATGCCCTCGTCCATCCGCCCGACCAGCACCATGACGGGCGTGCGCGTGGTCAGCGCCAGATAGCCGAAGATCGCAAGGCCAAAGCCGAACGCGATGGGAACGCCGGCAAAGACGCAGAAGCCGGCAACGCCGACAAAGAAGATGACGAGGTTGAGATTGCCGAGCGGCCGCAGATAAGGCTGCGCCAGCCAGAACAGGCCGACGATGACGGCAACTGTTATCACCGCCGTCAGCACCATGCGGACATCGGCGGCGCGCAGCAGCCGCAGCAGTGCGAACACCGCCATCAGGCAGATGCCGGCCGGCAGTGCCGCGGCGCGCCACATGTTCGAGATCTGCAGCGCCGGCGTGGTGATGAAGCTTTCTTCGTAAGCGTAGTCGGCGGATGGCCAGATGATCAGCGCCAGAAACGCCAGTGCCGCGCAGGTCGCGACCAGATCGAGCCAGGCCCGCATGGCCGGCCGCGCGCTGGCGACAATTGCGGTCATGCGCATGTGCTCGGAACGGCGGAACGCGACCGCCGCGCCCAGCATGGCCAGCCACAGGAACAGGATCGAGGCGAGCTCATCCGACCAGATCAGCGGCCGGTGCACGCCATAGCGGGCAACCACACCGGCAAACAGGATCACGATCTCGGCGACGACCAGGATCGCCGCGGGGATCTCGACGGCAAGGCCAAGCATGCGCTCCAGCGAGGCCAGCAGCGGGGATCGGCGAGGGGGCTGAACAGCCACCTCGCCCACCACTTCGCTCACCTGAACCTGGACATGAGCCATGACGGCCCCAACGCGTTACGACAGCTTGCCGACGGCCTTCTCCAGCAAGTCCCAGGCCTGATCGCCATATTTGCCTTTCCACTCGGCATAGAAGCCGGCGGTCCGCAGCTTGTCGCGGAACGGCGCGACCGTCGGCTGGTTGAAGGTCAGGCCCTTGGCGGCGAGCTCCTGCTGGAGGTTTGCATTGAGCTTGGCGGTGTCCGCGCGCTCCCTCACGGCGGCGGCGTTGATGTTCTTGGCGACGATGGTGCGGACATCCTCAGGCAGCGCACTCCAGGCGCGGCGGTTGGCCAGGAACCAGAAGCCGTCCCACATGTGGTTGGTCAGCGAGCAGTACTTCTGCACCTCGTAGAGCTTGGCGGTCGAGATGATCGCCAGCGGGTTTTCCTGGCCCTCGACGATCTTGGTCTGGAGCGCGGAATAGACCTCGGCGAAATTGATCGAGGCGGGCGCTGCGTCGAACGCCTTGAACATCGAGGTCCACAGCGGCGACACCGGCACGCGGATCTTGAAGCCCTTGAAATCGTCAGGGCCGGTGATCGGCTTGCTCGACGATGTGGTCTGGCGGAAGCCATTGTCCCAGATCTTGTCCATGACCTCGAGGCCGGCCTTCTTGATCTCACCGCGGACGAAGCCGCCGAGATCGCCGTCCATGGCCTTCCAGACCGTGTCGTAGTCCGGGAACGCAAAGCCGATGCCGTTGATGGACGCGGCCGGCACCAGGGTCGACAGGATCAGGCCCGACAGCGTGAAGAACTCGACGCCGCCAGAGCGGATCTGGCTCAGCATGTCGGTGTCGGAACCGAGCTGGTTGTTCGGGAAAATCTGGAGGTCGAACTTACCGTTGGTCTCGGCCTTGATCGCCGCCGCCATCTCCTTGGCGCGCACGTTCAGCGGATGGGTGTCCGGGAGGTTGTTGGCGTATTTGTAGGTGAACTCGGCGCTCTGGGCGCGGGCCACATGGGGCGCGCCGATGCCGCCCAGGACCGCGGTCGCGGCGGAGGCCTTGAGAAGCGTGCGTCGGGAAAAGCTCATTGGGTCTGCTTCCTCGGAAGGTTTGTTTTTGTTGTGAGACGCAGACCTATACGGACGTCGAGTCAGAAGGTCATCTGCGATCTCGCGAGGCTTCGCTTATTGCAGCCGGACAACGCCACGGCAATATCGGCTTTCGCCACATGGGCCGGACTTAAAAAAAGCGAAAACAACCCCATGCACAGTAGCCGTCAGGAGCTGGGGCGATGTTTGAGGGGCGAACCGAAAACGGCGTCGGAGCAAAGGCGCGGTGGTAGGAAGTCTGCCTAAACAACTGATCTAATTAGATATAAATATATTCCATAATATACCTTATGCGAATCGTGGATATGGGCAGCCGGAGACGGCTGTCGGCTCTGGTTGGATCTGAATCAGTCACGCCCCTGTTCGAGTCCAGCTCATTCGAGTGGTCGAAATTCGTGCTCCGCGGTCGCGTTCCGGTGCAACCATCGCCCGCGTCGCGCCCCTCGATGCCCCGGCAAGACAAGACAGTGATCTCCCGTTCGTCGGCTGCGGCCGGATCACAGGGCCGCACTTCGACTTGCATGTAGATCGACCTGAGGCAGGGCCGACATCCGACTTTCTTGAAGTCTTGGCTGGGAAGCCGGCAAGGGGCACGACGTGCCCTCCTCTGTCAAACTCTGAAACTATCCCAAGGGCTCATCACGGTTCATCGGACTGCGGCCCGCGGCGGATGG
This sequence comes from Bradyrhizobium sp. GW821-FHT13H05, assembly GCF_058804065.1. Taxonomy (NCBI): domain Bacteria; kingdom Pseudomonadati; phylum Pseudomonadota; class Alphaproteobacteria; order Hyphomicrobiales; family Nitrobacteraceae; genus Bradyrhizobium; species Bradyrhizobium sp. GW821-FHT13H05. The sequence continues at coordinate 61,808 of NZ_JBXAPO010000011.1, read as the reverse complement.
TGCCCCTCTGAGGTTTCCAGAACGGTCTCGTTGCCACTGACCGACCTTGTCACGAGCCTGTTGCGGACCTTCTCCATCACGGCGCTCGCCGCGGCCGGGAGTTGCGTGCCCTTCAAGGTCACCAGACAGGCCTCGCGCTCCAGCCGGAGCCAGGGCTGTTCGAGCGGGACAATCCCGGCGGTGTCGATCTCTGACAGCGCACTGCGCGCAAGAATTGTCACCAAATTGGTTCGGCGCAGAAACGCGAAGGTCATGAAAAGCGAACTCGTCAGGATATGGGCCGCAGGTAACTCTTCACCCTTGCTGACATACACGTGGTTCAACTCGTCCTGCAGATTGGTACTCATCCGCGGGAGCAACCACCTGTATTGGGCGAGTTCTTTGAAGGATTGCGGCGGTCGAAGCTGGAGCGGGTGGTCCTTGCGGGTGACGATAACCAAGTCGTCAACCAGCAAACGGTTATAGGCCAGCGCGGAATCCAGGCTGGCCCGGGTGTGGTCCGACTTGACCCAGCCCAGCAGCGCACAGTCGATCTCGCGCGTCTTGATCCATTCGAAGAGCTCGTCCGTGCTCCCCTCGCGGACGGTGTAGCGGACATTGGGCTGCTTCTCGGCCAGCTCGGCAATCGCCTCGGGAAGGACCTGTGTCAGGAACGACGGTCCCGCGCCGATACGGACGTGACCGGACAGGCCGGCCCGCATGTCGGTCATCAACTGTTCGGCTTCATCCATCCGATAGATGATCGACTCCGCGCGACTTCTCAGCGCGATGCCCGCATCCGTCAGGGCTATTCCACGGCCTTTCCGGACATAGAGCTGAACGCTCAGCTGCTGCTGCAGCCGTGCCATCATTTTGGACAGCGCGGGCTGAGAAATGCACAATGTTTCAGCGGCTTGAGAAAGATTCAGGTGGTTCGCCACCACCAGGAAGTACCGCAGCTGCTGCAGCTCCACTCTATAGCCTTTCGGTTATAGTTATTTGCGTCGGCGGCCATTGTTGCATGGGGTCGATCTCGCTCCAATAGCAGGATGTTTGAAAGGCGTCGGCGGTTTGCCGGGGCGCGATCGAATTCTGACATTTGGCAACGGGAACGACCATGTTGAACGTGAACAGGCGCATATTCCTGCGCGGCGGAACCTCGCTGCTGGCACTCTCCGGGACGGTACTGTCGAGGCCGGCGCGCGCGCAGTCGACCGGCAATCCGGTTCGCGGCGGGATCCTGGTGATTGCCCAAGACGCCAATCCTCCCAGCCTTGACCCGCACAAATCGGCGGCGTTCGCGACGACCAACATCACCGAACAGATCTACGGCTGCCTGCTGCGCTGGGATGACAGCGGCACCAATGTCGAACCGGACCTCGCCGCCTCCTACGAGATGGTCGACGATCTGACCTACCGTTTCACGCTGCGCGATGGCGTGAAATTCCACAACGGTCAGACGCTGACCAGCGCGGATGTGAAATTCACCTTTGACCGGATCGCCAACCCGGACACCGGTTCGCCGTGGAAGTCGCTGTTTGCCACCATCCAGTCGGTCGAAACTCCGGACGCGCGCAGCGTCATCTTCCATTTGTCCGCCCCCTTCTCGCCCCTGCTGAACTACCTGGCGACGGTGAAATATTCGGCCATCGTCTCGCAGGCCGACGTGACCCAGCGTGGCGACCTGATCTCCGGCGGGGCCGGGACCGGCCCGTTCAAGCTCGCGAGCTTCGTCTCCAATTCCGTGCTGAAGCTGTCCCGCAACGAGGATTACTACGAGCCCGGCCTGCCCTACCTGGACGGGATCGAGTTCCGCATCATTCCGGATGAAGGCAGCCGGGTGGCCGCCCTGCGCAGCCGGTCGGCCGCGCTGACCTGGCTCAACACGCCCGAGGTGGTCGACCAACTTGCAAAAACCAAGGGGTTCGTCGCGCCCAAGCAGCAGGACAACAATGCCGTGCTGCTGATGGAGCTCGACCAGCGGGTGCCGCCCTTCAACGATGTCCGGGTTCGCCGCGCCTTCAGTCTGGCGATCGACCGCCAGCAGATCGCCGATATCGTCTGGCGTGGGCGGGCTGCACTTTCGGCAGCGATCCCGCCGTCGCAGGCGCCCTACGCCGTTCCAAGCGCCGAGGTGCTGGCACTCCCCTACCAGACCCCGGATCTGACGCAGGCCAAGGCGCTGATGGCAGAGGCCGGCCATGCGGCTGGGTTCGACACCGTCTTCGCAGTCTCTCCGCAGACCCTCAGCGACGTGGCGGTCGCACAGATCGTGCAGCAGCAGGTGGCGCGGATCGGCATCCGCATCAAGATCGAGCAGAAAGACTGGGGCAGCCTGGTCAAGGATTTCCAGGGCACGCTGAGCCCGATCAGCATGGCCGACCTGGCACCGGCACCCGACGCGGAGTCGAATCTGAGAATCCGCTTCGCCTCTGCGTCGAGCGTCAACCCAGGCAAGACCAAGGATCCGGAGATCGACGCCCTCTTCACCGCGGGGCGGGCGACCACCGATGTCGCCAAGCGGGTCGCGATCTACCGGGAGATGCAGCGCCGCATCGCCGATCAGGCCTATGCGCTGTTCCCCGCCGCGATCCCGCTGCAGTTCGAGATCTGGAGCGAGAAGCTGCGCGGCTACCACACAACCCCCTACGCACAGCGCGTGTTGTTGCGTCAGGCCTGGCTCGCCTCCTGAGCGAGCAAACCGGCATGCGATCGAGAGTCCCATGATGTTCGCCCATCTTTTGCGCCGCCTGGCTTTGCTGGTGCCCGTCCTGATCGGGATGTCGGTGGTCAGCTTCTCGCTCGTCCATCTCATCCCCGGCGATGTCGTGAGCGTCATTGCCGGGGGCGAGATCGCCTCGGATTCCGAAGAGGCGCGGAACATCCGCCGCAGCCTCAACCTCGACCAGCCACTGACCGTGCAATATTTCACCTGGATCAATGGAGTGGCGCACGGCGATCTCGGCAAATCGCTGGTGCATAACGTGCCGGTCTCGGGCGAGATTCTGGCGCATCTGCCGGTGACCCTGGCGCTGACGCTGATGTCGCTCGTCATCTCGGTGGTGATCGGTATTCCGGCCGGCGTACTCGCCGCCGCGCGACGGGGGCGAAGCTCGGACGCCGCGCTGCGGATCGTCTCGCTGGCCGGGATGGCGGTCCCCACCTTCGTGGCCAGCGTCACCGCCGTCCTGTTCTTCTCGCTGTATCTGCCGTCGGTGCAGCTTTTCAACAGCATTGATTTCCAGACTGATTTCTGGGGGGCGATCGAAGGGCTCCTGCTGCCCTCCGCCGTGCTGTCGCTGGCCGCTGCTGCGACGATCATGCGCTATACGCGCGGCGCGATGCTGGAAGTCATGCGCGAGCAATATATCGCCATGGCCCGGGCCAAGGGGGCCGGCCCCTGGCGGGTCCTGCTGAAACACGGGCTGCGAACGGCACTGCTGCCGGTGGTCACCGCCTCGGGTCTGATCGCGGCACAGCTGATCTCGGGCGTGGTGGTGGTCGAGCAGGTCTTCGGCCTGCCGGGGCTCGGCCAGCTGATGCTGAGTGCGATCAGCAGCCGGGACTACACGCTGGTGCAGGGTGCGGTGATCGTCGTCGGCGCGATGGTGGTGTTGATCAACCTCGCCGTCGACCTCGCCTATCACCGCCTCGACCCGCGGATCTGACCATGACGGACAACACGATCCCATGTACCGCCGCCCCGAACGCGGCGCGCGCACGGACAATGACGCGGCTTGCTCTGCAGCCGCTGGCCGCTTTCCGGCGTCAGAACCTGCTGGTGCAGGCCGGGGCCGCGCTGCTGTTGATCCTGCTGGCGTGTGCCCTGCTCGGGCCGTTGCTCCTGCCCTTCGGCCCGAATGATCTCGTCGGCATGTCGATGCGGCCGCCGTCTGCGGCGCATCCCTTCGGCACCGATCTGCTCGGGCGTGACGTGATGACGCGAACGCTTTACGCCGCCCGCAGCTCGATGATCGTGGCGGCCAGCGCGACCGCCTTCGCCCTTGTCCTGGGGACCAGCTGGGGCATGGCCGCGGGCTATGCCAGAGGCAAGGCGGACGTCGTGCTGATGCGCCTCCTCGACGTCTTGCAGGCCTTTCCGCCGCTGCTCCTGGCGATCGCCCTGGTTGCCGTGCTGGGGACCAGCCTGAGCAATCTGATCATGACAATGGGCGTGCTCTTCGTGCCGCCATTCGCCCGGGTGGCCCGTGGGGCAACCCTGTCGCTGCGCGAGCGGCAATTCGTCAAGGCCGCTCAGGTGCTGGGCGTTCCGGCCTGGCGCAACCTGCTCGTCCATGTGCTGCCCAATATCTCCACCCCCCTGATCATCGAGACCGCCTCGACGATCACCGCCGCCCTGCTGACGGAATCGGCCCTCTCCTTCCTGGGCATGGGCATTCAGCCCCCGACCCCGACCTGGGGCGGGATGATCGCGGACTCCACCTCGGTCATGACGCATGCCCCCTGGCTGGTGCTCGCCCCCGGAGCAGCCATCGTGCTCATCGTGCTTGGCTTCCTGCTGCTCGGTGACGGACTGCGCGACAAATTCGATCCCAAAGCGGAGAAGTGACATGAGCATGGAAAACGATATTCACTGGCAGCCGGCCTGGCGTCTGAACGAGCTGGTGGTCAGCGGTGAAAGCTCCGCCGAAGAGATCACTCGCCTGCTGCTGGCGCGGATCGCGCGCTACGACGGCGGCATCCATTCGTTCCTGACCGTGGCGGGCGAGATGGCCCTGGCAGAGGCGCGCGCCGTCGACCGCCGCATCGCCGCCGGGGAGAAGCTGGGCCCGTTGGCCGGCGTTCCGGTGACGATCAAGGATCAGTTCTTCACCCGGGGGCTGCGAACCACCAGCGGCTCGAAGGCTTTCGTCGATCACGTGCCCGAGTGGGACAGCAACTGCGCCGCGCGCATCCGTGCCGCTGGCGGCGTGATCCTGGGCAAGACCAATACGCCGGAATTCGGCATGTATTGGCGGACGGTGGGGCTGATTTCCGAGGAATGCCGCAATCCCTGGGACCGCAAGAAGACCTCGGGCGGTTCGAGCGGCGGCGCGGCGGCCGCGCTGGCCTCGGGCTTCGGGCCGCTGGCCATCGGCAGCGACTCCGGTGGCTCGATCCGTCTGCCATCGGCCCAATGCGGCATCTTCGGCTTTCTGCCGAGCTTCGGGCGTGTGCCGCGGCATGGCGGGTTGGGCTCCGCGGTGTTCTGTACCGCGGTTGGGCCGATGGCACGGGACGTGCGGGATGCGGCGACGCTCCTGCAGGTCATCGCCGAACCGATGCCGCAGGATCCGTTCTGCCGGATCGACACGCCGCCCGACTACCTCGGCAATCTGGAAGATGGCATCGAAGGCGTGCGTGCGGCCTGGTGGGACAACAGGTTCGCGCAGGGTTTCACCGATCCGAAGGTGCTGCGCGCGGTACGCGCCGCTGCCGAGCAGATTACCGATTTCGGCGCCGATCTGCGCGACGAGGCGGTTGTCCTTGCGACCGAGGGTCTCGATGAAGCCTGGCGCGTGCTGGAGTTCGTCGACCGGCACGCCACGCTGGGCGAGCAACTGATGCGCGACGAGGCGACCCTCAGCCAGCTCACGCCCTATGCCCGCGCGCGCTTCGAATGGGCCTCGGAAGTGACTGGCTCGCAATATTCCCTCGCGGTGATGCGCCGTGCGGAGTTCATTCGCCACATGGACGGACTCTTCGCCGAGACCGACCTGATCCTTGCGCCCACCATTGGCATCACTTCGCCCGTCATTGATCCGAATGACATGACCCAACGGATTCCGGCACTCGTCTCCTACACATTGCCGGTGAACGTCGCCGGCTATTGCGCGGCCAGCGTGCCCTGCGGTTTCGTCGGCGGCATGCCTGTCGGGCTCCAGATCATCGGCCGCCCGAACGAGGAGGCGCTGGTGCTGCGGGCCAGCCGCCAGTTCGAGAAGGCGCTGAACTGGAACGCGCATCACCCCCAGGCAGAACTGGACCTGGCTTCATGAAGGAGACGGGCGCACTTCTCGAGCTGCGCGATCTGCGCACCTACTTCCACACCGGCGATGCCGTGGCCAAGGCGGTCGATGGGGTCAACCTTACGATCCACGCGGGACGCATCATGGGCGTCGTGGGCGAGTCCGGCTCTGGCAAGAGCGTCACCGGCGCCTCGATCATGGGATTGATCCAGCGGCCAGGCCGGATCGAGCCCGGCAGCCGTATCCTGTTCAAGGGGCGCGATCTGGTGCGGGAGGATGAGCGGACGCTGCGCGGCCTGCGCGGCAACGAGATCGCGATGATCTTCCAGGAACCGATGACCTCGCTGAACCCGGTCTTCACGGTGGGCGATCAGATCATCGAGAACCTCCAGTTGCACCGGCGGATTTCCCGGCGCGCGGCGCGCCAGCGCGCGGTGGAGCTGATGGGTCTCGTCGGAATTCCCGCGCCGGAAAAGCGTGTCGACAGCTACCCGCACGAATTGTCGGGCGGCATGCGCCAGCGGGTGGTGATCGCGATGGCGCTGACCTGCGATCCCAGCCTGCTGATCGCCGACGAGCCAACGACCGCTCTGGATGTCACGATCCAGGCCCAGATTCTCGAGCTGATCGTCAAGCTGCGCCAGGAGCTTGGCATGGCCGTGATGTTCGTCACCCATGATCTCGGCGTCGTCGCCGAGATCTGCGACGAGGTCGCCGTCATGTATGGCGGACAGGTTGTCGAGACCGGCCCGGTGAAACAGGTGCTGTCTGCGCCGCGCCATCCTTATACGCAGGGGCTGATGGCGTGCATTCCCCGTCTGGGGATGGACCGCAACGCGCGCCTCAGCTCGATCCCCGGGATCGTGCCGAGCCCGAAGCTCTGGCCTGTGGGCTGCCGTTTCGCCGACCGCTGCCCGCAGGCGGTGGCACGCTGCCGCAACGCCGCGCCGCCGCAGGTGCGCAACGGTGAAAACGCGGCCTCCTGCTGGCTGCTGGTGTCCGATGCCGCCCTCGTGGAGAGCTCCGATGGCTGAATCGCTGTTGCAACTGCGCGGCCTGACCAAGCATTTCACCACGCGCTCGCCGAAGGGCAAGGCGGTGGTCCAGGCGGTGGATGATCTTTACCTCGACGTCTACGAGGGCGAGACCCTGGGGCTGGTGGGTGAATCCGGTTGCGGCAAGACGACGACGGCCCAGCTCATCGTCGGCCTGACCACGCCGACCCGGGGGCACGTGAGCCTCGAAGGCAACGACCTTGCGGAACTCGGCGGCAAGGCGCGCAAACTGGCGCGGCGACAACTGCAATACATCTTCCAGGACCCCAACGACTCCCTGGATCCGCGGATGAAGGTGCGGGCGATCGTCTCCGAGGGGCTGCGCGCGCAAGGTCGCATCGGGAAGCCGGAGCTGACGGACAAGGTCGCCGAAGTGCTGAGCCAGGTCGGCCTGCCCGTGGATGCGATGGACCGGTTCCCGCACGAGTTCTCGGGCGGACAGCGGCAGCGGATCGGCATCGCGCGGGCGCTGATCATGCGGCCACGGCTGATCGTCGCGGACGAGCCGATTTCGGCCCTCGACGTCTCGGTGCAGTCACAGATCCTCAATCTCATGGGCGACTTGAAGCGCGAGCTTGGCCTGACCTATGTCTTCGTGACGCACAATCTGGCTGCGGTGGGCTACATCAGCGATCGGATCGCGGTGATGTATCTGGGGCGGATCGTCGAGGTTGGGCCCGTGGACGACATCATGACCGCGCCCCAGCATCCGTATACGCAAGCCCTGCTCTCGGCGATCCCGGACCCCGACGTCTCGGCTGAGCGAAAGGCGCGGATTCGGCTTACGGGAGATGTGCCCGGCCCGATCGATCCACCCTCCGGCTGCCGCTTCCGCACGCGCTGCCCGCTCGCCGAGCCGAGATGTGCCGAGGAAATCCCGCCTCTCAAGCCGCGCGGCGTGGGGAAAGCGGGACGTGGGCACATGTCCGCCTGTCACCTCGTGAGCTCGCAATAGTCTGAGCCGCGGAAAGGCGTCATGCGGGCTTCAGCTCACTCGCTGACGCCGTAGAACGTCATCTGGTAGTCGCGGAACAGCGCGTTCCGGCGTTCGGCGGTCGTGCCCAGATATGGCGAGGCGCTGGTCGCGCTCGTCGACTTCTCACCGAACGACAAGTACGTGCCGTTGTTGGACCGGCTGCTCCGCGGCCAGGCCGGCAAGCCCTCTCCGTTGGGGTCGCCTGTCCTGACGAAATTGGCCCACATCGACGAAGCCTGTTCCGCCAGCTCGAAATCATAGGGCGTCCACGGCCGTTGACCGGGTTCATTGCGCAGCGAGTTGAAGGTGTACCAGAGGTCCGACGAATGCCACGCGCCGTAGTACTCGCGATCGCGTCCGGGCGTGGGATGATCGAAGTAATACACGTAGACCTTGCTGGCCGGATTTCTGGCGGTGAGCAGAGAACCCGCGATCCGGTTTTGCTCGAGCAGCAGGTCCGCCTGGGCCTTGAGATGCTGACGGTAGGCATCGCGCGTGGTCGAGGCCGGATAGAGTTTCTCGAACGCATATTTGGCATATAGCTCGTCGCCGAGGAGCTTCTTCCAATAGGCATGGAAGGCCGGGATTTCCATGACCTTGTCCGGTGCGCCGTCCAGCGCCGTTCGCTCGTCGGCGACCGTGCCGATGATGACGTCAACGCCGTTGAGCGCGCCCTCCTTCAGCAGATCGACCGAGTCCCCGGTCAGAACCTTGCCGTCGATGACCGCATACATGTTGCTGGTCACGGCATACATGTCGTCGATCTTTGCCGGATCCTTGTAAAACTCCTCCGCCGGAAGCTTCCTCAGATCGTCCAGCGTCTTGCCGGGAAAGGACTTCTCGAACACCGGGCCGGCCGCGGCCGTCTTTGCCTCGAGCGTCACGTAGTTCGGTTTCCCCGGCTGCGCCATCACGGTGGGGCTGGAGTGCATGATCGCGCGCTGGAACAGGCCCTTGGCCAGCGGCGTGGACAGAACGCTTCTGACATTGCGCGACCCGGCCGACTGGCCGGCAATCGTCACCTTGCCGGGATCACCACCGAACGCCCCGATGTTCCTGTTCACCCATTTCAGCGCTTCCACCGCGTCCAGGATCGCAAAATTCCCGGCGCCCTCCTCCTTCATTCCAGGCAGAGCGAGAAAGCCCATGATGTTCAATCGATAGGCTGCCGAGACGACGATGATGCCCTTGGCGGCGAGCTTTGCCGCGTTGAACTCGACCTCGGAATTGTTGCCGTGGCGGTTACCGCCGCCGTGGTAGTAGACCATCACCGGGAGTGACGCGCCGGCAGGTTTCGCCGGGACCCAGATGTTGAGATAGAGGCAGTCTTCGCTGTCCTTGGGATCCTTCGACGGGTCCCAATAATATTCGTTGAAATAGAACGTTCCCGGCGGATTGGCGCTGGCGAGCTGATAGCAGCGGTTCGGCCACGCGTTGCTCTCTCTGACACCTGACCATGGCACGACGGGCTGAGGCGCCTTCCACCTGTTGGCGCCGACCGGCGGCGCGGCGAACGGCACCGCCTTGTAGACGGCGACATCGGCAATGTCGGACGCGACGCCGCTGATCTTGCCGCCTTCAACCGATATGGAGGAATCGGACGTCTGGGCCACGGCGGACGACATGATCAGTCCTGTCAGAGCCACAACGGAGAGCATTCCGGTGAGCTTCATCATCCGTTCCTTCCCTTTGACACTGTCGACTCATTGCAGTCCGAGCCGAGTTTTGCCGGCTACATTGGACGAGCGCGACCGCGAGCACTAATGCCTTATCGGCATGGTTTGAAAACAAAACGGTATCTTGCGCCGGATGACCGGCCAGACGTTGGCAAGCTCACGCCTTGGTGAAGACGCGCGGCGGGCCAATGTCAGGGCTACCCAGAACCGCTCTCCCGGCCCACAATCAATCCAACTGACGAGCATCCGACTGCTAATAGGATGATCGCGGGGACAACATGAAGCGCGGTTCAAACCGCCATTAAACTGGGAGGTTCGTCATGCAGGAGAACGCCGCCCGCGCGATCGGCTCGCGCGCCATGCCATTCGATGCCGCCAAGCTCGACCGTCTCATGGAGGCTGCCGGCCTCGACGTCCTGATCGCGACCTCCAAGCACAATGTGCAGTACCTGTCAGGCGCCGAGCGCGCGATCTTCTTCGACTACATGGATGCGATGGGCGTCAGCCGCTATCTGCCGGTCCTGGTCTATCCCAAGGGCGCGCCGGACAAGGCGATCTATGTCGGCCACCGCCTGGAGACCCATCAGCGCGCCGTGGCGCCGCCCTGGGTGCCGCAGGTCCGGACCGAGTCCAACGGATCGGTCGACGCCATCACGCGGGCCGTGAGCGCCTTGAAGGACTCCGGCGTGCCGATGAAGCGGATCGGGGTCGAGATGGCATTCCTGCCGATGGATGCAGGAAGGGCGCTGGCCGACGCCCTGCCCGGCACCGAGCTCAAGGACGCGCTGCTGGTGCTGGAGCGTCTGCGCGCGGTCAAGTCCGCGGACGAGCTGGCCAAGTTGAAAACGGCGTCCGAAATGGTGATCGCCTCGATGCTGCAGGTGATCGCCAAGCACGGCCCGGGTACGACCAAGCAGCAATTGTCGGACGCCTTGCGCGTCGCCGAAGTCAACCGCGGGCTGACGTTCGAATATTGCCTGCTGGCCTGCGGCAGCAGCCATAACCGTGCGCCGTCATCGCAGCGCTGGGAGCAAGGCGACGTGCTGTCGCTCGACTCCGGCGGCAATTATCACGGCTATATCGGCGACCTCGCCCGCATGGCCGTGCTGGGCGAGCCCGACAGCGAACTGAAGGATTGCCTGGCCGAGATCGAGGCAGTGCAGCGTACCGCCTTCGCGGCGGTCCGGCCGGGCGCCATGGGCGGCGACATCTACGTCGCGGCCGAGCGGCAGCTTGCGAAGATCACCCAGCGCGACTGCACCGATTTCCTGGCGCACGGCATGGGCCTCGTCAGCCACGAGGCCCCTCGCCTGACCGCCAAGGGGCCGGTCCCCTACGACGATGTGGATGCAAGGCTGCCGCTCGAGCCGGGCATGGTGGTGTCGATCGAGACAACGATGAAGCATCCGAAGCGCGGCTTCATCAAGCTCGAGGACACGGTCGTGGTGACGCCGGCGGGATATGAGATATTCGGTGAAGGTGGGCGGGGCTGGACTCCCGGCGGCAGCGCGCTTTAGCCGGCAGACCAACTTCAGACACTCTTCAAAGCCTCTGCAAACTCCGCCACGATCGCCTTGGTCAGGCGGCCGCTGAACCTGTCCTTCTGCCACAGCGCGGTCATCTCGACCGGAGACGGCTCCCATCCGGTCATGACGCGGATGAGCGCTCCGGAATTCAGCGCCGCTTCCACCATGAACAAGGGCAGGTTCGCGACACCGAGCCCGGCGATCGCGGCGTCGACCAATATCGTCTGTCGGTTTGCCGCGTAGCCAATCGGTGGATTCACGGTGACAGCAGCACCGTCATGATGTCGTAGATCCCACTCGACCAGGTCGCGACGGATTGCGAGCGCGGGGATCTCATTCAGGTCCTGCGGCACCGTCAACGCTCTCCGTGCTGCAAGGAAATCTGGACTCGCGACCAGCACGCGCGGCAGGGAGGCGAGCTTCTTGAACATCAGTCCGGAGTCGGCGACCCGCCCCATCCGTACGACCAAATCGTATCCTTCCTCGATCAAGGACACCCTGCGATCGGCCAAGGTCATCTCGATCATCACGTCGGGGTGCCTGCCCTTGAAGCGGATCAACGCCGGCGCCAGAACGGCTGTCGCGATGTCCGGCGGCAACGACAATCGAACGGTGCCTGACAGCGTAACCCGCTCATCCCGGACCTCAGCCACGGCCTCTTCGGCAAGGCCAAGCGCGGGCCGGGTGCGGTCGAACAGCCGCTGCCCCTCCTCGGTCAGCGCGACGCCCCGCTTCGTTCGTCGCACCAACCGGACGTTGAGGGTCTTCTCAAGGGCGGACAGCCGCCGCGACAGGGTGGCCTTCGGAATGCCCGTCGCGCGCTCGGCCGCCGCCAGCCCGCCCGCTTCGACGATACGGGTGAACAATGCGAGGCCGTCGAAATCTGAAAAGGCTGCCATGTTCCATTTATGAAACACGAGGTGGGCATTTTTCAAGTCTGCCGGAAGTATCGTTCCATTCGTAGGTTCATCGGCGAGCGATAATGCTCGTTCGACCAAGGGATACCACGTCATGGCCAAGTATTTCACCCCAGAGGATTCCGCGCTTCTGCTGATCGACCACCAGGTCGGCACCATGCAGCTGATCAAGAACATCGATGTCGCGCGCGCCAAGCGCATGTCGCTGGCGCTGGCGAAGACCGCGAGCATTCTCGGCATCCCCACCGTCCTGACATCGAGCCAGGAAGATCGCCTGCAGGGTCCGTTGCTGCCGGAACTGAAGGACATTCTTCCCGACGCCTTTGCCAAGCGCGTGAAGCGCGAAGGCATCGTCAACGCCTGGACCGACGCCAACTTCAAGGCCGCCGTGGAAGCGACGGGCCGCAAGAACCTGATCATGGCGGGCGTCACGACCGACGTCTGCCTCGTCTTTCCGGCGATCGACGCGGTGACGGAAGGCTACAGGGTGCAGGCCGTCATGGATGCCTCGGGATCGCCGTTCGAGCTCTCGGAAGATATGTCCCGCCGCCGCATGCAGGACGCCGGCGTTGTCCTGACCGCGACCAACACCATGATCGCAGAACTGGCCCAGAACTGGGGCACGCCGAACGGCCAGAAGCTGATCCAGCTCCTGTTCACCGACGTGTTGCCGCCGATCCAGTCGTAATCGATCTCGGGCCGCCGGGGCCCAGGAGTAACAACATGTCTGTCGCATCGCCCATCAATGGGATCGGCATCGTGTCGCCGGAGACTCATCAGGTCAGATCACACGGGCCATTCCAGTTGCGCCGAATCCATCCGGGCATCGCTCTGAACCAACGGGACGATGCGGGCTTCGGCGGACTTGGGGTCATCGACCACGCCCGGCTTCAACCCGGTCTCGTCGTCAGGATGCACGAACACCGCAACGACGAGATCATCAGCTACATGCGGACCGGACGGATGCAGCACACCGATTCCGCCGGCACAAGCGAAGTCATTTCATCCGGCCGGCTCATGGTGATGAACGCAGGCCGCGGCTTCCATCATGAAGAGAAGGTCGTCGGCGACGAGCCGATCGAAATGCTCCAGATCTTCGTTCGGCCGGAAGCTGTGGATCTGGAGCCCAGCGTCCAGTTCGTCACGTTGGACGAGGCCGGACGAAACGATCAGTGGCGGCTGCTGACGGGGCCGGCGGGATCGGACGCGCCGACCTTCGTGCGGCAGGCCGTGTATCTCTACGATACCCACTTGCCGGCGGGGCGAAGCTGCGGCCTTCCGTCGAAGCCGGGTTTCGATCGCTGGCTCTATGTCTTCCGGGGTGGCGTCGTCGCAGGTGAGCAAAAGGCCGGGAAGCATACCGCGTTGATGTTCGCCGGCGACGGCGTCTCGCCGAAGGTGGAAGCGAGTGAGGACGCCGACCTTGTCGTCTTTCTCGTCGACCGAAACGCCCGATATTCGCGTGAGGGAACGATCAGCGGTTGAAGTCGGCGGCGGCTGGATTCCCGGCGGCAGCGCGCTTTAGCGCGGCGGCAGCAGATCGAGCTGGCTCTGCGCTTTCTTCACGGCCGCCGCGAACCAGCTCTGGCTCGGCGCTTCCTTGGCGAAGCACGCCGTGTAGGCCGTCATCGCATTGTCTTCGCGGGTCATGTCGCCCCGCGGGTCCTTTTTGTCGATGGACCTCGCCATCATCTGCTTCCAGACCTTCTCGCAGGCCGGGATCTCGGCCGTTTTCACGGCGTCGGTGACGGCGAGAAAGAAGACCTTCTCACCCTGGATCGCGACGACGTCGATTTCATGCGGAGCGCCTTTCAGGTCGCCGTTGCCACGCACGCCGAGCACGGCGACCGCGGCGCTTGCGGAGGCGGGCTTGGTGATTGGCAGCTCCGCATATTTGGCGAAGGCGGAGTCCTGGATCGCCTGATAGTAGAAGCGGTCCGACTTGAAGGCCGCACCGATCTCCTGTGGCATGCCGTCCTCGCGGTGCTCGCGGAGCCAGTGCTTGAGCAGCGGGGTCGTGGTCACGACGGCCTGCATCTTGTCGCCTTCGGAGGCGAAGCCGAGCCCATCGAGATGGCCGAAGCCCGAGTCGCCCTTGAAGAGCGTGTCGGCGTTCGACTGGCCCTCTGCCGGCAACCCCTTGATCGTGACGGGCCCTACCAGGCCGCGCAGCACGGCAGTCAGCTCCTTGAGCGCCGCATCGTGCTGCCTGGAGGTCTGGTCGCTCTCCGCAGCCTTCGAGAATTCTGCGATGTAGCGATCTCGCAGATCGAGATAGTGCTGCTCGGGAGTGGCTGCATTGGCGCTGGTGGCCAGGGCAAGCAGGCAGAGTAAGGCAAGGCACTTCATAGCGATCCCACGACGCAAGAGCTGTCTTTAGACTTTGTGCCTTTGTTTCGCGGGAAGGTTCATCCGCTGTGGGCGGGCCGTCGCAGGGCCCTGCTCCGCCGACGCAAGTGGATTGCGATGGTCAGCTGTTCTTCGAATAGACTGATTCGCGATGAACCTCCCGACCGTTCTCATCGATGACGACGATCCGGAGATCTGGATGTCCTCCCGGCCTCTTCGCGCGAACGTCTTCCGCCAGGCTCTTGCTATGGGCAATGGCGGCACCATCACTTCCAAACTCCAGACCTGACTTATCCCGAGCCGGAACGCCATCCTTCATGTCGAAATAGTAAGTGCGCAGCATCAGTATCCTCTCGCGTCCATCTGTCCTGGCGTGCTTCACCAACCTCTCGGAGAGGAAAGCAAACAGGAACCATCAAGCCCTGGGGACGCAAATCAAGTTAAACACGCAGCGAAGCTAGCGGAGGTTCCCAAGGGAGGATTTGATTCCGATCAAGCGTGTCCGCCTTGGCGATCACCGACCTTGGCGATCACCGGCGCGGGCGTGATCGCCCTACTCCGCCGGCGTCAGCTGCCGGTTCAGGCGCATCGCCGCAGTCTCCCGCACGCGAACGCGGGCGCGGCGCTTGCGCCACCAGATCACGACGCCGGTGACCGAGAGTGCGGCCACCACCAGGCCCATAATCGAGATCAGGATGCGGCCGAACAGTCCGACGATGCGGCCCGAATGCAGCGGAAACTGCGCCTGCACGAAGATGTCGGCGGCGGTGCCGACCCAGGGCAGCCGCTCGCCGAGCGGACGGCCGTCCTCGCTGTCGTAATAGAGCTGCGCCGGGCCGACGCCGCCGGCGCCGTGGTCGTCGCCGGGATGGAAATAGGCGGCGGCATAGACGCCGTGGGCCGGGCCATAGCTGAGTGCACCGACCGGGACGGTCCACCCCCGCGCCTTGCCGTCAGCCGCCGCGCGCGCGGCGATCTCGGCGAAATTCACCTTGGGCTCGATGGGATCGTCGAGATCGCGATAGGGCCGCTGCTCATAGGGCGTCGGCGTGTAGTTCGACACCATCTTCATCAGCGGCGAGAACACCTCGAAATAGAGGTTCAGCGAGAACGCGGTGAAGGCGATGATGAACAGCACACCCCAGGTCCACAGGCTGAAGGCGCGGTGGATGTCGAAATTGATCCGGTAGGCGCTGCCTGAGGTCTTGATGGTCCAGGCCGGCGCCCAGCGCGCCCAGAAGCCGCGTTCGAGCTGGCGCGTGACTTGCGGCGCCCGCGCCGCCTTGGCGCTGCGCCGCGACGGCAGCGTCAGATAAAAGCCGACGAAGCAGTCGATGGTCCAGATGATGGCGATGATGCCGAGCAGGCGCATGCCCCAGCGGTCGCTGCCCCAGAACTCCGGGATGTGCATGGTGTAGTGCAGCTTGTAGAGGAACGAGACGAAGTTCTCTCGCGTCACCGGCCACACGGCGCCCCAATAGCGCCGGCCGAGCTCGACGCCGGTGTTGGGATCGAGGAAGACCTGGTTGTAGTCCATCGCATAGCGCTTGCCGGTCGCAGGATCGATCCTGGGCATGATGAAGAACCACAGCGAGTGCCCCTCCTCCGGCGTCATGAAGAGGTAGACCACGCGCGCGCGGGGATCGCGCTGCTCGATCATCCTGGCGAGCTCGAGCGAGGGAATCGCCGGCCCCTGGCTGGTGACGTCGAACAGATGGCTGTTCAGGACGTCGTCGAGCTCATGGTCCCAGGAGATGATCGCGCCGGTGATGCCGGAGAAGAACAGGAAGCCGGCTGTCAGCAGTCCCGCCCAGCGATGCAGCCTGCCGAATATCGCTCTCATCGTCCGAATCTCATCAAGCAGGTCCGGCCCCCATTGCTGGACCGACTTCAGTTGAACTCACCAGCGGCAGGGGCAGCTTGCCGATGGCCCGACGCCCCGCCTAACGCAGGCGATTTCGGAGTGCGATAGGAACAGGGTTAGAATCTCTCCAGAGCCGTGCGCAGCATGTGCGACCAATGCGCTCATGCGCGGCGCAACGGGCATGTTCTCCGGCTTTGGAATCCTTCTAGACAAAAACGATCCATCGAACGAACGGGACCGGCGACTTTGAAGGCAAGCGTGGAGAACGAATCCTTTACCATGCCCTCGCCGCTCGATTGAGCCTGAGGAACCCTGGAGGTAAAATCTGTTGCGGAATATTTCATTCATTTGGCGGAACATGCCGCAACGTTTCGTGCCAGCGCGTGCTGGGCATCCGGGGTTCGACGTCCATGAGCGATTTGCGCGCTGCGACCAGGCAATCCACTGCGAGGACGGGGCTCATCGAGTTTGACGGCGCCAGGGGCACCGTCAGCATCCCCTGCACGATCGCAGACGTCTCCGGCACGGGCGCAAGACTGAAGCTCGACTGGTCACTGGCGTTTCCGAAACAGGCCACGCTGATCTTTGCCGACGGGTTGCGAAAGCCCTGCCGTGTGGCATGGCAGAAGCGGCGGCTGCTCGGCATCGCGTTCGCGGACGGCGTTGCGAGCGCTGACGAGCAGGCCCTGATGATGACCGAGGAAGAGCAGGCTCTGCACAGGCGGCATATCGGCGCGCAAGTCCGCGGCGCGCGCGAAGCGCGTGGCTATACTGAAAGCCAGATTGCGAACCTCATTGGCGTCTCGCCCGAATTCGTGTCGCTTGCCGAACGCGGCGAGACGAGCATTCCGCTGCACCAACTGACACATATTGCCGATCTGCTGCTGGTCGACCTCGACAGCCTCGTTGCAGGCCCGGCGTCGATCGGGGAGCCCGCGAACGACGCTGAACTCGCAGCGGGGTGAGGCTTTCGGGATATCCCTGCCCGACAGGTCGAAGTGGGAAACACTGTTCGCCTGCTGTAAGGTCACCCCGTGTCAGTGTCGGCGCGGGAGATGATTCACATGGCGGAGCCCGGCTTCGGTCGGTTCATGAAGGACCACCGGGAGTTTTTCAACGCGCTGGCCGAGGATGGCTGGCGGGCAATCCCCGGCTATGTCGGTGTCGAGGAGAAGATCCTGTCCGGCCGTTTCGATCACCCGAGTAAGACGGGCGCGGTGACGCGGCTGTCGCGCTGGGCCGCCGGTGCGTCCGTGGGGCATCCCGTCTCGCACGATTGGTGCGAGGAGGTGTTTCTGATTTCGGGCACGCTGTCGATCGGCACGGCGTCGCAGGAAACGCAACTGCTGGACGCCGGCACCTACGCGGTGAGGCCGGCCCATGTCGAGCATGGGCCGTTCTTCACCCGCGACGGCTGCCTGATGATCGAGTTTCTCTACTATCCGCCGGCTGAGTAGCAGCGGCATGGCCGCTTGTGTTGTCAGCGATGCCGCAGCCGGCGGTTGACCCTGCGCGCCAGATAATCGCCCGCGCTCTGGACGAGCTGCACGAGGGCAATCAGCACGACGACGACGGCCAGCATCATCTCCGGCATGAAGCGCTGATAGCCGTAGCGGATGCCGAGATCGCCGAGGCCACCGCCACCGACGGCGCCGACCATGGCGGAGTAGCCGAGCAGGCTGACCACCGCGAGCGTCAGCGCCAGCAGAAGGCCCGGCAGCGCCTCGGGGATCAGCACCTTGAGCACGATCTGGATCGGGGACGCCCCGAACGAGGACGCGGTCTCGATCAGCCCGCCATCGACCTCGCGGATCGCAGCCTCGACGAGGCGCGCGATGAACGGCGCCGATGCGATGGTCAGCGGCACGATCGCCGCCGTCGAGCCGATCGAGGTACCGGCGACGAGGCGGGTGAACGGGATGATTGCGACGACCAGGATGATGAAGGGCGTGGAGCGCGTCGCATTGACGATGGCGCCGAGCACGCGATTGACGATGGGCGCCGCGAACAGCTCGCCCTTCCGGCTGGTCGCAAGGAAAACGCCGAGCGGCAGGCCGAAGGCGGTGCCGAGCAGCGCTGCGGTGCCGACCATGTACAGGCTTTCGCCCGTGGCCTGGATGATGAGGTTGATGAGTTCAGGCGACATAGCCGAGACGCTCCGCCGGGAGTTGATATTGAGACAGCCAGGCGAGCGTCCGCATCACCGCGTCCTCGCCGCCGGGAATACCGAGGGTCAGAGATCCCACATGCTGGCCGCCGATCTCGTCGATGCGGGCGGCGAGCAGCGCGACATCAAGGCCGAGCTCGCGGGCAAGCCGCGCCACCACCGTGTCGCCGGCCCCTGCCCCGCGGACCTGGACGCGGACCACGGCCTGTCCGCCGGCGGACGGCGCCGCCACGATCCGGCTCGCCAACGACACCGGCAGGCTGTCGCCGATCACTTCGGCGAGGAAGGATTGCGTGATCGGATGCCTTGGATGGGTGAAGATGTCGGCGACATGGCCACTCTCGACCACATGGCCGGCATCTAGCACCACGACTTCCCTGGCGAGCTGACGCACCACGGACATTTCGTGGGTGATCAGCACGATGGTCACGCCCAGCTCGCGGTTGATGTTCGCAAGCAGATCGAGGATCGCACGCGTGGTCTGCGGATCGAGCGCGGAGGTCGCCTCGTCAGACAGCAGCACGCTCGGCCGCGTCGCCAGCGCCCGGGCAATGCCGACGCGCTGCTTCTGGCCGCCGGAGAGCTCTGACGGATAACGGTCGTGCTTGTCGGCAATGCCGACCAGCGCCAGCAACTCGGTGACGCGCTTTTTGATGTCCGCCTTTGACCAGCCGGCGATCTCGAGCGGCAGCGCGATGTTATCGGCCGCGGTGCGCGACGACAGCAGGTTGAAGTGCTGGAAGATCATGCCGATCGAGCGCTGCGCCAGCCGCAGCTCGCGCCCGGCCAGTGCCGAGACATCACTGTTATCGACGATGACGCGGCCCGTGGTCGGCTTCTCCAACCCGTTGATCAGGCGGACCAGGCTCGATTTGCCGGCGCCGGAACGGCCGATCACGCCGGTGATGGAGCCGCGCGGAATCGCAAAGTCGATATTCTCAAGCGCGCTGACGCCGGGCTTGCCGCGATACGCCGGATAGGTCTTCGAGATACCCTCGAAGCGGACCATCGCGTCCGGTTCGGCGGCAATCGCGGCCCGTGTTTCGATCGGCTCTCCGACCACCAGCGAGGGGTGCGCGTTCATGGAAGCAGCTTTCATGCACGATATTTAGCTCGTCCGCCCCAAAGGCGCACGAGACCAGGGTCGCATCAGCGACGGGAGGTGAAACAGCAGCAGATCGTCCGGGTGCGGCGCGCTGCACTGCAGCACACCATCACCCGAACCAGTCTTTCTTGCAATTTCAGATATTTGCGAGGAGATGGACGAAGTTTCCCCAATCCCTCCCCTGAGAAGAAAATTCCTTCGCCGGGGGGATCAGCCTCCGGCGGGGCTCACCCGACCATCTGCAACCACGGCATCACGATCACCAGCAGTCCGGCGAAATAGAGCACCCCGAAGATCAGCCCAAAGCCCCAGAACTGGCCTTTTCCGATATAGCCGCTGCCGAAATACATCGGCGCCGGGCCGGTTGCGTAAGGCGAGATCACGCCCATCAGGCCGAGCGAATACATGCAGAGCATCGCGAGCGTCGCAACCGGCAGGCCGGGGATGCCGGAGCCGACCGCGAGCACGACCGGCAGCACAGCGGCGGCATGCGAGGTGATGCTCGAGAAGAAATAGTGGATCCAGAAAAACAGTGCGACCAGCAGGATCATCGCAGTCGACGGCGACAGCCCCGCGAGCGGTTTTGCGTATTCGGTCGCGAACCATTTGATGAAGCCGATCTCGTTGAGGCCGGAGGCCAGCGTCAAGAGCGAGGTGAAATAGAAGAACACCTCCCAGGCGCTCTTCTCGCTGACGATGTCGGCGAACTCGATCACGCCGGTGACCAGCATCAGCGAGATCACGATGAAGACCACGGTGGTGGCGTTGACGAAGTTCGAGCCCAGCACGGGCACGTGGATGTCCGGGCTCGAGCCCGCGATCCACAGGAACATCGCAAGGATGATCAGCGCCAGCATGATCCACTCGTTGCGAGACATCGGGCCCATCTCTGCGAGCTCTTTCGCCGCCCATTCGGAAATCTCGGGGCTGTGCTTCACCTCCGGCCGGCACACCATATAGCTGAGCAACGGCACCAGGATCATCAGGAGGATGCCGAGCGGCGCAAAGCCGATGAACCACTGGCCCCAGCTCACATCGACGCCCACCGTCTTCTTGGCGATCGCGAGCGCCGCCGCATTGGGCGCGAGCGCGGTGAAGAACAGCGAGCTTGTGATTGCGGTCGCCGCGAACGCGGTCCACATCACATAGGTGCCGATCTTGCCGGCGGTTGGTCCCGGCTCGGAGCCGTAGATGCGCGGGATGTTGCTGATGATGGGATAGACGATGCCGCCGCTGCGCGCGGTGTTCGACGGCGTCGCCGGCGCCAGCAGGAAGTCGGACATTGCCACAGCATAGCCGAGGCCCAGCGTGCTGCGGCCGAGCTTTTGCACCAGCACCAGCGCGATGCGCCGGCCAAGCTGGCTCTTGCGATAGCCGATCGAGAACACAAAGGCGCCGACGATCAGCCACACCGTGCTCTCGGCAAAGCCCGCCAGCATCCAGCGCAGTGATTTGCCGGGATCAGGATCGATATAGCCGGCGACCCCTGCGACCGTCAGCCCGATGAACCCAACCGCGCCGACCGGCATCGATTCCAGGATGAGCCCGGTGATGACGGCGGCGAACACGGCAAAATAGTGCCACTGATTGACGTTGAGCCCCGTCGGCACCGGCCACAGATAGATCACCAGCCACACCGCGAGCGGTGCGATCAGCTTCCAGCGAAACCCTTTCGCCTCGGGTGCCTGCGAGCTAGCGGCCATGAGTCCTCCCCCTCCATTGTCGGAGCATCATATCGCCCGTTGGCCAGGCCGTTTTTGTCCCTGCGCGGCGTATACGGACTGTCTGCGGCACGATCAATGGCTTGCCGCGGGTTCTCCCATCAGGCGCTCGATTTTCCCGGTGCTCACAAATGCCCGGTGCGCCGGTGTTCCGGCTGGGCGCCCTCCACCGGAAACCGGATGGTGGTGCCGATGGTGATCCAGTTGGCGTTCTCGCCGGTGATGTTGCGGCCGTAGATCACGTCGACGGAGAAAATCTCGTTCGGCCGGTAGCGGACACCGGTCTGGAAGCGCGGCTGCACCACGCTCGATATTTCGGAGGCACCGGCCTGGCCATACGCCTCGATCGTCCATTGCAAGGTGTCGGTGAATTTCCAGTCGAAGCCGATGCCGTAGGTCAGATAATGGCGATCCACGGTGCGATCCCAGAGCCAGCCGCCATTGACGTTGATCCGCATGGTCTCGGACAGGCGGAAGGTTGCGGGGATGACGGCAAAGGCGGTCAGTGCTTCTCCGGTCGCCGCATCGAACGATCCGCCACCATAGGCCGACAATCCCCACCGGCCGATCCCGGTCGGGATGAAATTGGTCTTGGCTTTCGGAGCCACCGTCGTGCTCCAGTCGCCATCGCTGCGGGCCCGGATGGTCTGCAGGCTCAGCTCGATCGGCCTGAAGGGATCGACGACGCAGGAGGGATTGGCGACCGCGGAGAAATCCGTGTTGGTCGCAGCCGACATCCAGCTTTCGACCTTGCAGGAGCCGACCTCGGAGATGTCGGCAGCATCCACCGCATAGGCGCCATTCGCGGCGCGCGCATCCTGCGCCGCGAGTGCGACAAGAGCCGCGATTGCGGCGGTTATTCCGGTTTGTGCAGCCCATCCCATGGCCCGATGTTAGCAGAGTCTTCGCCTCGACAAGGCCCGGATTCTGGGACTATCTTCGAACCATGAGTGAACATCATCACGACCACGACCGCGACCACGATCACGACCATTCCGAGCTGTCCGAGACCGAGCTGCGTGTGCGCGCGCTCGAGACGATCTTGACCGAGAAGGGTTACGTCGAGCCGGCCGCGCTGGATGCCATCATCCAGGCCTATGAGACCAAGATCGGCCCGCATAACGGCGCCCGCGTCGTCGCCAAGGCCTGGACCGATCCGGCCTTCAGGCAGGCCCTGCTGGAGGACGGCAGCAAGGCGATCGGTACGCTCGGCCATGTCAGCCGCGTCGGCGACCATCTCGTCGTCGTCGAGAACACGCCTGAGCGACACAACATGGTCGTGTGCACGCTGTGCTCCTGCTACCCCTGGGAAATGCTGGGACTGCCGCCGGTCTGGTACAAGGCCGCGCCCTATCGCTCGCGCGCGGTGAAGGACCCGCGCGGTGTGCTTGCCGATTTCGACGTCAGCCTGCCGAAAGACATGGAAATCCGGGTCTGGGACTCCACCGCCGAGACGCGCTTCCTGGTGCTGCCGATGCGCCCTGCGGGAACGGAAGGCTGGAGCGAGGAGCAGCTGGCCGAGCTGGTCACGCGCGATTCCATGATCGGCACCGGCTTTCCAAGGACGCCCGGAGCGCCGTCATGAACGGCGTACACGACATGGGCGGCATGGACGGGTTCGGCAAGGTCGAGCCCGAGCCGAACGAGCCGGTGTTCCACGAAGAGTGGGAGTCGCGCGTCCTTGCGATGGTGCGCGCGATGGGCGCGGCCGGCGCCTTCAACATCGACACCTCGCGCTTCTATCGCGAGACGATCCCGCCGCATGTTTATCTTTCGAGCTCCTACTACAAGAAATGGTTTCTCGGGCTCGAGGAGATGCTGATCGAGAAGGGCTACCTCACCCGGGAGGAAGTCGCCGCCGGCCATGCGATGCAACCGGCCAAGGCGCTCAAGCACGGCAAGTTCGATCTCGGCCAGGTCGAGCGCATCATGGTGCGCGGCAAGTTCGCCCGCCCTGCTCCGGCGCCCGCAAGATTCAACATTGGCGACCGCGTGCGTGCCAAGAACATTCACCCCACGACGCACACGCGCCTACCTCGCTATGTGCGCGGTCATGTCGGCGTCGTCGAGCTGAACCATGGCTGCCACGTGTTTCCGGACTCGGCGGCGATGGAGGTCGGCGAGAATCCGCAATGGCTCTACACCGTCGTGTTCGACGGCAGCGATCTCTGGGGCGCGGACGGTGATCCGACCTTGAAGGTGTCGATCGACGCGTTCGAGCCGTATCTGGATCCGGCGTAATGAGCAGCACGGCTGCTGCCGCCGCGACGGCGGCCATTCCGAGCATTCCGCGCGACGACGACGGCCCGGTGTTCCGCGCACCCTGGGAGGCGCACGCCTTCGCCATGGCACTGACGCTGCATGACCGCGGCGTATTCACCTGGCCCGAATGGGCCGCGGCGCTCGCCGACGAAATCAAGCGCGCGCAGGCCGCCGGCGATCCCGATACGGGCGAGACCTACTATCTGCACTGGCTCGCCACGCTGGAAGGGCTGGTCGCGCGCAAAGGCGTCGCATCGACGGAGACCCTGCACCGCTACCGCGACGCCTGGGACCACGCCGCCGATCGCACGCCGCACGGCAAACCGATCGAGCTGCGGGACGAGGATTTTCGGTAAGCCAAGCTCGCGCCACGCCCGTCATTGCGAACCAAGGTGATCCCTTGCGGTTCACTTTCGTGTCCCGGACAAGCTGCAACGCGTCAGCGTTGCGGCGCAGAGCCGGGACCCAGATGGCAACACGACGCGTTACGGAAGCATGGGCCCCGGCTCTGCAGCGCACCGCTGAAGGAGCGCTGCGCTGCGTCCGGGGCACGAGAGGGAGCGAGACGCGCTACCTCCCCGCCACATATTCCCGCCACCCCTTCGCCCGCAGACTGCACGCCGGGCACTCGCCGCAGCCATAACCCCACGCATGCTGCGCGCCGCGTTCGCCGAGATAGCAGGTGTGCGACTGCTCGCGGATGAGATCGACGAGCCCCTCGCCGCCAAGGTCGTGCGCGAGCTTCCAGGTCGCGGCCTTGTCGATCCACATCAGGGGCGTATGCAGCTCGAATTGCCTGGCCATGCCGAGCGAGAGCGCGGCCTGCATGGCGCGGATGGTCTCGTCGCGGCAATCGGGATAGCCGGAATAGTCGGTCTCGCACATGCCGCCAACGATGTGGGTAATGCCGCGCCGGTAGGCCAGCGCCGCGGCGAAAGTCAGGAACACCAGATTGCGACCGGGCACAAACGTATTTGGCAGGCCGTCGGCACCCATTGCGATTGCTACGTCACTCGTTAGCGCCGTGTCCGAGATCGAGGCCAGCGTCGGGATCGACAGCGTGTGGCTTTCGCCGAGCTTTGCCGCCCAATCCGCGCGCAGGCCCTTGAGGCCGTCGAACAGGCGGTCGCGGCAGGCGAGCTCGACGGCATGGCGCTGGCCGTAGTCGAAGCCCAGCGTCTCCACGCGCGCAAAGCGGCTCAGCGCCCAGGCGAGGCAGGTGGTGGAATCCTGGCCGCCGGAGAACAGCACCAGCGCGGTTTGGGATGAAAATGTGTCGCTCATGGCCCGCGCTTTAGCATTGCGCGTGCGGCCCGCCAATCGGTGGAAATCGCCTCGTTCCGCAGCGTCGCGCTGGGAACGGCGGCCCGCTTTTGGCATAAGTCTCACGACCCAGGAGACTGCCCCGCAATGACCCCCTCCCGCGACATTTCCCGCCTGATCGAGATCATGGCGGCGCTGCGCACGCCGGTGACCGGCTGCCCCTGGGATCTCGAGCAGAATTTCGCGACGATCGCGCCCTACACGATCGAGGAGGCCCATGAGGTCGTCGACGCGATCGACCGCGGCGATCTCGACGATCTCCGCGAAGAGCTCGGCGACCTCCTGCTCCAGGTCGTGTTCCACGCCCAGATGGCCTCGGAGCAGAACGCCTTTGCGTTCGGCGATGTCGTCGAAGCCATCACCCGCAAGATGATCCGGCGCCACCCCCACGTCTTCGCCGACAGGGACGGCAATCTCGCCGCCTCCCACGTCAAGGAAGTCTGGGACCGCATCAAGGCCGAGGAGAAAGCCGAGCGCGCCGCGCGCCGGCCGCCGGAAGAAGCGCCAACGCACAAATCGCTGCTATCGGGCGTGAAGGCCGGTCAGCCCGCGCTGACCCGCGCCATGGAGCTGCAGCGCAAGGCCTCCACCGTCGGCTTCGACTGGAACGACCCGCGCGCGGTGCTGGCAAAGATCCGCGAGGAAGCCGACGAGATCGAAGCCGCGCTCGATCGCAACGACAAGCAGGAGATCGCCGAAGAGACCGGCGACCTGATGTTCGCGCTGGTCAACCTTGCCCGCCACGTCGACGCCGATCCGGAGGCCGCGCTACGCGCCACCAACGCAAAATTCGAAAGACGTTTTGCCTACATCGAGCGGGCGCTGGAAGCGCAGGGACGCACGCTGGAGCAGGCCTCGCTACAGGAGATGGACGCGCTGTGGGATGCGGCGAAGGCGGATGAGAAGCCGGTCGCTCCGGGTTGAGGAAAACTTCTTATGGTTGTACCTGAGCCTGAAGTTTGTCGCCAGATCGCGACCGAGCGGCCCTTTGGCAAGACAAGATGCGGCGTGATTCCAGGGCCGGTCACGCCACTGGAAGTCGCACGGGCTTTCGGACTTTCAGACGATGTTGAAATCTATACTACTGTCACGAGCGATGAAGCTACGGCTCTCGTAACCTACGTGTTGACTACATCGCTTACCCTTGGCGGAGAAGAGATGAAACCCTCGCGTGCAGCCGAACTCTGGCAACAATTCGCGGCGTTGTTCGACGAACCCGTACAATTTCTGACAAACTGCCGATCATCAGACTTTTGCCAATTTAGTCCCGCGACTGACGCCACCATTGATCTCGGTGTCCTCGTAATTGGTCTTGCCAACGGAGGGTGCTTGTGGGTGGAGGACTACGACTGACCCGCCAGACGGGCTAGATCGGATGCGGCACCGCGTCGAACCGGTTCACAACAATATCCCGCTTGGTCTCGTCCACCCGCACGGTCATGTCGAAGCGGCCGTCGTGCAGCTCCTTGACCAGCACCTCGGAATTGCGGTGCAGCCAGCTGATGCCGGCACCGTCGGCGGCGTCGATGGAGAGATCGAGCGTGTGGCGTTTGGCGGCGAGCCGTTCCTCGATCGCGGCGAGCAGAGCGTCGATCCCCTCGCCTGACACGGCGGAGACCAGCATGGCCGGATGATCCTCCGGCCGGCGCGCGGCGATGTTCAGAAGCTCTTCGCGCTGCTCGGAATCATAACGGTCGATCTTGTTCCAGACCTCGATGATGCGGCCGGAGTCATCAGGATTGATGCCGAGCTGGCGCAGCACCGCGTCGACGTCGCTCTGCTGGGCTTCGGCGTCTTCATGCGAGATGTCGCGGACGTGCAGGATGACGTCGGCCTCCAGTACCTCCTCCAGCGTGGCGCGGAAGGCGGCGACGAGCTGGGTCGGCAGGTTGGAGATGAAGCCGACTGTGTCCGACAGCATCGCCTTGCCGCCATGCGGCAGCGTGAGCGCGCGCAGGGTTGGGTCGAGCGTGGCGAACAGCATGTCGGCGGCCTGCACGTCGGCGCGCGTCAGGCGGTTGAACAGCGTCGACTTGCCGGCATTGGTGTAGCCGACCAGCGCCACGACGCGATACGGCACGCGCTGACGACCGGCGCGATGCAGCCGCCTTGTCGCTTGCACCTTCTTCAGCTCGCCCTCGAGCTTGGAGATGCGCTCCTGGATCAGGCGGCGGTCGGCTTCGATCTGGGTTTCGCCGGGACCACCCATGAATCCGAAACCGCCGCGCTGGCGTTCCAGATGGGTCCAGGACCGCACCAGGCGCGAGCGCTGGTAGTTGAGATGCGCCAGCTCGACCTGGAGCGAGCCTTCCTTGGTCTTGGCGCGGCGGCCGAAGATTTCCAGAATGAGCCCGGTGCGGTCGAGCACCTTGGCATGCAATTCCTTTTCGAGGTTGCGCTGCTGGATCGGCGCCAGCGCGCAATCCATCACCACGAGCTCGACGTCGAGGCTCTTGGCCAGCGCGGCGATCTCCTCGACCTTGCCCTTGCCGATATAGGTGGCGGGCCGGATCTGGCTGATCGGTGCGATGATGGCGTCGGCTATAACGAGGTCGATCGCACGCGCGAGGCCGGCGGCTTCATCGAGCCGGGCCTCCGCGTCACGTTGAACTAGAGTTGGAACATGGCTTTCCGACTGCGCGTCGGCACCGCCCGCGCGCACACGCAAGTAGGGGCCGATGACCAGCACCCGCCCCGTTTGCTTAGCCCCTGCCGACCGCGGACGGTCGGCATCCCCGTCGAAATTCCGGGGTTCCAATCAGATCACTCTCAAGCCGGCTGATCCTCGCCGCCCTCGAACAACTGGATCGGAGCGCCCGGCATGATGGTCGAGATCGCATGCTTGTAAACCAGCTGCGAATGACCGTCGCGCCGAAGCAGCAAACAGAAATTGTCGAACCAGGTCACGATGCCCTGGAGCTTCACTCCGTTGACCAGAAAGATCGTCAGTGGCGTTTTGGTTTTGCGAACGTGATTGAGGAAGGTGTCCTGTAGGTTTTGTGCGCGGTCTGCCGCCATTGTTTTTTTCTCGCTTTGAGTTTCTTTTTATTGCGCCGGATGCGCCTCGCTTTTGAGAATGCGGGGTCGCGTCCGGTTGCCATTCCTCATGAGATCCCCCTCGGAGGAACAGCTGTTCGATTAGAGGACAGGTCGGGTTATTAGGCAAGCCGCTTCACGCGGCAGGCCACGCCCTAATGCCCCGAAAAACTACGGAAATCGATGATTTTCCTCGTTAATCCCTCAGCCGCGGCCGCGACGTCGCGGCGTTAGCCGACGCCGAGCGCCTTCAACTTCCGGTGCAACGCGGAGCGTTCCATGCCAACAAACTCGGCTGTTCGAGAAATATTTCCTGAAAAACGGCTGATCTGTGCAATCAAATAGTCGCGCTCGAACACTTCACGCGCCTCGCGCAGCGGCAGCCCCATGATGTGCTCGCCATTGTTGCTGGTCGGCATCGCCGGCACCATCGAGCCGACGTCCTGCGGCAGCATGTCGGCGGTGATGATCACTTCCGGCCCGCCCGCGGCCAGAATCATGACTCTCTCAACGTTGTTGCGGAGCTGGCGCACATTGCCCGGCCAGACATGCGATTGCAGCACCGCCATCGCGTCCTGCCCGATCTGGCGCTTCGGCAGGCCGCTGCCGGCCGAAATCTGCTCCATGAAATAGTCGATCAATTCCGGAATGTCCTCGCGCCGCTCCGACAACGCGGGCACGCGGATGGGCACGACCGAGAGGCGATGATAGAGGTCCTCGCGGAAATGGCCGGCGGCGATCTCCTCTTCGAGGTTGCGCGCGGTCGATGAGATGATGCGCACGTCGACCTGCACCTTGGCGGTGCCGCCGACGCGCTGGAACGACTGCTCGACCAGCACGCGCAAAATCTTGTTCTGGGTCTCGCGCGGCATGTCCGCGATCTCGTCGATGAACAGCGTGCCGCCATGCGCTTCCTCGAGCGCACCAGGCTTGCGCGCGTGCTCGCCGTTGGACTGCTCGACGCCGAACATCTCGTGCTCCATGCGCTCCGGCGTGATCGCGGCGGCATTGATCACGACAAAGGGGCCATCGGCACGGCCCGAGGCCGTGTGCAGCGTGCGGGCGGTCAACTCCTTGCCGGCGCCGGCGGGACCGACGATCAGGATTCGGCTGTTGGCTTTCGCCGCCCGGTCGATGGTCTGGCGCAGCTGGTTCATGCTGGGCGAGCGGCCGACCAGCGAGCTTGCGCTCGGCGCGAGCTGCTTCAGCTCCTTGACCTCGCGCTTGAGCCGAGAGTTCTCCAGTGCGCGGTTCGCGACCAGGATCAGCCGGTCCGCCTTGAACGGTTTCTCGATGAAGTCATAGGCGCCACGCTTGATCGCGGCGACCGCGGTCTCGATGTTGCCGTGGCCGGAGATCATCACCACCGGCAGATCGGCATTGTCCTTCTTGACCTGCTCGAGCAGCTGCAAGCCGTCGAGCTTGGAGCCCTGCAGCCAGATGTCGAGGAACACCAGATGCGGCCGGCGGTTGGCGATCTCGGCCAGCGCCGAGTCGCTGTCGCGCGCGGTCCGGGTGACGAAACCCTCGTCTTCGAGAATGCCCGCAACGAGATCCCGAATATCGGCCTCATCATCGACAATCAGAATTTCACTTGCCATGGGTCGCGCCTGTCTTGTCAGATGCCTGTTGAGGCTTCGATCTTCGTTGAATCATTGGTCTTTTCTTCCGGCTCTTTGGTTTCGGCCGCCGGCTCTTTTGTTTCCTGCGCCATGTCCTTGACCGGGCCGCTGGCCTGTGCTTCGGCCGCGTCCTTTGTCTGCGACACCGTTTCCTTCACCGCATCCTTGGCGATCGGTGCCGGCTCGGTGCCCTCGGCCTTCGGAGGCGCGCCGGAGATCGCAAAGCGCATGCGCATCCAGGCGCCGCGCTGGCCTTCGCGGAAGTCGGAGGCATCCTTCAGCTCGATGCGGCCGCCATGGTCTTCCAGCACGCGGCCGACGATCGCAAGGCCAAGGCCGGTGCCCTTGGCACGTGTCGTCACATAGGGCTCCAGCAACCGCGAGCGTGCGACCTTGGGCAGGCCGATGCCGTTGTCGATGACGTCGATCAGCACGTCCTCGCCCTCACGCGAGACCACGACGTCGATGCGGCCTTTGCCCAGTTCCTCGGGCGGGACCTGCTCGATCGCCTCGGTGGCGTTCTTGACGATATTGGTGACCGCCTGCGAAATCAGCCGCCGGTCGAACTGGGCGCGCAGCGGATCTTCCCTGAACTCAGCCTCGATATCGATCTCGGGATGGGCGACCTTCATCAGGAACACTGCCTGCCGCACGGTGTCGGCGACGTCCTCGCCTTCCATCACGGGCTTGGGCATCCGCGCGAAGCGCGAGAACTCGTCGACCATGCGCCTGATGTCGTCGACCTGGCGCACGATGGTGTCGGTGCACTGTTCGAAGATCTGCTTGTCCTTGGCCTCGGTGATGTCCTTGCCGAATTTGCGGCGGATGCGCTCGGCCGAGAGCTGGATCGGGGTCAGCGGATTCTTGATCTCGTGGGCGATGCGGCGCGCCACGTCGCCCCAGGCCGAGGTGCGCTGCGCCGAGACCAGCTCGGTGATGTCGTCGAGCGTGATGATGTAGCTGTCGTGCGGCTGGTTCTTCTCGGCGCTGACGCGGACCGAGAGGTTGCGCTCCTGTCCGTCGCGCGTGATCGTGATCTGGCCCTGCACCAGGCGCTGGGTCCCTTCCCGCGCGGTCTTCATCATCTCGTCGAGCTCAGGCAGCACGTCGGAGAGCGCATGGCCGAGCGTCTCGACCTCGGAATGCCCGATCAGCTTCTCGGCGGATCGGTTGAGGATGCCGACGCTGCCCGAGGTATCGACGCCGATGATGCCGGCGCTCGCCGAGGACAGTACGGCCTCGATGAAACGGCGGCGACTGTCGATGAGGTCGCTGGCATTGACGAGTTCGTCGCGCTGGCTGCGCAATTCCTGCGTCATCTTGTTGAAGGTCTCGCCCAATTGGGCGAGATCGCCTTCCGACTGGTGCACCGGCACCTTCACGTGGAGGTCGCCGGTCGAGACGGTGTGGGCCGCGTTCATCAGCCGCCGGATCGGCGCCACCAGCGAGTTGGCGAAGTTGAGCCCGATCAGCACCGAGGCCATCAAAATGGTCAGCGCGATCACCGCGAACATCAGCGCGAAGGCGACCTGGATGCCGAGCCGGCGCGACTCGATCTGGGCATATTCGGCGACGCTGACCTCGGTCTGCTTGAGCTGGTTGACGACGTTCGGATCAAGCGGCCGCGCGACGTAGAGGAAGGTGTCGCTGAAGGCGCGCAGGCGGATCACCGCGGCGACGTAGCTCGCGTCCGGCAGCACCGCGATCTCGGGCTCGGATTCGTTGACGTTGCTGAGGAAGTCCGGCGCCGGCGGCGAATAGGCCAGCCGCATGCCGGTGTCGGCGGATTCCAGGATGTTGGTGTTCTTGTCGATGATCATCGCACCCGGCAGATTGCGGGAGCTGGCGCTGCCGGTCAGCAGCTCGCGGAACGAGCGGCGGTCCTGGTCGTAGAGCGGCCTTGCATGCGCGATGTCGTTGGCCATGCCGAGAATGTCGCCGCGGATCAGCTGCGCATGGTCCTGCATGTAGGCCCGCGCGATGTTCAGCGAGTTCTGGATGACCTCCTTGGTCGGCCCGGAGAACAGGCGGTCGAGGCCGCGCTCGAGGGTGACGTTGGCGACCACGGAGACCAGCACCGCCGGCAGCACCGCCACGATCGAGAACAGGCTGACGATCTGGACATGCAGCCGTGCCGCCGCCCGTCCTCGCCGTCGCGCCAGGATCAGTTGCCAGAGCTCGCGGACGATGATCCCGACCAGCAGCAGGATCGTGCCCGCATTGAGCAGGTAAAACGAACGGACAACCTCCGGCGTCGGGTCGATCTTGCTGAGGCCGGTCAGGACCAGAAAGGTCAGCAGGGCCGATAGCAATGCCAGCGCCACCGCAAACGGCGCCAGCCAGCGCCGCACCGACCAGCGCCGGGGCTCTTCCGCTGGGGTCGTGTCGAAGTGTGCGGCCGAGGTGTCTGCGCTGGTCATTCCGGCAATGGTGCTGCTGAAAACGGGGTCCGCGGCGGCGGCGGATACTGATGTATTCGTACCACATTGTTGCCGAATTGCGACAATTCCGCGGCGCACCTGCCGCGGCCGACCGGCGCATCCACAGGGCATACCCGCTCAACGGGAACGGAATCGGGCCGTTCCGGCTTGACCCGGCATGGACAGGTTCTTTCTTGCGATGATGGTTTCGGCCGTGCTGCTGCTGATCGTGGCCTCTGACCTCTTGGTCAATGGCCCTACCATGCAGGCACCAGGTGACGTCGCCATGTTGCCGACATCAACCCGACTGGTCAGATAGGCACGACGCCGCGCCGTGCGGCCAAATGTCGAATTTGAAGGGACCGGCGGAACATTTGGGTCTGATTCGGACTTCTGCTCACCGCGCCAGCCACAAAGGCCAGCGCGATCCGGACAGGCTCAGCTCCGCTTTGGTAGGGGGAGCTGAGCCACCGCCGCGCAAACGCGCTTGGCGTTTGTCGCGAGGAACTAGCCCCCGCTCCGATACACCTGGATATCGAGATCCCGGATCTTCTTCCGCAGCGTGTTGCGGTTGAGGCCGAGCAGGTCCGCGGCGCGAATCTGGTTGCCGCGGGTGGCGGCGAGCGCCGCCGTGAGCAAGGGCACCTCGATCTCCTTGAGGATGCGGTGGTACAGACCGGGCGGCGGCATGCCGTTCGGAAAGCCCTGGAAGTGCGAGGACAGATACGCCTCCACCGCGCCGCCAAGATTGTCGACGCCCTGCTGGACCGCGGCACCCGGGCTGACCGAGGGCGGCGCCAGCTCGCCGTCGATGACGGAAGCCGTGATCACGTCCTGCGGATAGAGCGCGGCGAGACGCCGGGCGAGGTTTTCCAGCTCGCGCACGTTGCCGGGCCAGCGGTGCTGCTTGAGACGCTCCAGCGCCAGCGTATCGAGCTTCTTCGGCGGCAGGCCGTCCTTCTCGGCGAGCGTGAAGAAGTGCCGCACGAGATCCGGCAGGTCCTCGATGCGTTCGCGCAACGGCGGCAGCCGCAGCGGCACGACGTTGAGGCGGAAGAACAAATCTTCGCGGAACAGCCCCTGCTGGATCAGCACGCGCAGATCCTTGTTGGAGGCCGCGACGATCCGCACATCGGTCTTGATCGGGGTGCGGCCGCCGACGGTGGTGTATTCGCCCTGCTGGAGCACGCGCAGCAAGCGGGTCTGCGCTTCCATCGGCATGTCACCGATTTCGTCGAGGAACAGCGTGCCGCCCTCGGCCTGCTCGAACCGGCCGGAGGCGCGGGTGTTGGCACCGGTGAAGGCGCCGCGCTCATGGCCGAACAGCTCGGACTCGATCAGGTCGCGCGGGATCGCCGCCATGTTGACGGCGACGAACGGGCCGTTGCGGCGCTTGCCGTAATCGTGCAGCGCGCGCGCCACCAGCTCCTTGCCGGTACCGGACTCGCCCGTGATCATCACGGTGAGGTCGGTCTGCATCAGGCGTGCGAGCACGCGGTAGATTTCCTGCATCGCCGGCGAACGGCCGACCAGCGGAATAGCCTCCATCTCGGCGTCTTCGTCCGGCGTCGAGACCCGTTCCTTCGGCTCGGCGAGTGCGCGGCCGACGATCGCAATCAGCTCCTTCAGGTCGAAGGGCTTTGGCAGATATTCGTACGCCCCGCGCTCGGAGGCGCGGATCGCTGTCATGAAGGTGTTTTGCGCGCTCATGACGATGACGGGCAAATTCGGCCGCATCTTCTTGATCCGCGGCAACAGGTCGAAGGCGTTTTCGTCCGGCATCACCACGTCGGTGATGACGAGATCGCCCTCGCCCTGGCTGACCCAGCGCCATAGCGTTGCGGCATTGCCGGTGAGCCTGACCTCATAGCCGGCGCGGGACAGCGCCTGATTGAGAACGGTGCGGATGGCGGTGTCGTCATCTGCAACGAGAATGCTACCTGCGGGCATTGTTAATCCTCATTTTGCCCCCTGTGATGCAGACGACGACTTCCCGGCAGAGCCGTCGCGACTGCTGTGATCGGCATGTTTCACCGATGTGGAATACATCGGCATCAGCACGCGGAAGGTGGTCTTGCGCGGCTGAGACTCGCATTCGATGATGCCCCCGTGATCGCCGATGATCTTGGCCACCAGTGCAAGACCCAGGCCCGAGCCGGTCTGCTTGGTGGTCACGAAGGGGTCGAACAGGTTGGGCAGAAGATCGTCCGGCACGCCTGGTCCGTTGTCCCTCACGCAGAATTCGAGCGGCAGGGATACCCGGGATTTTTGACCGGGGACTGACAGGCGCACGCCGGGGCGGAACGCGGTGGTGAGCTGGATCTCGGCATCGGGAACGTCGATCAAGGCTTCGGCGGCGTTCTTCACGAGGTTGAGGAACACCTGGATCAGCTGGTCCTGGTTCGCCAGCACCGGCGGCAGCGAGGGATCGTAATCCTCGATGAAGCGGATGTTGCGGGCAAAGCCGGACTGCGCCAGCCGCTTCACGTGGTCGAGCACCGAATGGATGTTGACGGGCCCGCGCACCACGGGGCGCTCGTCGCCGAACACCTCCATGCGGTCGACCAGCGTCACGATGCGGTCGGCCTCGTCGCAGATCAGCCGCGTCAGCATCCGGTCCTCGGACGAGGCCTGCTGCTCCAGCAGCTGCGCTGCGCCGCGAATGCCCGAGAGCGGGTTCTTGATCTCATGCGCGAGCATTGCTGCTAGCGCTATCACCGAGCGCGCTGCGCTGCGGTGGGTGAGCTGGCGGTCCATCTTGTCGGCGATGGAGCGCTCCTGGAGCATCACCACGATGTGGCCGGGCCGCTCGGTGAGCGGTGCGACGTGGAGGTCGACCTGGCGGTCGCCGCCCATGCGCGGCGTGCCGAGATCGACCTTGTATTCGTTGACCGGCGAGTTCGACGAGCGCACCTGGTCGATCAGCGCCAGCAACGGGCTGCCGAACGGCACCAGCTCTTTCAGCGACTGCCGCTTCAAGAACTGCGTCGAGATATCGAAGAAGGCCTCGGTCGCGATATTGGCGCCGACAATCTTGCCGTCCGGCCCGATCAGGAGCACGGGATTGGGCAAGGCATCCAAAATCGCGTCGCTGTCGGACGGAAGCGGCCGACGATGTTCAGCAGCTGAGCTCATGCAGCAGCGCTCCATGCGAAGTCGTCGAAGGCATCTTGCAGTGAATGGTGAACGAGGCGCGGATCTTCGGAGGTCAGGATCTTCTGACGCCAGGATTTCAGCTTCTCGGGCGGCGCACCGCTCGCATCGGCCGCGACATCGAGCGCCCAGCCGAGATGCTTGCGGGCGTGCTTGAGACCAACGCGCAGGCCGTAGAGCGTGCAGACGCCCTCATAAAGCGTGCGGACATAATGGAGCTGCGTTTCGAGCGACGGCGTGGCTTCCGCCGCCCCGCCCTTCAGGCGACGGCCGATCTGGCCGGGCAGCCAGGGCTGGCCCTGCGCGCCGCGGCCGATCATCACGGCATCGGCGCCGGAGGCCTCCAACGCCGCGAGCGCCTTCTCGTAAGAGGTGATGTCGCCATTGACGATGAGCGGGATCGAGATCGCCTCGCGCACCGCGCGGATCGCGTCCCAATCGGCCTCGCCCTTGTAGAACTGGCAGCGGGTGCGGCCATGAACGGTGACGAGCTTGATGCCGGCAGCTTCCGCGCGCCGCGCCAGTTCCGGTGCGTTAAGGCTGCGGTCGTCCCAGCCGAGCCGCATCTTCAGCGTCACGGGCACCTTCACCGCCGCAATCGTCGCGTCGATCAGGCTAACGGCATGGTCGAGGTCGCGCATCAGGGCCGAGCCGGACTGGCCGCCGGTGACGTGGCGGGCCGGACAGCCCATGTTGATATCGATGATGTCGGCGCCTTCAGCCTCGGCAATCCGGGCGCCCTCGGCCATCCAGTGCGCCTCGCAGCCGGCGAGCTGGACCACGTGCGGGCCGATTCCAGTGGCTTCGCAGCGCAACCGCGACATCCGATGACCGTTGGCGAGCTCATCGCTGGCGGTCATTTCGGACACGACCAGACCGGCCCCCAGCTCAGCGACCAGCTTGCGGACGGGCGAGTCCGTGACCCCCGACATCGGCGCCAGGAAGACCGGGGTGGCGATTTCAATACCGCCTATTTTCAATGGCTTGGAGCCTGATCCTGCCGGGCCGGTCACAGTGGTCTCGTTGACTAGGCAGGGCCTCATCGCGCCTGCCTGACCTATCTTGCGCACAATTCTTGTGCAGTCAAGCGTCATGCCTACACTTTAACCAGTTCTGCAAATCTTTCAAGTGCAGTGCAGCAAATTGCTGTTTCCCACAATCCGGGGAAACCCCCTTTTTTTGCGGGCCTGTCGTGCTAGAGGCTTGCCGGCAATTGCCCCACTCCCCGACTCCATCATGAGCAACTGAGTATTTGAGTCCTATGGCGAAATCACAACGCACCGCAGTCGTTCTCGTCGCGGCCGGACGCGGCCTGCGCGCCGGCGCGGGCGGGCCGAAGCAATATCGGACGATCGGCGGCGTGCCCGTGATCTATCGCGCCATGGAAGCCTTCAGCCGCCACCCCGATGTGTTTGCGGTGCAGCCGGTGGTGAACCCCGATGACAGTGCCATGTTCACGGCAGCGGTCGCAGGATTGAAGCACGAGGCGCCGACCAATGGCGGTGCCACCCGTCAGGCTTCGGTGCTTGCCGGTCTCGAGGCGCTCGCCAGGCACAAGCCTGATATCGTCCTGATCCACGACGCCGCGCGTCCCTTCGTCTCGGAAGGCGTGATCTCGCGCGCGATCGATGCGGCGGGCCGCACCGGCGCTGCGATCCCGGTCGTAGCCGTCACCGACACCATCAAGCTCACCGGCGAGAGCGGCGATGTCGAGGACACGCCGGACCGCGCGCGCCTGCGTATCGCGCAGACGCCGCAATCCTTTCGTTTCGATGTCATCCTCGAGGCGCATCGTCGCGCGGCGAAGGACGGGCGCAGCGATTTCACCGACGATGCCGCGATCGCCGAATGGGCGGGATTGACGGTTGCAACCTTTGAAGGCGATGTTGCCAACATGAAGCTCACCACCCCCGAGGATTTCGTGCGCGAGGAAGCGCGCCTGGCGAGCCTGCTCGGCGACATCAGGACCGGCACCGGCTACGACGTGCATGCCTTCGGCGAAGGCGACCACGTCATGATCTGCGGCGTCCGCGTGCCGCACAGCAAAGGCTTCCTGGCGCATTCCGACGGCGATGTCGGCCTGCATGCACTGGTGGATGCAATCCTCGGCGCGCTGGCCGACGGCGACATCGGCTCGCACTTCCCGCCGAGCGACGTGAAGTGGAAGGGCGCCTCGTCCGACCAGTTCCTGAAATACGCCATCGAGCGCGTCACCCAGCGCGGCGGCCGTGTTGCCAATCTGGAAGTGACCATGATCTGCGAGCGGCCGAAGATCGGCCCCCTGCGCGACACCATGCGCGCGCGCATCGCCGAGATCTCAGGCGTCGACATCTCCCGCGTCGCGGTGAAGGCGACGACCAGCGAGCGGCTCGGCTTCACCGGCCGCGAGGAAGGCATTGCGGCCACCGCAAGCGCCACCATCCGCTTGCCGTTTAACGAGAAGACCTGGAGCGCCTAGGTCATGGCCGGCAGCGACGCACGCGCCCTCTCCCGCTCGCTGCTCGATCTGTGCCGGATGCGCAAGCTGACGATCGCGACCGCCGAGTCCTGCACCGGCGGCCTCGTCGCCGGCGCGCTGACCGACATCCCCGGCTCCTCCGATGTCATTGATCGCGGCTTCGTCACCTATTCCAACGACGCCAAGCGCGCGATGCTCGGCGTTGAAGCAAGTACGCTCACCAATTTCGGCGCTGTCAGCAAGGAGACCGCAACCGCCATGGCGGTCGGCGCGCTGGAGCGTGCCGGCGTCGATCTCGCCGTCGCCATCACTGGCATCGCCGGCCCCGGTGGTGCCACGCCGGGCAAGCCGGTCGGTCTCGTGCATTTTGCCGTTGCCGCGCGCGACGGCCGCATCGTCCACCGCGAGCATCGTTTTGGCGCGATCGGCCGCACGGCTGTCCGTCAGCGTTCCGTGGTCGAGGCCCTGCGCATGCTGATGGACCTCGCCCGCGGCCCAGCCCAGGCCAAGCCACAACGCGCCGCCGCAAGCCGCTTGCGTCCCCGTGTGACGCGCTCGCCGCGCAGGCATGCGGCCAAGCGCAGGCCGCCGCGCTCGCCGCGCGGGTGAGCCCGTAACCCGGGTGAGCGAAGCGATACCCGGGACGCCTCCTACATCTCAGCCAGTTCTCTCAGCTCGGGGCCGGCGATGCGGAAGAACCGTTTCGCAGGTAGCGCGCGCCCTCCCAGCATCTCGTAGAAGCGCTGAAGCCGCAGGTCTTCCGCATCGACAGTCCAATCGATGCGCTCGTGTCCCTCTTGGCGAGCCATTTCGGCTAGTCGCGCCATGAGCTGTTTTCCCAAACCAGTTCCGCGTCGGTTGTGGCGAACGTAGAGCTCCTTCAAGAAGAAGCCTGACGTCAAGCCAGGTCCGGGATAGATAGCGCTGAAACATGCAAGACCGGCGATTTCATCGTTCTCACAAGCGAGCAGAATTCGTGATCCCGCAGGCCTCGACCTCAGCCCGTCAATGATCGCGTCCCGTGCTGGGCAGGCGACGCGATAGTGAGCTTGCATCTCAATCAGCGCATCGGCCACGCCGTCGAAATCGGTGTCAGCGATTTCCCTGAAGATCGTCAGAGCAATATGGTCCATGGTCGATCCCTGTGGTCACTCAAGACCCGCTAGCCTCACGGATATTTCGCGTTTTGCACGCAGTTGCGTTTCGTGTCGAGGTGAATGGCTAAGGTGCGCGCCAGACTGTGATGCCGCGCCTGCTTTTCAAAAAGCACGCAAATCTTGTCGAATCCGATCAGGATCGCAAATGTGCAGGCGCGACCAAACGTCATCGCCCCTGTCCTGCCTTGCGTGTGAAAATATTGGCGCAATAATGCTGCTCTACGTTGTGATCCGGAATCAACCTGATCAGCCTGATGGAGGGCGACGAAAGTGTTCGCTCGCGCCGCCGCCTCGGCCGCCGTCATCGTCACTTTGGCCGCTTTTGATGGTGTGGCCGCACAAACGGCCAATCAGCCGCCCGATACGATGGC
Source organism: Bradyrhizobium sp. GW821-FHT13H05 (assembly GCF_058804065.1). NCBI lineage: Bacteria > Pseudomonadati > Pseudomonadota > Alphaproteobacteria > Hyphomicrobiales > Nitrobacteraceae > Bradyrhizobium > Bradyrhizobium sp. GW821-FHT13H05. The sequence continues at coordinate 22,702 of NZ_JBXAPO010000011.1, read as the reverse complement.
GGCGCGGGTGGAAGCCTGCACGCCCTGTCACGGCAACAAGGGCGAAGGCACCAGCGATGTCTATTTTCCGCGGCTTGCCGGCAAGCCAGCTGGTTATCTCTACAATCAGTTGCTCGCTTTCCGCAGCGGCCGGCGCAAATACCCGCCGATGAACTATCTCTTGGAATTTCTGCCCGACCCATATCTGGAAGCGATGGCGGAGTATTTTGCGAGTGAGCATCCGCCGCTACCGCAGCCTGCGCCAAGCGAAGTCAGCAAGGACGTGCTGGCGCAGGGCGAGACGCTCGCCACCAGCGGCGACGCGGCCCGCGGCATTCCGGCCTGTGTGAGCTGCCACGGCCCGGGGCTCACAGGCATGCAGCCAGGCATCCCCGGCCTGCTTGGCCTTCGCGCCGCCTATATCAGCGCGCAGCTCGGCGCCTGGCGCTACGGCACGCGGACCGCGAAATCGCCCGACTGCATGCAGCTCGTCGCTGGCCATCTGACCGAGGCCGATGTCACCGCCGTTGCGGCCTGGCTCGCGACGCGCCCGGCACCCACCAACCCGGCCCCCGTACCGAAGGGCACCTACGCGCTGCCGTTCGGCTGCGGCAGCCAGCCCAACTGACGAGGCGGATGATGGGCTTAAAACTGTCGATCACGCTCTTGTCGGTCAAGCTCTTGGCCTTAGCCGCGCTCAGCACGGCTGCGCAGGCGCAGGACAAGACAAGCGACATCATCGCGCGCGGTGAATATCTCGCCCGCGCCGGCGACTGCACCGCCTGCCATACTGCGGCTGAGGGCCGCCTGTTTGCCGGCGGGCGCCCGATGCCGACCCCGTTCGGAACGATCTACACCTCCAACATCACGCCCGATCCGGAGACCGGCATCGGCAAGTGGAGCGCGGACGATTTCTACAGAACCATGCACAACGGCCGTTTCCCGGATGGCGGGCTGATCTATCCGGCGATGCCGTTCGCGTCCTACACAAAGGTCACGCGCGCTGACAGCGATGCGATCTTCTCCTATCTGCGCGCGATTGCGCCGGTGAACCAGAAGAACAAGCCGCACGAGCTGCGCTTCCCCTACGACAACCGCCAGCTCATCCTCGGCTGGCGCACGCTGTTCTTCAGCGAGGGCGAGTTCAAGCCGGATCCGAAGAAATCGGCGGAATGGAATCGCGGCGCCTATCTGGTCGAGGGCCTCGGCCATTGCGGCATGTGCCATTCGCCGATCAACGCGCTCGGCGGCACCTCGCAATCGGACGCCTTCAAGGGCGGCCTGATCCCGATGCAGAATTGGTACGCGCCGTCCCTCACCTCCAATCGCGAGGCAGGTCTCGGCGACTGGAGCATCAAGGACATCACCGACCTGCTCCAGACCGGCGTTTCCATGCGTGGCGTGGTCTACGGCCCGATGGCCGAGGTCGTGCACAACAGCCTGCAATATCTCAACGACGAGGATACGCGCGCCATGGCCGTGTACCTCAAGGGCATCGCGGAGCCCTCGCCCTCGCCGCCACCGAGCTCGGCGCTGCCGACCACCGAGAGCAGCCTGTTGGTCAGCCTCGGCAAGACCGTCTACGACAAGAACTGCGCGAGCTGTCATGGCGCGCAGGGCGAAGGCAAGCCGCCGCACTGGCCGCCGCTCGCCAACAACCAGTCGATCGAGATGCAGTCGGCGGTCAATCCGATCCGCATGGTGCTCAACGGCGGCTATCCGCCGGGCACCAAGGGCAATCCGATGCCCTATGGCATGCCGCCCTTCGCGGGCCTGCTCTCGGACAACGAGGTCGCCGCCGTGGTCTCCTACATCCGCACCGCCTGGGGCAATCGCGGCACGCCGGTCTCGGCGCGCGAGGCCAACGAGCTGCGCTCCGCACCGCTGAACTGAAAGGCGCGCCATGTTCAATTCCGATCCGCCGACCAGCCCGGCCGCCGCCGACCAGGCCGTCGAGGAGGTCGTCGCCCAGGGACCGTCAGGCGCGATCGTGGTCGCCGGCATCGCCACGGCCTGCGTCGTCGCGATGTGGCTCGCCTTCTACCTGTTCGTCTTCCTGCCGCGCGGATCGCTGCAATGAGCGCAGAGCAAGCCCACGGCAGCGCCAGCGCCGAGGTCGCGGCCCGCGTCGAGCGGCGCTGGGCCACCATTGCCGTGATCATCATCGTGATGATGGCGCTGCTGGCGGCATTCGCCGGAATCCATCGCGCGACCATGCCGCAGCCGCGCGTCGAGACCACCGATCCCTCGCGGATTCATCTCTCCGGTGAATTTGTCGAGAGCAATCTCGGCAGCGTGCTGGAGGCCAACGGCAATGTGACCGTGCGCGCGATCGGTCAACAATATTCCTTCACGCCGGCCTGCATCGTGGTGCCATCAGATACGCCGATCACATTGCGCGCCACCAGCGCCGACGTCGTTCACGGCATCCTGATCCAGGGCACCAACGTCAACACCATGCTGGTGCCGGGCTACATCTCCGAGCAGCTGATGCGCTTCACCAGGACCGGCGACTATCTGATGCCCTGCCAGGAGTTCTGCTCCTTCGGCCATGAGGGCATGTGGGGCAAGGTCAAGGTGATCGACAAGGCTGACTTCGCGAGTCGCGCGAAGGGCGGCGGGAGGCTGAGCTGTGTTGGTCAATAGGAAGCTCATCCTCGCCCATTTCTGGCTGGCTTTTGCGGTGTTCGGCTTTGCGCTGACGCTCGGCGCCTGGCAGATGTTCATCCGCAGCCCGATCGGCACCTGGTTGTCTAACCCTGAGCTCTACTACCGCTCGCTGACAGCGCATGGCACGGTGATGGGCTACGTCTTCCCAACCCTGGTCGCGATGGGCTTTGGCTATGCCATCAGCGAGTCCGCGCTGGAGCAACGCCTGGTCGGCGTCCGCTGGGCCTGGACCGGATTCTGGCTGATCGTCGCCGGCAGCATCATGGCGGTGATTCCGATCGCGCTCGGCCGCGCCTCGGTGCTCTACACGTTCTACCCACCGCTGATCGGCAACGTCTTCTACTATCTCGGGGTCGTCCTCGTCGTGGTCGGCTCCTGGATCTGGGTCGCGCTGATGTCGGTCAATCTGCGCGTCTGGCGCAAGGCCCATCCCGGCGCACCGGTGCCGCTCGCCATGTTCGCCAATGTCGCGGGCTCTTATCTGTGGGCCTGGACCGCGGTCGGCGCGGCGCTGGAGCTGCTGCTCCAGATCATTCCGGTGGCGGCGGGGCTGAAGGCCACGATCGACGCCGGCCTCGCCCGCATCTTCTTCTCCTGGACGCTGCACGCCATCGTCTATTTCTGGCTGATGCCGACCTACATCGCCTATTACACCATCGTGCCGCGCGCGATCGGCGGCCGGGTCTATTCCGACAGCATGGCGCGGATCTCCTTCATCCTGTTCCTGGTGGTGGCGATGCCGATCGGCATGCACCACACCTTCGCCGATCCCATGGTGGGCGCCGGATTCAAGTTCATCCATTCGGCCTTCACCGCGCTGGTCGCGTTGCCGACGCTGCTGACGGTGTTCACGATTTGCGCCTCGGTCGAGATTGCCGCGCGCCTGCGCGGCGGCCGCGGGATGTTCGGCTGGATCAGGGCCCTGCCCTGGGACAATCCGATGATGCTGGCGCTGGCATTCTCGTTCGTCATGCTCGGCTTCGGCGGCGCCGGCGGCCTCATCAACATGAGCTATCAGCTCGATGCCTCGATCCACAACACGCAATGGATCACCGGCCATTTCCACCTGATCTTCGGCGGCGCCATCGTCATCATGTATTTTGCGATCGCCTATGATCTGTGGCCGCATCTGACCGGGCGCGAGCTGATCGACATCCGCCTGATCCGTACCCAGCTCTGGCTGTGGTTCGCCGGCATGATCGTCACGACCTTCCCGTGGCACTGGGTCGGCATTTTGGGCATGCCGCGCCGCATGGCCTATTTCGACTTCGGCGATCCCGCGATCGCGCCGCAGGCGCTCTCCGTCACGTTGTCGGCGATCGGCGGCTTCATCCTGCTGACGTCAGGCATCATGTTCATTGTGATCCTGGCGCGCGGCATGCGGACGCCTCAGGTTGATGCCGGTCCCTATCGGTTCGCGATTGCTGTGCACCAGCCGGCCACCGTTCCGGTTGCGCTCAACACGCATGCGCTGTGGGTGGCGCTGATGATCGCCCTCACCCTCACCAATTACGGCTATCCGATCCTGAATCTGGCACTGAGTGAAGGCACCTCGGTGCCAGCAGTCTATGTGGGAGCGCAGTGATGAGCGCCCGCGACCTCTTCACGTTCAGCAACCGACATTTCACAATCGGCGTCGGCGTCATCGCTGGAATCCTCGTCGTGACGGCGGTTGCCGGCTTCATCGTGCTGCCCTTCGCGCAGCCTTGGGTTCAGTTCGCCAATGTCTGGGACGCGATCTGCAGCGCCGCCGGCGTGCCGCAGCGTGCGGCGAACGTCACGGCGCCCGAACAGACAAGACGCCTGTCGGACGTCGTGCTGACCTCGCACACGCTGTCGCGTCCGAGCCAGGAGGCGATCGGCCGCGGCGCCACGCTGGCGCAGCGCTGCGCGATCTGCCACGGCCCAACCGGCATCAGCCGCGCGGACTCGCCGAACCTCGCCGGTCAGTATGCGGCCGTGATCTACAAGGAGCTGCACGATTTCCGCGCCGGCGCGCGCACAAACGCCGTGATGTCGCCGTTCGCGGTGAACCTGACGGATCAGGAGATCGCCGATCTCTCGAACTACTATGCGTATTTGCCGCGGCTGCCGGCCTATCACCCGACGACGCAGCTGCCGAAACCCAATATCGTCATCTATGGCGCACCGATCCGCGGCATCGCGCCCTGCGGGGCCTGCCATGGCAGCCTCGACAACAAGACCGGCAGCCCGTGGCTGGAGGGACAGTCCGAGGCCTACATGAAAGCGCAGCTCCAGGCCTTCGCCTCAGGCGAGCGGCGCAACGACATCAGCCAGCAGATGCGCAACATCGCGCGCGCGATGACGCCGCAGGAGATCGAGCAGGCCGCGGCTTATTACGCGTCGCAGCCGCCGGACGTGGTGAAGGCGGTGGATTGAGCCCCGCTGTCATTGCGAGCGCAGCGAAGCAATCCAGACTCTTTCCGCGGAAGGATTCTGGATTGCTTCGTCGCAAGGGCTCCTCGCAATGACGGCGGAGAAAGTGTGCCCAGTCGAAGGCTACGTCGACGCGAGCTTCGGCCGGCCGTAGATCGCATCCGCCCGCTTCTCAAACGCCGTTGAGAACCGTGCAAACGCGGCATCGAACATCGAGCCCATCAGCATCGCCAGCATGCGGCTCCTGAACTCATAGGCGAGGAAGAAGCCGACGTCGCAGACGCCATTGCCCTCCTCCTGGCTTTTGGGCTCGAAGGTCCAGCGGTTTTCGAGGTTGCTGAAGGGACCTTGCAGATACTCGACCAGGATTTTCAGATTGGCGCGATCGAGCGTCACCCGGCTGGTGAAGGATTCCTTCACCAGCTTGAACGACACCGTCATGTCGGCGACCAGCACCTCGGTGCCGTCGGGCTTTTCCATGCGCTGGCGCACCTTGAGCGCGCTGCACAGCGGCACAAATTCCGGGTAGCGCTCGACGTCGGCGACCAGATCAAACATCTTGGGTGCGCTGTGATTGACACGGCGCTTGCTCGAAAATTTTGGCATAGCGTTCAGCGGGCAGTCGCGGCCCGTGCGGCCTTCAGTCTCGCGAAATCCTCGCCGGCGTGATGCGACGAGCGGGTGAGCGGGCTCGCCGACACCATCAGGAAGCCCTTGGTGTAGGCGACCTTTTCGTAAGAGCTGAACTCGTCCGGCGGCACGTAGCGCATCACCGCATGGTGCTTGCGGGTCGGCTGGAGATATTGCCCGATTGTCAGGAAGTCGACGTCGGCCGAGCGCAGATCGTCCATCACCTGCTGCACCTCGTGGCGCTCCTCGCCGAGCCCGACCATGATGCCGGACTTGGTGAAGATGGTGGGATCGAGCTCCTTGACCCGCTGCAGCAGCCGGATCGAGTGAAAATAGCGCGCGCCGGGCCGCACCGTCAGATAGCGCGATGGCACGGTCTCGAGATTGTGGTTGAACACGTCGGGCCTCGCCGCAACGACGACCTCCAGCGCGCCCTCCTTGCGCAGGAAGTCCGGCGTCAGGATCTCGATCGTGGTCGAGGGGCACGCGGCCCGGATCGCGCGGATGGTCTGGGCAAAATGCTCGGCGCCGCCGTCGGCGAGATCGTCACGGTCCACCGAGGTGATGACGACGTGGGCAAGGCCCAGCTTGGCCACGGCCTCGGCAACATTCTCAGGCTCGGCTGCATCCAGCGCGTTCGGCATGCCGGTCTTGACGTTGCAGAAGGCGCAGGCCCGGGTGCAGGTGTCACCCATGATCATGAAGGTGGCGTGCTTCTTGTCCCAGCACTCGCCGATGTTCGGGCAGCCCGCCTCCTCGCACACCGTGTGCAGGCCATTGGCGCGCACGATGTTGCGGGTGTCGGCATAGCCGCGGGTGTTGGGCGCGCGCACACGGATCCAGTCCGGCTTCGGCGGCGAAGCGGAATCGGGGCGATTCACCTTTTCGGGGTGGCGCGGGCGCAGCGGGTTCGTGATGGTATCGACAATAACGACCATGGGGTATCCGGTCTGTTCAGGTCCTACCTAGTCGGTCTGGCCCGGCATCGCAACCCGGCTCGCCCCGCTTCAGGGAACATGGCAGATATGGGCAATATCCTGCTCTGTTCTCAAGCGATTCTCACCTCGAATGGCTCCAAACTCGAAGACCTCTCCACAACGGCTCGGCAAGGCCCTGAAGCGCAGCTTTTTCGGCCGCGGCGTCCGCGAGGTCGCCCACGACCTGATCGGCGCGACTATGCTGGTCGATGGCGTCGGCGGTCTTATCGTCGAGGTCGAGGCCTATCATCATACCGAGGCTGCCGCGCACTCCTATAACGGCCCGACGCCGCGGAACCAGGTCATGTTCGGCCCGCCCGGCTTCGCCTATGTCTACCGCTCCTACGGCATCCACTGGTGCGTCAACTTCGTCTGCGAGGCGGAAGGCTCGGCCGCCGCCGTGCTGATCCGCGCGCTGGAGCCGACGCATGGTTTGGCCGCGATGCGGCGGCGGCGCCACGCAGTCGATGTGCGTGCGTTATGCTCGGGCCCGGGCAAGCTGACCGAGGCGCTCGGCATCACCATCGCGCACAACACCCTGCCCCTCGACCGGCCGCCTATCGCGCTGCATGCGCGGACCGAGGATGTGGAGGTGGCAACCGGCGTCCGGATCGGCATCACCAAGGCGGTCGAGCTGCCCTGGCGCTATGGCGTCAGGGGCTCGAAATTCCTCAGCAAGCCGTTTCCGAAGTAGTTGTCGTTCCGGAGCGCGTCGAAGACGCGAACCCGGAACCTCGAGATTCCGGGTTCGATGCTGCGCATCGCCCCGGAATGACAGCGTGGCTACGAGGCCTGCTTCAGCCGCTCCAGCGCCTCCAGCAGCTTGGCCTTGCGGGCCAGCGCCGCCTCACGCTTTTCGCGCTCCTCCTCGACGACTTCTTCGGCCGCGTTGGCGACGAACTTTTCGTTCGCGAGCTTGGATTCGGCGCGCTTGATGTCGGCCTCCGCCTTGCCGATCTCCTTGTCGAGACGGGTGCGCTCGGCGGCAACATCGACGATGCCCTTCAGGGGCAACGCAGCCACCTCGCCGCGCACGAGCAGCTGGACCGCTCCGTCGGGTGCGCTGTCGGTGAAGGAGATCTCGGACAAGCGCGCCATCCGCTTGACGACGTCAGTCCAGCGCGGGGCACGCTCCCTGGTCTCGGCCGAGGCGCCCACGAGCACCAGTGCGGTCAGCGTCGCCGGCGCAATGTTCATCTCGGCGCGCACCGAGCGGATCTGGGTGACGAGGTCGATCACCCAGCCAATCTCGGCTTCCGCCTTGGGATCGCTGAAATCGGCATGGTCGAAGATCGGCATGATCAGCGCCGGCGAGATCAGCGGATCGGTCGGGCCGGCGGCCGCCGCGAGCATCGCCAGTTGCTCCGGCGTCGGCTCGGACGACTTCAGCGGCCACTCTGCCAGCGCGAGCAGGCCGTCGCGTTTGGCCGTCACCTCCCACAGCTCTTCGGTGATGAAGGGCATGAAGGGGTGCAGCAGCTTCAGGATCTCGTCGCGCGCCCAGGCCACCATGGCGCGGGTCTCTGCCTTGAGCGGGCCATCCGCGCCGAGGAGCGCAGGTTTTGCGAGTTCGACGTACCAGTCACAATAGATGTTCAGGACGAACCGATACATCGCACTCGCGGCTTCGTTGAAGCTATGCGCTTCAAGTGCCTCCGTCACCTCGCGCGTGGCCTCCGCAGACTTGTGCGCGATCCAGCGATTCAGCGGCTCCTTGGCCTTCGCCGGCTCAAAACCTTCCGGAACGACGCAGTCGTTCATCTCGGCGAAGCGGCAGGAATTCCACAGCTTGGTCGCGAAATTGCGATTGATCTCGACCAGCTGCGACGACAGCTTGATATCATGCGTGTGCGCTGCCTCGCGTGCCAGTGCGAAGCGAAGAGCGTCGGCACCGTACTCGTCGATCAGGTTGAGCGGATCGATGACGTTGCCTTTCGACTTCGACATCTTCGCGCCCTTCTCGTCACGGACGAGGCGGTGGATGTAGACCGTCGAGAACGGCGCCTCCTTCATGAAGTGAAGGCCCATCATCATCATGCGGGCGACCCAGAAGAAGATGATGTCCCAGCCTGTGACCAGCACATTGGTCGGATAATAGCGCTTCACCTCCGGCGCATCTTCGGGCCAGCCGAGCGTCGAGAACGGCCACAGTGCCGAGGAGAACCAGGTATCGAGCACGTCCTCGTCACGCGTGATGAAGCATTCGCGCTTGTTGCGGTCGAGCGCCATCTCGCGGCCCTGCTCGGCCGTGATGACCTCCTGCTCGACGTAATAGCCGAGCGCGTGGCTGACAGCCTCTTCCTCGGTCTCGGCGACGAACACCTTGCCATCCGGACCATACCAGGCCGGGATCTGATGGCCCCACCAGAGCTGGCGCGAGATGCACCACGGCTGGATGTTCTCCATCCACTCGAAATAGGTCTTTTCCCAGTTCTTCGGCACGAAGGTCGTTTCGCCCGAACGCACCGCTGCGATCGCGGGTTTTGCCAGCGTCTTGGCGTCGACGTACCACTGGTCGGTCAGGTACGGCTCGATCACGCTGTTGGAGCGGTCGCCATGGGGCACCATGTGGGTATGCGGCTCGATCCGCTCGACGAAGCCGAACGATTCCAGCCGCTCGACGATGCGCTTGCGCGCCGCGAAGCGGTCGACCTTGTTGAACTCCTCGGCGAATTGCGAGGCGCCTTCGGGCAGGCCTCGCAGGTAATCCTCGTTGTCGACGAGATCGAGGCAGCCTTCCTTGTCGAGCACGCTGATGCGGCGCAGGCCATGGCGATTGCCGACCTCGAAGTCGTTGAAGTCGTGCGCCGGCGTCACCTTGACCGCGCCCGAGCCCTTCTCCGGATCGGAATACTCGTCGGCGACGATCTTGATCTTGCGGCCGACCAGCGGCAGGACGACGTTCTTGCCGACCAGCTTCTGATAGCGCTCGTCCTCGGGATGCACGGCCACGCCGGTATCACCGAGCATGGTCTCGGGCCGCGTGGTGGCGACGACGATAAAGGTCGAGGCATCCTCAGGGTTGAAAATCTTGCCCTCGATCGGATAGCGCAGATACCAGAGGTTGCCCTTGACCTCGGTCTGCTGCACTTCGAGATCGGAGATTGCGGTGAGCAGCTTGGTGTCCCAGTTGACCAGCCGCTTGTCCTTGTAGATCAGGCCGTCGCGGTGCAGCTCGACGAACACCTTGACGACGGCCTTCGAGAGGCCCTCGTCCATAGTGAAGCGCTCGCGTGACCAGTCGCAGGACGCGCCGAGGCGCTTGAGCTGGTTGATGATGGTGTCGCCGCTCTCGGCTTTCCACTGCCAGACCCGCTCCAGGAACTTCTCGCGGCCCATCTCGCGGCGGCCGGGCTGCTGGCGCTCCATCAGCTGCCGCTCGACCACCATCTGGGTGGCGATGCCGGCATGGTCGGTGCCGGGTTGCCACAGCACGTCGCGGCCGCGCATCCGCTCGAACCGGCACAGGATATCCTGGAGCGTGTTGTTGAGGGCGTGGCCCATATGCAGCGAGCCCGTCACGTTCGGCGGCGGGATCACAATGGTAAAGGGCACCGCGTCGCGGCGGTCGGGGCGGCCGGCCTTGAAGGCAAGGCTGTCCTCCCACACGACGGACATGCGGGCTTCGATATCGGCGGGCTGGTAATTTTTCTCGATCATGGGGTCGCTAGAAAGCCGCGCGCGGGGGGCAAGTCAACGAAAAGGTCAGCGGCAAACGGGCTTTCCGGCCCGGTTGGCAGACCGAATGTGACGCACAAGCAGGGCTTTATGAGGGCTCAGTGGCCCGCTCTACCTGCCGCCGCGCGAGACCCGCTCGATTTCGGCCTTCACGATGCGTTCAACCAGACCCGGCAAATTGTCGTCGAGCCAGGATTTCAGCATCGGGCGCAGCATCTCCTTGACCAGATCCTCCAGCGTCCGCGCGTTGCTGCTGAGCACCGTATGGGCCAGGGAGTTAAAGGCGGATTCGACGGCGGAGACCGTCGTCTGCGCCAGGATCGGCTGCTGCGGCGGCAGCGGCGGGTCATCGAAGTCCACCGGCGCGTAAGACGGCGGCGGCGGCGCCGGGCGCGGCGGCGGCGATTCGGCGAATTCGAGATCGTCGCGCGGCTCGACCCTGCGGAAGCTCGGCGGCGGAGGAGCCGGCGTCGGGTCGACCGCCATCTCGTCGGTCAATTCGAGCACATCGGGTTCAGGCTCGGGCTCCGGCTCAGGCGCACGGACCTCCGGTGCAGGCGTGGCAGCGTCGAGCCCGGCCAGCAGCGCGTCGATATCGTCCTGATTATTGGATGCATCCGCCGCAGGCGCCGGTGGCGCTGGAGCCGGCTTTGCAGCCGGCGGCGGTGCGGGCTTCTCGGCGGCAGGCTTGGCGGCAGCAACCTTGGAGGGCGGGATGTCGTTCATCGCCTGTGGCTTTGGTGCAGGCGCGGCGGGCGCTGGCGCGGGCTTTGCGGCCTCGGCCGGCGGCGGCTTGGCCTCATCGTCGGCAATGATGCGCCGGATCGAGGCCAGAATCTCCTCCATCGAGGGTTCTGTGACCTTTGCAGGCTGCGTCATCTCCGACTCCACATCATCAACGCCCTCGCATGCGTTGTTTTACACCAAGCACGACAGGATTGGCCGGTTCCGCAACGGACGCCCCGACATTTTCGCCGCGGCAGCCCGACTTGTCCCCAGATCACGGCTCAACGTGCGGCGGTGCGCCCCTGCCCTCGGCACTCAAGCTTTACGCACACGACATCGGATGCAGGGCGAATCGACCCGCATCTTCTTGGCAAGGCTATGTCAGGGATTTTGACGATTGCAAGCAAAGCACCGGTCAGCCTCGGCTGTTTGCGAGGCCGACCGGTTGACTACGGGACTTCAGCGCCCGTCAGGCGTGCGCACGCCGGCCCAGCTGTCGCGGATCTGCTGGTAGTGCACGCTGGGATCGTAGACCGTGGTGTTGAGACCGAGCACCTGCGGTGCGAGACGGCCAACTGCGTTGAGCACCGAATAGGACGCAACCACGCGATCATGCTGCGCGGTCACCAGAGCAACGCGGGCGTTGACCAGCGCCTGCTGGGCGTTGAGCACGTCGAGGGTGGTGCGCTGTCCGGCCTTGGCCTCTTCGCGCACACCGTTCAGCGCGATCTCGGAGGCCGTGACCTGTGCCTGTGCGGACTGCACCTGCGCCTTGCCGGCTTCCAGCTGGCCCCAGGCCTGCACCACGTTGGCGCGGGTCTGATCGCGGGTGGTTTCGAGATTCAGGCGCTGTTGCGCCAGGTTCTCTTTCGATTGGCGGATCAGCGCATATTCAGCGCCGCCCTGATAGATCGGCACGGAGGCGGTCGCGATGGCGGAAGCGGTCGTCGTCCGGAAGACCGTCAGGCTCTGCTGGTACGCCTGGGTGATGCCGGCCTGGACCGTGACCGTCGGCAGCAGCGCGCCTTCGTTGATCTTGACCTGGAGATAGTTGACGTCGATGCCGTACATCGAAGCCGTGACGTTGGGGTTCTCCACCAGGCTGAGATTGACGGCGGATGCGATCGTCCCGGGCAGGAAACGATCGACCGGCGAGCCCGGGGCAAGATTCGTCGGCTCGTTGCCGATGATCCGGCGGAAGTTCGCCCGCGTCGTGGTGAGATTCGATTCGGCGGTCAGCGCCTGCGTCCTGCCGGCAGCGAGCTGGGCTTCGGATTGCGCCACGTCCGTGCGGGTGACTTCGCCGACATTGAAACGATCGCGCGTTTGCTTCAGCGTCTGCTCGAGAACGCGCACGTTGCTGCGCTGAACTTCGAGCGTCGCCGCATCACGCAGGTAATCCATGTAGCTCGTGGCAGCCTGCAGCAGGACCGTCTGCTCGAGCACGCGCAGCGCCTCGCGGGATCCGGAGACCTGGCTCTCAGCCACGCGCGTTCTGTTGGCGGTCTGATTGCCGTTGTAGAGCGTCTGGTTGATGGTCAGGCTGGCGCTGTTGGGGTTAAGCGGCGGGTCGCTATGGATCGGCAGGCCCTTCTGTGCCTGTTGGATATCCTGATACTGAGACCCGGAGCTGAGGGTCACATTGACCTTGGGGCGATAGCCCGACAGCGCCTGCGGCACGTTCTCGTCGGTCGAGCGCACCTGTGCTCGCTGCGCGTTGAGCTGCGGATTGTTCTGATAGGCGCGCACCAAGGCGGCCTCGATCGTATCCGCCAAGGCAGGCGTAGGCCCCGCAAGCGCCAGCAACAGGACCGAAACCGCAGCTCCGGTGAAGAGCTTCACCCCATGCATCCCAAAAATTCCGTTCATTCTAGCGCCCGGCTCGTGCCCGCGAGCTGGGTTACCGTCTACCACTGGAGTCGTTGCCCCGCCGCAACATAGGACGCGGTCAAGCGCGACGGAACTACCTGAGAGTAGTTCCCGGTGGAAACTCTTCACGTGCAGCATCCCGGCCACACTTCTGATTCAGAACGGGATTTTAACAGGCTTTGGGCCGTCAGAAGACGAAGGCGGCGGCCCGTTCCAGCCCGGGAAGCACCGGGGCAGCGGCATCGAACAGCGCCCGATGGCCGAATTCGCCATGGGTGTGGGTCACGATCATGGCCCGCGGCGGCCTGGATTCGGCAGATACCCCCACCAGGCGCCCGCCGTCCTTGAGCTGCCCGAGCAGCCCCTCCGGCGTCAACTCGGTAGCGCCATTGAGGATGATCACGTCATAGGGCGCGGCAGATGCATCGCCCGCGGTGCAGGCAGCGGCCTTGCAGGTGACGTTGGTGAGCCCGAGGCTGGCGAAGGCGTCCTTGGCCTTCGCGACCAGGGCCGAATCACATTCCGTCGCGGTGACCTGGCGCGCGATCTTCGCGGCCAGCGCGGCGAGGTACCCCGTAGCGCAGCCGACCACCAGCACGCTGTCGCCCTCGCCGATTTCGGCGGCCTGAAGCAGCTTGCCGGTCAGCTGCGGCTTGATCAGGAACCGCTTGGCGCCGCCCTCGCTGACATCGAGATCGAGGTCGAGATAGGCCAAGGCCTGCCGGCTGGCCGGCACGAAGGCCTCGCGCGGAATACTGAGCATGGCGTCGAGAATACGGCGATCGGTGACGTCATTGGTGCGCACCTGGCCATCGACCATTTTGAGGCGCGCGGTCGAGAAACCGGACATTGGCGGACCCTGAAATGCGGACGATGCCGCTGCGATAAGTTGGCGGCATCTTTGGAACATGCCCGGCCAAAACGCAACATGGCCGTTGGCCTCTGCAGGCCAACGCATTCGCAACTCACCGCATCGAGGGGAAGGACTATTCGATCGTCACCGCAAGGCGGCCGATCAGGGCCGCGACCTCGTCCAGCCGCGCCGAATCGGGCGTCTCGACCGCACGCTTCAGGCAGGCGAGGCATTCGTCGTCGCTAAGCTCGGGAACGTCGGCCGGCAGAATCGAGGGAGCCAGCTGGGCACGGTCGATCTGGATGTGGGGCATTGGAATCAGCTCCGTAAAAATCCGGCAGTTGCGAAGCTCAATTTGAATTAAGTCGATTTGGTGCCGTCCGCCCGGGGGCGAAGCCGCGCTCGTACACATCTGCTTGAATGCGATTCTGCTGCTTGAATGCGATTCTGCGGTGGATTGAGCGGAGTGGGGTTGAGAGCCTGCTCAAACGACATCGCACGTCACATCAGGACGCGCCTGCAAGCCACTGAATTTACGGTGAAATTTGGCTCCCCGGGCTGGATTCGAACCAGCGACCATCCGATTAACAGTCGGATGCTCTACCGCTGAGCTACCGAGGAAAAGGCGAACCGTTCGTTCGCGCGCGGCTGCGTATAACAAAGCCGCTTGCGCTTGCAAAGGACGAATTCGTCATCTTCCGCAACGCATCTGAGGAAGGGCCCTGCGGCCCCTCCTCCGGCCGTGAGCGCCAAAATTATTCGGCGATGAAGGACGTGGTCTTGGTGCCGGGATCGTAGCGCAGCCGCAGCGCGGTGATCTTGCAGAGGTTGACGTTCTTCCACAGCACGGACTCGTCGTAGTTCTGCCAGTCGACGCGGATGTTCCAGACGCAGCCCTCGTCGTCCTCGTCGAACTCGACATAGGTGGTCGCCTGGTTCTGCAAAACCTTGTCGAGCTCGTTGTCCCACTCGTCGAGGCCATCGTCCGGAGCATTGAAGCCCAGGAATTTGATGGCATAGCCGGTTTCGTTGACGACGTTGACGTTGCGGGCGTCGGCCGCGAAGGACGGCGCTGCGGCGATCGCTAGACCGATCGCGAGTAGTCCGGAGAGAAAATACTTCATTTGAAAATCCCCGATCGAAAGAGGCTCCGGCGCCTGGCGTCGATCGGCGCAGGCGCCGCGGCAACAAATGGCGTTGCCTCAGAGATTCGTCCGAAGCACGATCGAAAGGTTCAACACGCGATCGACCGTCGCTCCGGAGTTGTGCGCGACGCGAGACGCGCACGGGGATTTCTTATCGATTCGAATTCTCCGCAGCAATGAACCGGCATTCATAGATCGGCGGAGTTTGTTTTCTCCGGCGCGGGCACGGCTGCCGGCGGGACCGCCGCGCCGTTGGCCTTTCCGGTGACGGCGCCGACCAGCGCCTTCACCGGATCATCGCCCGGCGCAAAACCGCTCTGGCGCAGGATCTCGTCGATCATCGGACGCAGCGCATGCACCTTGAGCAGCTCGCCGGCGAGCCCCTCGCCGAAGCCGACATTGCCGCCGCCGGCGCCATTACCGCCGAACGCACCGCCGGTGTGCAGGATGCGAACGTCCTTGAGGTTTCCGATCGGCTTGACCATCTCGGCCAACGCCGAGGGCATGGTCTCGATCCGCTTCTTGGCGAGCTCGAAATCGATGACGTTGGCGCCGAGCTTGTTCTGCGCCTCGTTCTTGAGCGTGATGATTGCGGCCTCGGCCTCGCCGATATTCCTGACACCGACGGCCTTGATCTTGTTGGACTCGGCTTCCGCCGTCGCCAGCGTCTTGGTGGCCTCGGCGCGGTCGAGCGCCGCCTTCTTCTCGGCTTCGGCCGCCACGATCACCTCGGTCGATTTGCGCTCGGCCTCGGTGCGCGCGGCGAGCACCTGGGTGAGACGGGCACGATCGGCGACCTCGACGGCACGCGCCGTCACGACCTTTTCCTCCGCGGAAACGGCGAGTGCCTCGGCGGTCTTGGCTTCGGCGACGGCTTCCGAGGTCTGCTTGCTCTTGGAGGCGATCTGGATCTCGTTCTCCTGCGTGGCGATCTGGATCTCGCGCTGCGCGTCGGTCTTGCGCTTGTTGATGGCGAGATCCGACTCGATCACCGCGGTTTCCTTGACCTGCTTTGCGCCCGCCTCCTTCTCGGCAACCGCGCGGTCGGTATCGATGCGGGCGTTCTCCTCGGTCAGGCGCGCGGTCTGGGTCGCCGTTGCAACCTCAGCGCGGGTGCTCGCGGTCTTGTTGGCGATGTCGCGTTCCTGGGAGAGCTCGGCCTCTTTCTTGGTGCGTTCGATGGTCAGCGTCTGCTGCCGCGCCTCAAGATCCTTTTGCGCAATCGCCACCTCGTTGTCGCGCACGATCGAGTTGCGGTCGCGCCGGCGCGTCTCGGTGACGGTCTTAAGCTGGGTCAGACCTTCGGCATCGAAAAAGTTTTCCGGATTGAAGAATTTGACGTCGGTCTGGTCGAGTTTTGTCAATGACACCGATTCCAGCTCGAGACCGTTCGACTTGACGTCGGACTCGACCGTCGCCTGCACGTGCTTGACGAAATCGCTGCGCTTCTCCTGCAGCTCCAGGATGGACATGGTGGCCGCCACCGAACGCAGGCCGTCGACGAATTTTGCCTCGACCTGGTTGCGCAGGGCTTCGGCATCATTCGTCAGCGCGCCCAGCGTCTGGCTGGCGAGCGCAATGCTTTCATCGTCGGGGCGGACGCGGACGTAGAACTCGGCGACGATGTCGACGCGCAGGCGGTCCTTGGTGATCAGGGATTCCCGCTCCTTGCGCTCGACGGTGAGCCGCAGCGTCTTCAGATTGACGCTGGCATAGGAGTGGAAGATCGGCAGGATCATGGCGCCGCCGTCGAGCACGACCTTCTTGCCGCCGAGGCCGGTGCGCACGAAGGCCTCATCGCGGGTGGCGCGCTTGTAGAGGATGGTGAAGACGATCCCGAGGACGACGATCAGCGCGACGCCGATCATGGCCG
Organism: Bradyrhizobium sp. GW821-FHT13H05; assembly: GCF_058804065.1. NCBI lineage: Bacteria > Pseudomonadati > Pseudomonadota > Alphaproteobacteria > Hyphomicrobiales > Nitrobacteraceae > Bradyrhizobium > Bradyrhizobium sp. GW821-FHT13H05. The sequence continues at coordinate 5,905 of NZ_JBXAPO010000011.1, read as the reverse complement.
GGACTGCGATGTCGAACATGACTTTCTCCGCTAATGAGCTGGGCTGGCTAACTGCTTAGAGTCGGCTTGGACCGTTTGAGTTCATCGTCGGCCTTGACCGCCACGAAGCGCGTGTCGACGCGATCGACCAGGAGGACGAGGGTTCCCTGCGGCAGGGGCGATGATGACGGCGCGGCAACCGCCCAGACGAAATGGCGGTTGCCATGGATATCGGCGACGCTGACGCGGCCGGGCGGGCCCTGGTCGAGTGGGCCGACCACGACCTCACCGACGCGGCCGACGAGATCGCCGAGGCCGATGGCGTAACTCTCATCTTTGGGAATGACCCGCGCGATAGTCCTGCTGGCGACGCGAACCAAAGGCACCGACACGACGACCGCCCCGACCGAGGCAAGCGCTGCCGGCAACGGACCGGCGACCATCCGCGCGACGTCCTGGATCAGGAAGCCGGTGATGGAGAAAGCGCCGAGCACCAGCAGCAGGAAGATCAGCAGCGGCACACCGCCGACATTGATCCAGGAAATGGCGTTGATGACGCCATTGTCGCTGGGATGACCGAAATCGATGTTGGTGCCGAGCATCTCGCTCAGCGAGGCCCCGACCAGCATCGAGACCACCTCGATCGAGCCGACGATGACGATCATGGCCGCCGCGATCGCGAACGGCCTGACCTCCGGCGACAAGACGTGTTCGAGCAATGCGCTCATGACACACGACTCAGGAGCGCGACTTCAACCGAGCCAACCTCGCTGCAATCTCCTTGTCGCGATGCAACGTGCTGAGCTCGTCGATGTCGCTGGAATACGGAATCGCTGCGGGAACGCCGGTGGCGCGCGCCACCACCCTGCCCGCACGCAACGCCTTCGCCGCCGCCGAGGCGCCACCCTGTTTCCGGGGCGACGTCGAGGCCTGATGGCTTGCGGCTGCTTCGCTCTTTGCAAGATCAGCGCGGCGCTGCTCGGCATCCTGCAATGCCGACAGCACGGCGCGCAGCGAGGTGACGCACTGTTCGATCTTCTCGTTGTTCTCGTCGATGGCGCGGGAGAGCACCTCGAACTGCGCCTCCAGATCCATCTGTCGTGCGATGCCGGCGCGGGCGAGATCGTCGCGCCCGTCGGTGACCGCGCCCTCGATCTTGGCGGCGAGATCGGTCATCTCGCGCTCGATCTCGCTACGCCTGGCATTGAGCCGGTACTCCTCGGCCCGCGCGGACGCGAGCGCATCGCGCGCCTCCGCCTCGGCGCGTTCGATCTCACGGATGGCCTGTCCGACCACCCCGAGCTTGTTGTTGCCCTCCGCCTGCTCGATCGCATCATAGGCGATCCCGGCGATCAGGCGCCCGACCCGGGACAGGAAGTTGTCGGGGGCGGCAGCGATGGTATCCATGGCGTTCTCCTCCTCTGGCAGACTGTTCGGCGTGACGCCGTAGTGAACTTCGAAACCGTCGTCGGTTCGGATCAGGTGCGCGGGCGCGCTCTGTCCCCAGCCCTCGGCGTAACCGACATAGTCGAAGGGCACGCTGAAGCGCCCCTGCACGGTGGAAATCGAAATGGTGGCGGGGCCCTTGATCTTGGCGAGCTTGTCGTCGAGCGGCAGGCGGCGGCCCTGCGCTGCGCGATAATCGGCGCGGTCGCGCAGGCCCAGCGTCACCAGGCGCGACGGCAGCGCGGTTTCTTTCCGGATGGGATCATAGGCATGGGCGTGCAGCAGGACGACGTTGGAACCGACGTTATGGCTCCGCGCGACCTCGTCCAGGATCTCCATCATACGGTCATAGGCCCTGAACGTCGCCTCCATGGCGGCCTTGGCGGCCGGGTCAGGGGCAAGCCTGTAACGCAGCGCGGACTGCGCGTTTCGGGGCGACTGGCTCATGGAAAGCACTAAAGCACCATTTTGGTGCTTTAGGAAGAGGAGGTACGATCACGTTCCACTGATCCTTATGCACTCTGGAGGTTAGTCGTTGGCGCGGGGGGCCGCGTTCAAGCCGGGTGATCACCTCTGGATCACCGCCGATCAAGACTTCTTGCACGCGCGGGGGGGCAATTTGAGGTCAAAGTGCGAGCGATCGCACGACATTCAATTTGCGACACACCGCTCTCTCCACGTCATTGCGAGGAGCTCTTGCGACGAAGCAATCCAGAGTCTTTCCGTCGAGGGATTCTGGATTGCTTCGCTGCGCTCGCAATGACGGAGTGTGCGGCAACGCCGCTCTTCGTCAATTCGAATCTCGACGCGCAGACGCACCTATGCATCCTCGCGGCGTGGTTCGCCCGAGCTTTGCTTCATCGCGACACCCTCCGATGTCAGAGGGCGCAGGGAAGACCGGGTGCCGGCCGGGCACCCACGGTCCACTGTGCGAAACGTGTGCTTGGAAAAGCTGCACAGCGGCATACAGGTGAAGCCAAACATCCGGCCTTCCCTGCGCAGTGGTTTGACGGCTTATGCCGAGCTCTCCCCGGGGAGCGTTGCACTATTGCCCCCGTCGCCTTGCCGATGGCTGATGCGCGTGCCCGGTCGGGCCGCCACATCACTGCAAGACTTGGCGCACCACCCCGGGCGCCAGGACGACACGGTTTTGCCGTACGCAGATCACACCGGTCGTGTGCGCGACGTCCTTCGCTCACGGTTGCCCGCCCTGCGAAACCCTTCGCGCCGATGCAACTCACGTCCACCGCAGCTCACCCCGCGTTCGTGACGATCGCGATACGCCCCTCTGACAGGGGTGAGGTGGCGCATGAATACGCCAAAGCCGAATTTCGGTAAAGTGGAATATTTTCGCGTGCGCGGATTGACCCGTTATTTGTGTGTTTTGCCCGACAGGCAACACAAGGTCTCGTAGCCCGGATGGAGCGAAGCGTAATCCGGGAATCGTGCCCGTGGAAAAGAGGCCCCGGATTGCGCTTCGCTCCATCCGGGCAACGGGCTATCGCCTCACGGCCGCCGGCACACCAAGTCGATCTCGATCAGCGCATCATAGGCAAGCCCGGTGACACCGACACAGGTGCGGGCCGGCAGGCGATCGGGCGGAAAGAACGTGCGGTAGGTCTCGTTCATCGTCGCGTAGTCTTCCTTGAAGCGTGTCAGATAGATCCGCGTCATCACGACGTGCTCGAGGCTGAGATCGAGGCCGGCGAGAACCACCTTCAGATTCTCCATCACGGCCCGCGTCTGCGCGACGATGCCGTCGGGCAGCACGCCTGGGGTTTGCGGCGTGTCCGGCATCTGGCCGGTGACGAAGATGAAGCCATCGGTTTCGACGGCGTGGCTGAAGGGCGCGACCGGCTTCGGTCCGCCGCTGATCATGTGGAATTTCACGAAATCTGTCCTTGTTAAGTCGCGTCCTGAAACAGACGCTTGCTGAGGATGGCGTGGACGCCCCAATTGCCGTCAACCACCTGCGTGACGCCGAAATCGACGGCGGCCGACATCAGTGCGATCGCCTCGTCTTCGCTAAGGCCCTTCACGTTCATCAGAAAGCGCCGCATCTTGCGGAAGGCGTCCTTCATGGCCAGGTCGAGCGAAGACTTTGCGTAGACCTCGCTCTGGCCCTGTGCGCCAAACTCGGCGAGGTAGTTGGGATGGCTGAAGCCGGTCAGCACCCAGTCGGTCGCGGTCTCGATCAGGGGATAGGAGAGATCGGCAAACGGCTGCCCGGCGAGGTCCGCCTTCTTGTGCAGGATGACCTCGAACGTCCCCGTCATCGAACATTCGATCGCGGTGCCGCTCAATTCGCCATCGCCTTGCGTGGCGTGGGGATCGCCGACCGACAGCAACGCGCCGGGCACCGAGACCGGAAGATAGACGGTCGCCCCCTTCCCCAGCCGCCAATTGTCGAGATTGCCGCCGAAATAGGATGGCGGCACGGAGTCGATGAAATCGACCTCGCGCGGCGCCACCGCAATCACGCCGAAATGCGGACGCAAGGGAATGCGGATGCCGTCGAGCACGGCGTGGCGGCGCTTCACCGCGCCGGGCAAGACAGGAATGCCGGGATAGTCGTAAGTGGGGTGCACGACACCGAACGGATCGGTTTGCGGCTCCCAGCGATAGGAATAGAGCGCGCGGGCGTGCGGCGCATCGGCGTCGTCGAAGATTTCGTAGATCGTCACGACCTCGCGTGGCTTCGGCCCCGACAGAAACTCATCGTAATGATAGCCCCACCAGGCCGCGACAGAGGAGCCGAACACGCGGCCTGCATGTTTCGGATGACGGCTCGCGCGCGGCACGATGTCGAGGATCCGCACTTCCAGCACGTCGCCAGGCTGGGCATCCTTCACTGCCACGGGTCCCGTGCAGATGTGCACGCCAAAGCCTTCGCCGGCGCCGCGACCAAATACGCTGGCATCCATCGGGCCGGCGCCGCGGCGATCCACGTTCTTTCTCGCCTTGGTCCAGCCGAACACGCTTTCGGCGGCCGCATCGCCGGCGATCATCAGTTCGGGGTCGTCGGAGGCATGCTGCGTCAGCGTTTCGATGGTGATGGTATCGCCCGAGGTGATCTCGAGCTGTGGCTGTAACGAGCGGCTGAAATAGCCCCAGTGAACACGGTTGGCCTCGATCGGAAGATGATGGTGCCTGCGTTCGGCCGTGCTCGGCTCATCGGCGTCAGTACGGGAGACATTGCTGCGCGCCTCCACGCCCGCCTGATGCACGCGAAGCTGAGCCAGCGCCTCCTGCGGCCAGCCGCGCTGACCGGTGATCCCGTGCTGCGTCGTCGCCCGTTCCGCCTCCTGCTGGCGAAACTCGCGCGGCGGCAGGCCGAAGCGGTGGCGGAAGGCGCGGCTGAAATGGGCGGAATCGCCAAAGCCGTAAGCGTAGGCAATTTCCGAGATCGAGCGATGCGCTTCGGTCGGGTTGGAGAGATCAGCCCAGGCGCGCTGGAGCCGCCGTTCGCGGACGTAGTGAGTAAAGTTGTCGCCGACCGTCTCGAACAGTTTTTGCAGATAGCGCTCGGAAATCCCTTCCGCCTGCGCAACGCGCGCGGGCACCAGTTCGGGATCGTCGAGGCGGCGCTCGATGGTCTGGCAGATTCGGTGCAGCAGCGCGGCTTGCGTCGCACTCGATCCGGCATCGGATGTCGAGGCCGCCAATTGATGCGCGAGTGTCAGGAGCAGATCGACCAGCGACTGCGCGACCGAATTCCATTCGGCATCGCTCAACGTATCGAGCGTGCGCGCGGTGGCGTCCAGCAGGCGCGAGAACACATCGGCAAAACCGCTGGGTGGAACAACGCGGGGCTCGCCGAGCCGCGGCCTGCCCGAGAGGCGTCCGTGCAGAGCTTCCGACGTCACCGACAGCACGACGGCGCGCATGTCACGCTGGAACACGATGCTCCAGTCCCCGCTCCGCGGCAGCAGCACGAGATGGCCGACCGGAACGATGCGGTGGCCGCCGGCGCTCTTCAGCACCATGCCGTCCTCGATTGGCATCAGGGCGATCGGAATATCTTCGCTGGATTGCGAGAGCGGACCGATGGTCTGCGCGCCCGCGGCCATGCGCGTCAGCGCGACGCCCGCGGCATGGCGATGCGATGCGGTTGCATGTCCGTCAAGGAAGGGATGGCCGGTCGCCGGTTGCAGGCCCACCGCAGCCAACACGTCCCGCCAGGCTTCGGGGCGGTCGTCTTGCGCGTAGGACTCGCTCGTGAACGGCCGGAAGCTCATCGGATCAACCCAGATTGCAGTTGATCGAAGCAACCTCTGTGCCAGACGAACGCGGTCATCCGTCGCGGCGACGGGCCGCAAGTGAGGTTCGGTGGTCACGCGTTCATCCGGGAAATGGACTTTCCTTCAGAGTGTTAGACCCCGATGTCTGCATCAAGCACGCTGCGTAGATGGGGTAACGGGCCCCCCGGCCTTCCATCCAAGCCGCGCTCGCTACGGCGCAATTTGATGGCGCGCGTCGC